>NZ_WJBG01000221.1 GCF_009709555.1 Streptomyces blattellae | reverse complement strand
GACCGCGCGGGAGGAACTGAGCGCCCGGCTCGCGGTGAAGAACTCCGGGAATCGGTGGGGGAAGTGATCCGGGCGTTAGGCCGGTACGCGCGTGTCCTGTTCGTCATCATGGTGGCGGGATCGTGCGGGCTGGTCATCGGCGTAGCCATCGCGTCGTCCGGACCTTAAGCGGCCCGCCCTGGGGGTGCTGGGGCACTTCCAGGGCGGGCCATCCAGCACGACCGACCAATGAGGAGCGAACGATGAACGCACGTCCTTGGATCATGGCGGCGGATGGCGGCCAGGACGACAGCGACAGCGGCAACAAGCACGGCGGGGGCGGGTCGGACGAGGGTGGCAACACCAACGACGGCCAGGGCCCGGCGGACGGCAAGTGAGCACACCTGACGTGAAGGAGGCGGGCCCCGAACGGCTCGCCTCCGTGCTCATGGACAAGGGGGCCCTGGCCTCCGACTGGCTCCCCGCCTACCGGCGCGCACCCCGTCACCTGTTCGTGCCGGATGTGATCTGGCCTGGCCGCGCGGGCATGAACCGCCAGGACGACCGGGTAACCCGGGATGGGGACCCGGACCTGTGGTGGCAGGCCGTCTACACGGACGCCCCGATCACCACCCAGTGGGATGACGGGGCCTACACCGGCCCCGGCAAGGGCAAGGTTCCGACCAGCTCCAATTCCATGCCCACCATGGTGTTCTCCATGCTCGATGCCCTGACCGTCCGGGAGACGGACCGGGTGCTGGAGGTGGGAACCGGAACTGGCTGGAACGCGGCCCTCCTGTGTCACCGGGTCGGGCCGGAGAACGTCGTGACGGTGGAGGTGGACGAGGCGTCTGCCAAGGACGCACGCGACCGCATCCGCCAGGCCGGGTTCCATCCCCTGTGCGTCGTCGGGGACGGGGCCCAGGGGTACGCGGACGGCGCACCCTATGACCGGGTGATCGCGACGTGTTCTGTGGGGAGCGTGCCCGGGGCCTGGATCGAACAGACCAGACCCGGCGGCGTGATCGTGACTCCCTGGGGGCCGGAGTACGGCGGGGAGGCCGTGGCCCGTCTCGTCGTCAAGGGCGACGGAACGGCATCGGGCAACTTCACGGGCTCCTCCGCGTTCATGCGTATGCGGCAGCAACGCCGGGCCCCGAAGCATGTCCGGGAGTACCTGGGCGGTCAGCCGTGGCCCGCTGATGGCGTCAAGTCCTCCACGGTCCTGTCCCCGGAGGCCGTGGGCGACTGGCTCCCCATGTTCGCTATCGGACTCCAGACCCTGGGCGTGTTCCCATGGGCGGAGCGGTACGAGGACGGGACGTACACACTGTGGCTCCGGGACACGGACGTGACCTCCTGGGCCACCGTGGACTACGAACCCGGACGCACTGAGTACGACGTGTACCAGTCCGGCCCCCGTGAGCTGTGGTCGGAGGTGGAGGCGGCGTACTGGTGGTGGGACGCCCGGGGGTGCCCTGGCTTCGAACGGTTCGGCCTGACCGTGGACGCTGAGAACGGCGCACACACGCCATGGCTGGACTCCCCGGACCAGCGGCTCCCCATCGTGGGGTGACCGTTCCCCGGTGGCCCCGGTCGTCCGCTCCCCGTGGCGGATGGCCGGGGCCTTTGCGTAGTCACCCCAGGAATGACAGTCGGACCTTGCGCTGGGGGTTGTCCCGGTTGGTGTCCACCAGGACTACGGATTGCCAGGTCCCCAGCTCCAGGCGGCCACCGATGACCGGGAGTGTGGCGTGGGGCGGGACGATGGCCGGGAGCACGTGGTCCCGCCCATGACCGGGGGAGCCGTGCCGATGCTGCCACCGGTCGTCCGCCGGGAGGAGCTGGTGGAGAGCGGCCAGGAGGTCATCATCACTGCCCGCGCCAGTCTCGATTACGGCCAGGCCCGCAGTTGCGTGGGGCGTGAAGACATTCAGGAGTCCGTCCCGACCGGCGGCCACCTCCCGGAGGAACGAAGCGCACGCGTCGGTCAGGTCGTGGACGGTCTCCTGGGAGCCGGTGGTCACGTCGATGGTCCGTGTAGTGAACGTGTCAGCCATGCGTCCATAGTGACCGGCAAGGCCCCTCCCAATCCGGGAGGGGCCGTTGTCGTGTCCGGGGTTAGGCGGCCAGGGCCTGGAGGTCCCGGCGGGCCGTCCGGGCGGACACGCCCACCAGCTTGGCGTACGTCGTGCCGTTGACCGGCTGGCCGTCCGCCTTCAGCTTGTCCACGGCCTCCCGGATGTCCTCCAGGGAGCGGCCACCCTTGGCCGGGGCCGTGGCGGCCGGGACCGGCTCCAGCTCCTCCAGGGGGAGCGTGTCCGCGTCCGCCTCACCAGCTCCGCCCGTGATCACGGACAGTTCAGCCGGCCGTGACTCCGCGTGTACCGGTTCTGGGTCCGCGTCCACCAGCTCCTCCACGGCGTCCTCCTGGGCGGCCATGTGGGCACGGGCCACCATGTGCATGATGTGGGCCACCACGACCGGCGGGACGGCCGACACGGCGGCCACCAGCCACGCGGAGGACGTGGCGTACCCGGCGGAAATCAGATGAGCCGTCACCTGGGCGGCCAGGGCCATGGCCAGGGCTCCGGCGGCCCCCAGAACGGCCGTTCCCCGGCCGGTGGCCCCCTTGGGCTGGGAGTCCACGAACATGGCCGCCACGGCCGCGTACACGGACAGACACACGGGCATGAGCCACGCGACCCACGGGGACCAACCGGCCAGGACCGCCAAGTGGTATTCCCCGGGGCGGACATGACCAGGGCGGCCCCCAGGACCGTGAAGGCGGACTGGCGGGCGTACCAGGGAAGCGGGCGGGACTGGGCGTTCATGCGGCCACCTCCTGGCGGGCGGTACGGCGGGAGCGGAGGATGTCACGGAGAGATTCGGCGTGGGCCCGCACGTCCGGGGCCACGTAGTCGGCCGGGGTGTCCGGCTCCTGGATGGCCTGGGCGGCCAGCTCCTGGAGGAACGGAGCCGGGGTGGTACCGGCACAGACCCCGCACGGGCCGGAGTCCTGACCGGCGGGGAGGACACGGCCGCAACCGTCGGAGCACTCGGCGAACTTGCGCCACTTCCGGCGTGGGGCCGGGAGTTTCCGTGTCAGTCGGTCGGCCACGATCCGGGCGGGGGCGTAGACCGTGGCGGGGAGGCCCTGGACCACGGCGTCCGTGATCTCTGCGGCGGAGTAGCCACGGGCCAGCCACTGGGCGGCCATCGGGGCCAGGTCCCGGAGCTGGCGGCCGGAGAGCCGGAGACGGGCGTCCACGTCCTCCAGGCGGGCCAGGACGCGGACGGCCTCCGGGTCGGCCGGGGTCTCCTGGTCTGTCTTGTTGCTGCCCTCCCTGGCGGCGGGAGCGGCCGGGACCTCCGGCGTGGTCACGGAGGGAAGGGAGGGAGTTTTCCCAAGGTCCTTAGAGACAGAGTCCTTTACTCCCGTAGGGAGCGTTCCCGCGTTCCCGTCGGCCGGGTTACCGGTTGCCGGTGATGCGGGAACCGGAGAGACCTCCGTCTGGGGAAGGTCATGGATGGCCGTCTCCGTCCACACCTTGCCGGTCTCCGGGTCCCGGATGGTGAAGCGGAAGTAGTACCCGGCGGCCACCAGTTCGTCCAGGGCGTTGGCGACACCCTTACGGCCAACCCCCGGGTTGTTGTCCGCCAGGGTGCGGACATCTTCCTTGGCCCCGTCGGGCAGAGAGATGAGGTGGAGCCACAGTCCGCGCGCCGTAAAGGACAGCTTGCGATTCCGGGCCGTTCGGTTGGGCACCACCGTGAAGTCCCGGTCATGCCGGGTACGATGAATACGCACTGGGAGGTATCAGCTCCAGGTGTAATCGGCCCTGACCTGGTGTTCCCGCACCTAGTCGGGGCCGTGTTGTGTAACGTGTTCGTTGGAAGTTACACGCGACCGCCGGCATCGCGATCATCGAGACGGGCGCGGGCAGCGACGACGACCTGCTCGCCGTCCTGCACACCCTCCTCCCCGCCGACGACCGCTGGCAGCACCGCCACGGCAGCCCCGGCCACGGCCGCGACCACGTCCTCCCGGCCCTCGTACCACCCCACGCGACGCTGCCGGTACTGGGCGGGCGGCTGGAGTTGGGGACGTGGCAGTCCGTGTGCCTGGTGGACACCAACGTCTCCAACACCAACCGTCATGTGCGGTTGAGCTTCCTGGGGTGAGCAGGTCCGTCCGGGGGCGGGTCCGTGGGTCTCGGAGGGGCCCGCACAGCTGTGTCAGGCCAACGTGCCCGCAACTCCGGTGCGACCGTCCGGGATCTCTGGGATGTGGTACGCGGCCTCGCGCATGCTGAGGTGACGAGCGGCGCGTCGATCCCTCATTGTTCGACCTGGTCGTAGCGTCCGAGGAAGCGGAAGGCATTGCCCTTCGCCTGGAACAGGAAGTACAAAGCCCCGGACTTCTGGGGGTCGAGGCCGGTGGTGCTGAGGTGGAACGTCTTGGCGAGTCCTTTGTAGGTGATGTCGGAGAGACGCTGGGTGATGGTTCCTGGTGTGATGTCGGGGGTTGCGCGCAGTTTCTCCAGGACGCGCGTGATCAGTCCCACGGCGTCGTATGCCTCCGGGGACCAGCGTCCGGGTGTTGTGCCGTCTCGCGCGGTGGGCGCTTGCGAAGGTGCGGGACACACTGCCGAGGGCGGTGAAGGGGGTGCCGAACAGCCAGTCCTGGCCTGCGGTTCCGGCCTGCTGCAGGAAGGCCGGGCTCATGATGTGCCAGGTGCCCAGGCGTGGTCCGGTGAAGCCCGCGTCGGCGAGCGCGCGGGCGCAGCGTACGGCGCGCTAGGGCCGGGTGCCGCTGAAGACGACCGCCTGTGCCCTGGCGGCGAGTGCGGGGACGGCGGCAGCGAAGTCGTCGCTGTCGGCTGCCACGGGATGGACGCTGGTCGTGCCCTCATGGGGTGGCTCCTCCGGGAACCCGGTGACGAGAGCCGGTCCCGACGGGCCCCCTGCACGGTCGTCGATGACTGCGGTGCGGTCGACCGGTTCCACGGAGCTCAGATACGAGACGAGTGGCAACGCCAGTTGGGACTCGGGTGCCCGGATGGCGCGCAGGATGCTCGGATTCGACGACGTGAGTGTGTCATCGCCGACAGAGATCAGCACCATGGCCGTGCGGGCGTCCTGGTAGAGCGGGAGGGCGGCGGGCGCCGTGGTGGCCGTGCTGGGGCCGAGGACCGCGCTCACCCCGGCCTCGGTGAAGCGCCGGGCCGCCTGTCTGGCGCGCGCCGCGTCGCCCCGGTCGTCGAAGATGCCGAGGGCGAGGCGGAAAGTGGTGTCCGCGCGCGCGTTGTGCTGCTCAACGGCCAGTCGCGCCCCGCGCTCCTGCGCCACGCCGGGCCGCCTTGTTCGTGCCGCTGAGGTCGGCCTGAAAGCCCAGAGTGTGCACGGGGAGGGCGTCGCCCGAGCCGCCGGTGCCCCCTCGCCCGGCCGCCGAGTAGGCCGTCAGCCCGCCGCCGACGGCGGCCACGGAGGCCGCCGCGCTGCCCATCAGCAGGACGCGCCGCCGGGTCGGAGAGCGGGCGTCCTGCGGCTGCGGTGGCGCCGGTTCGGTGGCCGGGTCGTCGCCCGGCGGTTGCTGTGCGGGGCGCCCGGGGGTGGGCACGTCCAGCGCTCGTGCGGAGCGCTCGGCGACCATGCGGAGGAGTGCGGGCGGCAGCCAGTGCTCCTTTTGGGCCTGACCAGTTCCCTGCGCGAGTGAGGCCCGCGGGTCACGGAGCGTCGCCGAGACCTCGGCCGCCGTGGGGCGCCGGACGGGGTCCTTGGCCAGACAGGTCCCGATCAGGGCCCGTAGTTCGTCGGGGACGTTCGCCAGGTCCGGCTCCTCGTGCACCGTACGGAAGAGGACGCCCGCCGCGTATCCGGTGCCGAACGGGCGCCGGCCCGAGGCCGCGCAGGCAAGGACGCAGCCCAGTGAGAAGACGTCGCTGGGCGGGCCGACCTCCCCGGCGCGGGCCTGTGCCTGTTCCGGCGCGAGGAAGCCGGGCGTGCCGATGACCGCGTCGGGTGCGGTGAGTGCGGTGGCGCCCGCGGCGTGGGCGACGCCGAAGTCGATGAGGCGGGGACCGGCCGGCGCCGCGGGTCGCTCTCGTACGGGTTACCGCGGACGGCGTCGGTGCCGAAGGCGGCGGCGTCCGGGATGACCTCGCGTATCAGCCTGGTGGCCTGAGCGGCCGACTTCGGCAGTGCGGCGGGGTCGGTGTCCACGACCGCGGTCGGCGACGCCGGCGGTCGTCGTGGCACCGGCCGTCTTCAGCGGCGTCACGACCACAAGTCCCCCTGGAATCACCGATTCAGCATGCGTCGGCTGTGATGCTGAGCGGCAACCGGCGTGTCACGACAACCGGTTGACGATCATGTCGCGCATCCGTACCCCACCTGTCACACACCCCGCACGGACTTGATGCCGTCTGCTGCAGGCGATCCTCGACCGGCGCCTGCTCAATGAGCTCTCGGTCGGCCGAGGACCGGGAGGTGCGCGGGGGTCTTCCCGGGGACCTGAGCCGCGGCGCGGCCGTGTGCGTCAGCGGCCGTGTCCCTCGCGGTGGCGGGAGGCGAGGGCCAGGGTGTCGAGCAGTGGGGCGATGCGTGACCAGCTCTCGGCTCGGGTGGGTTGTGGCTGGGGAGCGGAGGCATCACGTCGTCCCCCTCGCACGGGTTCGGGGCAGCCTTGTGGCTCCGGCCGCGGGCAGCAGGCTGAGGCCGACCACCCACCAGAAGGTGTCGGCGTACGCCTCGGGGATGTTCTGGTGCCGGGCCGTCAGCCGGTCCTGAAGGACGACGGCGAGGGCGGCGGTGCCGATCGAGCCGCCGCCGACGGTGTTGAGCAGGTTGAGCGCTCCGGACGCGCGGCCGGATGAAGAGCCAGGGGTCGATCGGCGGGGTACGGCGCGTGCGCAGGCCGTGTGTGACGAAGCCGGGCAGCATCGCCAGGCCCGCCACCACGCCCACCGCGGCCGTCAGATCCCCGGCCGGCGACCTCGGTCAGGCCGAGCACCAGGACGGCCAGGCCGGGCGAGAGCAGCGCGGCCCACCGCACATCGAATGCCGTCCGCCGCGGTGACGGCGGCGCCACCGGTACGTGACGGAGGGCGAGCAGTACCGCCACCACGCCGATCGGCAGGTTGACCAGGAACAGCCACTGCGAGGCCGCGACCGCCAGGATGCTCCCGCCGGCCAGCGGGGCCGAGCACCGGTGTCAGCATCGGGACGACCGCGACGACGCTGATCACCCGGCCGATGCGGGCCAGCAGCGCCTGTCCGGTCGGCGGCAGCAGCCCGCCGCCGAGGCCCTGTGCCACCCGGAAGACGATCAGCATTGCCGGATCCGCTCATGTGACGCCGCATCGGCTCTTCTCGGCCATCGGCGAGGTCGAGCCCTCCGCCCCCTGGCTCCGGACGGGCGATTAGATTAGGTTAGGCAATCCTTACTTCAGAGTGGTGAGAGGGCCAGATGCCTAGTTCCCCCAAGCACCCCGACGAGCCGACAGCCGCCGAACGCGTCTGCTCGATCCTGGCCGCCGCCCACTCGATGACCGTGGTGAGCGACGGACGGCACGCCGAAGTCCGCTTTCTCGACGGCGTCGGGACGACGGGCCGCTTCCACCTGCACGCCACCTGGGAAGACTGCGACTCGCGGCCGCCGGGACGAGTGCCGGTCCGGCTGGAACTCACCGACATCGCCCCCACCCCCGTACGTGACCGGCTGCGCGCCCGCGTCACCCTGACCGGGCTGCTGGCCGCGCCGTACGACCCCGAGTCCACGGAGAGCGCCTGCATGGAGTTCGGACAGGGGGTACTGGAGGACGCCACCGGGCGTTCCTACGTGACCCTCCACGAACTGCGGACGACCGAACCCGACCCCCTGGCGGCGAACGAGGCCTGCCTGCTGGGCCATCTCGTCGACGCGCACGCGGAACTCGTGCCCCCGCTGCTGCGCCTGATCCGTCCGCTGCCGGACCGCGGACTGCTGCGCGCGCTCCCGGTCGCCATCGACCGCTACGGCCTCACCCTGCGCCTCGAATACCCGCGCACCCAGCGCGACGTCCGACTGCCCTTCCAGAAGCCCGTGCACCACATCGATCACGTCGGTCCGCGGATTCGCGCACTGATCGCCGCGGGTCGCCGCCTCACCCACACAGGTCGTCTGCTGCCCTGAGCGGAGAAAGGCCGAACCCCATGACGTCGCCCCCCACCGTCCCGTACACCATGCCCGAGGCGGCCTCCCTGCCGGCCTGTGGCCCTGCGTGGAGCATCGACCCGCGCCGCTCGGCGCTCCTGGTCCAGCATGTGCAGAAATACCTGCTGCGGCTCCTGCACGACAGCGCACCGGTCGGCGAACTCCTGTCCAACGTCGGCCGGTTGACGCACTCCGCCCGATCGGCCGGAGTGCCCGTGGTGTACGTGGCACGGGCCCCGGGACCGGCGGGGGCCCGGAAAGGCGCACCGGGCCCGGTTCTCCCGGGACCGCCTGCCGAGGCCGAGGTCCGTGCGTTCGCGGACGTCGTGCAGCCGCAGGCCGGTGACACCGTGCTCACCGCCAAGCGGTACAGCGCGTTCGCCGGCACGCGGCTGCGGGCCCGCCTGAACGAGCTGGGCCGGGACCAGTTGGTGGTGGTCGGCGCGCTCGCGCGGACCGACGTGCTGCTCACCGCCGCGGACGCGTGGATGCAGGATCTGCAGCCCTTCGTCGTCATCGACGCGGTGGTCGACACCACCGCCGCCGACCACGCGATGGCCGTCCATTGGCTGGCCGCCACCTGTGCGGCGGTCACGGTCACCGGCCCCGTGGCGGACACGTTCCGCGGCGGGCGCGTCGACGCCGCGGCGGGATGAGGGCCGTACTCAGGCGTCCCTGGAGAGCGCGGCGAGGAGCGTGTCGGCGGTGATGACGGCCGCGCGGCGGCCGGCGGCCCAGCGCGGGGCCATGTCGTGGTGCTCGCGGGAGAAGTCGGCGACGGCGTCGGCCACGACGAACGCCTGGAGTCCCGCTGCCACGCGTCGGCGGCGGTCATCAGCACACCGATGTGCGCGTACACCCCGACGATCACCAACTGGTCGCGGTCGCCGAGGGGTCGGGCCAGGCCGGTACGGACGAACGCGCTGTACTTCCACTTCGTGAGCACGGTGTCCCCGGGCCCGGCGGCGACGGCCTCCGGCACGGCGAGCGCTTCCGGGTCGTCGGCCACGCCCGGTCCCCAGAAGTCGAGCTGAAGTCCGCGTTCCTCGGGGGTCTGTCCGCCGCGCCGGGCCGAGTAGACCACCGGCACACGTGCTTCAGGCTCGGGGTGTGCCGCTGGACACGGGTGGCGAGGGCGCGGTGGTCGAAACCGTCGTGCACGTCCGGGACGACGTACGCGACCGCCTCCGCGAAGGAACAGAAGTGGGCGATCTCGGTCTCCCGGTGCGCGGGCAGCGCGTACACCGGCAGCGCGCCGATCCGGAACAGGGCGAAGACCACCTCGATGAACTCGCCGATGTTCGGCAACTGGACGACGACCCGGTCCCCGCGTCCGATCCCGCGTGCGGCGAACCCGGCGGCCAACCGGTCGCGCTCGTCCAGTTGGCGATACGTCCAGGTACGGCGCTCGGGAGCCGGGTCGACGAGGGCGATCTGCCCGGGGTGGGCGGCGGCCCGCTCGCGCAGCACGCCGCCGAAGGTCTCGCCGCGCCGGTGGCCGGCCGCACGGTAGCGCTCGGCGAACTCGGCCGGCCAGGTGGGCGCGTCCACGCCCGGGGTCAGTGGGCCGGTGGTCCCGGGACCGGCGGCGGACGTACCGGACCCGGCGGGGGTTCGGGCGGGTGTCGGGTCGATGGTCACAACAGGGCTCCCACGATGTCCGGGAAATGAGGGTCGCGGCGGCAGGTGCCGGGGTGGTCAGGCGCGCAGGGTGGCGCCGCCGTCGACGTACAGGTCGTGCAGGGTGATGTGACGGGCTCGGTCGGAGACCAGGAAGGCGACGGCGTGCGCGATGTCGGCCGGCTCGGCGATCCGGCCCAGCGGGATGCCGGTGCGGTACGCGGCCGGGGCGCCGTCGATGACGGCCCGCCGGCCCGTCTCGGCGCCGCCGGGGGACCTCTCCCACAGGGCGCGCTGCGTGTCGGTCAGCGTGGAGCCGGGCGACACGGTGTTGCAGCACCCCGTGCCGGGCCACCTCCAGGCCCAGGCACTTGGTGAACATCACCGCGGCGGCCTTGGACGCGGCGTAGGCGGCCCTGCCGCTGCGCGGGACGCCGGCCGCGTTGGAGGCGACGGTGACGATGCTGCCCCGGCCCCGGGCCGTCATACGGCGGGCGGCTGCCCGGGAGACGTGGAAGACACCGTCGGTGTTGACGGCGAAGACGGCCGCCCGGTCCGCGTCGTCCAGGCCGACCACGGCCGCACCCCGCAGGAGGCCGGCCACGTTGACCGCGATGTCCAGTGGGCCGAGGGTGTCTTCGACCTCGGCGACCGCCGGCTCCACGGCTGTGGAGTCGACGACGTCGAGAGCGCGGGCGGTGACCCGGTCCCCGTGCCCGCGGCGGCCAGTGCGGCCGCCGCGGGCACGTCGACATCGGTGGCGACCACGCGCGCACCGTGTTCGGCCAGTACGTCGACGACGGCGGCGCCGATACCCCGGGCCGCCCCGGTCACCAGGGCGATCCGCCCCGCCAGGTCCTGCTCGGTACTCACTCCGGCCCGGCCCACGGCGGCGTTGGTTAGGTCAGGTCAGCCATGTCTTGGTACCGCGTCGGTCGCCAGTGCCCCGCTCCGGTTCATCCACCGGCGGTCATGGCGCCGTAACCTTCATCCACCGGCGGTCATGGCGCCGTCACCTTCATCCACCGGCGGTCGTGGCACCGTCGCCCAGTTCGTCGGCCAGACAGGCGAGGTACAGGGCCATGGTCGTGCGGTGCTCACGGAGCGGCCGGCCGGTGATCTGCTCGATCTTGTTCATGCGGTAGATGACGGTGTTGCGGTGGATGTGCAGGGCGGCGGAGGCGCGTACGAGATTGAATCCGCTCTCGCACCAGGCGGTGATCGTGTCGCGCAGTACCGGCCAGTCCGGCTGGGCCCGCAGTCTTGCCGCGGTCAGTTCGATCAGGCGGTTGCGCGTGGGCTGGCTCATCGTCGCCAGGACCTGATGAACGCGCAGATCGGCGATGAGGTGGACCGGGGAGTCTCCCGTGACGCGGCCGCCGAGGCGGAGCGCGTCGCGGGCGTCCTGGTAGGAGTCGTGCAGGCCGGCGACGGATACGGCCGGTTCGCCGATCCCCGCGCGGGCGTGCAGGCCGTCCTGCGCGGCGATGATGTCGGTGATTCTCCGGCAGTCGTCGATCAGGGAAGTCACCTTGGTGCGGGCCGGGAGCCGGCGCAGTACGCCGATCCATCCGGGAGCCGTGGAGGCGATGATGTCCTGGGGATCGGCGAAGATCTCGCGAACCGTGCGCAGCAGTTCCGAGCGGACCAGTGCCATGTCCCGGGTGGGGGCGCCCTGGCGCCGGGCGGCCGTGGCGGGCACGCTCACCTCGAACGCCACCGCGACCCGCTCAAGCCGCAGGTCGTAGCCCAGCTCGGCGGCCCGGAACACCAGGAAATCACCTTCGACGACATGAGGGTCGTAGGAGGCGATGTCGGCGAGCAGCGCCTCCGTGGCCCGTTCGGCGAGCAGGCGGGAGCGCAGCATCACGGACTCCCGGAGCAGGATCTCCGTCTGACGCTTCACCAGCAGCCCGAAGCGGCGTACTTGAGCAGGTGTTCCGGTGATGCCGACCGTGCCCACCGCCTGTCCGCCCGTGACCAGCGGCAGGGTGACGCCCGGGCGCACCCCACGCAGTTGCTGGGCCTGCAACGCGTTGTGCGTGGCGGGCTCCTGAGTGCGGATCACGTCGACCGACGCCTCATGAAAGGTGCCCACCCGGCTGGTGTCGCCGCTGCCGATGACCATGCCGTCCGCATCGGTGATCAGCACGTTGAAGCCGATGACGGCGGAGGTGTCCCCGGCGATCTCCTGCGCGAGTGACGGGCTCAGCACACAGCTTCCTTCCGTCGCGGAAATGGGCCGGGGAAGTGGGCCGGGGAAGTGGGCCGGGGATCGGCCGACGATTGGACGCACCGTACAGCACGCCGGGGAATATCGCCTGCAAGTTCGTACGAAGTGACCGGTGACGCGATGAGGTCCTGTCCATAACGTATGGGCCCAATCCTCCCCGCCGGGGGCACATCGCGGTGAAACGGCGGGCTCCTTCAGCTCCCTCAGCACTGAAACGGAAGGCCCTCGCCCATGACCCGTAAGCGATCGCTCGCCGGCTCTCTGTCGGCCGTGCTCCTCATGCTGGCGGTCACCGCCTGTGGCTCGGACGACGACGCCCCGGAGAACGTGTCCGCCAAGGCCGCCGAACTGGACACGATCACGCCCGGCGTCATCAAGGTCGCCGTGCAGCCGTACGCTCCGTACACCAGCGTCGAGGGCGACAAGATCGTCGGCCTGGACGGCGACATCCTCTCCTATGTCGCCGACCGGCTGGATCTCAAGATCGAGCCGCAGGTGACGGATTTCGCCGGCATGCTCGCGGGGGTGCAGAGCCGCCGCGCGGACATCACCGTCGGCGGCGTCGCCTGGTCCGCGGAGCGGCAGAAGCAGGGACTGTTCACCGATCCGCCGTACTACTCGCCCCCGGCCATGGCCGTCCGCAGCGGGAAGACGTACAACACCGTCGACGACCTGCAGGGCCTGGACCTCGGCACCGTCGAGGGCTATGTGTGGGTGAAGTCGATCCAGGCCGTCCCCGACGCCAAGCTGCACGCCTACCCCGACGCCAACGGAGTCTTCGACGACCTCGGCGCGGGCCGCATCGACGTCGGCTTCCTCGACCCGCTGATCATCATCGCGGCGCAGCAGGAACGGCCGGACCTCGACATCGAGACCCAGTACCTGACGCCGCCGACCGCGGCCGAGGTCAAGGCCGAGCCCGACTACCAGTACTTCCAGCCCTACCAGACCGGCTTCTACCTGCCGAAGGAGGCCACCAAGCTGGAGAAGGCGATCTCCGCCGAGATCGACGCCATGTACCAGAACGGCGAGATGGAGAAGCTCGTCAAGAAGTACGGCGGCGATCCCGAGCAGTTCCTCAAGCCGGCCGCCGATGTCGCCACCGCACGCCGGGGCGTGGACCGGCCCCAGGACTGGACGCCGCCGTCCATCGCGCAGTGAAAGGCTGACATGTCCGACCTCTTCCAGGTTCCCTGGTCCGACTACCGGCCCGACCTCATCGACGCGCTCTGGCGGACCCTCTCCTACACGGTCGTGAGCTTCATCGGCGCCGTGCTGCTCGGTCTGGCCGTCGCCCTGCTCAGGCTCAGCAGGGCCTGGCCCGCGCGGGCGGTCGCCGCCGTCTACACCGAGTTGTTCAAGAACATCCCCCTGCTCGCCATCATCTTCCTGTCCTACTTCGGCCTGGCCTCGGCGGGGATCCGACTGGACGTCTTCACCGCCGGATGCCTGAGCCTGGTCGTCTTCTACGCCGCCTACCTGTCCGAGATCTTCCGCTCCGCGATCAGCGGGGTGCACACCGGGCAGACGGAGGCAGGGCAGGCACTGGGACTCGGCAGGGCGGGGATCTTCAGCCACATCGTCCTGCCGCAGGCCGTACGCCAGGCACTGCCCGGGACCAACACGATGCTCGTCGACCTGCTGAAATCCACCTCGCTGCTCGTCACGGTCTCCGCCGCCGAGCTGATGTCCGAAGGGCGGCTCATCACCTCGGCCACGTTCCGGGCCCCGGAGGTGTATCTCGTCATCTCGGCCATCTACTTCGCGCTCTGCTACCCGCTCTCCCAACTGCTGCTCCTGCTGGAGCGCAAGGTACGGGCAGGCGTCCCCCTGTCGCCGTGGCGACGGCGGCGCCTGCGGGCGGCGCGCGCCCTGCTCGCCCAGGATCCGCCCGCCACGACGGTGGGCGCCGAAGTGAAGGCGGATGCCGTATGACCGGGCCAGTCACTGCCGCGCAGACCAAGTCGCCGACACGGCCCGAAGCCGTCGTGCGGATCGGCGGACTGAGCAAGTCCTTCGACGGCCGGCTGGTGCTCGACGACGTCCACCTGACCATCGACCGGGGCCGCATCGTCAGCGTCATCGGACAGAGCGGCGGCGGGAAGTCGACATTGATGCGCTGCGTCAACCTGCTGGAACAGCCCGACCGCGGCACGGTCGAGGTCGCGGGAGAGGTGGTGCACCAGGACGGCCGCACGGTCTGTCGCGACCTGGCCCGGCTGCGCCGCACCGTGGGCATGGTCTTCCAGCGGTTCAATCTCTTCCCGCACCTCACCGCCGTCGAGAACGTCGTCCTGGCTCAGCGGAAGGCGGGCATCCCGGAGTCGGAGGCGCTGGAGCGTGCCGTCGTGCTGCTGCGCCGGGTCGGCGTCGCCCATCGTGCCCTCGCCCAGCCCGACCAGCTCTCCGGCGGCGAGCAGCAGCGCGTCGCCATCGCGCGGGCTCTCGCTCTCAAGCCCGAGTTGCTGCTCTTCGACGAGCCCACGTCCTCCCTGGACCCCGAGGCCACCCGGGAGGTGCTGAGCGTGATGCGGGAACTCGCCGCGGACGGAATGACGATGATGCTGGTCACCCACGAACTGCCCTTCGCCCGCGAGGTGTCCGACCATGTCGTCTTCGTCGACGGCGGCCGGATCGTGGAGGAAGGCAGGCCCGAGGACGTCCTCGAAGCCCCGTCCCAGGCCCGCACCCGGGAGTTCCTCGCGTCGTACGGATCCGCGGCATGACCGGCGTGCCGGGCAGGCCGGGACCGGTCGGCGACAACCCCGTCGTGGTCGTGGGAGGCGGTGTCGTGGGGCTGTGCACCGCCTACTACCTGGCCGCGGCCGGGCTGCCGGTGGCGGTCGTCGAGCGGCGCGGTCTGGGCTCGGGGGTGTCCCGGGGCAACGCGGGCTGGGTGTGCCTGAGCCACTCGACGCCCGTCCCGGCCCCGGGCGTGGTGCGCTACGCCCTGCGGTCGCTGGGGCGGCCGGACTCACCGCTGTATCTACGGCCGCTTCCTGATCCGGCGTTCCTGCGGTGGCTGTGGCGGTTCTGGCGCAGCAGCACACCGGCCGCGTTCCGGCGCGGCTACGCAGCGATCGCCGAGCTGAACCGCGGCACGTTCGACCTCTTCGACGGCCTGCGCGAGGCGGGGGTGGACACCACGCTGACCCGGCCCGGGATGGTGCACGCGTTCCTGTCGCCCGCCGAGGCCCGTCACCATTTCGCGATCCAGCAGGAGATGGCGGACGGCCGCTATCCGATGCCCGACGACATCACCACGGGTGCCGCGGCGCATCTGCTGGATGACGCGCTGTCGCCCCGGGTGCGCGCCGCCTATCTCGTGGAGGGTGAGGGCGTGGTCGATCCGGAGGCGTTCGCCCGCGGGCTCGGTGAGGCGCTGGCCGGCGCGGGCGTGAAGGTCTACGAGAACGCGGAGGTCACGGACTTCCGGTCCGGAGGGGGGCGGGTCACCGCGCTGAACACCGACCAGGGCGAGATTCCCTGCTCGGCCGTCGTCGTCGCGGCCGGCATGCGCTCTCCCGGCCTGCTGCGTGCTCTGGGACACCGGCTGCCTCTCCAGGCGGGCAAGGGGTACAGCTTCTCGGTGGAGCTGGACCCGGCGCCCCGGCACACGCTGTACTTCGGCGAGCGCAGAGCCGTCGCCTCACCGATCGGCGGCACCACGCGGATCGGCGGCACCATGGAGCTGAGCGGAAACAACGGCCGTCTCGACTGGCGCCGTATCGTCGCCGTGGCGCTGGCGAGCCGGCACTATCTGGGCCGCTGGTTCGACGATCCGGACGACCTGGTGAGCGTGATCCGCGACCCCTGGGTCGGTGGGCGGCCGTTCCTCCCCGACGGCCTGCCGGTGATCGACCGCGTCCCCGGGCACGACAACGCCTTCGCGGCCACCGGCCACGGCATGCTCGGCGTCACCCTGGGCCCCGCCACGGGGCACCGGCTCGCCGAGTACATCCGCACCGGCCGGCGCCCCGAGGCCCTCGCACCGTTTCGCTTCGACCGGCTCCGCCGCTGAACCGTGAACTACCGGTCTTCCCTGGGGCGGGCTCAGGTGTAGCGGCGCAGGACGAGGCGGCGCCGGCCGTTCTCTTCGAGTACGTCGGTGTCCACCTCGTAGCCGTTGTCCTCCGCGTAGCGCAGGGCGGCGGCGTGGCCGTAGGCGCGGGCGACCTTGGTCAGCCATGGCTGGTTGTAGCGGGACCTGTCGTACTCGCTGATGACGGCTTCGAAGGTGCCGTCGTCGCGCCGGCGGAAGCCGATGTCGTTGCTGAGGCGGCCGATGTGACGGCGGCGGATGATCACTTCGGCGCGGTCCGGGCGGGCGTCGCCCTGGTAGCCGTAGAGGGGCTGGGGCGTGTCGTGGGCCTCGACCGTGGTGAAGCCGACCGCGGCCAGGGCCTGGACGAGCAGGTCGGGGTCGCGCAGCGCGGTGCGGACGCGGGTGAAGTGAGACATGGTGAGTCCTCGGGGTCGGTGGGGGAGTGGCGGGAACGGTGGTCATGCGAGGCGGACCACCGGCTGTCTGTCCAGTACCAGGGTGTGGCGGCGCAGGTCGTAGGCGGTGACGGTGAGGCGCTTGTGGGCGTCGATGCGGAATTCGAGGCGGAAGCGGTCCTCTCCGGCCGTGGCCGGAGGGTCGGCCTCCAGAAAGGTGGGGCTGTCCTCGTTGAGCCAGAGCATGGATCGCTGCTGGCGCTGCTGCGGTGTGACGGTGACGGTGCGGGCGCCGCCGCCGGCGTCGAAGGAGATCTCCAGCTCGGCGCTCGCGTCGCGGTAGGTGGCGTGGGCGAGTTCGTAGACGGCCAGGCCGAGCTTGCGCTGCCGCTCGTGCACCGCCCTGACGGTGAGCGTCTTGACGGGTTCCTCGGTGGGGTAGGGGGTGCCTGCTTCCACCAGGGTCTCGAACTCGTAGGCGCCGGTGTCGTGGTCGACGTGCCGGATGGCGTAGTCGTGCTGGATGTGGTCGAAGAGCTCGCTGCCGCCCGCGATGCCGGCCGCCCCGGCAGCCACCGCCTCCAAGGGCCGGTCCAGCCGCACCACTTCAGGGTCGAAATACAGATGGACCAGATCCTGCACGGCGGGAATGAGGCAACTGCCGCCGACGAGGAAGACACCCCGGATGTCCTCGCTGCCGAAGCCGCGCCCGGTCGCGGAGTCCAGGCAGGAGCGCAGCGCCTGGTTGATCCGGCGCAGCACGCCCTTGTCGTGCAGCAGTGCGTCGAACTCACCACGGGTGACCGTGACCTGGTGCACATGGTCGGTGCGGGTGTCGGCGGCGCGGATGACGGCCTGACCGGCGGTGGCCAGCTCCCGTTTGGCCCGCTCGGCGGAGGCCAGGAGGCGGCGGAAGACCTGGTTGCGGCCTATCTGGTCACCGTGGGGCAGGGAGAGTTGGCCGAGGGCGTGTTCGGCGAGGAACGCGTCGATGGTGTTGCCGCCCAGGTCCAGGCCTCGCTTGGCGATCGTCCGCACCCCTGCGCCGGAGCCCGCCTCGTCGGGCTCCTGCACGCGGACGACGGAGACGTCGAGGGTGCCGGCCCCGAAGTCGATGACGGCGAAGGCGTCGCCGGGGTTGAGGCGCGCGCTGTAGCCGACGGCGGCCGCGGTGGCTTCGTCGACGATGCGCAGGCGGGCGGTGGGGAGGCCGTCGCGGACCTCGCGCACCAGCCAGTCGCGGTAGCCGTCGAAGGACTCCACGGGGGCGGTGGCGACGATCTCCAGGTCGTCGTCCTCGATGGTGAGCAGGGCCAGCGCCATGATGTCGCTGAGGAACTGGGTGGCCGCCTCCCGGCCGGTGACCTTGCGGTCGCCGACGGGGCGGGCCGCGTCGTAGGCGTGGCCGGCGACGTTGCTCTTGGTGGACGCGAAGACGGTGAAGCCGGGGTCGTCGTCCATCTCGGGGGTGACCTGGATGCCGAGGCGGCGGATGGTTCCGTCGTGGGCGTAGGCGATCAGGGAGGGCACCACCCGTTGGGTGGGGCCGGGGCCGGCCTCGCGGAGCATGTCCACGCCGGGCAGCGGAATGGGCACCCCGCGGCCCGCCTCGGGGTCCCAGCCTGCCACGACGGTGTTGGCCGTGCCGAAGTCGATGCCGATGCGGGTGGTCATGCGTCTCCCTGGTGCGTGATGTCGAGCTGCTGGTGATCGGTGCTGACGGCGAGGTCGGTGGGGCCGGCCGTGGGGGCGGGGGTCGTGTGGCCGAGAGCGATGTCGCCGCCGAAGCGTTCGCTCAGGCAGGCTGTCAGGAGGTCGAGTGCGTCCCGCACCGCGGGATCGCCGATCTTCGGGCGCAGTTCTCGTATGCGCCGCACGTCGTGTGGCCGGCTGTGCAGCAGGGGCTGTTCCAGGAGCGTGCGGGCGGAGGGCAGATGGGGGCTGTGGACCTCAAGGCCCACGCCGTCCGCGACCACGGCGAACATGTCCTGGCTCGAAGACATGGTGAGGAACCTCCGATACACCGGGAGCTGGGCGCCGGACGTGTCCTGCGGCAGCCACGGCAGGTCGGTATCCATCCAGCGGTGCCGCGCGGAGCTGTACACGCGGGCGGCGAAGGTGTCGTCCAGGACCGGCACCCTCCACGTGTCGAGGGGCCACCGGTCCCGGGCGGCCCCCAGATGCCGCTCGGTGCTGGGCGGTTCGCCGTTCGGCGGAAACTCCCAGATCTGGGTTGCCGGTTCGGCGCCCGCAAGACCCTCTTGGTGCAGCGCCAGTGAATTCTCTGAGAGGAAGGAGAGTGCTGGGGAGTAGACGTTGGTGGTGGGCACGATCACCCAGTGGAGAATCTCCCCGTCCTCGGTCGCCACGTACCCGGTCTCGTGTCTGCAGAACGCGAAGAGGCGAGCGGCGGGCAGCGTCGCGAGAGCGCCATCTCCGTAGATCCACAGCTCGCTGCCCAAGCGCGGAATCGGCTGGTGCCTGAGCTCGTCTGCGCCGGGGTCGACGAAGGCCGGGCCTCCGGCACAGACCACCACTGCACCGCGGCTCGATCTCCGCATGTCCGACATGACTGTCGGCGGGCCGACGGCCTCGTACCGGGGGAGGATCCGGACGATCTGGTGACGGTTGCGGCTCGTCTGCAGCCTAATGGGAGCTGCCGGGTCGGAGAGACTCGGTGCCGTAGCCGCCAGCAGGTGAGCACTTATGTCGCCGGAACCACTGTGAGTTCTGTGGTCAGACCGTGCCCCTGCTGGTTGGCCGGAAGGCCATGACCGCTGATGGGGTGGCGTGCCCGCCGAGCTGAGCGTGAGCACTGGATCCATTAGGCCGCGTGCCGTGTCTTCCGCGGGCTGCATGACCGGGAAGTACCTGACCTGGAGGATGAGTTGCTGCTGATCGGCGACGACTGGGCCGAGGACCACCACGATGTCGAAGTCCAGGACACCACCGGCCGCCGCCTCGCGACCGCAAGGTTGCCCGAGGGCGCGGACGGTATCACCAAGCTCCACGAGCTTGTGGCGAAGCATGCGGGTGAGGACCTCGTCCCCTGCGACGTGATCGTCGGGATCGAGACGGACCGCGGCACCTGGGTGCAGGCCCTGCTTGCGGCCGGCTACCGGGTCTACGCGATCAACCCTCGGCAGGTCGCCCGGTTCAAGGAGCGGTACAGCACCTCCGGCGCCAAGAGCGACAGAGGCGACGCCCACGCGCTGGCCGACATGGTCCGCATCGACCGCGACCAGCTGCGGCCCATCGCCGGCGACAGCGACCAGGCCCAGGCCGTCAAGGTCGTCGCCCGCGCCCACCAGACCCTGATCTGGGAACGCACCCGCACCTTCCAACGACTGCGCAACACGCTGCGCGAGTACTTCCCCGCAGCCCTGAACGCCTACGCGAGCCTGGAGCTGACCAGCACCGACGCGCTGGAACTGCTCATCAAGGCGCCCACCCCCCAGGCGGCGGCCAGGCTCACCCGCATCCAGATCACCGCCATCTTGGCCCGCGCCCGACGCCACAACCGGGACCAGAAGGCCGGGGCCATCCAGGCCGCCTTGCGCGAGAAGCACCTGGAACTGCCCGAGCCGGTGGCCGCCGCCTACGGGGCCACCACGACCGCCCATGCTCGTCTCCTGATCGCCCTCAACGAACAGATAGCCGCGATGGAAGAGCAGGTGAAGGCGCATTTTCTCGCGCACCCGGACGCTGAGATCTACCTCTCCATGCCCGGCATCGGAGAGATCACCGGCGCCCGGGTGCTCGCCGAGTTCGGGGACGATCCCACCCGTTACAGCTCCGCCAAGGCCCGCAAGAACTACGCCGGAACCAGCCCCGTTACCCGGGCCTCCGGCAAGAGCCACACCGTCCAGGCCCGCTACGTGCGCAACAACCGGCTCGCCGACGCGCTTCAGCGCCAGGCGTTCTCCGCCCTGCGGGCCTCACCCGGCGCCCGCCGGTACTACGACAAGCAGCGAGCCCGCGAGGCCGGCTACAACTCTGCCCTCCGCCAGGTCGGCAACAGGCTCGTCGGCATCCTCCACGGATGCCTCAAGACCCGCACCCTCTACGACGAAGCAACCGCCTGGTCGCACCACGCACAACCCCATACCGCTTGACACCAAACGACATGGGGTGTCTGA
>NZ_WJBG01000220.1 GCF_009709555.1 Streptomyces blattellae | reverse complement strand
TGTTGCTGGTGGCCGCTTGCACCGGCGGCGGGGAGGGCACGTCGGCCGTCCCCTCCGACGACGTGGTCGGCGACATCGTGATCGCCAGCGGCCTGGACGTCACCGGCAAGAGCGGCATCCGCCAGCAGCTCATCGACGCCTGGAACGACCGGGAGGCCAGGGCGGGCACCGGCTTCAAGGCCCGCCTGGTGGAACTCACCGGCAGCGCCGACGAGCAGCGCAGCCAGCTCCTCGGCGCCCTGCAGTCGGGCAGCGCGACCTACGACGTGGTCAACCTGGACGTGACCTGGGTGCCGGAGTTCGCCGAGTCCGGTCTCATACGACCGCTGCCCGACCGGCTGCTCGACGGCGACCTCATCGACTCCGTCGCCGACACCGCCCGCTGGGACGGCAAGGTGTACGCGGTGCCGTTCAACAGCGACGTCGGGCTGCTCTACTACCGGCGCGACCACTTGCAGGCCGCGGGCCTGGAGCAGTCCGAGCTGACGGGCGACCTCACCTGGGAGAGCCTGCTCGGCCTGATCGACTTCCTCGGCGACGACGAGCCCGGGGGCTACGAGAAGGGCTGGACCACCCAGCTCGGCCCCTACGAGGGCCGCACCGTCAACGCCGTCGAGGCGTTCGCGTCGGCGGTGCCGGACCTGGAGCTGACCGACGACCGGGGCGAGTACACGGGCGATGCCGAGACGCTGGAGAAGGGCATCAGGGAGCTGCGCGAGCGCACCCGGGCGCCGTACATCCTCCGGGACGCCTTCGACTCGAACGAGGCCGAGTCGATGGCGGACTTCGCCGCGGGCCGCACCACGTTCCTGCGGCACTGGCCGTACGCGTACGGCACCCTGAACCAGACCCTCGACGAGGACCAGCTCGGCGTGGTCCCGCTGCCCGGCAAGGCGGTGCTCGGCGGGCAGAACCTGGCGGTGACGCAGGCCTCGCCGCGGTCGAAGAAGGCCCGGGAGCTGATCGAGTTCCTCACCGGCGAGGAGAGCGAACGCTGTCTGCTGGACGCGGGGTTCGCGGCGACCCGGGAGTCGGCGTACACCGACGACACGGTCGACTGCACGGCGGCGGCCACGCCCACGCCCTCCGCGACGGGTGAGCGCCCCGACGACATGCCCCGCGCGGACGGCCGCCCGGCCTACGCCCGCGGCACGCTCCTCCCCGCGCTGCAGCAGGCCGTCCAACGTCCCCGCACCGCCCTGTACGGCGCCTTCAACCAGACCCTCATCGCCCAGCTGGGCCCCCTGTTCACCGATGACCCGCCACCGGAGGAGGAACTGGCGGACAACCTCCACCAGGCACTGAAGGACGCCCTGCCCGGCTGAACACCTGCGGGCCCGCGTAGCCGAAAGGCCGTCGGCGGGACGGATGGGGGGCGTCCCGCCGGCGGCTGTCAGGGGCGGTCCGTGCGTCAGAACGCGGGGACCGCGGCGGGCCGGGCCTTGTTGATGTTGCTCTGGAGGTTGCCGGTCAGCGGGAAGTTGGCCTTGCCCCACTTGGAGTTCCACAGGGCGTTGCGCGGTGCGTCGGCCATCTTGGTCACGTCGACCAGGCCCGGCTGGTCCCACGTGCCGTTGCCCCAGACCCGCGGAACCTCGCCCCACTTCGCGAAGCGGAAGGCGTGGGTGCTGGAGCCGTCCTTGTGGTAGACGATCTTGACGCGGTTGCCCTGCATGGGCACCTCGTTGATCGAGTGGGTGCTGTAGCCGCCGTGCCGGGAGGCGGCCAGGTAGCGGGGCCGCTCCTCGCCCTGCTTCTGGAAGACCACGACGGACTCCCAGTCGTGGCGGTGCCCGCCGATGTCGATGCCGTTCTGGGTCTGGTCCTTCTCGAAGTAGAGCGTGTAGACGTAGGCGCACCAGCCGTTCTTGCACCATGACTGCGTGTACGTGTTGGCCTTGCCGAGGTGGTTGGTGCGGCAGCCGCCGGTGATCGACCCGCTGTTCTGGAGCCCGCCGTTGAGCCTTCCGCTCGCGTCCACGGCCGCCGCGGGCAGGCAGCCGTTGGTGTCGTAGTCGAAGAGCGGCATGTACTTGTTCTGGAACGTGCCCGCGTTCCACGGCAGCGGGTTCAGGATGGCGGCGTTGGCGCTGCCCGCCAGCCCCGCGGTGAGCGCGGTGGCGGCGACGGCCACGAGGGCGGCCTTGCCGAGACGGGACGTTCTCTTGCTGAGGCTCTTGGACATTTCGGGTGCTCTCCAGTTGCTCGGTCTGCCGGGAACCGGCGTCGTGATGCGGTGCGGGACCGAGACTGGCCAGCGTCGGAGTTGTTCGGCAGCCCCTTTCATCAGGGGAATCAATTGCGGGGGTTGTTTGTCAGGACGTCGTGTTGTTGTAATCAACGCCGCGTACGAAAGCCGTACGAAAGCCATCGAGAACCGTACGAACGCCGTCGAGAACCGTACGAACGCGATCGAGCCGTACAGAAGGAGGGCGAGCCGTGGCACGACCCGAAAGACCCGTCGACCCCGAGGCCGGCCCCGTCCAGCGGCTCGCGCACGACCTGCGGGAGCTGCGCCGGGCGGCCGGCGGCCTGGCGTACCGGCGGATGGCCGAGACGGCGGGGTTCTCCGCGACGACCCTCTCCCAGGCCGCGGCCGGTGAACGGCTGCCGTCCCTCGCCGTCGTCCAGGGATACGTACGGGCGTGCGGCGGCGACCCCGGCGAATGGGAGACGCGCTGGAAGGAGGCGGAGGCGGGGGACGTACGGGACGAGGAGGCGGCACCCCCCTACCGGGGCCTGGCCCGCTTCGAGCCCGGCGACCGTGAACTGTTCTTCGGCCGGGACCGGGTCGCGGAGGACCTGAAGCAACTGGTGTGCGACCACCGTTTCGCGGTGCTCTTCGGCGCCTCCGGCAGCGGCAAGTCCTCCCTCCTGCGCGCCGGTCTCATCCCCCGCCTCCGCGAGGAGATGGCCCGCCACGAGGACCCGGCGGTCCTGCGCATCCTCACCCCGGGCGCCCGCCCGGTCACGCGGTACGGCCATCTGCTCACGCCCGCCTCCCACGAGCCGGAGAGCTGGGTGGTCGTGGACCAGTTCGAGGAGGTGTTCACGCTCTGCCGGGACAGAAAGGAGCGCGCCGCCTTCATCGAAGGGCTGCTCGCCGCCCGCGACCCGGACAGCAGGCTGCGCGTGCTGATCGCCGTACGGGCGGACTTCTACGCCCGCTGTGCCGAGCACCGCGACCTGGCGGAGGCGCTGCGCGGCGCCGGACTCCTCGTCGGCCCCATGACGGCGGACGAACTGCGGGAGGCGGTGGTCGGGCCCGCCCAGGCGGCCGGGCTGCTGGTCGAGCGGGAGCTGACCGCGCGGGTCGTCGACGAGGTGCTGGACCAGCCCGGCGGACTGCCGATGCTCTCGCACGCCCTGCTGGAGACCTGGAAGCGGCGCAAGGGGAGGCTGCTGACGCCGGCCGCGTACGAGGCGGCGGGCGGGGTGCGCGGGGCGATCGCGGCGAGCGCGGAGCAGGTGTACGGGCAGCTGTCACCGGCGCAGGCGAGTACCGCGCGGCGGCTGTTGCTGCGCATGGTCGAGCCGGGCCAGGGCACCCCCGACACCCGCCGCCCGGTCACCCGCGACGAACTCGCCGACTGGTCCGACCCCGAACTGCCGCCGGTGGTGGAGCGGCTGGCCCGCGCCCGGCTGCTGACCGCCGACGAGCAGGCCGTGCACCTCGCCCATGAGGCCCTGATCACCTGCTGGCCCCGGCTGCACGACTGGATCGAGGAGAACCGGGAGCGGCTGCGCCATCACCGCGGACTGACCGAGGCGGCCTGCGCCTGGCTGGAGCACGACCGCGACCCCGGCGCCCTGTACCGGGGCAGCCTGCTGACCCGCGCCGAGGAGCTCTTCCCGGACCACCGGGACGATCCGGCGCTGACCGCCGCGGAGCGTTCCTTCCTGCTCGCCGCGTTCGAGACGCGCGAGGCCGAGCGCCGCGCCGCCAGCCGGTCCACGCGCCGCGCCCGGACCCTGACGGCCGCGTTCTCGGCCGTCCTGGCGGTGGCCATGGTCGTCGGCCTGGTCGCCTACCAGCAGCACCGGGACAACCTGCGCCAGCGCACCCAGAACACCGCCCGCCGGATCGCCGCCGTCGCCGACGGCCTGCGCACCACGGACCCGCGGGCCGCGATGCTGCTGAGCGTCGCCGCGTGGGACATCTCCGCGCTGCCCGAGTCCCGCCGTGCCCTGCTCGGCTCGCTCTCCCAGGGCGAGACGGACGCCTTCACCGACCCCACCCCCGGCTACCACGCGCAGCGCTTCACGGCCGACTCGGGCCGCACCCTGCTCAGCGCCGAGGACGGGACCTGGCAGACCTGGGACGTGGCCACGCGCCGTCGCACCGGCACGGGCCGTATGCCGAAGGGCGAGGTGTGGGCGGCGGGACCGGACGGCCGGATCCTCGCGCTGTCCGTCGAGGGCGGCGTACGACTGTGGGACACCGCCACCCGACGCTGGGCCGGAGCCCCGGCGGCCCGCGGGGACTCCGACCTGGGGTTCGGCGCGAGCGGGCGCAGCTATCTGCTGGGCAAGGTGTACGGCAACGGGGTGCAGCTGCGTTCCGTGTCGGACGGCAGTCTGCTGTTCGAGACGCGGGAGGCCGACCGGGCGAACGTGATGCCGAGCGCCGACGACCGGCAGGTGGTCGTATGCCCCACGGGCGGCGCACCGCAGGTCTGGGACGTCGCCGCCCACCGCACGCTGCACGGCGCGTGGGAGCAGGACCGGGGCCGGTGCGGCGACATGTCGGCGGTGGTGTTCGGTCGGGGCGGCGGCAGCCGGTTCGCCGTCGTCTCCGAGGACGGCGCCCACGTCTGGGACATCCGCTCGGGACGTGAGGTCGCCGCGGTCGACGACCGGGGACTGCGGTACGCCTCCCTCAGCCACGACGGCGCCTTCCTGGCCACGGCCGGCCCCGACGAGATCCGCGTCTGGCGCCTGTCCGACCCCTCCGCGCCCGTCTTCCGTCACCCCCTCAACAACCAGCACGTCTACGACCGCCTCGCCTGGGACCGCGAGCGCCCCTTCCTCCGCTACATAGAAGGGGGCACCGTCCACACCCTCGACCTGACCGGCCCCACGACCAGCCGGTGGAGCGACCAGCCCGTGGACGACGCCGTCCTCAGCCCCGACGGCCGCACCCTCGCCACGGTCCGGCGTGTGGGCGCCGACTACAGCTTCGAACTCCGCGCCGCACAGGACGGCCGCCTCCTGCGCAGGCTCCCGTCCCCGCCCCGGCCGGTCTCACTGGACCCCGCCTCACCGGTGGTGCCCGAGTACACGCTGCCGCTGCTGACGTTCAGCCCCGACGGTACGACCGTCGCCTACGGCTACTCGGCGCCCGGCCGGCAGGCGGCACCCCAGCGCATCACCCTCTGGGACGTGCGGCGGGGCCGGGAGCAGGGCGGCGTGGACGTGTCGACGACCGAGTCCGCCACGGCGGTGACGGAACTCGCCCTCGGCCCCGGCGGCCGCACCCTCTACACCACCCGCACACCGCAGATCGGCGAGCTGAGCAACGAGGTGTGGGACACCGCGAGCGGCCGGCGCACGAGCGCCCTCACCGATGCCGACCTGGCCAGCATCCACCTGGCGGTCCGCCCCGACGGCGGTCTCGTCGTCGGCGACAACCGCGTGGCCCGCACGCCGTCCGCACCGGGTGCCGCCCAGGACCTCGTCCAGGGCGACCAGGTCAGCGCCCTCGCCTTCCGCCCTGACGGCCGCGCGCTTGCGGCGGGCGACCAGACCGGCCGCGTCGCCCTCTGGGACGGCGACGTCCGCCATCGCGCCCGCGTCCTGCGCAACGTCTTCCCCGCCCCCCTCGACGACACCCCCGAGGCCGTCAGCGCCCTCGCCCTCAGCCCCGACGGCCACACCCTCGCCGTCGGCGGCGACGCGGGCACCCTCCAGCTCTGGGACACCGAGACCCAGCAGCCGCTCGGCGGACCACTGCCGACTCCGGGCGAGGGCATCAGGACCCTCGCCTTCAGCGCCGACAGCGGCACCGTGTACGCCGGGAGCGCGCATGTTCCGCTCCAGCGGTACGCCGTGGACACGGGGCGGGCGGTGGCGAGGGTGTGCGAGCGGACGGGCGGCGGGCTGACGCGGGCGCAGTGGCGGGCGTATGTCCCTGATGTTCGGTTCCAGGAGGTTTGCGGTCGCGAGGAACGAGCGGCGAAGTAATTGATCGGCGTACGGAACGGCTGCCCGATCAACTCCCCGGCGGGTTTGGATCCACAGGTCCCCACCTCACGACCCCCGAGGAGCCTCCCCATGAACATGAACATGAACATGAACTTGAAGGTGAAGGTGAAGGTGCTCAAGCGAAGCCGGGTCCGCATGGCCCTGCTGGCGCCCGCCGCCGCCCTGGTCCTCATCCCGCTCTCCACGGGCACGGCCAACGCGTACACGCCCGGCTGGGGCAGCGACAAGCCGGACGTGATCGGCGACTGCAACGCGGGCAGGCCCGACCTCTGCCGCTACCACGAGGTCAGCACCTGGAACTCGCCGGGCAACTGGCACGCCGCGAGCAACGTCTTCGCGAACTGCCACGGCACCGACAACGCCACGTACGCGCGCGCCGCCGCCTACGAGACCAACACCTCGTACTCCTACGGCACGAAGACGACCCTGGAGGTCAGCGCCGGTTTCGCCGACCAGATCTCGATGGGCATGAAGGCCAGCGCCGAGTCCAACGAGACCTGGACCGTGGGCGACAAGCGCACCGTCACCGAGACCCTCACCAACACCGTCCGCCCCGGCTACAAGGGCCAGTACTGGTTCCAGCCCCTCGTCCACCACTCCCAGGGCTGGCTGGAGGTCCACTACGGCTCCCGGAACCACGGCCACTACCACTGGTACTACCCCGGCAAGGGCTCCACCGGCCTGCGGATCGACACCCCGGTGGCCTGGGGAGACGGCTCGCTCAAGGGCGAGATGAAGTGGGAGACGTGGAAGTGCTGACGCGGTAGGTCTGCGTCGCCGTCGCCTTCGTGGAGTTCGCCGTTCGCCGCCGGTGCGGAAACGTAACAGCACACTCGTTCGAGTGAACGTCTCCGGATTCGGTATCCGGGCTGCCGGTCTACTCTGGTTTGGTCGCGCTGAGCAGAGGAGGTCTGTCATGGCGACGGCGGAGCCGATCATCATGCCGGGGTACCAGGGCGAGGCCATTCACGGTCCGTACGACGACCCTGACGGCGACAGCGACGCGGACAGCGGCGTGCCCAGCCATGAGGGCGCGAGCGTGGAGCAGGTCTTCGAGCTCTTCAGTGCGGCGGCCCCCCGGGGTTGGCGCGTGGAGTTGATCGAAGGGGAGATCTGCGTGACGCCACCGGCCAATGGGGAGCACGAGGAGATCGTGTCGAAGCTCAACCGGCAGATCTTCCGGAAGGATCCCGACGACTTCCTGTTCACCTACACCGGCATTGGCCTCAAGGTTCCCGGGGCATCCGAGACCGGTAACGTTGTCCCCGACCTTGTCATCGCGCCCGAGGGGAGCTTCGATGACGAGCAGCAATGGCACGACACGTTGCCTGTACTGCTCGTCGCCGAAGTGACCTCCACCAGCACGGCTGACCGCGACCGTGAGAAGAAGATCCGCGGTTACGCCCGCGCCGGGATCCCCGTCTACCTGCTGATCGATCGCGAGGAAGCGGAAGTCGTCGTGTACTCCGAGCCTTCCGGCGACGACTACACCCAAGCCCCCAAGTGCAAGCTCGGCCTCACGGTTCCGCTGCCCGCCCCCTTCGGATTCGAGCTGGACACGGCGAAGTTCTGACCCTGGTTCACCGACGGCTGGTGGACCTGCTGTACCTGGCCTTTGTCCGCCGCCCGCGCCGGACCCGCGTTCGCGGCCAGCAGCAGGGTCGCTACGGCGATGACGGCGGCGGCGAGGCCTCGGGCGTAACGCTGGGTGGGGTTGGTGCGCTTGAGCACGGCGACCTCACAGCGGCGGTGTGTTGAGCGGTGAATTAAGCAGGTCCCCTACGCATGTTTAATCCGCCGTTTAACCTAGAGGCTGCCCTTGCCGAACGGCAAGAGGGGCCAGGGGAGTTGGGCCTGGGACACCGTACGGCACCCGGCACGACCACCCTCGGGCCCGCGCCCGCACAGCCTCCTCTGTGAGAAAGCCGGGCCTTCCCACAGAGGCTGCGGTTAACCTGCGCGAGGACAGCGGGACTGACGCAGGGCGAGGCACGTGGAGAACCGACGGACTGTGGCCGACGGCCTGTGGCTCGCCGTACGCACCCTCGTGTACGCCGTCCTGGGCGGCGCCGCGCTCATCGCCGTCGCCACCGTCGTCTCCGTGCTCGGGCCGGTGCTGGCCCTCGACCTCTACACCCCGCCCGTGGCGGCCTGGTGGACCGTCTTCACCGCCGTCGCCGTCCAGGGCGTGCCCTTCCTGCTCCTCGGCACCGTCGTCTCGGCCGCCATCGGCGCCTTCGTACCGGAGAAGATCTTCAGCCGCCTGCTGCCGGGGAACCAGGCGCTCGCCGTGCCGGTGGCGGGCGCGGCGGGTGTCGTGCTGCCGGGGTGCGAGTGCGCGTCCGTGCCGGTGGCGGGGAGCCTGATGAGGAGAGGGGTCGCCCCGGCCGCCGCGCTCGCCTTCCTCCTCTCCGCTCCCGCGATCAACCCCGTCGTCCTCGTCGCGACCTCCATCGCCTTTCCCGGGCAGCCGACGATGGTCCTCGGGCGGCTCGTCGCCTCGCTCGCGACCGCCGTCGCCATGGGCTGGCTGTGGGTCCGCTTCGGCAAGGAGGAGTGGCTGCGGCTGCCCAAGGGCCGTACGCCGTCGAACGCGACGACCGGGCTGCGCGGCTTCGCCTCCGGACTCCAGCACGACTTCCTGCACGCGGGCGGCTTCCTCGTCCTCGGCGCGGCCGCCGCGGCGACCTTCAACATCGCCGTCCCCCGGTCCGTCCTGGACGTCTTCACCGGCTCCGCCTGGCTGTCGGTGCTGCTGCTGGCCGTCCTCGCGGTCGTGCTGTGTGTGTGCAGCGAGGCGGACGCCTTCGTCGCCGCCTCGCTGACCGGCTTCTCGCCGACCGCGCGGCTGGCGTTCATGGTGGTGGGCCCGATGGTCGACCTGAAACTGATCGCGCTGCAGGCGGGGACCTTCGGGCGTTCCTTCGCGCTGCGGTTCTCGTCCGTGACCTGGGTGGTGGCCTTGGCGAGCAGCGTGCTGGTGGGGTGGTGGCTGCTGTGAGGCGCTACGGCTCGGCGATCCTGCTCCTTCTGACCGGCGCCGCGATCCTGCGGATCTCGCTGCTGAGCGAGCTGTACCTGCGGTATGTGCAGTCCGGGCTACGGCCGTATCTGATCGTCTCCGGGACGGTGCTGGTGCTGCTGGGGGCGGCGGCGGGGGTCGCACGGTGGCGGGGGCGGCGCTCCGACGACCACGACCATGACGACCACGACCATGACGACCACGACCATGACGACCACGACCATGACGACCACGACCATCATGGGGAGCACGGTCATGCGCATCCCGGCCCCCGGCTGGCCTGGCTGCTGGCCCTGCCCGCCGTCGCCCTCCTCCTCTTCCCGCCCCCGGCGCTCGGCTCCTACAGCGCCGGGCGCGAGGCGGCCCAGCGGGCGGCCCAAGGGGTCGGGACGTTCCCCGCGCTGCCCTCCGGGGACCCGGTGCGGCTGACGCTCGCCGAGTTCAGCTCCCGGGCGATCTACGACAGCGGACGCTCGCTGAAGGGCCGTACCGTCCGGATGACCGGCTTCGTCACCCAGGACGACGACGGCACCTGGTACCTCACCCGCCTCTACGTCACCTGCTGCGCCGCCGACGCCACCACCAGCAAGATCGAGATCCGGGGCGCTGCCTCTTCGGATCGTCCGCCCACCGACGCCTGGGTCACCGTCACCGGCACCTGGCATCCCCAGGGTGAGCTGGGCAGCGACGCGGCCTGGCCGCCGGTGCTCGACGCCGGGTCGGTGGTGCGGGTGACGCAGCCCTCGGATCCGTACGAGAAGCGGTAGGCGGGCGTTTGTGGCGAGGGGCCCCGGGTAGTCGGGCGGCATCCGGGACGGACGGTCCGGCCGCCCGCCCCGGGTGCAGAGACCATGTACGCCGCACCGTATGGAGGAGGCGGTAACCGTGCGGCCCAGGGACGAGCGGCACGGCGGATCCGTCGGCGGCGAGGGTCCCCGGCCCGCCTCGGAGCGGAAACGTGATCCGGCCGCCCGTGCGATCGGCGAGGAGGTACGGGGCGCCCGGCCCGCGGAGATACCGGGCCGGCTGTGCGCGGTCACGGTCCGGCTGGTGGACGTGACCGGGGCGGCCGTATCGCTGCACGCCAGCGGGATGCCCGTACAACTGTGTGCGAGCGACGAACTGGCGGCGTACCTCACGGAGACCCAGGCGACGCTGGGCGAGGGGCCCTGCCTCGCCGCCGCGCAGGCCGGGGCGGCCGTGTTCGCCGAGGACCTGGCGGGCGGGGAGGGGGCGCGGCGCTGGCCGGTGTTCGCCATGGAGGCCACGGCGGCCGGGATACGGGCGGCGTACGCCGTGCCGCTGGGCGGTGAGGACGCCGGAGCCGGGCCGGAGGGCCTGGGATGTCTGGGCACGCTGGACCTGTACCGCCGCGAGCCCGGCCCGCTCGGCGCGCGTGACCTGCGGACCGCGCGGCTCCTGGCCGGGGTCATGACCGTGGCGCTGATGGCCCTGCCGCGCGAGGAGGAGGGCGTGCTCGACCCGGGGTGGTGGCTGAGCGGGCTCGCGACCGAGCACGACGAGATCTACCAGGCCACCGGAATGATCATGGCTCAGCTGGGGGTCGGCGCGGACGAGGCGATGGCGCGGCTTCGGGGGCGGGCGTTCGCGGAGGAGCGGACCGCGGTGGACGTCGCGCGGGACGTGGTGGCGCAGCGGACGAGGTTCGACCGGGACTGAGCGCTCCGCCGGCCGTCCGGTGCTTCGGCCGCGGGTCCGTGGTACGTACCGGATTTCGGGGGACCCGCTGAGGGCGGCTTCTGTGGGGTCGCCGCTCGCGAAGCGCCTTGGCCGCCGCCCCCGCGCGCCCTCACACCTCCGTGCGGCCCCGCTCGCGGACCTCGGCGAGGCGGGCGGCGCCCAGTTCCGCGACGCCCTGGGTGACCTCGGCCGACACCGCGCCGACGCCGCCGTTGGTGAGCGCGAGCGCGTCGTCGCCCACGCGGACGGCGGCCACGTCCAGGGTCAGGGTGAACTCGCCCTCCGCCGGCTCTCCGGTGAGCGTGAGCCGGACCGCCTGACGGGCGTCGCCGATGCCGGGCAGTTCGAGACCGCTGACCTGGCCTTCGCGTACGGCGCCCTGCGCGGTCGTCGCCGCGAACGTGGCGCACTTCCGCGGCAGCGACCTCAGCCAGGCGAGCGTGCTCTCCGCCTCCGCCGGGTGCTGCGTGACGACCTGATAGCGCAACTGCGCCCCGTCCCAGACGTCGTCCAGCGCGACGACCGCGCGCGTCCCCGCCGCCGTACCGAAGAGTTCATCCGTATAGACGCTGTCCAGCAGCCGCTGGCACTCCACCGGCTGCGCGACCGCCTTGAGCACCCCGTCCCGCCAGGTGGCGGCCCCCTCCGTCGGCGCCCAGGGCTCCCCGAGATCGCTCTCCCCGATCAGCGCGGCTTCGGTCTGCGCTTTGGTGAGGGAGGGGGCGCCCGCGGGCGAGGGAGACAGCGAAGGCGACGGTGACGGTGACCGTACGGCGGTGGGGACGCCGGGCGGCACGGCCGCCGAGGGGGTCTCCGGCCAGTCGACCGAGCACGCGGGCGTGATCAGCAGCAGTACGGAGCCGAGGAGGACACAGGCTGGTGTGCGGGACATGTCTCCTACCGCACCATCGCGCCCGTGGGCCCACCAGCGCGCCGGTCCGTCCGGGTGAGCGGGCCCCTGCGCGGGGCTGGGCGGGGCAACAAAGCGGAGGCGCCTCCGTTTTAGTGGTACCGTCTCCGAACCGGAGCCGCCTCCGCTTCCGGCCCTGTGTCGTCGCCCAAAGGACCCACTCCATGCCTGGACCGATAAACCCGTCCCCCCCAGCCCACCAGCCCGCGCCCAGGCGGCGTTTACCCCCTGTCGGGGCACGAGGTCGCCCGGGTCGGTTACGGCATGATGCAGCTGCCACGCCTCAAGGACGCCGCCTCGGCACGCAAGGTCCTGCGTCGAGCGTTCGAGCTCGGGGTCGACCACTTCGACACCGCGCATTTCTACGCAGGCGGCGTGGCCAACACCTACCTCGCCGAGGAACTCGGCTCCGAGCAGGGCGTCGTGATCGTGACCAAGGTCGGCGCGCGCCCGCCCAAGCGCGGCCCGATGCCGATGGTCCCGGCCCAGCGGCCCGAAGAGCTGCGCCAGGAAGTACTGGACAACCTCCGCAGCCTGCGGACCGACCGCCCCGACGTGGTCAACATGCGCCGCATCGCACCGGGAACCTACCCGCTGACCCCCAAGCAGAAGGTCGACTTCGACGACCAGATGGCCGAGATGGTCGCCATGCGGGAGGAGGGCCTGATCGGCGCGATCGGCCTGAGCGCCGTGAGCCTGACCGAGCTGCGCCGTGCGCTGCCCCTGGGCGTCGTCTGCGTGCAGAACCAGTACAGCCTCACCTCTCGCAAGCAGGAGGAGGTCCTGGACCTGTGCCGGGCCGAGGGCATCGCCTGGGCCCCCTTCTTCCCGCTCGGCGGCGCCTTCCCCGGCTCGGCCAAGGTCGTCCATGAGCCCGTCGTCCAGGAGATCGCCCGGGAGCTGGGGGCCACGCCCATGCAGGTGGGCCTGGCCTGGCTGCTGCACCACGCGGACAACGCCCTCCTCATTCCCGGCACGACGTCGGTCGCCCACCTCGAACAGAACGTCGCCGCCGGAGCGATCAAGCTGGACGACCAGGCCATGGCGAACCTCGACACGGTCAACCCCGTGGGCGGGATACGCGGATTCGTCAGCCGGCTCCGTTCCTGACGTTCATCACCAGCAGGGCACCTCGTGCTGGACGCAGCACCATTCGATTGCCCTGCGCGGGCTACCAGCGCAGGATCCCGGGGCGATCTCAGCCCGTTGAGGGTGACCTGAACGTGCTGGGGTGGCGTTTCAGCCTGATCTTGCGAGGAACCCCGGGGCTTCAGCCCCGGGAGGAATCGCATCCTGTGGTAGCGATGCGGAGCATCGCAGCACCTGTGGTTGTGGGCGCGGAGCGCCCACAGGGCTGCCGGCGCAGCCGGGTGACGCACCCGGCCGAAGGGGCTGCCCGGCGTCACCCGGGGCGTTTTTGCTGCTCGATGTACTGCTTGATGACGGCGAGTGGTGCGCCGCCGGCGGAGGCGGCGAAGTAGGAGGGGGACCAGAAGTGGTCGCCCCACAGGTAACGGCGGATGTGGTCGGGGAACTCCTGGCGCAGGCGCCGGGCGGAGACCCCCTTGAGGGAGCCGACCAGGCGGGACAGCGCGACCTTGGGTGGATAGTGCACGAGGAGGTGGACATGGTCGCGTTCGCCGTTGAACTCGGTGAGTTCCGCGCCGAAATCCGCGCATACGTCCCGCATGATCTCCTCGCAGCGCGTGAGGATCTCGTCGGTGAACGGACCGCGCCGGTATTTGGGGGTGAAGACCAAGCGTACGTGAAGGGTGTAGACAACTGTTCTACCCCTCCTCAGATCGGGGTTTGGTTCCCATCGCAGTGATATAGGCACAATGTACGGGCTAGCCTGCGGGGGTGAAGCTGGTGGTGCAGGTGAAGCTGCTGCCGACGCCTGTGCAGGCGTCGGCACTTGAGGCGACCCTGCGAGCCTGTAATGAGGCGGCGACCTGGGTGTCGGCGGTGGCGTTCGAGAAGGACGTGAAGCGGAACTTCGCCCTGCGTGAGCACACCTACACCGAGGTCAAGGAGCGGTGGCAGCTGGGCGCGCAGGCCGCCCAGCACGTGATCAAGAAGACCTGCGACGCCTACACCACGCTGAAGGCGAACCTGAAGGCCGGGAACCTGGGCAAGCCGTGGTCGAAGCGCTACCGGCGGGCGGTTGAGAAGCCGATCCGCTTCCGGCCCGAGGGCGCGCAGCCCTATGACGACCGGATGCTGTCCTGGCAGATCCCGGACCGGACACTCTCCATCTGGACGCTGCAAGGGCGTGTGAAGGGCGTGGCGTTCACCGCCTCACCTGAGCACCTGGCCCGCCTGGCCCTGTACCGCAAGGGCGAGTCGGATCTGCTGTTCCGCGACGGCATGTGGTTTTTGAACGCCACCTGCGAGGTCCCCGAGGCCGAACCCGACACCGGCGTGCAGGAGTTCCTCGGGATCGATCTGGGGATCGTGAACATCGCCACCACCTCGGACGGCCAGATCATGGCCGGGCGCGTGCTGAACCGGGGGCGACTGCGTGAGCGCACCCTGCGTACCAAACTCCAGCGTAAGAACACCCCGTCCGCCAGGCGCCGGCTGAAGAAGCGGCGTCGTAAAGAGGCGCGGCGGGCGAAGGACATCAACCACAAGATCGCGAAACGTGTGGTGGCCGAGGCAGAACGCACCGGTCGCGGAATCGCCCTGGAAGATTTGACGGGCATCCGCGAGCGGGTACGGCTTGCAAAGCCCCAACGGGCCACCCACTCCTCCTGGGCCTTCGCCCAGCTGGGAGCGTTCATCGCGTACAAGGCCCGCATCGCGGGGGTGCCGGTGGTGCACGTCGATCCGGCGTACACCTCCCGGACCTGCGCCGAATGCGGCCACATCGACAAGGCGAACCGGGTCTCCCAGGCCTGGTTCGCGTGCCGGTCGTGCGGATTCGTTGATCACGCCGACCGGAACGGCTCCCGCAACATCCGTGCTCGCGCGGAAGAGTTGTGGCGACGCGGGGCGCAGTCAACCGTCCCAGACCCACCCCCGAACCCGGGCCGTGGGACAAGACGCAAACGCAGCACCACAGCCAGTGGCGCCCGTTGTGCAAGCCCGGGACTTCAGTCCCGGGTACGTTGACGTTCTCCCATTCGAACACGGGGGGGACATGCATTGGTAGGGGGCACGCTGACGCTGATGACCCTGGATGACGGCGCGCGAGTGGCCTACGAGGAGAGCATCACGACCGGGACGTTGTTCGAAGATATTGGGATCGTCGCGGAGCGTCAGCGGGCCTACGATCTGCTTAGGGCATGCGCCCTGTCGCCAGGTGACTCGGCGGCGTTCATCCGGTCCGTAATGGAGGCACTACCGACATGAGCACCACCCCTGACCTCTCCCGCGCGGAGTGGGTCAAGTCGAGCTACAGCGGTAACGGAGGCGGGAGTTGCGTTGAGTGGGCACCTGCTTACGTCAGCTCAGGCATCGTCCCGGTCCGTGACAGCAAGGACTCGGACGGCCCGGCGCTCATATTCGAGCCGTCGGCGTGGTCGTCGTTCGTCGCTGCCGTCCAGGGTGACGATTTCCGCACCGTGTGACCTTGACCCGACTCTGATTGGCCGGCCCCCGCCACCGTAGGCGGGGGCCGTCGTCATGAGGGCGCACGCGCGCTTACCTGCCGCGGTCCGTCGCCAGTGCCGAGGGGTGACCAAGGCGGGTTGGCATCGTCGCAGCGCGGTTGACCTGAACATTTCCGCGTGTGAGTACCGGGGGGTTGCGCAAAAGGGTTAGCAACGCCGAAACCTCCCACCCCGCCGTCGTTTTGCCGACTCCGGCCCGCCCTCCGATGAGCAGTACTTCCGCGTGATCCACAGGGGCAGCGTGCCAGCTCGTATCCGTCTCACGCGATCCGATATCGATCGGCCCGCCGGAGACGGCCCGGGGCCGTGGAGGCACCGTGATCGATAGTGAACCGACAGCTCCGCTTTACCCGTTTCCCCTCGTCAGAGGGACAAGATTTCTTCATCGTCAGAGCGGGCGACACGCCTCTTCCGGGTCTTCGGGCCCGGATTTCGGCGGCGCCTCTCTGTGCTTCCGCACACCCATCGGTGGGGCATCCGGAGCCCCGGGTCGCGTCCAGTGGTGCCGGCCGGGGCGTCCCCTGAGGTGTATGCGGCCGACCAACTCGATTGGAAGGATCGTCATGTTAGAGAAGATCAGGCGTGCCTCGGTGCTCGCAGCCATTCCGGCCGCTCTCGCCATCGCGGCCGCCACCCCGGCCAGCGCCGACGACCTCAGTGCGCAGTCCGTCATCGGGACCGCGTACGAGGGGCAGAGTTACACGGGCCGCTCCGACGTCCTGCTCTCCGACGCGGCCCCCTGTACGGACATACCGGCCATCGCCGGCGCGCACTCGGCCACGAACAACGCGGGCTCCGGGTACGTCATCACGTTCTACACGGATCTCGCGTGCGAGGTCGTGGTGGGCATTCTGAACCCCGGTCAGTCCGAGCCGGGCGGCCTGAGCCTCATGGGCGCCTTCGGCGCCGTGGCCTACACCGTCACACCCGTCTGACCTACCTACCGTCGGCGGAACGCCCGGGGGCGCTGTCAACCGTGCCCCCGAGCTGTGCTCTGCGCGCACGCGGTCACCGGAAAGTGCGTCGCCCTTCCGCCCAGCCCCTGTTACCGTCCCCCCATGCAGCGTGCCCAGCCGTCACCCATGACGACGACGCCGGAGAGTGTCCCGGCGCGCTGACTGCTGACGTAGATCATCGAAGCCCCGGGGCGAGTGCTCCGGGGCTTTGGCGTGTGGCGCCCCGGTCGCTCGCCTCCGTATCGGAGGAGCCATCCGTGAACGATCACCGTCGACTCGGCCGTGAGCTGGAGCTGTTCGACACCGACCCGCTGATGGGGGCGGGGTTGCCGTACTGGCTGCCGGACGGGGCCGTGGTGCGGCATGTGCTGGAGGAGTACGTCCGGGAGGTGGAGCGGGCGGCCGGGTACCGGCATGTGTACTCGCCGGTGATCGGGAAGCGGGAGCTGTACGAGATCTCGGGCCACTGGGACCACTACAGCGACGGCATGTTCCCGCCCATGGAGTTGGGGGCCGAGCAGGTCGTGCTGCGGCCGTCGCTCTGTCCGCACCATGCGCTCATCTACCGGTCCCGGTCGCACAGTTATCGCGAACTGCCTCTTCGGATCGCGGAGTTGGGTGGTATGTATCGATCTGAACTGTCCGGCGTCCTCGGTGGGCTCACCCGGGTGCGGGCCATCCAGCTCAACGACGCGCACATCTTCTGCACCCTGGAGCAGTCCGTCGACGAGGCACGTGCGGCGCTGGAGCTGATCGGGCGGGTGTATGCGGATCTGGGGATCCGGGCGGCGAGGTATCGGCTGTCGCTGCCCGGGGAGGGCGGTAAGTACGCCGGCGACCCCGCGGTGTGGCGCCGGGCGGGCGCGCTGCTGGCGGAAGTCCTCGACGGGGCCGGCATCGCGTACGAGGCCGTGGAGGGCGAGGCCGCCTTCTACGGGCCCAAGATCGACGTGCAGGTCGTGGACTCGGCGGAGCGTGAGGCCACACTCTCGACCGTGCAGATCGACTTTCATCAGCCCGAGCGGTTCGATCTGCACTACATCGGCCGGGACGGGGCCAGACACCGGCCCGTCATGGTGCACCGCAGCCTCCTCGGCAGTGTCGAACGCTGTGTCGCCCATCTCGTCGAAGTGCACGGCGGTGCCTTCCCGGTCTGGCTCGCGCCCGTGCAGCTTGCGGTGCTGCCGGTGTCCGAGGCGCAGGAGGAGCAGGCACGGGCTGTCGTACGGCGGGCTGTGCGGCGGGGGCTGCGGGCCGAGCTGTACGGCCCCGGCGACGGCACCCTCGGCGCCCGTATCCGGGCGGCGCGGCTCGTGCCGTACCAGGCGGTCATCGGGGCGCGGGAGGCCGGCGACGAGCTGGCCGCCGTACGGCTGAGGGACGGGCGGCAGCCGGGGGCGGTGCCGGTGGCGGGGCTGCTCGACCGGATCGCGCAGCGGGTCGCGGATCGCGGCGCCGGACTGTGGGCGGCTGCGTAAGGTCACACTTACGCCGCGTGGAAAGAGGAGTAACCGACGTGACCGGTCAGCCCATACCCGTGATCATCGACTGCGACACCGGTGTCGACGACGCCCTGGCCCTGCTGTTCGCCGTACGCCACCCGGGGATCGACCTGCGGGCGATCACCTGTGTGGCCGGGAACACCGATGTCGAAGGGGTCGTGCGGAACACGCTCACCGTGCTGGAGCAGGCGGGCGCCCCCGGGATTCCCGTCGCGCGCGGTGCCGAGCGGCCGTTGATCGAGGCCGTGCGGACGGCACGGCATGTGCACGGGGAGGACGGGATGGCCGACCTCGGGCTGCCCGCACCCACCCGCACGGCGGTCGACGTGGACGCGGTGACCCTGCTGCGGCGGGAGATCCTCGCCTCGCCGCGGCCGGTCACCCTCGTCCCCACCGCGCCCCTCACCAACATCGCGCTGCTGCTGCGGACCCACCCGGAGGTGGTGCGCAACATCGAGCGGATCGTGTTCATGGGCGGCGCGGTCGCCGCGGGGAACGCCACGCCGGTCGCCGAGTTCAACGTGTGGCACGACCCGGAGGCGGCGGCGATCCTGCTCACCGCGGGGGTGCCGATCACCATGTACGGGCTGGACGTGTTCAAGCGGGTGCTCGTGCCTGAGGCGGAGGTGCGGCGGTTGCGGACGAGTCCGGAACCGGGCCTTCGGATGGCGGGGCGGTTGCTGGCCCATCGTGATCCGGACGCGTCCGGGGACCCGACTCCTACGGGGAGTCTGGGCGACGCGGGTGCGGTGTGTGCGGTCGTCGATCCGGCGGGCATCCGTACCGAGCTGCTGCCGGTCGAGGTGAACCTCGCGGCGGGGCCGGGGCGGGGGCAGACGATCGTCGACCGGCGTCCACGGCCCGGTGAGGCCGAGATCCATGCGGGCGGTCGCGAAAGGCCGCTGGTGGATGTGGCGTTGGACGTCGATGTCGAGAGGTACGTGGAGTTGTACCTCTCGACGGTCGAGCGTCAGTCGGCTGTCCGGGCCGCGCACCCCTGACGGGGCGTCATCGTCCGGTCAGTTCGACGTCCGGCGCCGGCGCGTCATCACCACGATCCCCGCGCCGCCGGCCAGCAGCACCGTCGCGCCGATGGCGATCGGCATGGTGGCGCTGCTGCCGCCGGTCTCGGCGAGGTTCTCACCGCCGCCGCCGTTCGGGGTGGGGGCTGCGGGGGGCGTGGACTCGGAGGCGGTCGGAGTGGACGGCGTTTCCGAGGCCGGAGGCGTCGTCTCCTCCTCCGCCGGCGGGGTGGACTCGGCCGGCGGAGTCGTCTCGGCCGGCGGAGTCGTCTCGGCCGGCGGGGTGGACTCGGCCGGGGGCGTGGACTCGGCCGGGGGCTGAGAAGGAACCGTCGTGCAGTCCTTCGTCCCGCCGTTCCACGCCGCGATCAGCTTGTCCTTGATGACCGGGCGGTCCGGGCCCTTGGGCAGGTCGCCGTGTTCGAAGCCGTCGCCCGCGTCGAAGTCGCCGTCGTACTTGACCTTGCCCCGGTAGAGGTCGACCTGGGCGAAGCAGCCCGCGTCCGGCACCGCGATGTCGAGGGTGTCGGTCTGGCCGGGCTTGACGGTCACGGTGTCGAAGTCGACGAAGACCTGCTCGCCGGAGGTGGCGAAGGTGGCGCCGTGGGCGAGGTAGGAGGCGAGGGAGGCGGTGCAGGTGGTGGCGGAGCCGGCGGTGCGGACGGAGATGTGCACCTTGCCGTCGTCGGTGGGCCGGAGGCTGACGTCGTCGACCTTCACCGAGTCGTAGAAGTTGGTGCCGTCGAGCGAGAACTGGCAGCGGTCGGTCTTGGTTTCCGTACCCGCGCCGGTGCCGGGCTGGTACGAGCCGCCGGACTTCCAGCCCTCGCCGCCGGGCGTGCCGGTGGCGAAGGCGCCGGAGGCGGAGGCGACGGTGGCGGCGCAGAGGGCGAGTGACGCGGCGCCCGTGGTCAGCAGGCGGCGCGCGGTGACACGTCTCGCTATGGACATGCAGATCCCCATCTTGGCTTGAGCAGAGAACCCGGGCACGGAGCCGTGGAGGGCAGCGCGATGCTGCCGGGCAGGCCGGGCCGGGTGGAATGGTCGCAAAAGAAAAACGAAAAACACCGGGCTCATCGGTCACATGGGCCACAGCGAGGACCATGCTGGCCGTGCCGCCGAACCCTGTCAACCTGCAGAGATGTAAAGGAAGTTAAGGCGCCATCACATTTTCGCCACACGGGGAATGCTTCAGTCCGCATCTGACACAAGCGCCCAGTGGTTCACTTTTCAGGCGATCTGGACAGGGTTCTGTCTGTCGCACCACAGCGCCACAGCACCACAGCACCACAGAACCGTCGCACCACCGCACAGCGTGACCGCACCGCAGAGGAGACCGCGTGCCCGATCTCTCGTCCCGCGACCCCGACTGGTGGCGTCAGGCCGTCATCTACCAGGTCTATCCGCGCAGCTTCGCCGACGCAGACGGCGACGGGCTCGGGGACCTGAAGGGCATCACCCAGCGCCTGACCCACCTCGCCGCCCTGGGCGTCGACGCCCTGTGGCTGAGCCCCTTCTACCCCTCCGAACTCGCCGACGGCGGCTACGACGTCGCCGACTACCGCGATGTCGACCCACGCCTCGGCACCCTCGACGACTTCGACGCCATGGTCGAGGAGGCCCATCGCCTCGGCTTGAAAGTGATGGTCGACATCGTCCCGAACCACACCTCGCACCAGCACGTCTGGTTCCAGGAGGCCCTGCGCGCGGGACCGGGATCCGCCGCCCGTGACCGGTATGTCTTCCGCGACGGCCGGGGCGCGGACGGTGAACTCCCGCCCACCGACTGGCAGTCCGTCTTCGGCGGCAGCGCGTGGCGACGCCTCCCCGACGGGCAGTGGTACCGACACCCCGCCCGGCGTGCTGGCCTTCGCCCGCGGGGACGGCTGGCGGTGTGTCGCCAGTCTGTCGGGTGCGGCGATCGCGCTGCCGCCGGGCGAGGTGCTGCTCAGCAGCGCGCCGGTCGAGGACGGGCGGATCGGGCCGGATACGGCGGTCTGGCTGGCGTAGCCCGGGAATCCTGGGTCCTTCGGGTCCTTCGGGTCCTCACCCCGTCGACGGCTGGGGCGAGCTGGTCGGCGGCGGGGTGAGGACCACCTCGGACTCGCCCGGGGACGGGGGCGGCGGGGTCATGTCCTCGGCGGGGAGCTTGGGCGGGGTCGTCTCCTGGAAGAGGACGTCGTCCATGTCGACCAGCCCGGTCTGCTCCATGACCGTGATGTGGTCCAGGACGGTGTCGTTGGCCTGGTCGGCCAGTTGGCGCACCAGGGTGTTCTTGGTGTTCACGCGGACCGTCGCGATCGTGTTGAAGATCTGGCCGTGCGACACCCGCAACATGTTTGCCATGTCCCTGTCGAACTTGGCGCCGGTCTCCGCCTGGAGCGTCGCGACGAAGCCCTGCTGCTGGGGGCTCGGCCGGTTGGGGAGGGCGATGCCCAGCTCGGGGGCGATCTCGCGGACCGTGGCGTCGAGGGCGGCGTGTCCGTCGATCAGATGCTCACCGGCGGTGACGACCGCGTTGGTCGTGCCCTTCTCCAGCGCCATCTGCCCCACCGGGTACTCCCACAGCCCTGCCGCCCGCACCTTCACCACGAAGTCCCGGTCCGCCTCCGTCAGCGGCCCCGTCGCGGTCTGTGCGATGATCCGGTCCCCTGTACTGGCCACCGTCTCCAGGCCGAGCAGGCCCGGGTAGGCGAGCGCGGCGAGAGTGAGGCCCAAGGCGCCGCCGACGAGCAGCGTCCCGGTCGCGTTCCGTGTCCATCGCACCGTGCCCTCCCTGACGCCGGTCGGCATCCGTACGGGAGTAGGTACGAAGCGCGATGGTCGAGAGCGCCTCTTGAGAGGGCAAAGAGATGGTCAGGGCTGCGTGGTTCAGACGTGCCCCGGGCCGCCGCTTCCGAAGCCGCCGCTGGTTCCCGGGAGCCAGCGCTTGCGGTGCTGGTCTTTTCCTCGCTTGCTGCCCGCGTGGTGGAGCTCGTACGGCATGAGCCGTTCCCGCTCCGACCGGGGGACCTCGTCCGGTTCCCGTATCTCCCGGACCTCGTGGACGGGGCCGGTGACGGGGAGGTGGGGCTGTTCCTCCGGGCCGGGCCGTGGGGGTTCCTGGTCCCTGACCCGCATGCCGAGCCGCACGGCCCAGATCAGTGCACCGGAGATGAACAGTCCACCAGCGAAGGCGGCTATCACGTTCAGTACGTCACTCGCCGTGGCTGCTAGCTCAAACGCTGCCGTACTCATACTTCCGATTATCGCCGATATCACCTGAATGGGCAGGGAAGGGGGCCCCGCTTCTTCCGGGGCCCCCTTCCCTGGCCGGGCTGTCCTGGCGTGTCCTAGCCGGCCGTGCGACCGCGGCGGTACGCCGTCCAGCCCGCGCCCACCAGCGCGGCGGCCAGCGCGGCGACGGAGACAACCGTGACGCCGGTGGAGGCGAGGCTGCCGCCGCCCGTCGTGGTGGCCGTGGATCCGGAGGTTCCCGTGGAGCCGGTGCCACCCGTGGAGCCGGTGCCACCCGTGGTGGACGTACCGCCGGAAGAGCCGGATCCACCCGTCGAGCCGGAACCGCCCGTGGAGCCGTCGTCCGTGTCCACCGGGTCCTGGCCGACGAAGCTGACCGGGACCTTCACGTCCTGTGAGCGGTCGCCGGAGAGGGTGTGGTCGGCGCGGGTCGCCAGGACGCAGGTCGCCTGGAAGCAGTCGGTGAACTCGTCCGCGGCGTCCACGGTGAGTTCGACCTCGAACGTGCCGCCGTCGCCGTAGGGGATCGCCAGGCCCTCGCCGTAGTCCGGCGGGTTGGAGGAGATCCAGGCGGAGGACTCGGAGGTGCCGGACATGTCGACGCCGCCGACGCAGGGCGTGGGGAGTTCGCCGTCGCCGTTGTCGACGCACAGGGCGACGTAGATGCCCTTGTCGGTGTCGTAGCCGGAGCCGGTGATCTGCAGGGTCTGGTCCTCGGTGGCGAGGTTGTTGACCGGTGTGACGGTCAGCTCCTGGCCCTCGGGGCCGGTGACGGTCCTCGTGCCGGAGGGCTCCTGTTCCTCGCCGCCGTCGCCGCCGCCGTTGCCGCCGCCTCCGTCGCCGCCGTCCGACGGCTCCTCGACGGTGAGCGTCACCGGCGTCGTGCGGGTGGTGCCCACCGCGTTGGTGAACTCCGCCCGGTACCGGTAGCCGTCCTGCGACTCCCGGGCGGTGAAGGCGTACGCGTTCCGCGTCGCGCCCTCGACGGTGGTCCAGGTCTGGCCGCCGTCGGGGCTGACCTGCCAGCGCACGGTCGGCTCGGGAGTGCCCTCGGCCGCCGCGACGAACGTGACCTCGTCGCCGGCGTCCACGGTCTGGTCGGTCGGGGACTGGGTGACCTCCGGGGAGACCCGGACGTCGAACTTCAGGACCTTGCTCTCGGCCTGGGCGGTGACATAGACCGACGTGGCGCCCGGGGCCACGGCGACCGCGCCGCCGGTGCCCGCCACGTTGCCCGGGAGGGCGACGGGCGCGGCGGCCTGCTCGAAGGCGGTGCTGTCGTACGTCTGAAGGGCGCCGGTGCTGTCCGAGCCCTCCGCGGCGGTGTCCTCGCGCAGGACGATGGCGCGGTGCGTGGTCTTGTCGAAGCCCACCGCCTTCGCCCGGTCCGTGCCGGACAGCGTGGTGAGGAGCTTTGCGTCCTTGTCGTAGACCAGGACGTCGTTGCCGACGCCGACCCAGACGTTGCCGGTGTCCGGGTCCGGTTCGATGAAGGTGACGAAGCCCTCGGGGAGCCGGGCCGTGGCCGTCACGGTGAAGGAGCCGGTGTCGACGCGGCTGAGCGTGCCGTTGTCGTAGCCGGACCAGGCGGTGGCGCGTGCCGTGTCGACGCCGAGCTTGCCGCCGCCGTCGAGGGTGAGGGTGCGCTGGACGGCGCCGGTGGCGTACTCGACCTCGGAGAGGGCGGCGCCCTGCTGGACCAGGACCGTCGACGCCTGGGTGCCGGGGCCGGTGGCGGTGACCGAGGCGCCGGTCAGCCAGACGCCCTGGGCGGCCGTGTCGCCGTCCTTGGCGGTGCCCAGGCCGCGCAGCGGGTAGTGGTAGACGACGCCGTCACCGGCGAGCGGGGCGGTGATCTCCTTGGCCACCCGGGGCGCCAGGGTGCCGGTGGAGCCGGGGGCCTGCGCGATGTGGCTGAGCAGCCTGCCGTCGGAGGCGTCCAGCGCGTACAGGCCCTGCTCGGCGACGTCGGCGGTGTCCGGGATGTTCTCCGAACCGACGTACAGCTTCCCGGAGTCGGGGTGCAGGAGGAGGTCCATCGGGCGCCCGGCGGTGGTGAACTCGGCGGACTTCACATAGCTGACGGTGCCGGGCGGTACGTCCACGCCCTCGCCGCCGTCGCCGCCACCGGGTTCCTGCCCCTCGAAGGCGACCGGGACCCGGACGTCCTGGGACCGGTCGCCGCTGTTGCGGTGGTCGACGCGGGTGACGACCGAGCAGGCGACCTGGGTGCAGTCGAGCCCGCTGTCCTTGGCCTTGACGTCGATCTCGACGTCGAAGGTGCCGCCGGCGCCCCACGTCATGGCGAGTTCGCCGGCATACTCGTCGCCCTCGGGCACGATCCACTTCGACGCCTCGCCGCCCCCGGTGATGTCGGCGCCGCCCAGGCACGGTGAGGGGATGCGGTTGTCGCCGTTGTCCTTGCACAGGGCGAGATAGACGGCCTTGGTCTCGTCGTAGCCCTCGCCGGTGACGCGCAGGGTCTCGCCGTCGGGGTCGAGGTTGGCGGAGGCGGAGACGGTGAGTTCCTGGCCGTCCTTGCCGAGGCCCGTCCTCGGGGTGTCGGCGGCGCGGGCGGTGGAGCCGACGCCGACCGTGACCGAGGCGGCCACGAGCGCGGCGGCGCCGAGCAGCGCCGCCGGGCGTCTGCGGCGCGGGCGTGGCATGTCAACTGCCGTGGAGAGCATGGGAGTTCCTCATCGGTGGGTCGGCTCGGAGGATGGTGCGGGCCGGTCGACGGGAGGACCGGCCCGCACCACGTACGGGGTTACTCGAAGGTGATCGGGACGTGGACGTCGTACTTGCGGTCGTTGGTGTCGAAGTGGTCGGCGCGGGTGACCACCGCGCACTCGACGTCCTCGCCGCAGACCCTGCCGTCGTCGAGGGTCGCCTGGACGTAGATGTTCACGCTGAAGGTGCCGCCGGTGCCGAACGTGGAGGTGTTGGGGGCCGTGCCGCCGTAGGTGTTGTTGATCCAGTGCGAGGCGCCGGTCGAGCCGGTCTCGTCCTGGCCGCCGAGGCACGGGGTCGGCAGGTTGGCGCCCGCGGCGCCGTCGACCACGCACAGGCCGACGTAGATGCCCTGGCCGGTGTTGTAGCCGGAGCCGGTGACGGTGATGACCTGGCCGTCGGCGGCGGCCGTGTCCGGCGCGGTCAGGGAGAGGTTGTACGTGGTCGTGCCGTCGACGACGGTGCGGGTCGAGGTGGCGGCGGAGGCGGATCCGGCCAGGCCGACGGTGAGGGCGCCGGCGGCGGCTACGGCGAGTGCCACACGGGCGGAGGTACGTCTCATGGGTCCCGAATGCCTTTCTGGGGGGTGAGTCGAGCGAGTGCTCAACTTAGGTAAGGCAAACCTAAGTTAAAGTCCGGGGTGCTTGTCAATGGCTCAGGACACGCCCTGGTGCTCGACCTCGAACCCGACCGACGTCACGGACTGTTGATCCTCCGGCGTGTACAACTCGACCGTGTGCGCGCCCTCTTCGGCCTTGGCGTACACCGGGAAGGACCGCTCGATCCGGCCCCGAGCGTCGGCCACCGCCTGATAGCGGGTGTCGCCGTCGATCGCGACGAGCACCACCGCACCGGGCCCGAATCCCCTTCCGGCGACGGTCTGTTCGCCGCCCGCGGTCAGGGTCGGGCGGGTGACGGACGCGGACGGCGCACTCGCCGCCGGACCCGTGGATTCCGCTCGCTCCGGGGACGCTGCCGCATCGCCCGGCGCCGGGGTGCCTGGCGTCGGCGTGCTCGGCGCCGGTTCAGGTGTCCCGGCGGACGTATCGCTCCCCGTCCCCACCGTCACATCCAGCACGCCCAGCCCGTCCCCCGCCGCGAACTCGGTGCCGCTCCACGCGGACAGCAGCGCCGCCCCCGCCTGAGTGAGAGACGCGCGCAGACCGGTCCAGGTCACCCCGCCCGCGCGTACGGCGACGGCGGCGTCGCCCGTCGCCACCTCGGCCAGCGCGAGGTCACGGGCCTGTCCGTCGACGGCCGTACGGGTATGCAGGGCGCCGTCGTCACCGTCCAGGCTCAGCCGCAGGGCGCCCAGGACGAGGGGCTGCCCGGCGGAGCCGTCGAGGCGGAGGGTGCCGCCCAGGTCGATGTCGGCGGCGCCGGATGAGGGGTCGGCGCCGCCGCCGGTGGCAGGGAAGGACGTCCGGTTCGCCGAGCCCTGTACGGCGGGCCGGACAGCCGTCAGCGTCACGCCGTCCAGCTCCGCCGAGCCCGTGGCCCAGGTCGCGTACCCGCCGGACACCTCACGCGGGAACGTCTCGTCCGCGCTCGCCGCGCCCGCCGGGGCCAGCAGCGCGAGCAGGGCGCCGCCGGCCAGGACCGCGGCGCCGGGTCTGTTCACCATCTTCTGTTCTCCCTCTGGAAGTTGAGGTCAGTGCGCCCGGCGGCGTCGCCGTGCCACGTACCAGGTCCCCGTGCCCACCACGACCAGTCCGGTCGCCGTCATGCCGAGCGGGAGGGCGAGGGAGCCGGTGCTGGCCAGCGGACCGCCGGAGTCCTGCGAACCGCCCGTGCTGCCGCTGTCGCTTCCGCTCCCACTGCCGCTTCCGCCGGTCGTGCTCGCACCGGCCGTGGCGCTCGGCGTCGCCGAAGTGCCGTCGGACGCCGACGACCCGCTCCCTGCGAAGGTCACGGGAACTCGCACCGTCTGCGACTGGTCCCCGCCCCGCGTGTGGTCGTTGCGGGTGATGACGGCGCAGGTCACGCCGGACTTGGTGCAGTCGGTGTTGGCGTCCTTGGCGCGCACCTTGAGCTGCACGCTGAAGGAGCCGTCGTGTCCGCTGCCCTTGTAGGCCGTGGCCAGGCCTTCGCCGTAGGAGGGCGGGTTGGAGGAGATCCACACCGACGCCCCGGACTCGCCGGACATGTCGACGCCGCCGACGCAGGGCGTGGGCGTCTTCCCGGCTCCGTTGTCCACGCAGAAGGCGACGTAGATGCCCTTCTCCGTGTTGTAGCCGGAGCCGGAGACGGTGACCGTCTCGCCCGCCGAGTCGAGGCCGGAGGCCTTGGACACGGTGAGCTCCTGGCTCTCGGGTCCGGTCGCCGAGCTGCCCGCCGCTGATGCCGGTACGGCGGCCGTGAGCACCAGGGCGACCGAGGCGACGGCCCCGGCCAATCCGGCAACTCGTCTGTCATGCAAGCCGCTTGAGGAAATCAAGTCACACCCCCACCTCGGGTAATTAAGGTAAACCTAACCTAAAGTAAGACTCAACCGTATTGCGATGCGAGATACGAAAGGACTGGCGATGCAGAAGTCCGGAAGAACCCCGCGAGCGCGGGCCCTCGCCCCGCTCGCCCTGGCGGTCGCCCTGTTCACCGGCGCCTGCGGGGGCAACTCCGCCGATGCCGGCGGCGCGTCGGACGCGTCTCCGGTCTCCGCGAGCGAGCGGGCCGCCGCGGCCGAGAAGCAGCTCGCGAAGAACACGCTCGTACCGCTCGAAGGGAAGGCGCCCACACCGGAGTTGCCGGTGACCGTCGACTCCTCCGACGGCCGCGAGGTGACCGTGCGGGACGCGTCGCGGATCCTGCCGCTCAACGGCGGTGTGGCGGAGATCGTGTTCACCCTGGGGCTGGGCGACAAGGTGGTGGGCCGTGACATCACCGCCACCTTCGAGGAGGCGAAGAAACTCCCGCAGGTCACCAAGGCGCACGACGTGAGTGCGGAGAGCGTGCTGTCGCTCAGGCCGACGGTCGTCCTCGCCGACACCGACACCGGGCCGTCCGAGGCGATCGACCAGATCCGGGACGCGGGTGTCCCGGTGGTCGTCCTCGACCCGGCGACGAAACTGGCCGACGTCACGACCCGTACCACCCGGATCGCCGAGGCACTCGGCGTCCCCGGCGCGGGCAAGGCGCTCAACGACCGTATGGCCGACGACATCGCCGCCGCCCGCGCCGCCGTCCCCGAGGGCAGCGAGCCCAAGGTGGCCTTCCTCTACATGCGCGGCAGCGCGGCCGTCTACCTGATGGGCGGCAGGGGCTCCGGCGCCGACTCGCTGATCGAGGCGGCGGGTGCGGTCGACGCGGGCGTGGAGGCCGGACTCGACCAGCCCTTCACACCGCTCACCAGCGAGGCCCTGGTCTCCGCCCAGCCCGATGTGATCCTGATGATGGACAAGGGGCTGGAGTCGGTGGGCGGTATCGACGGGCTGGAGGACATCCCGGGGGTCGCCCAGACCCCGGCGGGGGCGGCCAAGCGGGTCGTGTCCCTGGAGGACGGGGTGCTGCTGAGCTTCGGGCCGCGTACCCCGCTGGTCATCGACATTCTGGTGGACCGGATTCACCAGGGATGAAGGTTACGGATTGAACAACCCCTGGTGGCTACGGGGCGATCGAGCGACGATGGAGGCATGACTCTGGCCCAGCGTGCCCTGGAGCGACTGGAGGCCTGGCCCGACCTCACGGCGGTCCAGGCCAGTTGCGGTACGGGGCGCGCACTGCGCACCCGGCGCTGCGAAATCGTGCACTTCCACTCCGACCACGAAGTGGACCTGCATCTCACGAGCGGTGCCATCAGACGTTTCGCCGAGGACCTTCAGCGGTCCACGGCGATCCGTGTGGTGCCCGGCTCCCGCTGGGTGACGGTCCACCTCGACTGCGAAACCGATGTGGACCTGCTGGCCAGCCTGGTGAGCGTCGCCCTCCAGGCCCACGAGAAGCCGTCTCCGTCCGGGGCCCAGCCACCCGGTGGCTGCAACTTCCACCGCGTCACGGTCCTGCCCAGACAGCACGAGCGGGGCTGACGGTGCCCGGGGTGCCGGTCAGCCCAGGCAGATCACGAGCAGGCAGAGCTGCGGTGACGACGCCGTCGGCGCGGGGGCGGCGGGGGTCTGCGACGGCGTCGGAGTCGCGGCGGGGGCGGTCGTCGCGGAGGCGGACGGGGTGGGCGTCGGCGTCGTCACCGGGGTGTCCGGGGTGTCCGGGGTGCTGGGCAGCAGGGGCAGGGTCTGCCGCTGCTGCTGCGGGGCCTTCGGCGCGAGGGTGACGGTGTGCGACTGCGTGGTCCGCGACGTGTTGGCGGACTGCTTGCCGGGGACCCGGGGGGATGCCGGGTCGGAGACCTGGGTGCCGGGGGTCGGCGAGGCCGGGCGGGTGCCCTGTGCCGGGGCCTCCTCCACCCCCGTCGTCTGTTCGCCCGTACCGCCCATGATCGTGTCGTCCGGCGCCGTGGCCGCCTGAGCCCGGTCGGTGCCGCCGCGCTGCATCGTGAGGAAGCTCAGGCCGCCGCCGACGAGCGCGACGGCGGTCGCGAGCATGGCCCGCCGCTGATGCTTCTTCAGCCTGGCGAGCTGCCGCCGCCGCGCGGCCCGGCCGCCGTGGGACGAAGGGGCCGCGACCGGGGCGTGGCGGGGACCCTGGACATCATCCGTGCCCTGGTCCACGGCGGGTACGGCGGGCTCGGTGCCGGCCTCGTCCTGGCAGTGATCGGCGTACCAGCCGGACATCGGCATCGGGGCTATGTCCGGGGCGTAGGCGCCGCACCCGGGACAGACCAGAGCGCCGTTGAGGTGCCGGCGACACGTGGTGCAGTAGTCCATCTCTGGTCTTCCTGGGTTGACGGCATCGAATGGCCAGCAACCTAGCCAGGCTTTCGAAAGCCTGTGTGCAGTCAGTGTGGTGCTCTTGCGCAGATTCGCCGCCGGTGACGACATGCACCCCGCGGGTGACGCGGGGTGCATGCGGTACCGGCTTGTGGACGACTAAGAGAACAGGAGCTGCCAGGTCAGCGGGCCCGGCTGGCCGTCCGCGTCGCCGCGCAGTTCCTTGCGGGACTTCTGGAAGTCGCGCACGTTGAGGCGGTCGGCCTCGCCCCAGGTCCTGCTGGGGCCGACGCGGTAGTGGTCGCCGAAGCCGCGCTTGACGAGCTGCTTGCCGAGCTTCAGGACGTGCTCGTTGGAGGCGCCGTCGCGGAAGTACTTGCGGCCGGGGTAGGCGGGCACCTTCGGCTTCGAGGGCTTGGCCGCCGCGGTGTCCGACGGAGTCCCGTCGCCGAGGTCCAGCTCCGCCTTGGCGTGCTTGAGGATGCGGGCGAAGTCGATCGCGCCGGGGTCGCCGTGGACGTTCTCCGGCACGTGCATATGACCGCACACCCCCTTGAAGTCGCCCCACTTCGTGCCCGACATCCGCTGGTCGCCGCCGTTCGCGTACGACGTCGGATACGCCGGCCACTGCTTCGGCCCGGCCAGCGGCACGCCGTGCTCCTCGTGCATCCAGGCGAGGAAGCGCGCGACGCCGGTCAGCGCCCACTCGGGGGCGTCGGGCCAGTAGACGTGCGACTGCTTTGCGGCCGCCCACTTCTGGTGCGTCTTGGGGTCGCAGGTGCCGACCAGCTCGACCTGACAGACGTTCAGGGTGTTCGTCTCGACGCCGCCGCGCAGGTTCTGCAGGGCTCTGGAGGAGGACTCCACGTCGAAGTGCTGGTACCACTTCAGCTTCTTGGCCGCGAGGTCGGGCACGGCCGTGAGGTTGGGCGCGGAGCCGCCCCCGCCGTATCCGGGCAGGGTGCGGCCCTCGGTGGTGTGCAGGACGACGACGTTGACCTCCATCGCGTCACCGCCGAAGTCGTCCTGGTACCAGTTCGCGCGGCTCGCCCCGGGGTACCGCTGCGGTCCTGTCTTCGTGCTCACTCCGGTCTCCTTCTGCATACACCTGCTGCTTACACCTGGGCCCAACGTGGCTGAAATGTAAAGGCTTTGGCGGTGCGCCGGGAGGAAACGGGAGTGTCTTGTGGCACGACTGTTGCGTCTGTTACGTCAGTCGGTGCCGAAAGCCGTGCGCAGGGTGCTTCGCCCTCGTCGCGCGGCACGTTTGCCTCGCCGGTGATGACCAGGGCCGGGGGCAGCCCGGTGAGCTGCACGTCGAGTCGACGGTTCCAGCGCTGTCGAAAGGGATCACCGTTGGCCATGAGCCGGACCGGGCTATCTTGATCGCCCAGGGTCTCGACCCGTCCTCCATCACGTCCCTGCTTCCGGCGCACCGGGTCTGCAACTCCCGCAAGGACAACCGGCGTCCGAAGCCGTCGCCGAACGTGTCATGCCGCCGGTGATCAGCGGGCTGCGGGCATGTTCCCGTGGCGCCAGTCGTCCACGCGCTTGCGGATGCTGGGGACCATGGGCAGCGCGTCGACCTCGGACGGCTCGAACCAGCGGACATCCGTGGACTCGTCGGATACGGCCAGATGTCCCGCCACCGGCCGGGCCAGGTAGCAGATCGAGAACTCCTGCCGGACGTCGCCGTCGTCGTACGCGAAGACGTGCCGGGGGTTCGTGTAGGTCCCCACGATGCCGATGATCTCGACCTCGTAGCCGGTCTCTTCTCGCGTCTCTCGCACCGCGCAGTCCGGCAGCGATTCGCCGATGCTCATGGCGCCGCCGGGCAGGGCCCACATGCTGTTGTCGGCGCGGCGCTGGAGCAGGATGCGTCCGGCGTCGTCGACCACGACGGTGGAAGCAGCGGGAACGAGGCTGTTCGCGGCAGGGGCGTCGGGATCGTCTTCGTAGTCACGCCTGCCCATCGATGCGTGGGGTTTGAAGTCCTGTGTGCAGACGGTGTGTTCGGTGCCCCTGGCGGTGCGCGAGCGGCAGGCAGATCGCTGGTCGGATGGTCAATGTGATGCGGGCGCTGTCGTGGGTGACGGAGACGGTGCAGGGCTCGCTGCGCAGGAGGGGTGCCGTGTCGCGATGCGGCCTTGGTAGAGCCAGACCCATGCCTCGCCGGATGCCTCGGGGCGAGTGCCGATGAGATGGTGCGCAGTGCGACGGTGCTTCGGCCCTTGCAAGCCGACCTTGAAGATGTGCGCTGAGGAGCGACCGGTCAATCTCCGAGGATTGTCTGTCTCGCCGCTCGTGCCCAGATGGCCTGCTGGTGGTTGGTGAAGCCCATGCGGTTCCAGTGGAAGAGCACGTGCCTGGCCAGGATGGTGCGCAGGCCGAGCTGGAGGCTGCCCGCGCGAGCCGCGTCCGCGAGGGCGGTGGCGCCGCGCTCCATGCTGGTGGTCCAGGTCCGCAGCGGTGTCAGGGGGCCGTCGGCGAGTGCGGGGCGGGCGTCGAGCGTCAGAAGGCGTCGTAGCGCGGTCGTCATGCCGCTGATCTGGGTGAGGGATGCGTCAGAGGGAAGCGGCCGTCTGGCCTCGATCTGGCCCCATACGTCTCCCTGTTCGCCCCATTCCAGTCCGGCGGCGCGCAGGAACAGGGTGGTGACGAGGAGGGAGGTCTCTTTCGTCCCGAGGAGGCCGCGGGTGCCGTCGGCAGCGTGCTGGTGGTAGTCGAGGACGCCGACGCTGTCGGCGTGGAACAGGGCGTGCGTGAGCGTCATGCCGTCTGGGCCGCCGAACGCGATGGTCTCTGGTTCGTACCGGGATGGCCACCATCGCTTGGCCACGCCCCGGGACAGGATTCTGTCCCGGGCCTCGGTGAGGTGCGCGATGGTGCCCTCGGTGTCCGCGTCCGCGGCCGGGTGTACGCGCAGGCGCCAGCAGGGGTGCTTCCGTACGAACCACCATGCTCCGACGGCCTCCGTGCGTAGATACGGCAGGAGGTAGGCGCGGAAGGAGTGTTCCGCGGTGGGGTAGTCGGTGAACTCGATGTTCACCTGGTGCCATTCCGTAGGCGGAGTGGCGAGTGCGGCTCGGCCGGCAGCGCGGTAGCGCTCGACCGCGTCAGTGAGCCGGGCTGGGGATGTGCGGACCCTGTTGGCGGCCTGCTCGATCGGCGTTCCGGTGAGGACGGACAGGACGGCGTTCTCCATCGCGCTGGTGCCCTCGTGGTCCATGTGCGGTCTCCTCAGCACAGGAGTAGGCAGGCGTCCCAGGGGGTGGCGGGTCCGGAGTCCGGTTCGGCGGTTTGGAAAGCGAGGGCAGCCCCTGCTGCTCCTTCGAGGAAGCCGGGTTCTTCCGGAGGGGCGAGGGCGAGGAAGCGGTCGCGGAGTTCGGGGAGCCGGTCGGTGAACGCGGTGGGGGTCTCGGCATCTTCGGCGACGCGTTGCACGGTACGTAGGAGGCCGCCGACTCCGTGGCACAGGCCGCGGTTGGTGAGCTGGTCGAGCTGGTGAGGGTCGGTCAGGCAGTCCAGGAGGGCGCGTTCGGCCATGCGCCTGCGGTCGGTGTCGGCCAGCGCGATCGCGGCGAGCTGCTGCGCACGGGCCAGGCCGGGGGTGCCGTAGCACCAGGACGGCGCGGCCGGATGTATGGGTGCGGGGCCGGTCTCGCTGATCCAGCGCGGCCATCGGGTACCGCGGTGGTCGCTGTGGCGGATGCGGTCGAGCCATCGGCAGATGCGGGTCATGGCGGTGCCGTGGTCATCCACGGTGATGCCGCGGCGCTTGGCCAGGGCGAGGAGGGCGAGCGGGCCGGTGATGCCATGGGCAAGGCCGACGTTGGCGTGGCCGCCTGATGCCGCCTAATGGGAGCTGCCGGGTCGGAGAGACTCGGTGCCGTAGCCGCCAGCAGGTGAGCACTTATGTCGCCGGAACCACTGTGAGTTCTGTGGTCAGACCGTGCCCCTGCTGGTTGGCCGGAAGGCCATGACCGCTGATGGGGTGGCGTGCCCGCCGAGCTGAGCGTGAGCACTGGATCCATTAGGCCGCGTGCCGTGTCTTCCGCGGGCTGCATGACCGGGAAGTACCTGACCTGGAGGATGAGTTGCTGCTGATCGGCGACGACTGGGCCGAGGACCACCACGATGTCGAAGTCCAGGACACCACCGGCCGCCGCCTCGCGACCGCAAGGTTGCCCGAGGGCGCGGACGGTATCACCAAGCTCCACGAGCTTGTGGCGAAGCATGCGGGTGAGGACCTCGTCCCCTGCGACGTGATCGTCGGGATCGAGACGGACCGCGGCACCTGGGTGCAGGCCCTGCTTGCGGCCGGCTACCGGGTCTACGCGATCAACCCTCGGCAGGTCGCCCGGTTCAAGGAGCGGTACAGCACCTCCGGCGCCAAGAGCGACAGAGGCGACGCCCACGCGCTGGCCGACATGGTCCGCATCGACCGCGACCAGCTGCGGCCCATCGCCGGCGACAGCGACCAGGCCCAGGCCGTCAAGGTCGTCGCCCGCGCCCACCAGACCCTGATCTGGGAACGCACCCGCACCTTCCAACGACTGCGCAACACGCTGCGCGAGTACTTCCCCGCAGCCCTGAACGCCTACGCGAGCCTGGAGCTGACCAGCACCGACGCGCTGGAACTGCTCATCAAGGCGCCCACCCCCCAGGCGGCGGCCAGGCTCACCCGCATCCAGATCACCGCCATCTTGGCCCGCGCCCGACGCCACAACCGGGACCAGAAGGCCGGGGCCATCCAGGCCGCCTTGCGCGAGAAGCACCTGGAACTGCCCGAGCCGGTGGCCGCCGCCTACGGGGCCACCACGACCGCCCATGCTCGTCTCCTGATCGCCCTCAACGAACAGATAGCCGCGATGGAAGAGCAGGTGAAGGCGCATTTTCTCGCGCACCCGGACGCTGAGATCTACCTCTCCATGCCCGGCATCGGAGAGATCACCGGCGCCCGGGTGCTCGCCGAGTTCGGGGACGATCCCACCCGTTACAGCTCCGCCAAGGCCCGCAAGAACTACGCCGGAACCAGCCCCGTTACCCGGGCCTCCGGCAAGAGCCACACCGTCCAGGCCCGCTACGTGCGCAACAACCGGCTCGCCGACGCGCTTCAGCGCCAGGCGTTCTCCGCCCTGCGGGCCTCACCCGGCGCCCGCCGGTACTACGACAAGCAGCGAGCCCGCGAGGCCGGCTACAACTCTGCCCTCCGCCAGGTCGGCAACAGGCTCGTCGGCATCCTCCACGGATGCCTCAAGACCCGCACCCTCTACGACGAAGCAACCGCCTGGTCGCACCACGCACAACCCCATACCGCTTGACACCAAACGACATGGGGTGTCTGA
>NZ_WJBG01000219.1 GCF_009709555.1 Streptomyces blattellae | reverse complement strand
GGGAAGAAGCGGTCCACCGCGATCACTTCCCGCCCGTACCAGGCGGCCTTGTACTCCAGAAGGCTCCGGAACTCGGCCCACGCGGCATCGCTGATCGCGCGGGCCAGGCTCCGGTTCCTGACCATGTTGCGCACGGTCAGGTCCTCGATCACGATCGTTTGGTTCTCACGAACGAGACGAGTAGTCAGCTTGTGCAGGCCGTCACGGCGCCGGTCGGCGATCCGGGCGTAGACCTTGGCGACCCTACGCCGGGCCTTGGCCCGGTTCGCCGACCCCTTGGCCTTCTTCGCCATGCGGCGCTGCGCCAGGGCGAGGCGGGCACGGTCGCGGCGCTCGTGCCGGGGGTTGGCGATCTTCTCCCCGGTCGAGAGGGTCAGCAGATGGTCCAGGCCGACATCCACACCGACCGCGTTGCTGGTTGCGGGGAGCGGCTTGACGCCGGGGTCCTCGCACAGCAGGGACACGAACCAGCGACCCGAAGCGTCCTGGGACACGGTCACCGTGGACGGCTTCGCACCCTCGGGGAGCGGACGCGACCACACGATATCCAGCGGCTCACGCATCTTGGCCAGCGTCAGAGCGCCGTCGCGGAAGCGGAAACCGCTGGTGGTGTACTCGGCAGACTTGCGGGACTTCTTCTTCGACTTGAAGCGCGGGTACTTGGCCCGCTTGCCGAAGAAGTTGGTGAACGCGACTTGCAGGTGCCGCAAGCACTGCTGGAGCGGAACCGAGGAGACCTCATTCAGGAACGCCAGTTCCTCGGTCTTCTTCCACGCCGTCAGCATCGCCGACGTGGCGTTGTAGTTCACCCGCTCCTGCCGCGCCCACGCTTCGGTACGGGCGGCGAGCGCCATGTTGTAGACCTTGCGGACGCAGCCGAACGTGCGCGACAGCTCCGCTGCCTGCTCGTCCGTGGGATAGAAGCGGTACTTGAACGCCCGCTTCACATACGTCGTGGTCAAGCTCACAAACTAACGAGATTGTACGTAAAGATCAAATCTGCTGGTCAGAGCACGTCTTTCGCCCTGGCGGCGAAACCCCGCTCCCTGCTCTGCTCCGCAGGAGTCCGTTTCCTCTCGCCGTGAACGGCGGAGTATCCCCGGAGGAACCTGATGACCGCGTGCTCCAGGCACTCATCAGCGTCGTCCTGGTCGGCGCCGTCGGCATCGCCATCGGCTTCCGCTCCACCGGCGCCACCGCCCTGGAATGGCTCGCGGCATTCGGGCTGCTCGTGCTCTTCGCCCTGGCGCTCACCTGGATCGCGGTCGGGATGGGCCTGGTCAGCCCGAACGCCGAGGCGGCCAGCAACAACGCCCTGCCGCTGATCCTGCTGCCGCTGCTGTCCAGCGCCTTCGTCCCCCTCGACGCGATGCCGGGCTGGTTCCAGCCGATCGCCGAGTACCAGCCCTTCACCCCCGCCATCGAGACCCTGCGAGGCCTGCTGCTCGGCAGCGAGATCGGCCACAACGGGTGGCTCGCGATCGCCTGGTGCCTCGCCCTCACCGCACTCGGCTACCGCTGGTCCACCGCGAAGTTCAACCACGACCCGAAGTAACCGCCATGCCAACGCGGGCCACCCCGCATCTCGTCCCGATCCCAGGGCGGCGTACACCGGCACCCGCCGGCGTACGCCGCCCGTTCGTGTGAAGGCGCCCGGAGGGCGTACGGCGAAGGGGTGAGGTACCGCAGGCCGCACCCCGCCACGGCACCTACCGCCACCGCACAGACGCCAGTTGGCGGGATCGTCCTCAGGCCCCCGCGTTTCTAGGTTGGTGTCCGCATCGCGGAGAGCGGTGCGGACACCGACCCGCAAGGAGCACCCGCCATGAAGCGCACCGCCGCGGCCCTGGTCGCCGCGATCGCCACGTCCGCCCTGACGGTCCCCACCGCGTCCGCCACGCCCGGCTCTCCCCACGACTCGCTGCGGGACCGGGTGAACGCGGTGATGGAGACCGGGACCGTCGGCGCCCTGGCCCGCTCGACCGGACCGCGCGGACACCGCTCCACGACAGCGACCGCGGGCGTCGCCGACACCGCCACCGGCGAGGCCGTGCGCCCCGGCGACCGGTTCCGGATCGCCAGCGCCAGCAAGACGTTCGTCGCCACGGTGGTGCTGCAACTGGCGGACGAGGGGCGGCTGTCGCTGGACGACACCGTCGAGGACTGGCTGCCGGGCCTGGTCTCCGGCAACGGCAACGACGGCAGCAGGATCACCGTACGGCAGCTGCTCCAGCACACCAGCGGACTGTTCGACTACACGGCGGACTTCCCCGTGCTCGCCAGTGTGGACGGCTTCCAGGCCGACCGGTACCGGACCTGGACCGACGAGGAGCTGGTCGCGATCGCGATGAAGCACCAGCCGGACTTCGCGCCCGGCACCAAGTGGTCGTACTCGAACACGGGTTACATCGTGGCCGGAATGATCATCGAGAAGGCCACCGGGCACAGCTGGCAGCAGGAGGTCACCCGCCGCGTCATCGAGCCGCTGCGCCTGCGCGACACCTCCGCCCCGACCACCCAGACCCACATCCCCGGCCGCCATCTGCACGGCTACTCCGACTTCGAGGGTTCCGGCGCGACCATCGACGTCACCGAGATCAACCCCTCCCTGGGCGGCGCGGCAGGCGCCATGATCAGTACGACGGCCGATCTGACCCGCTTCTACCAGGCGCTCCTGGGCGGCCGTCTGCTCCGCCCGGCCGAGCTGACCGAGATGAAGACGACCGTACGGACCCCGGACCTGGACGACGTGTGGCCCGGCGCGAGCTACGGCCTCGGCCTGATGGAGATCCCGCTCTCCTGCGGCGGGTCGTATTACAGCCACGGCGGCGACCTGCCCGGCTACACCACCCGCAACGGCGTCAGCGCCGACGGCCGCCGGGTCGTCGTCCTGGCGACCACCGGAGACGGAGCGGCCGACCTGTCCACCGAGCACGCGCAGAACGAACTGATCGACGGGGAACTCTGCGCCTGACGTGGGGGCGGCCGGCTACGGCTCGGCGTCGTATGCGCGCCGGGGCTACGCGAAGGGCGGGGCCGGACTGCGGCCGGGGTCGCTGGTCCCGTACCCGACGCGGGGCGGCGCCCCGAGCGGTACGTCCGCACGGTCAGGCCGTCCCGCTCCGGTCCCCCCGGTTGCCGCAGCCGCCGGGTCAGGGGCGGAACGCGACGCCGCCACCCTCCGGTGCGGCCATGCTCACGCGGGCCGCACCAGCCCCGTGTCGTAGGCGAAGATCACCGCCTGCACCCGGTCCCGCGCCCCGATCTTCGCCAGCACCCGGCTCACATGGGACTTGACCGTGGACTCGGCGAGCGAGAAGCGTTCGGCGATCTCGTTGTTGCTCCAGCCGGTGGCCATCGCGGTGAGGACCTCCCGTTCGCGTTCGGTGAGGGCGGTGAGCCGGCGTTCCTGTTCGGGGGTCTGGCCCGGCATCCGGTCGGTGAAGGCGTCGATGAGCTTGCGGGTCAGGCCGGGCGCGATGACGGCGTCTCCGGCCGCCACCGCCCGGATGCCCGCGATCAGCTCTTCGGGCAGGGCGTCCTTCAGGAGGAAGCCGCTGGCGCCGGCGCGCAGCGCCGAGTACGCGTACTCGTCCAGGTCGAACGTGGTCAGGACGAGGACCCGGGAACGGCCGCCGGACTGGACGATACGGCGGGTGGCCTCGATGCCGTCCATCCCGGGCATCCGGATGTCCATCAGCACGACGTCGGGGCGGAGTTCGGCGGCCATCCGGACCCCCTCGGCACCGTGGGCCGCCTCGCCGACCACACTCAGATCGGCATGCTGCTCCAGGAGCATGCTGAAGCCGAGCCGCTGGAGGGCCTGGTCGTCGACGATGATGACGGTGGTCATAGGGCAAGCTTCTCCGTGGAGGTGGATGCCGGGGTGGTCGCGATCTCGAAGCGGGCGTGGACCGTCCAGCCGCCGCGGTGGTTGGGCCCGGCAGTGACGCTACCGCCGTACAGCGCGGCGCGTTCGCGCATGCCGACCAGGCCTCGGCCCTCGTCACTCATGCGCACGTGCAGCGATGGCCCGGTGTCCTCGACGGTGACGTCCACGGCGGTGTCGTCGGCGGTGATCACGACCTGGACGGTCGTGTCGGCCGCCGCGTGCTTGAGGGTGTTGGTGAGGGCCTCCTGGACGACGCGGTAGACGGCGAGCTGGAGGCTGGGCGGCAGATCGGTGCGGTGGCCCTCGGAGTGCAGGGCCACGGCGGGGCCGGCGGCGCGGACGCGTTCCAGCAGGGGGGTGAGGTCGCTCAGGCCCGGCTGGGGGGCGAGGAGTGTGCCCTCGGCGGTGGCCTTCTCGTCGTCGCCGATGACGGCGAGGAGGCGGCGCAGTTCGGCCAGGGCGCCGCGACCGCTGTCGGCGATGATGCGCAGGGTCTCGGCACCGCGTCTGGGTTTGGCCTCGGTCAGTCCGGCGGCCCCGTTGGCGAGTCCGACGATGACGGCGAGGGTGTGGCCGAGGATGTCGTGCATCTCGCGGGCCACGCGGGCGCGTTCGGCGGCGGCGGCGAGGCGGACGCGCTGGTCCCGCTCCACCTCCATGCGGACGGCGCGTTCGTGCAGGGCCTTGACGTACGCGTTCACCACCCGGCCGACCAGGCCCGCCGCGGCGACCGCCGCCACGAGGGCCGACTGGATGATCGCCACCAGCGGAGTCCGCAGGTAGGTGGGGATCGGCCCGTCGTCGCCGCCGGTGACGGCGACCGACACCGAGGTCTGCATGACGGCGATCGCTGTGCAGACCGCCAGCGGGAAGGGTCTGACCTGGCGGCCCACGTTGAGCAGCGCCACCACCCGGGCGACATCGGACGCCGTGTCGGCCTCCAGACCGAGACTCATCGCGGAGACGGTCGAGGTGATGGCGAAGACCAGGATCGGCCGCTGCTGCCGCCACAGCAGCGGGACACTGAAGGCGACCAGCAGCGCCGCCACGGTCGGTATGCCGGGCCCCCTGCCCTCCGCCGCGTCCTTCAGTGCCGGGACGCCGAGAAGCGCGCAGACCAGCGGCACGGCCCAGCGGCGGAACGACGGATGGTGCTGGTCCGCCGCGGTGAGCCTGGTGAGCCACTCCATGACCGCGACGTCCTCGCGCCGGCTGGTCTCGCTCAGCAGGGTCTCGGGCGGGACGGAGGCCACCGGCAGCCCGGTGGCGGTCGGTGCTGTCACGTCGTACACCCTCTCGGTACGGGGGCCGCCCGCCGGTCCCCGGGGGGAGGGGACCGGCGGGCGGGGGCGGGTGGTCACGGCTGGGGTCGGCCGTACGCCTGCTCCGGATCGTACGGCCGACTGCTCTCAGTCCCTGCTGAAGGGCGTCTCGTCCCTGCTGAAGGGCGTCTCAGCCCCTGCTGAAGGGCGCGGGCCACCCGCTCAGCGCTTGCCGAGGGACACGGGCTACCGCTCTCAGCGCTTGCCGAGCGGCACGGGCTCGGGGGACCGATCGCCCTGCGGGGCCTCGTCGAGCATGTGCCGCAGCTTCTCGCCCTCCACGTCCACGTTGGGCAGGACGCGGTTCAGCCACCCGGGCAGCCACCAGGCGCTGCGGCCCAGCAGGGCCATCACGGCCGGGACGATGGTCATCCGGACCACGAAGGCGTCGAAGAAGATGGCGGAGGCGAGACCCAGGCCCATCGACTTGATCACCGCCTCGTGGCTGAAGATGAACCCGGCGAACACGGAGATCATGATGATCGCGGCGGCCGTGACCACCCGGGCGCCGTGCCGGAAGCCGGCCACGACCGCTTCCTTGGGCTCGGCTCCGTGGACGTACTCCTCCCGCATCCGGGTCACCAGGAAGACCTGGTAGTCCATCGCGAGCCCGAACACCACGCCGACCATGAAGGTCGGCAGGATGCTCACGATCGGACTGGTCTCCTCGACACCGAAGACGTCCGCGAGCCAGCCCCACTGGAAGACCGCGACGACGACACCCAGGGTCGCGAGGACGCTGAGCAGGAAGCCCAGGGCAGCCTTGATCGGGACGAGGATCGAGCGGAACACCAGCATCAGCAGGATGAACGCCAGGCCGATGACCACGCTCAGGTACGGGATCAGGGCGTCGCCGAGCTTGTCGGAGATGTCGATGTTGATGGCGGTGGTGCCGGTGACCAGCAGCTCGGCGCCGGAGTCGTTCTGGAGGGCCGCGCTCTGGTCGCGGATCTCGGAGACGAGGTCGACCGTCTCCTCACTGGCGGGGGAGTGGCCGGGGACGGCGCTGATCAGTGCGACATTGTCGGACTCGTTGAAGACCGCGGGGCTCACCGAGGCGACGTCGGGCAGGCCGTCGAGGTAGCTGACCGCCTCATCGGCGGCGGCCTTGGGGTCGTCGCTGTCGCGGGCGTCGACGACGACCGTCAGGGGGCCGTTGTAGCCGGCGCCGAAGCCCTTGGTGACGGTGTCGTAGGCGATGCGCTGGGTGCTGTCGGGGGCGGCCGACTCGTCGCCGGGCATGCCCAGCTGGAGCGACAGGGCCGGGATGGCGAGCAGCAGCAGACCGGCGATCGCGGCGCCGCCGATCTTGAGCGGGTTGCGCAGCACGAACTTCGCCCAGCGCACACCCATCGCGTCGCGCTCGCCGCTCTCGATCGCCCGCATCCGGCTCGACTTGAGCTTCCCCTTCGTGATGCGGAGGCCGGCGAAGCCGAGAACCGCGGGCAGCAGGGTCAGCGCGATGACCACGGCGATGACGACCGCGAAGGCGGCGCCGAGACCGATGTCGGTCAGGACCTTGATGCCGACGACGCTCAGCCCGGTCAGCGCGATGACCACGGTCAGCCCGGCGAACACCACCGCCGAACCGGCCGTACCGAGCGCCCGCCCGACGGCTTCTTCCGGCTCGTGCCCATTGCGTAGCTCCCCTCGGTACCGGGAGACGATGAACAGGGCGTAGTCGATGGCGACCGCAAGTCCCAGCATCAGCGCCAGCGTGGTGGTGTTGGAGCTCAGGTCGATGAACGAGCTCGCGATGGTGATCCCCATGACTGCGGCGGCGACGCCGAACAGCCCGGTCAGCAGCGGCAGCCCGGCCGCGACCATCGAGCCGAAGGTGATGACCAGGACGACGGCGGCGACCGCGATACCGATCAGCTCGGTCGCGCTGGAGCCCATCTCGGGCTCGACGGCCGTGCCGCCCATGCTGACCGCGAGACCGGCGCGCTCGCCCTTGGCGGCGATCTCGTCGAGGTCCTCACGGGCCTGGTCGCTGATGTCTTCCTCGGCGACCTTGTACGTCACCTCCGCATAGGCGACCGTGCCGTCCTCGCTCACCGCGTTGCTGGTGTACGGGTCGTCGACGCTCGACACCTGCGCGGACTTCCCGAGGTCGTCGACCAGCGACTCGATCTCGGTCTTGTTGGCGCCGGACGTCAGGCTCTGCCCGTTCGGCGCCTCGAACACCACGCGCGCCGTGGCGCCGTCCGCCGACGCCTGCGGGAATTCCTTCCCCAGCAGGTCAATCGCTTCCTGCGACTGGGTACCGGGGATGGTGAAGGAGTCCGACGTGCTGCTCGACACACTGCTGGCGCCGATGCCGACAGCCGCGATCACGGCTATCCACAGCATGAGGACTAGCCTTCGTCGCCGGAACGAGAACCGGCCCAGCCGGTAGAGGAAGGTGGCCACGGAGAAACTCCCGGAGACGGGTATGGGGAACGTTGTGACCACGCTATGAACGCCTCGGCGTCACTCCTTGGGCCCGCGGTGGTGAATACGACCGCGGGAGTGGTACTGCGGTGCCATCCCCGACTCCTCCACGGGAAGTACGTCGCTCGCCGGGCATCGGCCTGTCCACGGCGGACGACCTGGCGGCTTGCGAGCCATGGCCCGGCCCCAGGTCTCACACAGCCGCCGCACAGGAGCATGCGGGAAGGTCGGGCCATGTCGGCTGTCCCTCCCGCGCTCCACGACGGCACTCCGCGTGTCCTGATCGTCGATGACGAGCCCGAGCTCACCGAACTGCTGTCCGTCGCGGTCGCCAAGGCGGGCTGGCGGCCCTTCCTCGCCCGGGACGGGGAGAGCGCGCTGCGGATCGCGCGGGGCTGCGCGCCGCACGCCGTGGTGCTCGACTGGATGCTGCCCGACATGGACGGCCTTCGGGTGCTGCGCAGGCTGCGGAGCGAGAACGGCAGGCTGCCGGTGCTGATGCTCACCGCCCGGGACGCACTTGAGCACCGGCTCGACGGGCTGTCGGCGGGCGCCGACGACTATGTGACCAAGCCCTTCTCGCTGGAGGAGGTCATGCTGCGGCTGCGCGGACTGCTGCGCCGCTCCGGCGCCGAGGAGGAGTGCGACACCGGTCCCGTCCATGTGCTCGGCGATCTGGTGCTGGTGGAGAAGTCCCGTGAGGTGCAGCGCGACGGGACGCCGGTCCCGCTCACCGCCAAGGAGTTCGACCTGCTGCGCTTCCTGCTGACGCATCCGCGCCAGGTGCTCAGCAAGGCGCAGATCCTCGATCACGTCTGGAACAGCTCGTTCGACGGCGAGGGCAACCTGGTCGAGGTCTACATCTACAGTCTGCGCTCCAAGCTCGACAAAGGCCGGGCACCGATGATCCACACGGTGCGCGGGGCGGGCTACTCGATCAGGGCGGCGGACGAGAGGCCATGAGACGCAGGCCCACCCTGCGGACCATGAGACGCAGCCGCACCCTGCGGACCCGGCTGGTGCTGTTCATCTCCGTCACCCTGGCCGTGGTCTGCACGGTGATGGCGCTTGCCACGGTCTTCGTCCAACGCGCCTATCTGCTGGGCGACTTGGACCAGCGCGTCAGCTACGCCGCCGAGCGCGGCCAGGGCGGCCTGCAGCGCCGCACGGGCGACGCCACCGACCTGGGCTTCCTCAACGAACGCGGACAGGCCGCCGGCACGGTCGCCGCCCGCTTCACCGACGGGGAGATCGTCGCCGCGCAGGTGGTGACCGAGAGCGGCCGGCCGCAGGCCCTCACCGCCGCGCAGATCGCCGCCCTCGACGGCATCACCGCGGACGGCTCCCTGCACACCCGCACCATCCCCGGCCTCGGCACCTACCGCGTGACCGCGATCGGCGGCGCCGGGACCCCGGTGCTCGCCGGGCTCCCCACGCACCAGGTGGACCGGATGATCAACCGTCTCGTGGCGGTCGAGGCGGTCATCGCCGTCGTCAGCCTGGTGGTCGCGGGCGGTGTCTCGGCGGTGGTCATACGACGCCGGCTGCGGCCGCTGGGCCGGGTCGCCGCCACCGCGGCCGAGGTCTCCCGGGCGCCGCTGGACCGCGGCGAGGTGTCCGCGCTGACCCGGGTCCCCGCCGCCGACACCGACCCCGGCACCGAGCCGGGCCAGGTCGGTGCGGCACTCAACCGGCTGATCGAGCACGTGGAGTCCTCGCTCGCGCAGCGCCGGCGCAGCGAGGAACGCATGCGGCGCTTCCTGGCGGACGCCAGCCATGAACTCCGTACGCCGCTCGCGTCGATCGCGGGCTATGCCGAGCTGATGACCATGGACGGCGGGAGCGCGCGGGAGATCGAGCCCGCGCTCGCCTGGCGGCGGGTGTCCGCGCAGTCGGCGCGGATGACGGGGCTGGTGGAGGATCTGCTGCTGCTCGCCCGGCTCGACGAGGGACGGCCGCTGCAGGCGGTGGAGGTGAACCTGGCGCCGCTGGTCGCGGAGGCCGTGTGGGACGCACGGGCGGCGGGCGGGGGCCATGACTGGCGGCTGGCGCTGCGGGTGGAGCCGTCCGACGCCACGGTCGTCGTCGATCCGGCCCGGATCCAGCAGGTGCTGGCCAACCTGTTGGCCAACGCGCGGGTGCACACACCCGTCGGCACGACGGTCACCGTCGTGCTGGAGACCACCGACACCCACCGCGTCATCCGCGTGCGCGACGACGGCCCCGGCATCCCGCCCGCCCTCCTCCCGACGGTCTTCGAACGCTTCACCCGCGCCGACGCCTCCCGCTCCCGCGGCAAGGACACGGACGGCGGTGCGGGCCTCGGCCTGGCCATCGTCGCGGCGATCACCGAGGCGCACGGCGGCCGGATCGACGTACGCAGCGAGCCGGGCCGTACGGAATTCACGGTCGCGCTGCCCACGCCGGCCGCCGCGCCCGCACAACGCTAAGCGACTCCACAGAAACGCAGCTCAGAGGCCTTTTGTACGACGCCCAGGGCGCCGTTTCCACCCTCCTGCCGCCGCCATTTCAGGTACGCCTCAGGTGGCTCCCCCAGGGTTGTCGGCATGCGGGCGGCCACCGGGGCCGTCCCCGAGGACGAAGGGAGCCGGCGACGATGACCGAGCTCGACACCGCGTCGCAGGAGCCGCAGCCGACGACGGGCCGGCACGCCCACGCGAACCGCCGCAACTTCATGCGGAAGGTCTTCTTCGCGTCCGGCGCCACCGCGGTCGCGACCATGGGCGGCGCCGGTGCCTGGGCCGCGCTCGCCGACGACGACACCACGGCCACGGCCGACGCCTCGGCGTCCGCCGCCCCGAGCGGCGCCCCCAGCGGAGCGCCCGGCGGCGGCACCGGCGGCCCCGGCAACATGACGATCACCGAGGACTTCTTCGGCCTGACCACCGACGGCAAGCGGATCGACGACCTGTTCACGATCCACTCCACCGGCGTCGCCACCGCCCCCGTGATCGCCGCCGCGAACGCCTTCCTGGCCGGTCTCACCGACGACCAGAAGACCTCGACGCAGTTCACCGTCCACTCCACCGAGTGGCGGCTGTGGAGCAACATCGACTCCTACGAACGTCAGGGCGTCTCCCTCGCCGACCTGACGGACGACCAGAAGGCCCTGGGCACGGCCCTGCTGAAGTCCGCGCTGAGCGCCGACGGCCTTGAGACCACGGAGAAGATCCGCAGGATCAACCAGGCGGCGGGCGAGGCGATCGGCAACACCGACGCCTTCAACGAGGACGCCTACTACTGGACGGTGATGGGCACGCCGTCGGCCACCGAGCCGTGGGGCTTCCAGTTCGACGGCCACCACCTGGTCGTCAACTACTTCGTGCTCGGCGACCAGGTCGTGATGAGCCCCTGCTTCTGGGGTTCGGAGCCGACGAAGATGGAGATCGACGGCGAGGAGGTCGCGGTCTGCCAGGAGGAGGTCGTCGCCTCCCTCGCCTTCATCAACTCCCTCACCGAGGCGCAGCAGAAGGTCGCGATCGAGTCATCGACCAAGTCGAACGAGTCGATGAAGGCGGGCGCCTTCTCCGACAACGCCGTCCAGGAGTACACCGGCCTCCGCGGCAACGCGCTGACCGGCGCCCAGAAGAAGAGGCTGCTCGGCATCGTCGAGGCCTTCGTGGGCCGGGCGAAGGCCGACGCCGCGAAGGTGCGGATGGCGGAGGTCAGGAAGCACCTCGCCGACACCTATGTCACCTGGGCGGGCGGCACCGGCGACGACGACGCCTTCTACGTCCGCGTGCACAGCCCGGTCGTATGGGTCGAGGTGGACTGCCAGGGACCGGGCCCGCTGGCGGGCGCGTACGGCGCCACCCAGGGCAGCGGCGCGACCCAGCTCCACGTCCACTCCATCATCCGCACCCCCAACGGCAACGACTACGGCAGGGAACTCCTCAGGCAGCACTACCTGACCTCGCCGCACCACCGCTGAGACGGCGCTCCGCGGGAAGGGCGGTGCACCGGCTGCAGGCCGGCACGTCACGGGGCCCACGAAATCCGCAGCGCAGCCATGATTACGCGACAGCGCCCGGCCAGGGGCAAGACCGGCCGGGCGCTGTGGTCTTGGGAGTCAGGATCCTGCGGCCCGTCTGCGGGTCGCGATCCGCAGACGGGTCGTCGATCATGTCGACGTCGTCCACGTGCTCGGGGTGGGCATAGACGTCCCAGCCAGAGCCGGACATGCCCTGTTCGTGCCAGAGGAACACCGCGCCGTCAGTGATCACCCCGTCGCAGGCACGGCACACGTGCGGGCCGTTCGCCGCCCTGCTGGAGCCGTACGACCTGGCCGGCGTGACCGTGACTGCCGACGCCCTGCACACCCAGCGCGAGCACGCCGGTTTCTCGTGGAGGACAAGAGGCCCACTACCTGCTGCTGATCAAGGCCAACCAGCCCGGAATGTTCCGGCAGTTGAGGTCGCTGCCCTGGACGCAGGCCACCGCGCGGCGCTACGACCGCGAAACGGGGCACGGCCGCAAGGAGACACGGACAACCAGGGCGCTGACCGTCACCGACCTCGGGCGGTGCAGGCTGCGAAGATCCTGCGCCACCGCACCGACCTGCGCTCGGGAAAGGTGACACGGCAGACCGTCTACGCACTCACCGACCTCAACGCCCGCCAGGCATCTCCCCAGCGGCTCGGGCAACTGGCCCGCTCGCAGTGGGTGATCGAGGACCGGCTGCACTTCGTCCGTGACACCACATTCACCGAGGACGCCTCCAAGATCCGCACCGGCCACGGCCCCGACAACATGGCCACCCTCCGTAGCTTCGCGATCAACCAGCTACGAGTGGCAGGCCACCCGAATGTCGCTGCCGGGCTCCGCGAGATGTCCTACCAGCCCTTCCACCGCCTGCTGGGCCTCCTCGGCCTGCCGTACCCGCGCAGTCACCGCCCGCACCCGCCGAGCGACGACCGTCACCACCAAGCCCACCCCTGCCCCGACCGCCGTCCAACAGCCCGACCACACCACGCGCCGCAAGCGTTTGCCGCCGTCCTCGTCCTCTCCGAACGTGTGGTGGGCCGTGCCGTTACTCCGGCGTGGTCGGCCGCCATTCGCGGTCGAGCATCGCGTGCACGACCGAGTCGCGCCACTTGCCGGCCTTCAGGATGTGTTCACGGATGGTGCCCTCTTCGACCATGCCCGCGGCCGTCATGGTCTTCGCCGATGCCTCGTTGAGCGGGGAACGCGCTCCCCAGACGCGGTGCAGGCCCAGGTCGTCGAAGCCGAGGCCGAGCAGGAGACGCACGGTCTCGAGCCCGTAGCCGACGCCCCAGGCGTCGGGGCGCAGCGCGAAGCCGAAGGTGGCCGCGCGCTGCTGGTGCGGGTCCATGGCGATCCGCCCGAACCCGACCAGTCGCCCGGTGTCCCGCTCGATGGCGGCGAGGGCGTACTCGGTGCGGGGTTCTTCGGTGGCCGACGCGATGGACCGGGCCACGATCTGGGCGACCTGGTCACGGGTGCGCGGCTCGAACGACAGGTGCTCGGTGGCCTCGGGGCTGCCGTAGACGGCGAGCACCGCGTCGACGTCCTCCATGGTGAGTTCGCGGAGGCCGATGCGTGGGCCGGAACGCGTGACCGGATACATGCCAGGGACCTTACCCGCGGGGCAGGGCGGGGCGGCTCGCCGGGAAGGCTTCGATCTCCGCACGGAGGTCGCGGGCGACGACGGCGGTGTGCGCCGGGGTGCTCATCAGCGCGTGGCGGACACGGAGCGCGGAGACGACGATGCCGTTGTTCCGGTGGGTGGCCGGAAGGTCCAGCACCGGGCGGATGGCTTCCGCAGTCCCGTCCACGTCTCCGTTGACGCCGGTTTCGCCTCGAAACCCGAGGACGCCTTGGGGGTGGAGCCGTCCGCGCGCGGTTGCCACGCTCGTACCAGCCCTCGCTGAGAGTGCCCGGGCGTGCACAGTCGTGGACCAGGGAGTTCCTCCATGCCCTCCAGAGATGCCGGATCGACCAGCTTGTCAGCGGCGCCGTCGTGCCTGCTCGTGGAGGCTCCGCCTGCCGCTGCCGTTCCGCCGGCGTTCGGCATGGCTGTCCGCTCCGAACCGTCGAGTGTCGCAGTCGCCCGGCGGGTGACGAAGGCATGGATCCGGTGCCACTGCCGGATGTCGGCGGACCAGGTCGACGCCTTACTGATCGTGGTGTCGGAGCTGTGCACCAACGCGGTGCAGCACGGCCGCCACGGGTCGATCCGTCTGCGGTGCTGGATGACGGCGCGGGATGAACTCCGCCTTGAAGTCCACGACAGGACGCCGTCGACCGTCCCCGAGCCCCGGTGCGTCCGCCCCGAGTCCGAGAACGGGCGCGGTCTGCTTCTGGTGGAGGCCCTCGTCACCGAGATGGGCGGCACATGGGGCTTCGGCGAGGACGGCTCTTTCGCCTGGTGCAGTCTCGTCCTGTCCGGGGAGGGACGGTGACCGGCCGACCTCGGCCACCAGACACCGAACACCCAGCCCTGCACCCGTGCTTCACCTTCACACCCCTGCAACACCCGTCCTCAACCCCCTCGGCGCGCACCGCCGAGAAGGAGAACACCCGTGGATAACGTCCCCGGCATGACGACCGAGAACAGCGCCGCCAACACCTCCACGTACGAGCAGCAGTTGCGCGACGCCATGGTGGAGCGGCTGATCGAGTTGGGCGCGGCCCGCAGCCCCCGCGTGGTGGCCGCCTTCCGCTCGGTCCCCCGCCATCTGGCCACCCCCGAAGCGGACATGGCCAGGGCGTACGACGCCGAGTACGCCGCCGTGACGAAGACCGACGCGACCGGCGTGGACATCAGCTCGGTGTCCGCCGCGCGCATCCAGGCCATGCAGATCGAGCAGGCCGACATCCGGCCCGGGATGCGCGTCCTGGAGATCGGTTCCGGTGGCGTGAACGCGGCCTACCTCTCCGAACTGGTCGGGGATCACGGCCACGTCGTCACACTGGACATCGACTCCGATGTCACCCAGCGCGCCAAGACCTTCCTGAACGCGACCGGCCACAGAAACGTCTCCGTGGTCACCGCCGACGGCGAGAACGGCGCTCCGGACCACGCTCCCTACGACCGGATCATCGTCACCGTCCAGGCCGCGGACATCCCGCCCGCGTGGATTCACCAACTCATGGAAGGCGGGCGGCTCGTCGTCCCGCTGCGGATGCGCGGCATGACCCGCACCGTCGCCTTCGTCCGCGACGGCGAGCGCCTGGTCAGTGACGGACTGGAGCTGTGCGGCTTCGTCCCGATGCAGGGCGCCGGCGAGAACCGCGTGCGCCTGGCCGTCCTCCATGACACCGAGGGCGAGGAGATCGCCCTGCGCCTGGACGGTCACCCCGAACCGGACACCAAGGCCCTGCGCGCCGCCCTTCACACCTCGCGGGCCGAGGCATGGTCCGGCGTGACGCTCGCGGGCGACGAGTCCAACGAGCACCTGGACCTGTGGCTGACGACCGCCCTGGACAACCTCCCCCTGATGGCGGCCAAGCCGTCCGCCCGGCAACGCGGTCTGGTCGCCTCCGCCTCGCCGCTCGGCGTGCCCACGCTCGTGGACGGCGACAGCTTCGCCTACCGGACGGTCCGCCGTACCGACGCCCCCGACCGGTTCGAGCTGGGCGCGGTCGGCCACGGTCCGCAAGGCAAGGCCGTCGCCGAACACCTCGCCGAGGAGATCCGGGCGTGGGACGCCGAGCACCGTGGACACCGTGCGCACATCGAGGTCGACCCGGCCGGCACCCCGGACGACCGGCTTCCCGCAGGCCGCATCGTCGACCGGCCGCACACGCGGATCACGATCTCCTGGCCGTGACGCTGTCGGCGCCCCGACCAGGCCGTCCCGCACCTGCACCCACATCCCCAGATCCTTCACCCACATCCCAGATGAGGAGAACGCGATGGCACCGCACAACACCGGCACGCCCCTGAAGGCCGCCACGGACTTCGGAGCCGACACAGACTCGGACTTCGACCTCCGTATCGAGACCGTGGCCTCCCTCCCGGTCCTCGGCTCGCTGCTGAACGACACCAGCGACAACTGCGGCTCCACCTGCCAGTCCGCCTGCTCCAACAGCACCTGCATCGGCGGCTGACCGCCTCGCCGGGGCCGGGCCGTGTTCCGTACCGGCCCGGCCCCGGCCACAGCACCCTCATGTCGATGAAGGAGGCACCGCCATGTACCACGCAATCGTCGACGCAGGCGTGATCAGGGTGTCCGCGTTCTCGCTCACGGCGCCGCTGCCTGCCTGGCCGGACCTGTACGGCGACACCGCCGCCGACGTGCGCTCCTTGCAGGAGTGGATCGCTCAGGTCTGGGCGGACGAGAGCGTGGCCTCCGCGATCGAGGTCGCCACACCCGTCCTTGCCGAGTCCGTCCGCCGGATGCTCGGGGGACAACGCCGTTCTCCGCGAACCGTCAGGCGCGCTGCGGTCTCCCTGGCCCGCTACCTCCTGCGGATGCGGCACCGTGCCACGCCGTTCGGGCTGTTCGCCGGTCCGGCTCCCCTGCGGATCAGCCGCACGGCGCGAGTGCGCTGGGGCACAGCCCACCGTGCCTTCGTACACGCCGACGCAGAGTGGCTGCACAGCGTCATCACCACCCTCGAAAACGACCCGGACGTGATGCCGAACCTGCACGTCGTCACCAACCCCACCTGCGTCGTGCGAGGCACCCGGGTGACGGTGCGGCATCAGCCGGGCCCCGTCGGCCCCACCGACACGACGCTGCGACGCACGCCAGCCGTCGAAGCCGCGCTGGCCCTCGCCCGCACGCCCATCACGGTCGGCGACCTCACGGCCAAGCTCTCCGGCGACTACCCCGACACCCCGCGCACGGTGGTCGACGACATGCTGCGCAGCCTCGTCACCCATCGCGTACTCCTGAGCAGCCTGCACGCCCCCATGACCTGCGACGACCCACTCGGCCACCTGATCGACCAGCTCGAAACCGCCGACACAGCCTCCGCCACGGTCGAGAAGCTGCGGCAGATCCGCACGCTCCTCGCCCTTCACGACAGCGGGCCTCCGGAGAACCAACGGTCCCTCCGCGCACAGGCCATGGCGAGGATGAGCGACCTCACCGGCGTCAGGGACCGCGGCCTGGTGGTCAACCTCCGGCCCGACTGCGACATCGCCCTCCCGGAGATCGTGACCCGTGAGGCCGAGCGCGCCCTGGAGGTCATGGCCCGGATCACGCCGTACCCGAACGGCTCCCCGGCCTGGAAGGACTACCGGGCGCGCTTCCTGGAGCGCTACAGCATGGGCGCCGTCGTCCCCTTGCGTGACCTCACCGACCCGGACACCGGCCTCGGGTTCCCCGTCGGCTACCGCGGTACGGTCCTGAAGCGTCCGGTGCTGGCCACGAGCCGCCGCGACGAACACCTTCTTACCCTCGCCCAGTACGCGGCCCTCAACGACCAGCGCGAAATCGTCCTCAGCGAGGAGGACGTCCAGGCGCTGTCCCTCGGCGAGCCGGACCAGGTTCCCGCGCACGTCGAACTGTGCTTCACCGTGCTGTCTCCCTCCCGGAACGACCTGGAGCGCGGCCGGTTCACCCTGACCACGGCCGGGCTGTCCCTGGCAGCGGGCACCACCACCGGCCGCTTCCTGACCATGCTGGAACCCCCCGACCAGGAGCGCATGACCGCCGCATACGCCGGCCTCCCGACGCTCACCGCCGGCGCCATCCGCTGCCAGGTCTCCAGCCCGCCGCTGCGGCTGGCCACGTACAACGTGGCACGCGCTCCGGCCGTGGTGCCCGACGTGTTGTCCGTCGGCGAGCACAGTCCAGGGACCACCCTCGACCTGGGCGACCTGGGCGTCGTCGCCGACTCACGACGCCTGTACCTGGTGTCGCTGTCCACGGGGCGGCCGATCGAGCCGTCCGTCATGAACGCCGTGGAACTCACCAACGCCACGCACCCGCTGGTCCGCTTCGTGTGCGAACTGCACCGCTCGCACGCCGCGATCCTCCTCCCCTTCGCCTGGGGCGTGGCGGCACGGCTGCCCTTCCTGCCCGAAGTGCGCGTCGGCCGCACCATCCTCTCCGCCGCCTGCTGGCGACTCGGCGCCCGCGACCTCGGCGACGGCGGTGACTGGGCCTTCCGCTTCACTGACTGGCGCATCCGCTACGGCGTCCCGAACACCGTGTATGTCGGCAACGACGACCAGCGGCTGCGCCTGGACCTCGACATCCCCGCACACGTCCAGCTCCTTCGGACCGAACTGGACCGGAAGGGGGCCCTGGTGCTGCACGAGGCGCCCCCGCAGAGCGCGTTCGGGTGGCTGGGACACGCGCACGAGATCACCGTGCCCTTCGCCGCCGACCAACAGCCTGTTGCCGCACCCGTGTACCGGACCGCGGCCATGGTGCGCCCAGACTCTGGCCGGCTGCCCGGTGCCGACGAGTGGGCGTACCTGAAGCTGTACGGCAACACCGGCCGCGCGGCGGAGGTGTTGACCACCCATCTCCCGCGGCTGCTGGCCGACCTGGGAACCGAGGCACCGCACTGGTGGTTCACCCGCTACGCGGACCCCGACGACCACGTGCGCCTGAGGCTCCGCCTGCCGAACCCGCACGCCTTCGGCGACGCCGCACAGTACGTCGCCACATGGGCAGCCGAGCTGCGCTCCGAGGGCCTGATCCAACGCGTGCAGTGGGACACCGACGAACCGGAGACCGGCCGCTACGGCACCGGCCTCATCCTGCAAGCTGCTGAACAGGCATTCGCCGCCGACTCCACCGCCGCCCTCGCGCAGATAGCCCTCTCTCTCCCCGATGACCTCCGGCCCGCCGTGACCGCCGCCAGTTTCGTGGACACCGCCGAGGCTTTCCTGGGCTCCCCGACGGAGGGCCGGAACTGGCTAACGACGAACCTCCTGAAGAACGACGGCGACGCCGCCTCCCGCGACGTAGTCGCCACGGCCATCCGACTTACCGGCCCCGGCCACGCCTTCCTGCGCTCCCTGCCGGGCGGTGACACCGTCGCCACGGCCTGGGCCCTGCGTCGGCGCGTCCTGGCCACATACCGCCAAGCCCTCGAAACGGCCGGCGCCGACCCGGCCGCCGTACTGCCGTCCCTGCTGCACATGCACCACAACCGCGCCGCCGGCATCGACCCCGACGGCGAAGCCACCTGTCGCCGTCTCGCTCGCGCCGCCGCCCTGTCCTGGACCGCCCGCGTCGAAGGAGCCACCCGGTGACCACCGCTCCACCCGTTCCCGGCTCCGACCTCGCCACCAGCCAGTCCCTCGCCCACGGCACCCTCGGCACCGCCCTGCTCCACATCGAACGAGCCCAGCGCGGCCTCGTCCCCTGGCAGGCCGTACACCGACAGCTCGCCGCCGTCCGCCCCCTGATCGACGGAGACGAAGCAAGCCTGTTCCTCGGCGCCCCCGCGATGGCGTACGTACTGCACCTGGCCGCAGCCGACAGCGACCGGTACGCCGGAGCACTGCACACCCTCGACAAGGTCGTCGCCGCGCACACCCGCCGCCGTCTGACCGCCGCTCACACACGCATCGACCAAGGCGACTACGCCGACTTCGCCGAGTACGACCTGTTCCGGGGCCTGACCGGGCTCGGTGCCCTCCTGCTGCACCGCCGCTCGGACGGCGCCGAGACGAAGGCCGTCCTGGAATACCTCGTCCGGCTCACCGAACCAGTGGCCGGGCCCAACGGACAGCCGCTGCCCGGCTGGTGGGTCCGGCACGCTCCCACCGGTCAGACACCCCATGTCGTTTGGTGTCAAGCGGTATGGGGTTGTGCGTGGTGCGACCAGGCGGTTGCTTCGTCGTAGAGGGTGCGGGTCTTGAGGCATCCGTGGAGGATGCCGACGAGCCTGTTGCCGACCTGGCGGAGGGCAGAGTTGTAGCCGGCCTCGCGGGCTCGCTGCTTGTCGTAGTACCGGCGGGCGCCGGGTGAGGCCCGCAGGGCGGAGAACGCCTGGCGCTGAAGCGCGTCGGCGAGCCGGTTGTTGCGCACGTAGCGGGCCTGGACGGTGTGGCTCTTGCCGGAGGCCCGGGTAACGGGGCTGGTTCCGGCGTAGTTCTTGCGGGCCTTGGCGGAGCTGTAACGGGTGGGATCGTCCCCGAACTCGGCGAGCACCCGGGCGCCGGTGATCTCTCCGATGCCGGGCATGGAGAGGTAGATCTCAGCGTCCGGGTGCGCGAGAAAATGCGCCTTCACCTGCTCTTCCATCGCGGCTATCTGTTCGTTGAGGGCGATCAGGAGACGAGCATGGGCGGTCGTGGTGGCCCCGTAGGCGGCGGCCACCGGCTCGGGCAGTTCCAGGTGCTTCTCGCGCAAGGCGGCCTGGATGGCCCCGGCCTTCTGGTCCCGGTTGTGGCGTCGGGCGCGGGCCAAGATGGCGGTGATCTGGATGCGGGTGAGCCTGGCCGCCGCCTGGGGGGTGGGCGCCTTGATGAGCAGTTCCAGCGCGTCGGTGCTGGTCAGCTCCAGGCTCGCGTAGGCGTTCAGGGCTGCGGGGAAGTACTCGCGCAGCGTGTTGCGCAGTCGTTGGAAGGTGCGGGTGCGTTCCCAGATCAGGGTCTGGTGGGCGCGGGCGACGACCTTGACGGCCTGGGCCTGGTCGCTGTCGCCGGCGATGGGCCGCAGCTGGTCGCGGTCGATGCGGACCATGTCGGCCAGCGCGTGGGCGTCGCCTCTGTCGCTCTTGGCGCCGGAGGTGCTGTACCGCTCCTTGAACCGGGCGACCTGCCGAGGGTTGATCGCGTAGACCCGGTAGCCGGCCGCAAGCAGGGCCTGCACCCAGGTGCCGCGGTCCGTCTCGATCCCGACGATCACGTCGCAGGGGACGAGGTCCTCACCCGCATGCTTCGCCACAAGCTCGTGGAGCTTGGTGATACCGTCCGCGCCCTCGGGCAACCTTGCGGTCGCGAGGCGGCGGCCGGTGGTGTCCTGGACTTCGACATCGTGGTGGTCCTCGGCCCAGTCGTCGCCGATCAGCAGCAACTCATCCTCCAGGTCAGGTACTTCCCGGTCATGCAGCCCGCGGAAGACACGGCACGCGGCCTAATGGATCCAGTGCTCACGCTCAGCTCGGCGGGCACGCCACCCCATCAGCGGTCATGGCCTTCCGGCCAACCAGCAGGGGCACGGTCTGACCACAGAACTCACAGTGGTTCCGGCGACATAAGTGCTCACCTGCTGGCGGCTACGGCACCGAGTCTCTCCGACCCGGCAGCTCCCATTAGGC
>NZ_WJBG01000218.1 GCF_009709555.1 Streptomyces blattellae | reverse complement strand
CTCGTACGGGTCGTCGACGCCGGTCAGCCCGGTCAGCTCGCCCGCGGCCTGCTTGGCGTACAGGCCCTTCACGTCCCGCTCGCTGCACACCTCGACCGGGGTGGCGACATGCACCTCGATGTACGGGGTGTCGCTCGCGTCGTGCCGCTTGCGCACGGCCTCGCGGCTGTCGGCGTACGGCGCGATCACCGGGACGACCGAGAGCACGCCGTTGCGGGCGAGGACCTCGGAGACCAGGCCGATGCGTTGCACGTTCGTGTTGCGGTCCTCGCGGGAGAAGCCCAGGCCGGCGGAGAGAAAACGCCGTATCTCGTCGCCGTCGAGGACTTCTACGCGATGTCCCTCGGCCTTCAGTCGCTCACCGAGATGCCGGGCGATCGTCGTCTTACCCGCACTCGGCAACCCGGTGAGCCAGACGGTGGCTCCCTGAGCCCTTGCCGTGGTGGTCATGCGTCAGAATCCTCTTTCTTTACCCCGCGTAGTGAGTGGACGCTAGGTAAGAACTTTGAGAAGAGCGATAGAACAACCTAAGGGTTCCATTAGTGACGCGTGATGTGGGTGGGATCACACAATCCGTGGGTGAGGTCACACTCCAGCGAAGCTCGCCCCCGCGTCCCGCAGCCGCTCGTGCAGTCCCCGGAACACCGCCGCGGAGCGGGCGCCCGGCCAGTCGGCGGGCAGCAGGTGCGCGGGCAGTCCAGGGTCGGCGTAGGGGAGGTGGCGCCAGGAGTCCAGGGCGAGCAGGTAGTCGTGGTAGGCCTCCTCGGGCGGGGTGTCCGTCCGTTGCTCCCAGTCGTGCAGCACGCGCGCGTGGCGGTCGAGGAACGCCTCGTGCTGCTTGGCGATCGCGGCCAGATCCCACCAGCGGGCGACCGCCTCCAGGGTCGGCGCGTAGCCGAGGTGGTCGCCGCGGAAGAACTCGACGTACGGGTCGAGCCACAGCCGCTGGAGGGTGTGCCGGGCCTCCTCGTACAGCCGGGCCGGGGCGATCCACACCCCCGGGGCGGCGGTGCCGAAACCCAGCCCGGCCAGCCGCGAGCGCAGCACATGCCGCTTCTGCCGCTCCGACTCGGGCACCGAGAACACGGCGAGCACCCAGCCCGCCTCCTCGGGCGCCGTGGTGGCGTAGATGCGCCGGTCGCCGTCGTCGAGCAACTGGCGGGCGTCCGGCGACAGTTCGTACCCGGCCGCGCCCTGCGCCGTACGGGCCGGCACCAGCAGCCCGCGCCGTTTGAGCCGTGATACCGACGAGCGTACGGAGGGCGCGTCCACGCCCACTGCTGCGAGCAGCCGGATCAGCTCGGCGACGGGCACCGGGCCGGGCATGAAGCGACCGTACGCGCCGTAGAGCGTGACGATCAGGGACCGTGGGGCATGCTGGTCGGACACGTTGATCATCTTAGGTCGTCGATATCACCGCTGGTCACCTTCGGTGTGCCGCCCCAGGTCCCGGTCGGCGTCGGCGCGCAGCCTGAAGCGCTGGAGTTTGCCGGTCGCCGTGCGCGGCAGCGCGTCCAGGAAGACCACCTCGCGCGGGCACTTGTAGGGCGCCAGTTCCGCCTTCACGAAGCCGCGCAGCGCCTCGGCGTCCCGCCGTGCGCCCTCCCTGAGCACGGCGTACGCCACCACGACCTGTCCGCGCGCCTCGTCGGCCCGCCCCACCACGGCCGCCTCCAGCACGTCCGGGTGACGCAGCAACGCGTCCTCCACCTCGGGTCCCGCGATGTTGTAGCCGGCCGAGATGATCATGTCGTCCGCGCGGGCGACGTAGCGGAAGTAGCCGTCAATCTCGCGGACGTAGGTGTCACCCGTGATGTTCCAGCCGCCGCGCACGTACTCCCGCTGCCGCGGGTCGGCGAGATACCGGCAGCCGACCGGGCCGCGCACCGCGAGCAGTCCCGGCTCGCCGTCGGGCTGCTGGGCACCGTTCTCGTCGACCACGCGCGCGTGCCACCCCGGTACGGGAACTCCCGTCGTCCCGGGCCTGATGTGCTCGTCGGCCGCCGAGATGAAGATGTGCAGCAGCTCGGTGGCGCCGATGCCGTTGATGATGCGCAGCCCGGTCCGCCCGTGCCAGGCCCGCCAGGTGGCGGCGGGCAGGTTCTCGCCGGCGGAGACACAGCGGCGCAGCGCGGAGATGTCGTACGAGTCGAGCTCGTCGAGCATCGCGCGATACGCCGTCGGCGCGGTGAACAGCACCGAGACGCGGTGTTCGGCGATCGCGGGCAACAGCTGCTTGGGGCCCGCCTGTTCGAGCAGCAGTGCGCTCGCGCCGGCCCGCATCGGGAAGATCACCAGCCCGCCGAGACCGAAGGTGAAGCCGAGCGGGGGACTGCCGGCGAAGACGTCGCCCACATGTGGGCGCAGCACATGCTTCGAGAAGGTGTCCGCTATCGCGAGCACATCCCGGTGGAAGTGCATGCACCCCTTCGGGCGGCCGGTGGTGCCGGAGGTGAAGGCGATCAGCGCGACGTCGTCGGCAGCGGTGTCCACGGCGGTGTACGGCGTGTCGGGCGCCGTCCGGTGCAGCAGGTCGTCCGGGGCGTCACCGCCGTACACCGCTATCCGCAGCCCCGGTATCTCGGCCTTGGCGAGGTCGTCCAGGGTCCGGATGTCGCACAGCGCGTGCCGCACCTCGGCGATCTCGCACATGGTCCGCAGCTCCTGCGGCCGCTGCTGGGCCAGCACGGTCACCGCGACCGCGCCCGCCTTCAGCACCGCCAGCCAGCAGGCGGCCAGCCAGGGAGTGGTGGGGCCGCGCAACAGGACGCGGTTGCCGGGGACGACACCCAGGTCACCGGTGAGCAGATGGGCGAGCCGGTCGACGCGGGCACGCAGTGTGCCGTACGACCATGTGGCGCCGTCCGGCGTGTGGAACACCGGCCGGTCGTCGTCCGGCCCGGCGAGCAACTCGGCGGCGCCGTTCAGCCGATCGGGGTAACGCAGCTCCGGCAGATCGAAGCGGAGTTCGGGCCACTGGTCGGGCGGTGGCAGATGCTCGCGCGCGAAGAAGTCGACGTGGGCCGAGGCCGTCGGCCGCGCGGTGGCGTCGGCGTCCGGGTAGTCCATGGCGGTTCGCCCCCTTGGTGTGGTGGGCGTGCCCAACGAGCGTATCGTGTTGGTGACGGCAGTCAACGGTGCGCGATACCGTCGTCGGAGACGCACGGGAGAGGGGACCGGCGATGTCCGCATTCTCACTCGAACCGCAACAGATCGCCTGGTGTGCCGAACTGCGCACGCTGGCCGCCGAACGGCTGCGTCCGCTCGCGGAGAAGGGCGAGCCGGGCCGGGTCAACCGTGCGCTCGTGGCCGAGCTGGGCCGACTGGGGCTGCTGGAGCGGCTGTTCACCTCCGGCGCGGTCGACCTCTGTCTGATGCGGGAGTCCCTCGCGTACTCCTGCACCGAGGCCGAGACCGCCCTGGCCCTTCAGGGCCTGGGCGCCCACCCCGTCCACGCCTACGGCACCCCCGCCCAGCGCGCCCACTGGCTCCCCCGGGTGAGCGAGGGCACAGCGGTCGCCGCATTCGCCCTGAGCGAGCCGGGCGCGGGATCGGACGCGGCGGCGCTGACGCTGCGAGCGGATCCGCAGCCGCACCCCACTCACCCGGCCGACTCCCCCACCACCGACCCCGGCGGCTCCCGCGCTGCCGCCCCCGGCGGCTCCCGCGCTACCGTCCCCGGCGGCTCCCGCGGTGCCGTCCCCGGCGGCTCCCGCGGTGCCGTCCCCGGCGGCTCCCGCACCACCGGCCCCGGCGGCTCCCGCACCACCGGCCCCGGCGGCTCCCGCGCTACCGTCCCCGGCGGCTCCCGCGGTGCCGTCCCCGGCGGCTCCCGCGGTGCCGGCCCCGATGGCTCTGTGGCTGCTGCCGAGTCTGGTGGCTTCATCGGTGTCGGGCCTGGAGGCTCACGTGCTGCTGGTCCCGGTGGTTTCACCGGTGTCGGCCCCGACAGCTCAGCCACCACCGTCCCCGGCGCCACCCCCGCCGATTTCGATGGCTCAGGTGCTGCCGCCCCCGGCGACTCCCGCGCTGCCGCCCCCGGCGGCTCCACCCCCGGCGGCCCCAACGGCACCCCCCTCACCGATCCCACCGGCACCCCCAGCGCCGATCCCACCGGCACACCCAGCGCCGATCCCACCGGCACCCCCAGCGCCGATCCGGACGGCCCCGCCCGGTGGCGGCTCACCGGTGAGAAGTGCTGGATTTCCAACGCTCCCGAGGCTGACTGCTACACCGTCTTCGCGCGCACGACCCCCGGTACCGGCGCCCGCGGTGTCACCGCTTTCCTCGTGCCCGCCGACCGTCCCGGCCTGACCGGCGCCGCGCTGGAGATGCTCTCCCCGCACCCCATCGGCACGCTGGTCTTCGATGCGGTGCCGGTCACCGTGGACGACGTGCTCGGCGAGGTCGACCGCGGCTTCCGCGTGGCCATGGGCACCCTCAACCTCTTCCGGCCCAGCGTCGGCGCCTTCGCGGTCGGCATGGCGCAGGCGGCCCTGGACGCGACCCTCGCCCACACCGCCGAACGGGACGCCTTCGGCGGTAAGTTGAGGGACCTGCAGACCGTCGCCCACCAGGCCGCGGAGATGGCGCTGCGCACGGAGGCGGCCCGCCTCATGGTGTACGCGGCGGCGACGGCGTACGACGAAGGCGCCCCGGACGTCCCGAAGCGCGCGGCGATGGCGAAGCTGCTGGCCACCGAGACCGCGCAGTACGTCGTCGACACGGCCGTCCAACTGCACGGCGCCCGCGCCCTGCACCGTGGCCACCTGCTCGAACACCTCTACCGCGAGGTGCGCGCGCCACGTGTCTACGAGGGCGCGAGCGAAATCCAACGGAGCATCATCGCCAAGGAGTTGTACGCATCCGCCGGGGAGGCCCCGTGACCGCCGAGCGAGTCGATCCGCCCGACCTCTCCCCGCCCACCGGCTTCTCGCACGCGGTCGTCGCCACCGGCTCCCGCATCGTCTTCCTGGCCGGCCAGACCGCCCTCGACGCCGACGGCAAGGTCACCGGCGCCACCCTCCCGGAACAGTTCGAGCAGGCCCTCACCAACCTGTTGACCGCTCTGCGCGCGGCGGGCGGCACCCCCGCCGACCTCGCCCGCGTCACCGTCTACGCCACGGACGTCGCCGCGTACCGCGCCCACGCCGCCGAACTGGGCCGCATCTGGCGCAGGTCGGCCGGGCGGGACTATCCGGCGATGGCGGTCGTGGAGGTCGTACGCCTGTGGGACGCGGCGGCGCTGATCGAGCTCGACGGGTTCGCCGTACTGCCGTAGGAACCGGTCAGGCGGCGACGGCCAGCCGCTCCACCGGCAGCCGGTGCGGGGCCACGACGCGGCCGTCGGGAAGCAGTTCGCCGGTGTCGTCGAAGACGATCGCGCCGTCGCACAGCAGGTTCCAGCCCTGCTCCGGGTGGGCGGCGACGATGTGCGGGGCGTTGCTGTCGGCCGAAGGGCACGAAGGCTGGTGGGAACACATGGCGTACCTCCACATGGGTCCGGCCGTCCGTGGACGAGCCCTATGGACAGACCATGCGCCGGCCGTGAAGTGAGCGGAACAGCCGGCCGCCAAGCGTGACAACACGCGGACAACACCCGGACGGTTCCACGACGGTCGGCGCGGACTCGCCACCGAAGGAGTGAGGATCACGGCCGCGGACGTACCGGTGGAATTAGATGTGGAAAGCCTTATTCCGTTTCATTCGGGAGTTCCCGCCATGCCCGTACGCCCTGTTCCAGCCGTCCTCGCCGCCGCCGGCGCCACGCTGCTCCTGCTGGCCGTCGCCCCGTCCGCCCTCGCCGCCCCGCCCGCTCCCGCCGACACCAAGGAAATGGTGACGGTCGACAAGACCGCGCGCATCGCCTCCGACGGGACCGTCAGGATTTCCGGCACCTACCGCTGCCGCAACAACGTCGGCCCGGTCTTCGTCAGCTCCAACGTCGGGCAGGGCACGAGCTCCTCCGACAGCCTCGGGTCCGTGACGGTCCGTCACGCCATCGGCGGCACCCACGCCGTGTGCGACGGCGCCAAGCACCGCTGGGAGAACACCGGCAAGCCCGCGCCGCGCACGCTCAAGGCCGGCAAGGCCAAGGTCGAGGCCACGCTGATGGAGCTGCGCCCCTGGGGCGGACTGCCCCTGATGCCCCACTTCCACGCCCAGCTGCAGCAGGACGTCACCCTGGCCAAGGGCTGACGCACGCCGGCGACGTCACGCTGTCGCGCCTCCTCCCGGCCGGGAGGAGGCGCGACAGCGTTTATGGACGAGTGCCCTGAGACCCTTCGGGCGGACCGGCCGAGGGGCGAGTGTCAGTGGTGGATGTCACGCTGAGGTCACAGGCTCTGCGAAAGGGAACCACCGTGATCACCACAGATTTCGTCCCCGGCTCACCCTGCTGGCTCGACCTCGGCGCCCCCGACGTCCCGGCCGCCGCGGCTTTCTACAGCGCCGTCCTCGGCTGGGACTACGAGTCCATGGGCGAGGGCGAGGACATGGAAGGCGGCATGTTCCGGAAGGACGGCAAAATCGTCGCCGGGCTCGGCAAGCTCAGCGAGGAGGGCGCGCGCTCGGCCTGGATGATCTACTACAGCGTCGCCGACGCGGACGCCACCACGCAGGCGGTGCAGAACGCGGGCGGCACGGTGCGGGTCGCCCCGATGGACCTCGACGAGTGGGGCCGGATGGCGCAGTACAGCGATCCGCTCGGGGGCCAGTTCGCCGTCTGGCAGCCGGGGACGAACAACGGCGTCGAGCTGGTGGACGACCCGGGCTCGCTGTCCTGGACCGAGCTGTACACGAGCGACGCCGAGGCCGCGAAGGAGTTCTACGGCGGTGTCTTCGGCTGGCAGTTCAGTGACATGGAACTGCCGGGCGGTGGGGGCACGTACTCCCTCATCACCCCGGCCGGACTTCCCGAGGAGCGCATGCACGGCGGGCTCATGGAACTCCCCAAGGAGAACCTCGCCCTGGCGAACGGACGGCCGTACTGGCACCCGGTCTTCGCCGTCGCCGACTGCGACGCCGCGGTCGCCAAGGTCACCGGGAACGGCGGCAGCGTGCAGATGGGCCCGGACGACGCGGAGGGCGTCGGCCGGCTGGCCGTCTGCCTCGACCCGTCGAACGCGGACTTCGTGGTCCTCACCCCGGCCAGCCCGAGCTGAACCGCGGTTCTCCATGCTCATGCTGGCCGGCGTGTGTGAACGGCACCTTGCGGAGTACGCGTCGGCGGCTGAGGCGAGGCACTCGGCGAGCGTCGGTCTAGATGTCCCGGAAGATCTCGATCTGCGCCCCCACCGAGTTGAGCCGCTCCGCCAGATCCTCGTACCCCCGGTTGATGACATACACGTTCCGCAGCACGGACGTGCCCTCGGCCGCCATCATCGCCAGGAGGACGACGACGGCGGGACGCAGGGCCGGTGGGCACATCATCTCGGCGGCACGCCAGCGGGTGGGGCCCTCGACCAAGACGCGGTGCGGGTCGAGGAGTTGGAGGCGTCCGCCGAGGCGGTTGAGGTCCGTCAGATAGATCGCCCGGTTGTCGTAGACCCAGTCGTGGATGAGGGTCTTGCCCTGTGCGACGGCCGCGATGGCGGCGAAGAAGGGGACATTGTCGATGTTCAGGCCCGGGAACGGCATCGGGTGGATCTTGTCGATCGGCGCCTCCAGCTTGGAGGGCCGAACGGTGAGGTCCACCAGCCGGGTACGGCCGTTGTCGGCGACGTACTCCGCCGACCGGTCGTGGTCGAGGCCCATCTCCTCCAGCACCGCCAGCTCGATCTCCAGGAACTCGATCGGCACCCGGCACACCGTCAGTTCCGACTCCGTCACCACGGCGGCGGCCAGCAGGCTCATCGCCTCGACCGGGTCCTCGGAGGGGGAGTAGTCGACGTCGACGTCGATCGTCGGCATGCCGTGCACGGTGAGCGTCGTGGTGCCGATCCCCTCGACCTTGACGCCGAGCGCCTCCAGGAAGAAGCAGAGGTCCTGGACCATGTAGTTGGACGACGCGTTGCGGATAACGGTTACGCCGTCATGCCGCGCGGCGGCCAGCAGCGCGTTTTCGGTAACCGTATCCCCGCGTTCGGTCAGCACGATCGGCCGCACGGGGGAGACGGACCGGTCCACCTGAGCGTGGTACAGCCCCTCGGTGGCGGCGATGTCGAGCCCGAAGCGCCGCAGGGCGATCATGTGCGGCTCGATGGTCCGGGTGCCCAGGTCGCAACCGCCCGCGTACGGCAGCTTGAAGCGGTCCATACGGTGCAGCAGCGGACCGAGGAACATGATGATCGAGCGGGTACGGCGGGCCGCCTCGGCGTCGATCGCCTCCAGCTCCAACTCGGCCGGCGGCACGATCTCCAGGTCCACGCCGTCGTTGATCCAGCGAGTGCGGACCCCGATCGAGCCCAGCACCTCCAGCAGCCGGTACACCTCCTCGATGCGCGCCACCCGGCGCAGCACCGTGCGCCCGCTGTTGAGCAGCGAGGCGCACAGCAGTGCCACGCACGCGTTCTTGCTGGTCTTCACGTCGATGGAGCCGGACAGCCGGCGACCACCGACCACGCGCAGATGCATCGGGCCCGCATACCCGAGAGAGACGATTTCACTGTCCAGCGCCTCACCGATGCGGGCAATCATCTCAAGGCTGATGTTCTGGTTGCCCCGTTCGACGCGGTTCACCGCACTCTGACTGGTGCCGAGCGCCTCGGCGAGTTGCGACTGCGTCCAGCCCCGGTGCTGCCGGGCGTCACGGATGAGCTTGCCGATGCGTACGAGGTAGTCGTCTGCCATGGGCTTGAGGTTATCTCAGATATGAGATGGCGCGCGTTGAGGGATCCATTCGGGTGACGGGCCGTCAACGCCGCCTGGCGGTACGGGTACGACGCCATCCGAACGGTCCGGGCAAATCCACTGATGTCGTGCGACGTCCTGTGCTGCTGCGTGTGTGTCGCGGACCGTGCCCGCCACCGGTGGTGATGGACCAGGAGCGCCGGTTGATGTTCAGCCGCACCCCCGGCAGGATCCGGAAACTCTTACGGAACGTGAGGGGCATCCGTGCCTCCTTTCGTCCCGTACCGGATACCCGGAACGGATGCGGGCATGGCAGATCACGGTGGGCCGGGCATGACCATCCGGCCCTCATGTACTAGAGTTATCTCGACATCGAGATATCTGCCGAGGCGTACCGCAGTCGCACGCTCTCATCGGTCTGGCACTAAGGGCTACCTAACTTAGCCTTACCTTAGCGGATCGGCCAAGACGTCGTGGCGGCAGGATGCGGTGGGAACGCGCACATCAAAGAAGGAGACTGTCGTGTCGGCGAACAGCTTCGACGCCCGCAGCACGCTGCAGGTGGGCGACGAGTCGTACGAGATCTTCCGGCTGGACAAGGTGGAAGGCTCGGCCCGCCTTCCGTACAGCCTGAAGGTGCTGCTGGAGAACCTGCTCCGCACCGAGGACGGCGCGAACATCACCGCCGACCACATCCGCGCCCTCGGCAGCTGGGACTCCCAGGCCCAGCCGTCGCAGGAGATCCAGTTCACGCCGGCCCGCGTGATCATGCAGGACTTCACCGGCGTGCCCTGTGTCGTGGACCTCGCGACCATGCGTGAGGCCGTGAAGGAGCTGGGCGGCGACCCGGCCAAGGTCAACCCGCTCTCCCCGGCCGAGCTGGTCATCGACCACTCCGTCATCGCCGACAAGTTCGGCACCAACGACGCCTTCGCGCAGAACGTCGAGCTGGAGTACGGCCGCAACCGCGAGCGCTACCAGTTCCTGCGCTGGGGCCAGACCGCCTTCGACGACTTCAAGGTCGTCCCGCCGGGCACCGGCATCGTCCACCAGGTCAACATCGAGCACCTCGCCCGGACCGTCATGGTGCGTAACGGCCAGGCCTACCCCGACACCCTCGTCGGCACCGACTCGCACACCACCATGGTCAACGGCCTCGGCGTCCTCGGCTGGGGCGTCGGCGGTATCGAGGCCGAGGCCGCGATGCTCGGCCAGCCGGTCTCGATGCTCATCCCGCGCGTCGTCGGCTTCAAGCTCACCGGTGAGCTGACGCCCGGCACCACCGCCACCGACCTCGTGCTCACCATCACCGAGATGCTCCGCAAGCACGGTGTGGTCGGCAAGTTCGTCGAGTTCTACGGCGAGGGCGTCGCCGCCACCTCGCTCGCCAACCGCGCCACCATCGGCAACATGTCGCCGGAGTTCGGTTCCACGGCCGCGATCTTCCCGATCGACGACGAGACCATCAACTACCTCCGTCTCACCGGCCGCAGCGCCCAGCAGCTCGCGCTCGTCGAGGCGTACGCCAAGGAGCAGGGCCTCTGGCTGGACCCGAAGGCCGAGCCGGACTTCTCCGAGAAGCTGGAGCTTGACCTGTCGACGGTCGTCCCGTCGATCGCCGGCCCGAAGCGCCCGCAGGACCGCATCGTCCTCGCGAACGCCGCCGAGCAGTTCAAGCTGGACGTGCGCAACTACGTCGACGTCGTCGACGAGGCCGGCCAGGAGTCCTTCCCGGCCTCCGACGCCCCGGCCGTCGCCCCGAACGGCGCCCCGTCCAACCCGGTCACCGTCACCGCCCCCGACGGCTCGACGTACGAGATCGACCACGGTGCGGTAACGGTCGCGGCCATCACCTCCTGCACCAACACCTCGAACCCGTACGTCATGGTCGCCGCCGCGCTCGTCGCGAAGAAGGCCGTGGAGAAGGGCCTGACCCGCAAGCCGTGGGTCAAGACCACCCTCGCTCCGGGTTCGAAGGTCGTCACCGACTACTTCGACAAGGCCGGTCTGACGCCGTACCTGGACAAGGTCGGCTTCAACCTCGTCGGCTACGGCTGCACCACCTGCATCGGCAACTCCGGCCCGCTGCCGGAGGAGGTCTCCAAGGCCGTCAACGACCACGACCTCGCCGTCACCTCGGTCCTGTCCGGCAATCGGAACTTCGAGGGCCGTATCAACCCCGACGTCAAGATGAACTACCTGGCGTCCCCTCCGCTGGTCGTCGCGTACGCCCTCGCGGGTTCCATGAAGGTGGACATCACGCGTGACGCCCTGGGCATCGACCAGGACGGCAACCCGGTCTTTCTCAAGGACATCTGGCCCTCCGAGGCCGAGGTCAACGACGTCGTGGCCAACGCCATCGGCGAGGACATGTTCAACAAGTCCTACTCCGACGTCTTCGCCGGCGACGCCCAGTGGCAGTCCCTCCCGGTCCCGACCGGCAACACCTTCGAGTGGGACACGGAGTCGACATACGTCCGCAAGCCCCCGTACTTCGAGGGCATGACGATGGAGACCACCCCCGTCTCCGACATCACCGGCGCCCGTGTCCTGGCCAAGCTGGGCGACTCGGTGACGACGGACCACATCTCGCCCGCCGGTGCCATCAAGGCCGACACCCCGGCCGGCAAGTACCTCACCGAGCACGGTGTGGAGCGCCGCGACTTCAACTCGTACGGTTCCCGCCGCGGCAACCACGAGGTGATGATCCGCGGTACGTTCGCCAACATCCGCCTGCGCAACCAGATCGCGCCGGGGACGGAAGGCGGTTACACCCGCGACTTCACCCAGGACGGCGCTCCGGTGTCGTTCATCTACGACGCCTCCCGCAACTACATCGAGCAGGGCATCCCGCTGGCCATCCTGGCCGGCAAGGAATACGGTTCCGGCTCGTCCCGCGACTGGGCCGCCAAGGGCACCGCGCTGCTCGGCGTCAAGGCGGTCATCGCCGAGTCGTACGAGCGCATCCACCGCTCCAACCTCATCGGCATGGGCGTCCTGCCGCTGCAGTTCCCGGAGGGTGCGTCCGCCGAGTCCCTCGGCCTGAGCGGCGAGGAGACCTTCTCCTTCGCCGGCGTCGAGGAGCTCAACAACGGCACCACGCCGCGCACGGTCAAGGTCACCACCGACACCGGTGTCGAGTTCGACGCGGTCGTCCGCATCGACACCCCCGGTGAGGCGGACTACTACCGCAACGGCGGCATCATGCACTACGTGCTGCGCCAGCTTGCCGGTTCTTGACCTGATGTGAACGAGCGCCCTGCCCCTGCCCCTGCATCTCGCGGGGAGCGGGGCACTCGCGCTCGACGGTGCGGAAGACGCCGCCTGTGACCATGATCGCAGGCGATCTGTTCCGGAGCGGAGCTGCGCATCCTAAGACGACGAAGAACCCCTCACCTGGTACCAGGTGAGGGGTTCTTCTGTCCTTGCGAGCGTGTGGCGAACGAGCGCCGCTGGCGATGTGCTGCGGCTGCGTGTCGTCGCCGTCGCTCAGCCGGAGGATCGCGACGATGCGATCGACCTGCTCCGAAGTCAGCGGAGCAGCATCCTCAGCAAGCCTCTCGCCAGCCTTCGTCAGTCGCGGGCGGTGTCGCAGGCCATGTGGCGGAGCCACCTGTCCTGCGGCGCCGTGCGGCGAGCATGCGTGCCGGGCGTCGGGGCGCCGGCGGGGAACTCAGAACAGGCCCTGGGGGAAGGTGCAGGAGCAGGCACGGACTCACCATGTGTTCACGGGACTTCGACACTCACATGATCACCGGGACGGGGAAGGTCGACCCGCAGCAGCGCGCCACCGCGTGCGGAGCGGGCGACGGTGGCCCGGCCGCCGTGGGCGTCGACGACCCGCTGCACGATCGACAGCCCCAGACCGGATCCCGGCAACGCCCGGGCGCTGTCGGCACGGTAGAACCGGTCGAACACCCGCGGTACGTCGGCGGCGTCGATGCCCGGCCCGGCGTCGTCGACCTCAAGCACGACCGACGCGCCCTCGGCACGGAGCCGGACCTGGACCGGCTGGTCCGCGGGGGACCACTTGCCGGCGTTGTCGATGAGGTTGAGCACCGCCCGCTCAAGCGCAGCGGGACGCCCGCTCACCCACGCAGATGTCACGTCGAGCGCGACCTCGATGTCGGGCACGCGGGAACGCGCACGGGCCGCGGCGGCCACCACCACGTCGGCGAGGTCGAGCACCTCGGTGCTCTCGTCGCTGACGTCACCGCGCGCCAGGTCGGTCAGCTCGGCGGTAAGGGTGCTCAACTCGGCCACCTCGGCGCCGAGATCGTTGAGCAGCCGGGTCCGGCTCTCCGCCGGCAGCGCGCTGTCCAGGGTGCCGCGCCGATCGAGCCGGATCAGCAGCTCGACGTTGAGGCGCAGGCTGGTGAGCGGGGTCTTGAGCTCGTGGGCGGCGTCCTCGGCGAGCAGCCGCTGGGCCCGCTGGGAGTCCCGGAGCGCAGCGAGCATGTCGTTGATCGACTGGATCAGCCGCCGGATCTCCCCACCGCCCTCATCCGGGATGTCGGCGTCGAGATCCCGGGTGTGCGCGACACGTACCGCGGCGGCGGTCAGCCGGTCGATCGGTGCCAGCCCGGTCCGCGCCACGGTCCGCCCGACAAGGGCGCCGCCGGCCACGCAGAGCAGCCCGATCAGCAGCATGCCCAACCCGAACCGGTTGATCGGGCTGTCGTCGGCGACGCGGGCCACCTGGACCGCGCCGTCGCCCGCCCGCAGCGTGTAGATGAGGTAGCCGTCCTCGTCGCTGTCGCTCGACTCCATCAGGTCGGCCGACGCGCCCTGCGCCACGCGCCCGGCGTGCTCGCTGACCGGGGGCAGCGCGGGTTGGCCGGCCGGCGTCCGGGTCGAGCCGTCGGGCAGGATGACCCGCACCAGCTGACCGGATCCGGGATACGGCGGTAGCTGGACCTGCGCCAGACCGGCGCGCTCCGCGTTCGTCGCCAGGACACGGGAGTCGGCGCGTAACTGATTCTCGGCGGTGTCCCGCAGCTCCCAGTCCAGTAGCTCGCTGGCCACCTGGAAGGCCGCGAACACGCTGACCGCGATGGCCGTCGCCGCGATCACCGTCAGCCTGGTCCGCAGGGACTGCCGGCGCCACCATCGGGTCAGCCGGCGCGGTTCCCGGCCGGCGGGCCTGCTCACGGAGGAGTCTCCCGCAACGTGTATCCCAGGCCGCGCAGCGTGTAGATCAATCGCGGCTCACCCTCGGCCTCCATCTTGCGGCGCAGGTAGCTCACGTATACCTGGAGGTTGTTGGCGGTGGAGCTCATGCCCCAGCCCCAGATCGCCTCGAACAGCGCGTCGCGGGTCAAGACCCGGGTCGCGTTGCACATGAGGACCTGCAGGAGGGAGAACTCGGTCCGGGTCAGGTGCAGCGGTCGCCCGCCCCGCCACGCCTCGAACCTGTCGGGATCGAGCCGGACGTCGGCGAACGACAGGATCTGCGACTCCTCGTCGGTCGGCGTGCGCCGGCGCAGCAGGGCCCGCACCCGGGCCAGCAACTCCTCGGTGGCGAACGGCTTGGGCAGGTAGTCGTCGGCGCCCGCGTCCAGCCCCGTGACCCGGTCGGAGACCTGGTCACGGGCTGTCAGCATCAGCACCGGCAGATCCCGGCCCGCGGCCCGCAACCGCCGGCAGGTCTCCAACCCGCCGAGGCGGGGCATCATCACGTCGAGGAGCAGCAGATCCAGCGTGTCACCGCCGGCCCCACCGACCCCGTCGAGCACGGCGAGACCGTTGGCGACGGTGCTGGTGTCGTAACCCTCGACCTGGAGCACCCGCTCCAGCGACTCACGGATGGCCGCGTCATCATCCGCGATCATGATCCGCACGCCGGCCCAGCCCCCTTCCAGTCGATGTTTTTGCCGCTCATTGTCCCCGGTCAACCTGAGGCCAGGATTAGAGCGTCGCTGGGGACCGCGCTCTTACCCGGGTGGAGGAGCTGTTGGCGGAGGTCGCCACGTAAGGGAGTCGCCGGCCGGTCAAGGGACGAGGATGCTCTTGGCTGCACCGACACCACCTCAAGCCAGCCGCCGTAGATCCTCCAGATACCGCAGGACGGCCGCGACCCGGCGGTCCACCTGGTCCGTCGGAGACAGATCGAGCTTCGCGAAGATGCTGCGGATGTGTTTGTGGACGGCGCCGTCGGTGACGACGAGTTTCTCGGCGATGGCAGAGTTCCCCAACCCCTCGGCCATCAGGGCGAGTACGTCCCGTTCGCGGGGGCTGAGCCGTTCCAGGCGGGTGTCCTGGCGGGAGCGGGTGAAGAGCTGGGCGACGACCTCCGGGTCGATGGCGGTGCCGCCACCAGCCACGCGCCGCAGCGCGTCCAGGAACTCCTCGACCCGGCCGACCCGTTCCTTGAGCAGATAGCCGAGGCCGTTCACCCCGCCGCCGAGCAACTCGGTGGCGAAACTCTGCTCGACGTAGGCGGACAGCACGAGCACAGCGAGGTCGGGCCGTCGGCGCCGGGCCTCGACCGCGGCGACGATCCCCTCGTCGGTGTGGGTCGGCGGCATCCGTACGTCGAGGACGGCGACGTCCGGCTTGTGCACGTCGATGGCGACCAGCGCCTCGTCGGGGGTGCCCGCGGTGGCCAGCACGTCGAGCCCCTCGGCGCGCAGCAGCAGGGCGAGCCCCTCACGCAGCAGGGGATCGTCCTCGGCTATCACGATCCGCATGTCAGGCTCCACAGGGTCCACAGGTCGGGCTCCACAGGTCGGGCTCCACAGGTCGGGCTCCACAGGTCGGGCTCCGGTCATCACGATCCACAGGGAAGATCCACTGTCAGGACGGTCGGGCCACCGGGCGGGCTGGTCAGGGTGAGGCCGCCGTCGTGCGCCGCGATGCGGCGACGGATGCCGGTGAGCCCGGAGCCGCCGTCCTCTTGCCCGGAGCCGGAAGCCCGGGAGTCACCCCCGGCGCCGCCCCTGCCGTCGTCCTCGACGGACAGCACGAGTCGGCCCCCGCCGCCGCGTGCCGTGACGACGGCGTGCCGGGCGCCGCTGTGCTTGGCGATGTTGGTCAGGGCTTCGGCGACCACGAAGTAGGCGGTCGCCTCGACGGAGGCGGCGCAGCGTTCGGGCACGTCCACGTCGATCCGGCAGGGCACCGCGCAGTTCGCGGCGAGACCGGAGAGCGCGCCCGCGAGGCCCCGGTCAGCCAGCACCGGCGGCTGGATGCTGCGGGCGACGGTACGCAGCTCGGCCAGCGCCTGTTCGGCGGCGGACTGGGCGCGTTCCAGGAGTTCGCCGGCGCCCGCCGGATCGCGGGCCACCATGCGGCGGGACGCCCCGATCAGCACGGCGACGGAGACGAGCCGGTTCTGCGCACCGTCGTGCAACGAGCGTTCGATGCGGCGCAGTTCGGTGGCGTGGGCGTCCAGAGCGGCGGCACGTGTGGCGGTCAACTCCGCGACGCGCAGGGAGAGATCGACGTCGGGACCGGCCGACAGGAGCCGTCGCCCGAGGCCCGCCTGGAGCCGGGCCATACCGGGCGTCAGCCCCAGGATGATGGCGATCCAGCCCACGCCCAGAAGCATCACGGCGACCGCGTCCGGCCAGGTGTGTGCGTTTCCGATGCCCACGGAGGTGGCAGTCGCGCTTTCGGGTATGAACGTCCAGTACAGCGGGAAAGCGGTGTCCCGCACCGCGAGGACCGGCAGCACCACGCCGAGCAGTCCGAGCAGCGCCCCCACGGTGGAGTGCCGGACCAGCCAGCCCAGTTCGCGGCAGGTGGTGCGGTCGACGAGGGCGGCCCGCAGCCGCGTGGGCGGGGGCTCCGGGGCGGCGACCTCGGGGTCCCAGCGGGCGAGCCGGCCGCGTTCCCGGCCGGCCAGGGCGTGCAGGGTGCGCAGGATCGCGGGTGCCATGAGCAGCCCGACGCCGACGACGCTCGTCGCGGCGGTGAGAGTCAGCCACAGCAGCAACAGCATGGCCAGCAGAGCCGTGTTGAGCCCGGACGCCAGCTGGGCGATCGCCTCACCGGCGGCGCTCAGGCTCCGTAGCGCGATGTCCTTGAAGCTCTCGCGGCTCTCGCGCCGGTCTGCCGCTCCACTCCTGCCCGCTGTCATGCGAACGACTTTATGTCGTCGGCGAGTTCGCCGTCGCCCAAGCGGCGGGGCAGTACAGCCTGCTGTACCCCGAACCGGGCGGGCTGCGGGATCGGCCGCCAGAGGTGCTGATCCATAGCGTTGATGACGACAGCAGGAACGGCACACGGCCACCGCAGGGCCACCCCACAAGACTCCGGAGCAGCCGCCATGCAGCACACGACGACCCCCGAACCCGCCGACCGGCTCAGCTCCGGGGACATCGCCCGCACCCTGCTCTGGATGGTGGTGGTGGCCGGCGCGCTCGCGAACATGGCGGCCTCCTTCGGCGGCGCCGACACCTGGGTGCACCTGGTGTGCGGCGCGATCACCGTCCTGTGCGCGGGCACTCTGGTCGTACGGAACCTGCGGGGCCGGCGATGAACGCCGTCGCCCCCGGCCATCGCCCTGGAGGGCATCAGCTAGGCATACCCGGGCGGCGTACGCGCCCTTGCGTCCGACCGTCCCGGGGTTGGGCGGAATTCTTTCCGACGGACTCGCGGATCCCCGGCAGAACGGCTGATCAGGCCGTGACGGCACCCGCTTGGGAGCCGTCACGGCCATTCCCGCCCGCAACAGGTCCGGTGTGCTGTCGGCACCGTGATCCGAGGCCGGGCCCGGCATACTGCCGGGCCCGGCCTTCGTCGTCCCTGTATCCGCTCATCGCCCACGACCGGCTCCACCAGGCGGCAAGGCCACGACGTAGGGGGGGGTAGCCCGAGTCCCGGGGTAGTACCTGCGGTACCGCGGGACGGGCAGCACACGGGTTGGTGACGGACTCTATGCACACGGAAATCTACAGGCATGACGCGACGCAAGGCAGTAATCATCCCCTCGGTCCTGCTCTCCCTCAGCGCGCTGACGGTCGCCACGCCTGCCGTGGGCGCTACGGCGCACGGTTCGCCGGCCCCGGCCTCGAAGGCATCCTCCTCCTGGCAGGGCGGCGAGAGTGTGGTGGCCGGCATCGACCGCAGCTCCCACGCCCTGCGGACCACGAACCCCACGGGCAGCCTGCGCGACCTCGACGCGCTGGGCCGCATGCTCAGGGGCGCCGAGGTGGTGGGACTGGGCGAGGCCACCCACGGTTCGCGGGACTTCTTCCGCATGAAGCACCGGGTCTTCCGCTATCTGGTCGAGGAGAAGGGCTTTCGGACCTTCAGCCTGGAACTCCCCTGGAGCAGCGGTGTGCGGATCGACGAGTACGTGGTGCAGGGCAAGGGCGACCTCAAGGACATCGCCCGTGAGGAGTTCCAGGGTTCCTACCGGATCTGGAACAACCAGGACTACATCGACCTCATCACGTGGATGCGCGACTACAACCTCCACCACCCCGGCGACCCGGTCCGTTTCATGGGCAACGACACGGGCTATGCCGGCCCGGAACTGTACGCACGGGTCATCGACTACGTATCGCAGAAGTACCCGCAACTGCTGGAGCAGGTAACCGAGTTGTACCGCGGTCTGGCCCCGACCACCGACGCCGGCACCTTCGCCGAGGAGTACGCCAAACTGCCGCTCGCCGAGCGCCAGGAGCGGGCGGAGCGGACCCGGAAGGTCTACGACCTCCTGCGCGCACAACGCCCCGGCCCCGGTGACAAGCAGGACCATCTGTGGATGACACAACACGCCCTGGCCATCCACCAGATGGCCAGAGGCTTTGCCTTCGACCTCGGCGACGAGGACCAGATCGCCCAGATGATGAAGCTCCGCGACCAGGTGATGGCCGAGAACGTGGAGTGGTGGCGCCGGAACACCGGGAACAAGATTCTGCTGTCGGCCCACAACACCCACGTGTCCTACGACTCGTTCGACACGCGGTACCCCAAGACCCAGGGCTCCTTTCTCCGCGACGCGCTGGGCAGCCGCTATGCCAGCATCGGCTTCTCGTTCTGCAAGGGTTCCTTCAACGCGTTCGGCACCGACGACAACGTGATGCGCAGCTACCACGTGGACGGCGCGAAGCCGGACTCCAACGAACAGACCTTGGACAAGGCCCGCCGGGACGACTACATCCTCGACATGCGCACGGCCCCCGAACCGGTGCGCACATGGCTGGACAAGGAGCGTGCCACCTGGAACATCGGCGCCGGATGGCCCGACCCCGTGGAATACACGGCCGCACTCGGCAAGGCCCACGACATCGTCATACACCTGCACGAAATCCAGGCCACCACATACCTCGGCGCACCCTGACACCCCGCCACCAGCACACCTGACGGAGGGCCGCAACGCCGCCATCCACGCCGGCCCCACGACCGGAAGCCGCCCTGCACTTGTCGTCCTGTGTGACAGCGGTGCCCGTCCCCGCGCAGCACAGCTGCGATCGCTCATTTTCCTTCCCGGAGGACCACTTTGAAGCTTGGTTTCGGAATCCCCGCCGTAGGACCCGCCGTCGGCAGCGCTCACGGCCTGAGCGCCTTCTGCCGTGGGATCGAAGACCTCGGTTATGACTCGCTGTGGGTGGCCGATCGGCTGGTCACGCCGGTCGCACCGCACACGCCTTACCCCGGCGAGCAGCAGCCGTTCCCGCCGGAGATGACCCGCTCCCTCGATCCTCTGCTGCTCTGGACCGTGGCCGCGACAGCGACCAGGCGGGTGCGGCTGAACGCCAGCACGCTCAACACGTTCTACTACGAGCCACCACACCTCGCCCGGCTTCTCACTACGCTCGATGTGCTCAGTGAAGGTCGCCTCGAAGTCGGCGTGGGGCTGGGGTGGATGAAGGACGAGCACGATATCGCCCGCAGCGCGGATTGGCATCAGCGCGGCAAGATCCTCGACGACCTGCTGGCATTCCTGCAGGCGTGGTGGACGACCAATCCGGTGGCCTGGGAAAGCCCCTTCTTCACCCTGCCGCCGACCCACGCCGATCTGCGCCCGGTCCAGGCCGGCGGGCCGCCCATCTGGATCGGTGGTGCCAGCGCTGCCGCGATGCGCCGGGTCGGCCGCAGTGGCGTCGGCTGGCTCGCGTTCGAGGGGTTGCCGGACGACGTGATCGATGCTTGGTGGTCGATAGCGCGTCGCGCGGCCGAAGACGCGGGCCGCGATCCCGACACGCTGAAAACAGCCATGCGAATCAACCTCGAACCGAACACATCCGTTGACTCGCTCGCCGCCAAGCTCACACGCCTTGCCGAGTCCGGTGCGGACGAGGCGTTCGTGGACGCTTTCGCCGCGTTCTCCACCCTCGACCAGACCCTGGACTTCGCCGACCGATTGATCGCGCGCACCGGTCAGCTGTGACCACTGCCACGGGGACGAAGAACGGCGGTGAATAGGGTTAAGAACGGCAATTCCGGTCGGGTGGCGGCATCGCCGCGCCCCAGGTGGAGGAGCACAGGTCTTCCGCAACGGCACCCTGCCGCGGGCCCGGAGGACATGCTCCACCGGGCCCGCTCGCACCGCACCGCACTGCCCCGCTCAGCCGACCCGGCAGGGCAAGGCCGTCGCCGTATCACCGCCGGAACCGTTTACGACGTAGCCGAATGTCGTACTCTCGCCCGGATCCAGTGATCCGTTCCAGTCGGCGTTGTGCACCATCACGTCCTGCCCGTTGTACGTCGGGTTGCCGCTCCACAGGCTGTCGACCCGCTGGCCGCTCGGCAGTGTCCAGTCGACCATCCAGCCGAGCATCGGGATGTCGCCGGAGTTGGTGACGGTCACCTCGGACTGGTAGCCGCCGCTCCAGCTGCCGGTCGTCCTCCGGGTGGCCGTGCAGGTGCCCGGCACCGGATCGGTCGGGTTGCCGGGCTCCTTGATACCGGTTACCTCACCGTTCCCGCCGTCGAAGACGACATCGGAGCAGGAGTAGAAGGTCTCCGCGCTGTCCGAGCGCTGCCACACCATGTAGATGATGTGCCGCCCCGACTTGCCTTCGGGGAGCTGCCCGGACCAGGAGTAGTTGGCCTCGACCGTGCCGGGTGAACCGTTCAGCGGCGGGTGGTCGACGCTCAGGAACGGCTGCTCCTCCATGTCGTCCCAGGTGAGCGTCGCGGTCGGATCGAAGCCGTCCTTGGTGACGTAGACGTAGAACCAACCCGGGTGTGCGGCCCATGCGTTGTACGAGAAGTCGACCGTCGCACCCGAGGTCAGATGGGTCAACGGCCAGTCGGCGCTGGGGGTGTTGAAGCCCGTGAAGCTGGTGTTTCCGCCGCTGCACAGCTCGCCGTCCGGCACAAAGCCGCGGGTGCGGCCGGCGCCGTCCGAGCGCAGCACGGAGAACCAGTTGTAGAACGGCGTGGTACCGCTTACCTGCTGTGCCGTCCTGCAGGCCGGGTTGACGGGCTTGATCTCACCGGTGTCCGTCAGCCCGTCCTGCCAGCACAGGAAGGTGCGGCTGCCGGGTTTCATCGGGGTGCCGTGGGCCTCCGCCTTGCCCCCCGCCGTGACGATCAGGCCGAGAGCCGGGATCGTCGTGAGCAGGGACAGCAGGACGAGGAAGAGGGCTCCTCGGCGGGTCGGGAGGGGTAATCGGGGTCTGGGGCGGGGGATGGGAGGTGATGATGTTGTCGGGAGCATGACAGTCCTACGTCCCTTCGCTCGGCGGTCGTGAGGAACGTGCGCATATGGATGCGGGGGATGGGAGCGGTCCTGGGCGGGTTCCGGTCCGCCTAGTGTGGGAGCGCTCCCACCCCCCGCTGTGGGGCAAAGTAGCGCCGTGTTGCCCGCTTGTAAACGCCTGACGCAGAAGGGACACGCAGAAGGGACACGCCGAGGGGTCACATCGAGTGGCCGCGCCGAGTGGCCGCGCCGAGTGGCCGCGGCGCCCGCGGCCCCGCTGCGGGCAACGAGGCCGTCGCCCGGGCCGCAGAGAATCACCCAACCGTAGGTCAGCCCGACATGTCTCGTAGCCAGGCCAGTTGGCCGCGTACGTGGAACGCGTCGCCGCCCTCGTGGCCGTTGAACGGGTAGGCGTGGATCTCCTTGCGCGGGTCCGTGCCGCTCAGTTCGGCATAACGGTTCCAGGCGGCGTACGCACCGCTCGGCGGGCACACCGTGTCGCGCAGGCCGACTCCGAAGTGCGTCGGGGCGTGGGCGCGGCGGGCGAAGGAGATGCCCTCCATGTAGGAGAGCGTGCGGTACGCGGCCTGTTCGGCGCCGCGGTGGACGGTGAGGTACGCGACGATCTCGCCGTACGGGCCCGCGTCCGTGAGGTCCAGTGCGCGCCGGATGCCGCACAGGAGCGGTGCGGTGACCAGGGCCGCCGTCAGGTCCGGGACGAGTCCGGCGACGGCGAGGGCGAGGCCGCCGCCCTGGCTGTTGCCGACGGCCGTGATCCGTGAGCCGTCCACGCCGGGCAGGGCGCGTACGGCGGAGACGGCGCGTACGGCGTCGGTGATGAGACGCCGGTAGTGGTAGTCGTGCGGGTCGAGCAGACCGCGCACCGCGGGGCCGGGGCCGCCCGGTGCGCCGGCGTGCGGGTCGGGAGTGTCGCCGCCGCTGCCGTACTGGTCGCCCTGGCCCCTGTTGTCCATGAGCAGATGGGCGTAGCCGGCGTTCACCCAGGTCAGCCGCTCGTGCGGGAGGCCGCGTCCGCGCCCGTAGCCCGCGAACTCGACGACGGCCGGAAGGGGGCCGGGCGTCCCGGCGGGTCTGCTGAACCACGCACGCACCGGTTCGCCCGCGAAGCCCCGGAAGGTCACGTCCCAGGTCCGGGTCAGCCGCAGCCCGGTCTCCACCGGATGTACCGACAGCAGGGGTTCGGCCTGCTCGGCCTCCTTCAGCGTGTTCCGCCAGAAGGCGTCGAAGTCGGCGGGCTCGTCGAGGTTTGGGCGGTGGTGCTCCAGTTCCGGCAGGGGCAGGTCGAACGTTGGCACGTCGGCACCTCGCAGGAGTCGGTTCGAATACAGAAACTTGCGACGAGCTGAACGGTCAAGTCTCCGTGGCTTACCCATATCGCGGCGGGTTACAACATCACCTCTCGTCACAACTGACCGTTGCACCACCCATTGACAGCGCTTTCCGAGAGCTTTAAGTTGCCGCAAGTTACCGGTAATAGCTCGAAAGTTTCGGATCCGTGAAACCGTCCCGGAGGACCGAGCATGAGCACCCCCACCAGATTCACGCCATCGCCCGGCACCCAGGACCCGCCCCGGCCGAAGTCCGCGCCCGCCTCTGCTTCCCGTCCGGCGCACCGCAGTTGGCGGCGGGCGTTACGCCGGGACTGGCAGCTGTACTCGCTGGTCGTACTGCCGCTGCTGTTCTTCCTGGTCTTCCGCTATCTGCCGATGCTCGGCAATGTGATCGCCTTCCGGCGCTTCGAGCCCGGCGGGTCGATCTTCGGCGAGGAGTGGGTGGGGCTGCGCTATGTGGAGATGTTCCTCACGGATCCCACCTTCTGGCAGGTGTTCCGCAACACGCTGTGGCTCGGCGGGCTGACGCTGGTGTTCTGCTTTCCGATTCCGATCATTCTCGCGCTGCTGCTCAACGAGGTGCGCAGACGGTCGCTGAAACGGTTTGTGCAATCGGTTTCGTATCTACCGCACTTCCTGTCGATCGTCATCGTCGCGGGCATCACCATGCAGATGCTCGCCACGGACGGCCCGGTCAACCACATCCTCGGCTGGTTCGGCCACGATCCGATCCGTTTCATCCAGGAGCCCGAGTGGTTCCGCACGATCTACGTCGGCTCGGAGATCTGGCAGACCGCCGGCTGGGGCACGATCCTCTACCTCGCCGCGCTCACCACGATCGACGAGGACCTGTACGAGGCCGCGCGCATCGACGGCGCCAACCGCTGGCAGCAGATCTGGCACGTCACCCTGCCCGGCATCCGGCCCACGATGATCACGCTGCTGATCCTCAACATCGGCACCTTCATGGCGGTCGGCTTCGAGAAGGTCCTGCTGCTGTACAACCCGCTGACCTATCCGACCGCCGACGTGATCTCGACCTACGTCTACCGGGCCGGTGTCGAGTCCAACAGCTTCAGCTACGCGGCCGCCATCGGCCTGTTCGAGGCGATCATCGGCCTGGTCCTGATCACCTCCGCCAACACGCTCTCGCGTCGCACAGTGGGGACCAGCCTGTGGTGAAGCCGAGCCGTTCCTACCGGGTCTTCCAGGGCGTCAACGGAGTGATCCTCACCCTGGTCGTGGTCGTGACCCTGTACCCCTTCGTCAACATCATCGCGCGATCCTTCAGCGGGGAGCGGGAGATCCGGGCCGGTGAAGTGACGCTGTGGCCCAAGGGGTTCAACCTCACCACGTACAAGATCGTGCTCCAGGACTCGATGTTCTGGCGGAACTACGGAAACACCGTGCTCTACACGGTCGTGGCGACGGCCGTCGCCATGGGCCTGACGACCTGTTACGCGTACGTCCTGTCGAAGAAGCACCTCAAGGGCCGCACCGCGCTCGTCGGCATCGCCGTGTTCACCATGTTCTTCACGGGCGGCCTGATCCCGAACTACGTCCTGATCACCAGCCTGGGCCTGAAGAACAGCGTCTGGGCCATCGCGCTGCCCAACGCGATCAGCGTCTTCAACCTGCTGGTGATGAAGGCCTTCTTCGAGAACCTGCCGACCGAACTGGAGGAGGCCGCGCAGATCGACGGGCTGAGCACCTACGGCATCCTGCTCCGCATCGTGCTGCCGCTGTCCAAGGCGGTCGTCGCGACGATGGTGCTCTTCTACTCGGTGTCCTTCTGGAACTCCTGGTTCAGCGCGTTTCTCTACATGGACTCCTCCGATCTGATGCCGGTGACCGTCTATCTGCGCAACCTCATCCAGGGCGCCACCGGAGGCTCCAACGCCGGCGCCGGCACGGAACAGCTCAGCCAGGTCGGCGCGAACATCCAGGCCGTCGCCATCATCCTCACCGCCCTGCCGATCGTCTGCGTGTACCCGTTCGTCCAGCGCTACTTCGTCTCGGGCGTGATGCTCGGCGCGGTCAAGGGCTGATACCAGCAACTCACCTACGGAACAAGGGAGTTCCCGTGAAGAACACAGGAGAGCTGTCGCGGCGTCAGATCCTGGCCGCCGCGGGCTTCATCGGTCTGGCCACCCTCACCGGCTGCGGCAGCGGCGACGACGGCGGGGACTCCAAGGACCTCTCCAAGAAGCAGAACGGCGCGATGAAGGAGTACCGCGCCGGGCAGCAGTTCAAGGCGACCAAGCCGCTGTCCTTCTCGATGCTGCACAACAACAACCCGGTCTACCCGCTCAAGGACAGCTGGCTGTTCTGGAAGGAGGTCACCAAGCGCACCGGGATCACCATCAAGCCCGTCGACGTGCCGCTGGCCGACTACGAGAACAAGCGCAGCGTGCTCATCGGCTCGGGCGACGCCCCGTACCTGATCCCGAAGACGTACCACCCCTCCGAGGTCGCCTTCGTGTCGTCCGGCGCGATCCTCGCGGTCAGCGAGTACGTGCACCTGATGCCCAACTTCCAGGACAAGGTGCGCAAGTGGCAGCTGGAGCCCGAACTCGACTCCATCCGCCAGTCCGACGGCAAGTACTACCTGCTGCCCGGCCTGCACGAGAAACCCAAGTCGGGCTACTCGCTGTCCTTGCGCACGGACATCCTCGACCGGCACGGCCTGACCCTGCCGACCACCTGGGACGAGGTGTACGACGTCCTCAAGGCGCTCAGGGCGGAGTACCCCGACAAATACCCCTGGACCGACCGCTGGAGCGTCAACACCCCATTTCCATGCGGTGCATTGTTCGGTTACCTCGGCCAGGCGTACGGCGTGAAGGCCGGCTGGAACTACAACAACATCAGCTTCGACACCGAGGCGCAGAAGTTCGTCTTCACCGCGACCCAGGACGCCTACCGGGAGATGGTCGAGTACGTCAGAAAACTCGTCGCCGAGAAACTGCTGGACCCGGAGAGCTTCACCCAGCAGGACGACCAGGCCGTGCAGAAGCTGCTGGCCGAGAAGTCCTATGTGATCAGCGCCAATCCGCAGGTGCTGGTGCAGGAATACCGTTACAACCTGGACAAGCAGGTCAGGGGCTCCAGTATCGAGATGATCCCGGTGCCGCTGGGACCGGCAGGACCCATCGTCCTGAGCGGAATCCGGCTGGAGAACGGCATCATGATCTCCAGCGAGGCCCTCGACAGCGACGACTTCGTCGCGATGATGCAGTTCGTGGACTGGCTCTGGTACTCCGACGAGGGCCAGACGTTCTGCAAGTGGGGTGTGGAGGGCGTCACCTACACCCGGTCCGGCGCCGAGTACCGGCTGGAGCCGGGGATCTCGCTGATGGGATCCGACCCGGACGCCCCGAAGGACCTCCAGAAGGACTACGGCTTCTTCAATGGCGTCTTCACCTACGGCGGCAGCTGGGAGCTGGTCTCCTCCAGCTTCAGCCCGGACGAGAAGAAGTTCCAGGACGCCATGGCCCAGTACAGGGAGCTGCCCGTCGACCCGGCCCACCCGCTTCAGTCCTCCGAACAGGAGCAGGCGACCCTCTGGGACACCCCGCTCAAGGACACCGCCATCCAGAACACCCTCCAGTTCGTGCTCGGCGAGCGCCCGATGTCCGAATGGGACGACTACGTGGCCGAGTTGAAGGGCAAGAACCTGGACCAGCTCGTCGACCTGCACAACCAGGCGTACGAACGGTTCGAGCAGGAGAACGGATGACCCCCGCGACCGCTCCCGCCGCCGGGTCCGGCGCGACCGCTCCCGCCGCCGGGTCCGGCGCGACCGCTCCCGCCGCCGGGTCCGGCGCGACCGCCCCCGCCGCCAGGCCCGGCTCCTTCGGTGACGGCGCCCTCTCCCGCGCCGCCGCTCTGATCCACACCCTGGTCACCGTCGAGGCGCTGCTGCTCCTCGCCGCCTCACCGGGCCTGGCCGGGCTGCTGTTCCTCGGCGCCGACCCCTCGAACCTCCCCCTGGCCGCCGTATGCCTGCTGCCGCTCGGCCCGGCGCTGTCCGCCGCCCTGTACGCCCTCCACCACCGGGACCACGACCTCACCGACCTCCACCCGGCCCGCACGTACCGGCGCGGCTACCGGCTCAACACGGTCCCGGTCCTCAAGCTCTGGGCGCCCCTGCTCGGCTGGCTCACCGTCATCGCCTTCACCCTGACCCACTTCTCCGCCACCGGTCTGCCCGGCTGGTGGGCGGTGCTGCTCGCGGCCATAGGGCTCGCCTCGCTGCTCTGGGGCGGGCATGCGTTCGTGCTGACCTCGCTGTTCGCCTTCCGTACCCGCGACACCGCCCGGCTGGCCGGTTACTTCCTGTTTCGGCATGCCCGCGCCACCCTCGGCGCCGTCTCGCTGCTCGTCCTGACCGCCGGACTGACCGCCCTGCTGACCGAGGCCCTGCCCGCCCTGCTGGCCGCCCCGCTGCTGCTGTCCCTGCTGCACAGCAGCCGCCCGGTGATCGCCGAGACCGAGGAGGATTTCACCGCATGACCGCGCCCCGCACCCCGAAGATCCCCTACGGCGGCGACTACAACCCGGAGCAGTGGCCGGAGACGGTGTGGGACGAGGACCACCGCCTGTTCGACCGGGCCGGCATCGACACGCTCACCGTCGGCGTCTTCTCCTGGTCCCTGACCCAACCGGCCGAAGACACCTACGACTTAACCGTTCTCGACCGCATCCTCGACCGCGCCGCGGCCGAAGGCCGGCGGGTCTGCCTCGCCACCGGCACCGCCGCTCTCCCGCCCTGGCTCGCGAAGAGACACCCCGAGGTCAACCGCACCGACTTCGAGGGCCGCCGCCACCGCTACGGCCAGCGCCACAACTTCTGCCCCAGCTCACCGGCGTACCAAAAGGCCGCCACCGCCCTCGCCTCCCGTCTCGCCGAACGGTACGCGGAGCACCCGGCACTCCTGGGCTGGCACATCAACAACGAGTACGGCGGCGCCTGTTACTGCGACCTGTGCGCCGCGGCGTTCCGCACGTGGCTCCGCGCTCGCCACGGCACCCTCGACGCCCTCAACGACGCCTGGTGCACCACCTTCTGGTCGCACCGCTACACCGCTTTCGACGAGATCGAACCCCCGAACGCCCTCACCGAGCACTGGCGCGGCCCCGACCACACCGCCTTCCAGGGCATCACCCTCGACTACCACCGCTTCACGACCGACGCCCTGCTCGGCTGCTTCCTCGCCGAGAAGGACGCGATCCGCGCCCATGACCCGGACACACCCGTCACCACCAACTTCATGGGCATGTTCCGCCCGCTCGACTACCACCGCTGGGCCCCGCACCTCGACTTCGCGTCCTGGGACAGCTACCCGCCCCTCGACGCCCCGCCGACCTGGCCCGCCCTCGCCCACGACCTGATGCGCGGCCTCAAGGACGGCGCCCCCTTCTGGCTCATGGAGCAGACCCCGTCCACCACCGCCTGCCGCGACGTCAACCCGCTCCGCCGCCCCGGTGAACTGCGCCTCGCCACCTTCCAGGCCATCGCCCACGGCGCCGACGCGGCCCTGTACTTCCAGATGCGTGCCTCGCGCGGAGCCTGCGAGAAGTACCACGGTGCGGTCATCGGCCACGCGGGCCGCGACGACACCCGCGTCTTCAGGGAAGTGGCCGGCCTCGGACGGGAACTGCAGCTCCTGGGCGCCGCGACCCTCGGCGCCCGCACCCCAGCCCGCACCGCCCTCCTCTTCGACTGGGACAGCTGGTGGGCGCTGGAGATCTCCGACGGCCCCTCGCGACTGGTCCGGTACCAGGAGGTGGTCCACGCCTACTACCGGGCCGCCCGTGAGGCCGGAGCCGATGTCGACGTCGTCCCGGTCACCGCCGACCTCACTCCGTACGCCGTCGTCCTCGCCCCCGTCCTGCACATGGTCAAGGGCGACCTCGCGACTCGCCTGGAAGCGGTTACGGAACGGGGCGGCACCGTGCTCACCACCTTCCTCTCCGGCCGCGCCGACGAGCACGACCGGGCCTTCCTCACCGATGTCCCCGGCCCGCTCGCCCCCCTCATGGGTGTCCGTGTCGACGAATGGGACGCCCGCCCGCAGGACGTCGTGCAGCCCATAGCAATGGGAGGGTTGCGCACCGAGGCCCGCCTGGTGTTCGAGCTGGTGCGCTCGCGCGGCGCCGAACCGGTCGCCACCTATGGCGCCGACTTCTACGCGGGCACCCCCGCCGTGACCCGCCACCCGTACGGCGCGGGCGAGGCCTGGTACGTCGCCACCGCCCTCGACCAGCCCGGCGTCGACTGGGTCGTACGCCGCATCCTCACCCGCCACGCACTGCTCGGCCCGTACGCCGGTCACGCCGGCCTGGAGACCGCCACCCGCACCGCCCCCGACGGCAAGCGCCTGCTCTTCCTCCTCAACCACACACCGGACCCGGCTCACCTCACCGCCCACACGTCCGCCACCGACCTGCTCACCGGAAAGCGTTTCGAGAAGGGCGAGCCGCTCACCCTCGACCCGCTCGGCACAGCGGTCCTGCACGTTCAGTAGATCCGGCGCCCATGTGCGTCGGCCACACCGGACTTGCGGAAGAAGTAGCTGTTCACCTGATCCCGCCACTCGCGAGCAGAGCGCAGCTGCTCCTCGTACCGCTCGGCGACCCGCGCATGGCGTGCCGGATCGACCAGGTCCGCGAGCGAGGCCCAGGTCTCCCGGGCCTCCTCCACCTCGGTCACACCTTTGAAATGGGTGTCGTAGATGTGCTGGATCACCGTCTTGCCGTTGTGCAGCATGTGCCCGTACGACATGTGGTGGAAGAACAGCAGTAGCTCGTCGGGGCAGGTGTCCGGCGACTCGTACACCTCGGACCAGGGCTTGGCGTACTGAGCCGCATAGCCGGTGCCGGTGGCCGCGCTGCGGTCGACGCCGATGCCGTCACGGTCGGCGAAGTGATAGGTGCCCCACGGGCTGTACTCATAGCCGTCCACGCTCGGCCCGTAGTGATGACCCGGCTGCACCATCCAGCCCACCCCGAGCGGCGCGGTGTACTTCTCGTACGTCTGCCACGAACCGTCGAGCACCGCGTGCAGCCCGGCGGCCAGCCGCCGCGAGGCGCCCGGGAAGGTGAGCCCGATCCATTCATCGAGGAGCCGGCCCGGGTCCGCGCCCGGCTGCCAGGCCAGGCGTCCGAAGGTGTACAGGTTCGCCTGGGCCAGCGGATGCCCCGTCCAGAACGGGTCGTCACCGACGTTGGACACCGCCACCAGACCACCGCCGCGCGCCGCCGACTCACCGACGGACGATTCCGCTTCGGGCCGGAACCGCAGCACCTCGCTCCACATCGGCCCCAGCCAGCACACATGCCGCTGCTGACCGGTGTACTCCTGCGTCGCCTGTAACTCCAGCGCCAGCCGCGTCCGCGGCATCGCGCCCAGCACGGGTGAAACCGGTTCCCGCACCTGGAAGTCCATCGGCCCGTGCTTCACCTGGAGCACCGCGTTGTCCGCGAACTTCCCGTCCAGGGGCACGAAATGGTCGTAGGCCGCCCGCGCCCGGTCCGTCGTACGGTCCCGCCAGTCCTGGCGGTGGTTGTAGACGAACGCCCGCCAGTGCACCGTGCCGCCGTGCGGGGCCAGCGCGGCGGCCAGCATGTTCGCGCCGTCCGCGTGACTGCGGCCGTACGTGAACGGGCCCGGCTGCCCCTCCGAGTCGGCCTTCACCACGTACCCGCCGAAGTCCGGTATCGCCGCGTACACGTCGGCAGTCGCCCGCGCCCACCACTCCCGCACCCGCGCATCCAGCGGATCGGCCGTCTCCAGACCCGCGAGCACGATCGGCGCGGTGAAGGTCACCGACAGATGCGTCCTGATCCCGTACGGCCGCAACGCGTCGGCCAGAGCGGCGACTTCACCGATCCGGTCGGTCAGCAGCCGCGCCTCGGTCCGGTGCACGTTGACGTTGTTCACGGCCACGGCGTTGATCCCGCAGGCCGCGAGCAGCCTGCCGTACGCCCGCACGCGCTCCAGCTCTCCGCGGGCCCGCCCGTCCGCCCAGAACAGCGAACCGCCGGAGTAACCGCGTTCTACCTGGCCCATCACCGGGTGCACGGCCACGTTGTCCCAGTGGTCGACCATGCGCAGAGCCGCCGCGGGCTGGTGCACTTCGCGCGCCCACTCGCCGCGGAAGGCGTCCTCACCGAGCCGTACGACATGGAACAGCCCGTACAGCAGCCCGCGTCGACCGGACGCCGTGACGGTCGTCGTACCGTCCTGACGCCCGCACGCGAACCCCTCGTCTCCGCTCGCCCCGGTCAGTTCGAGCACCAGGTCGTACGACATGCCGTCGCCCGGCTCGGGATCGCGTACGACACGACCACCGAACCGGGCGACGGCGTCCGCCACTTCACCGTGCACCGTCTCCACCATGGGGCCCGATCCGCGGATCAGGGTCCGTCGGGTGCCGAGCGGCTCGAAGGCGGCCGGCGGTAGCCAGGCCGGATCGACTCCCTCGGCGAGGACGGGCACGGGAAGCGGCACGAGACCTCAACTCCTCGATTCCTCGACTGTTCGGTTCCTGGACCGCTCGGTTCCTGGACCGCTCGGCTCAGGCGAGGAGTTCGACCTCCGGCACGGTCGCCTCGCCGTTCAGGACCAGGCGGTACATCTCGTACGTACCCGGCCGCCCCACGGAGAACGCACGCGTCTGCTTGTCCCACGTGAAGGACTCCCCCGACCGCGGGTCGAGCGTCCGCCACGTCGTCCCGTCCGACGAACCCTGGAGCCTCCAGCCCGTCGGCGCCTTGGTCCGGTCCGACGAGGTCAGCGTGTACTGGACGGCCTTGGCGGAACCGGAACCGGTATCGGAAACGGACACGGACACGGACACGGACACGGACACGGACACGGACACGGACACGGGCAGGTCGACCGACGTCACCGTCGCCTCCGTGGCCGACGTGTCGTCGAACAGGGCGCCCTCACCCTCCAGCACGTCCGCGCGCGGCGTCGGCACCTCGTCGTCCCGGGTGATCGACGGGGGCGCCGCGTTCTTCCCGGAACCCCACGCCGACGGCCTCGGGCCCATGTCGAACTCCAGGACACCACCCTTGGCGATCAGCGAATGCGGCAGCGAAGTCGACGTCCACGTACGCCCGTTGACCTTCAGCCCCTGCACATACACGTTCTTCGCGCTGTTCTTCGGCGCCTTGACGACCAGGTCCCGGCCGTTCTCCAGATGGACCGTCGCCTTGGTGAACAGCGGGGAGCCGATCGCGTATTCGCCGCTGCCCATCACCAGCGGGTAGAAGCCGAGCGCGGAGAACAGGAACCAGGCCGACTGCTCGCCGTTGTCCTCGTCGCCGTGGTAGCCCTGGCCGATCTCGCTGCCGACGTAGAGGCGGGACAGCGCCTCGCGCACGCTCCCTTGCGTCTTCCACGGCTGCCCGGCGGCGTCGTACATGTAGAGGGCGTGGTGGGCGACCTGGTTGGAATGCCCGTACATGCCCATCCGTACGTCCCGCGCCTCCGTCATCTCATGGATGACACCGGGGTACGAGCCGATGAACTCGGGTGAGGCCGTCTCGGGGGTGGCGAGGTACTCGTCCAGCTTGTCCCCGAGGCCGCTGCGCCCGCCGTAGAGGTTGGCGAGGCCGCGGGAGTCCTGCGGGGCCGTGAAGGCGTAACCCCAGCCGTTCGTCTCGGTGTAGTCGTAGCCCCACACCCGCGGGTCGTACCTCGACGACTCGACCCGCCAGTCACCCTGGGCGTCGCGGCCCTGGAAGAAACCGGCTTCGGAATCAAACAGGTTCACATAGTCCTGGGCCCGGTCGAGGAAGTACTCCGACTCCTCCTTGTAACGCTTTTCGCCCGTTTCCTCATACAGTTTCCGGCCCATCTGCGCGATGCCGTAGTCGTTGAGGTAGCCCTCCAGCGTCCATGACAGGCCCTCGTGGGTCTCGGTGCTCGTGTAGCCGAGGAACGGTGAGGTGGTCATGCCCTTGCGGCCCACACCCGACGAGGGCGGTACGACCGTGGCGTTCTTCACGGCCGCGTCGTACGCCGACTTCGCGTCGAAGTCGACGCCCTTGACATACGCGTCCGCGAAAGCCACGTCCGACGAGGTGCCGGTCATCAGGTCCGCGTACCCCGGCGAGGACCAGCGGGAGGTCCAGCCGCCGTCCTTGTACTGCTGCACGAACCCGTCGACCATGTCACCCGCCTGTCCGGGGCTCAGCAGCGAGTAGGCCGGCCAGGTCGTCCGATAGGTGTCCCAGAAACCGTTGTTGATGTACACCTTGCCGTCCACGATCTTCGCGCCGGTGTGCGTCGGAGTGTCCGGGCCCGGCATCGGCGAGAACGGGGAGGCGTACTGGTACTTCGAACCGACCTTCTCGAAGCCGGAGTTAGGGTACAGGTACAGCCGGTACAGGCTGGAGTACAGCGCGGTCAGCTGGTCCGGTGTGGCGCCCTCGACCTCGACCTTGCCGAGCAGCTTGTCCCACTGCCGCTGGGCCCTCGTCTTCACGGCATCGAAGGACGTGCCGTCCGGGATCTCCTGACGCAGGTTGTCCTTCGCCTGGTCGACGCTGATCAGGGACGTGGCGATGCGCAGGGTCACGGTCCGGTCGTCGCCGGGCTGGAACCGCAGATATCCCTTGACCCCGCTCGACGACCCCTCCGTCACCGGCGCGTCGAACACCCCGTACACGAACAGCCGGGTCGCGCCCGTCGACAGATCCGACTTCACGTCGGAGTAACCGGTGAAGGTGCCGTTCTCCGCGTCGAGCGTCAGGCCTGCCTGGTCGGTGACGTTGTCGAACAGGACGCTCGCGTCGTCGCCGGGATAGGTGAAGCGCATGACCGCCGCGTGGTCGGTCGGCGCCATTTCTGTCGTGAGACCGTTTTCGAAACGCACTCCGTAGTAGTACGGCCGCGCGGTCTCGTTCTCGTGCCGGAAGGCCAGCTCCCGTGCCTCACGGCCGTTGTCGGGCGTGCCGGACGCGGCGGACGGCATCACCTGGAAGGTCTGCCGGTCGCCCATCCAGGGGCTGGGCTCATGGCTCGCGCTGAACGCCTGGATCGTCGGCAGGTTGTCGTCGTTGTTCCCGCGCGCGTATTCGTAGAGCCAGCGCAGTGAACCCGCGTCGGTCACCGGCGTCCAGAAGTCGAAACCGTGCGGAACCGCCGTCGCGGGGAAGGTGTTGCCGCGGGAGAAGCCACCGCTGGAATTGGTGCCGCGGGTCGTCACCGCATAGTCCGACAGATGGGCCTTCGGCTTCTCCCGCGGAACCGTTTTCAGCGCCACGTCATCGAGCCAGCCCCGGAACTTCGCCGGCCCCTTGGGGGAGTCGTACGCCACCAGGATCCGGTCCACGGTCTTCCCGGCCGCGACCGACCCGATCCGCGAGGCCACGTTGTTCCACTGGTTCACATAGAGGATCTTGGCCGCGCCCTGCCCCTGCGGCGTCAGCGCGAACCCGTGCTGGTCGGTCGCCTTGAGGTCGCTCAGATACGTCCCGTCCGTGAAAGCGAGATCGACGGAAACGTTTGTGGCGTCATAGTCCCGGTCACCGTCCGCCATCGACGGGAAGATCCGGTACGACAGCTGCGTATCGCGCCCGACGGCCACATTGACGTCGAAGACCTTGTTATACGAGTAGGCCTGCCCGTCGGTGGTGTGCCGCCCGGCGTAGCGCAGCGCCCGCTTGCCGGTGAAGCCCGCGCCCGCCTTCGCGGTCGCCGAGCCGCTCGGGCCGCGGTCGACCAGCGAGAGCATGTCCTGCGGGACCGGGTCGTCGCTGCCGCCTTCGGAGAACTGCACGTCGGCGAGTTGCAGGGCGTCGGTGGCTCCGTTGTTCCTGGTCACGTCGAGCCGGAAGTGCCGGTACTCGGCCGGCGCGGCGAGGTCGTACGTCTTCGTCTGGAACCGCTCGGCGAAGGTGTCGCCGGTGCGGGTGTCCAGGGTGGTCCAGTTCGTGCCGTCCGTGGAGCCCTTCAGGGTCCAGTCCAGCGGATCGCGTTCGTCGTGGTCGTTGGCCGACGTCAGCGCGTAGGTGACCACCCTGACCGGCGCGTCCAGGTCGAACTCGGCCCAGCCGGTGGGCGCGAAGGTCAGCCACTTGGTGCTCGGTTCGCCGTCGACGAGGTTCTCCTTCACCTCGCCGGCGCCGGTGTTCTCACCGCTGGCCCGGACATCCGTGACATGGTCGGTCACATTGCCCGGAATGCCACTGCTGTACCCGCCGTCGACACCGGAGGCGCGCTTGCTGCCGTCCGGTGCGGTGTCGACGGTGTTCAGCCAGTCCGGCGCCGGTTCGTCCGCCTCGAAGGACGAGGCGAACTCCCGGTCGGCGGCTGCCACCTCGCCCGGCAGCGACACCGCCGCCCCCTGAGAGCTCACCGCCAAAGCAAAGGCGGTCGCCGTCACGACCGCCGAACCCCATCTGTGCCGACTTCTGCGCTGCATGCTGGAGCACCCTCCCTGCATACTGGACAACGTTGTCAACCGAGATGCGCAAGGATCAGTAGTGGTGCAAGTGGCCAAACCTGTCAAGGGTGTTGGGTGGGGGCATTCGGGGGCAATCCCGGGGATTTATCCGGCAAGGAGCGCACAGACGGCTCATATTTCCGCCAGGTCTCAACTCGGAAAAGACCAATGGCCAACCTTGCATTCGATCTTGCTCCGTCGACGGGAAATGGACTATACCTGTCGGCACTTCACTCGATCCGCACGCCCTGATTCGTACGTCCGATCCACATGTCCGATTTGCACATTCGATTTGCATCCTGCACGACCCTGCTTGACCTGACCGCGGTGCCGGGGAGGATCCGGTTCACCGCCTGAGTCCTGGAGAAGGCGAGGACTTGAGCATGGGATCCACTTCCGCCGAGAACACCGAATACACCGGGGACATCGCGAACACCGGAGACATCGCGAACGCCGGGCCCGCCACGCACCCGGCGGACACCGGCTCCGCGGGCGTCGGCCGCCGCGATCTGATCAAGCGGTCGGCAGCCCTCGGCCTGATCTCCGTACCCGCGATGAGTTTCCTGTCCGCCTGCGCCAGCGGCGGCGGGGACGACGAGGAGAAGGCCGAAGCGGGCGAGAAGACCGCGAAGAACCCGCTCGGCGTCAATGACACCGCGGGGATGGAATTCGTGCTGTTCGACGGCGGCTTCGGCAAGGAGTACGCCGAGGACGCCGTGAAGATCTACGAGACGAACTTTCCCGAGGCCACGGTGAAGTTCTCCGCGACGCAGAAGATCCAGTCCACGCTGCAGCCCCGCTTCAACCAGGGCACCCCGCCGGACCTCATCGACAACTCCGGCGCCGAGCAGATGGACATGGGCGTCCTCTCCAGCAAGAACCAGCTTGCCGACCTCACACCTCTGCTGGACGCCCCGTCGTACGACGACCCGGACAAGAAGGTCCGCGACACGCTGCGCCCCGGCATCGTGGAGATGGGCCGGCTGGACGGCGACCCGGTCTGGATCATGTACTACGCCTACACGGTGTACGGGGTCTGGTACTCGCAGAAGGCCCTGGACTCGCTCGACGAGCAGTACCCGGAGACCTGGGACCAGATGCTCGCGGTCTGCGAGAAGGCCAAGAAGCAGGGCATCGCGGGCTGGACGTACGCGGGCAAATACCCGTACTACATCCCCTTCTCGCTCTACCCCATGATCGGCAAGGTGGGCGGGGTCGAGGTGCTCGACGCCATCGACAACCTGGAGCCGAACGCCTGGCGGCACCCGGCGGTCAAGGCGTGCTTCGACGCCTACTACGAGCTCTACCGGAAGGGCTACATCCTCAAGGGCACCCCCGGCCTGGACCACATCCAGTCGCAGACCGCCTGGGCCAAGGGCGACGCGCTGTTCATCCCGAACGGCTCCTGGGTGGAGAACGAGTCGGCGAATGTCATCCCGGAGGACTTCAACCTCGCCGTCTCCGCTCCCACCGGCATCGACAGCTCCGACAAGCTGCCCTTCGGCACCATCTGGGCGTCCGGCGGTGAGCCCTTCATCGTCCCGGCCAAGGCGAAGAACGGCACGGGCGGCATGGAGCAGCTGCGCATCATGCTGAGCGAGGCGTCCTCGAAGAACTTCACGTCCAAGGTCAAGTCGCTCACCGCGTACAACGGCGGCACCGACGGCATCACTCTCACCCCGGGCCTCACGTCCGGTGTCGCCGCGCTGGAGAAGGCCGGCGAGAACGTGGTGAATCCACGTATGCAGGACTGGTATGTGCAGCTGCAGAAGGAGCAGATCGGTGTGGCCGGCCTCGGCGAGATGATGGCCGGCCGGCTCACGCCCGCGGAGACCATCAAGAAGATCCAGGACTACGCCGACGCGACCGCCAAGGACTCGTCGATCAAGCACTACAAGCACCAGTAGGTCAGGTGAGGATCCGTCACCAGCGGCGGCACCCGCGCACAGAACGGGGTCGGTAGCAATGCAGCACGGCAAGTACCGGTTCATCGTGGGGTTCCTGGCGGTACCCCTGGGGCTGTACACGCTTTTCGTCGTCTGGCCGTTCATCCAGTCCATCTACTACTCGTTCACGGACTGGACCGGGCTGAGTCCCGACTTCAAGATGGTCGGCTTCGACAACTACGAAAGGATGCTGAACGACGACATCTTCTGGAAGTCGTTGCAGCACAGCCTGTTGTTCGCGTTGCTGCTGCCGGTGGTGACGATCGGTCTGGCGCTGTTCCTCGCCTTCATGATCAATGTGGGCGGGCGGAAGAGGAAGGGCGGCCCGGTGATCACCGGTGTCCGCGGCTCCTCGTTCTACAAGATCGTCTACTTCTTCCCGCAGGTGCTGTCGATCGCGATCGTCGCCCTGCTGTTCTCCTTCGCATACAACCCGGACAGCGGTGCGATCAACTCGATCCTGCGCGGGATCGGCCTCGACAGCGTCCAGCCGCTCTGGCTCGGCGACCCGAACCTCGCGCTGTGGGCCGTGATGGCGGTGCTGGTGTGGTCCACGGTCGGCTTCTTCGTGGTCCTGTTCTCCGCGGGCATGGCCTCGATCCCGGTGGAGCTGTACGAGGCCGCGCTGCTCGACGGCGCGGGCCGCAGCACCACCTTCTTCCGGGTCACTCTGCCGCTGCTCTGGGACACCGTGCAGTCAGGCTGGGTCTACATGGGCATTCTCGCCCTGGGTGCCGAGTCCTTCGCGGTCGTACAGATCATGACGACCGGGCCGGGCGGTCCCGACTACTCGACCACCGTCTTGGTCCTGTACGTGTATCAGAAGGCGTTCCGGGACGGGCAGGCCGCCTATGCCACGACCATCGGCGTCGCCCTGCTCATCGTCACGCTGGCCTTCGCCGCCATCGTGATGCGGCTGGGCCGGCGCGAGCGGCTGGAGTACTGATCAGATGAAGACGACCGAGACCTCCGCCCCCGGGACCGAGCCCGGTGTGTCCGTCGGCAAGACCGGTGATCCGGCCGGCACGCCCCCGAAGGAGAAGAAGGAAGGCGCCGTCCTCAACGTCTTCTCCCACGGCGTCCTCATCATCTGGGCGTTCATGGTGGCCATGCCGCTGCTGTGGGCGGTCATGACGTCCTTCAAGGACGACGCCTCCATCTTCAGCTCGCCCTGGTCGCTGCCGGACACGCTGCACTTCGACAACTGGTCGCGGGCCTGGACCGAGGCCAACATGAGCGACTACTTCCTCAACACCGTGCTGGTGGTGGGGGGTTCGCTCGTCGGCACGCTGGTGCTGGGTTCGATGGCGGCCTATGTGCTGGCCCGCTTCGAATTCCCGGGAAACCGGTTCATCTACTACCTCTTCATCGGCGGCATGAGCTTCCCGATCATGCTGGCGCTGGTCCCGCTGTTCTACGTCGTGAACAACCTGGGCCTGCTGAACACGATCCACGGGCTGATCCTGGTCTACATCGCCTACTCGCTCCCGTTCACGGTCTTCTTCCTGACCGCGTTCTTCCGCACCCTGCCCACCTCGGTGGCGGAGGCGGCCTTCGTGGACGGGGCGTCGCACTCCAGGACGTTCTTCCAGATCATGCTGCCGATGGCCAAGCCCGGCCTGGTCAGCGTGGGCATCTTCAACTTCCTGGGCCAGTGGAACCAGTACATGCTGCCGACGGTCCTCAACACCGACCCGGACCAGCGCGTCCTCACCCAGGGCCTGGTCCAGCTCGCGGCCAGCCAGGGCTACAAGGGCGACTGGTCGGGCCTGTTCGCGGGCCTGGTGATGGCGATGCTGCCGGTGCTCGCGGCGTACATCGTCTTCCAGCGGCAGGTGGTGCAGGGGCTGACCGCGGGGGCGCTGAAGTAGCGCCCGGAAACCACGAATGAGCGCACCGCTCCCGATCCTTGGGAGCGGTGCGCTCTGTGCGTACGGAACCTCGGATCCGGTTCAACCTCTTGACGGGAGGCAACCCGAACGGCTCAGCTTAGAGTTCACTAGTTGGACATAGACGGGGCCCCATTGAAGCGGTCCCGTGCGCAGGAGGTCGTCGTGGAGACTCCGGGGTCGCAGTCGTCGCTGCACCGAGCCAACCTGGAGCGGGTCGTCCGTGCCGTACGGCTGGCGGGCTCGCTCACCCAGGCGGAGATCGCGAGGACGACCGGCCTGTCCGCGGCGACGGTCTCCAACATCGTTCGAGAGCTCAAGGACGGCGGAACGGTCGAGGTCACGCCCACCTCGGCGGGCGGTCGCAGAGCCCGCAGCGTCTCCCTGAGCGGGGACGCCGGCATCGTGATCGGCGTGGACTTCGGGCATACGCACCTGCGCGTAGCGGTCGGGAATCTCGCCCATCAGGTGCTGGCCGAGGAGGCCGAGCCGCTCGACGTGGACGCCTCCGCCACGCAGAGCTTCGACCGGGCGGAAGTGCTGGTCAGCCGGCTGATCGCGGCGACCGGGGTGGACCGTTCCAAGGTCGCGGGCGTGGGCCTGGGGGTACCGGGTCCGATCGACGTCGAGTCGGGCACCCTGGGCTCCACCGCGATCCTGCCGGGCTGGACCGGCACCAAGCCCGCCGAGGAGCTGCGGGGGCGGCTCGGCGTGCCTGTCCACGTCGACAACGACGCCAATCTGGCCGCTCTCGGCGAGATGGTCTGGGGCAGTGGCCGCGGCGCGAAGGACCTGGCGTACATCAAGGTCGCCAGCGGTGTCGGCGCGGGCCTGGTCATCAACGGCAAGATCTACCGCGGCCCGGGTGGCACGGCGGGGGAAATAGGACATATTACTCTGGATGAATCCGGCCCCGTCTGCCGCTGCGGCAACCGGGGCTGCCTGGAGACCTTCACGGCCGCGCGCTATGTGCTCCCGCTGCTCCGGTCCAGCCACGGCACCGGCCTGACCATGGAAGGCGTCGTGCGGCTGGCGCGGGACGGAGACCCGGGCTGCCGTCGGGTGATCGCCGACGTCGGCCGTCACATCGGCAGTGGAGTGGCCAATATCTGCAATCTGCTCAACCCGAGCCGAGTGGTCCTCGGCGGTGATCTCGCCGAGGCCGGTGAGCTGGTGCTCGGGCCCGTCAGGGAGTCGGTCGGCCGGTATGCGATCCCCAGTGCCGCACGGCAGCTCTCGGTGTTGCCGGGCGCACTCGGCGGTCGTGCGGAGGTCCTCGGGGCCCTTGCGCTGGCCCTCAGCGAGATGGGGGATTCGACCCTCTTGGACGGCTCGCTGACCGCCGTTGCCCCTGCCTTCACTTAGAGAACGCATGGCACCGTTGCCAACCCGTTAAGGATTTACTTCTTGACGTCGCACGTGCGGCCGAGTTGACTTCCAGCCACCTCGGCCGCAGTGACGCGGCCTCGTCAGGGAGGTTTCTGAAGTGAACACGCGTATGCGTCGTGCCGCCGTTGCCGTCGCCGCAGGTGCGATGGCTGTTTCCCTCGCCGCCTGTGGCAGCGCGGAAGAGGCCGACGGTGGCAGCGACTCCACCGGTAGCGCCGCCAAGGGCGACGACATCAAGGTCGGTCTCCTGCTTCCGGAGAACAAGACCGCGCGGTACGAGAAGTTCGACCGCCCCTTGATCGAGAAGAGGATCGGGGAGCTGACGGACAACAAGGCGGAGATCCAGTACAACAACGCCCGCCAGGACGCCAACCTCCAGGCGCAGCAGGTCGACACGATGATCACCAACAAGGTGGACGTGCTGATCCTGGACGCCGTGGACGCCAAGGCCATCCAGAACTCCGTGCAGAAGGCCGTGGACGCCGGCATCGAGGTCGTCGCCTACGACCGCCTCGCCGAGGGCCCGATCAGCGCCTACACGTCCTTCGACAACGTGGCGGTCGGCAAGACCCAGGGCGAGGCCCTGCTCACCGCGCTGGGCGACAACGCCAAGGACGGCGAGATCGTCATGATGAACGGCTCGGTCACCGACCCGAACGCCGCCCAGTTCAAGGAGGGCGCGCACTCCGTCCTCGACGGCAAGGTGAACATCGGCAAGGAGTACGACACCAAGGAGTGGTCGCCGGACAACGCCAACGCCAACATGGAGTCGGCGATCTCGGCGCTCGGCGCGGACAACATCATCGGCGTCTACTCCGCCAACGACGGCATGGCGGGCGGCATCATCACCGCCCTGAAGGCCGCCGGCATCGACGTCCCCGTCACCGGCCAGGACGCCGAACTCGCCGCGGTGCAGCGCATCGTCACCGGTGAGCAGTACATGAGCGTCTACAAGCCGTACGCCCCCGAGGCCAACGCCGCCGCCGAGATGGCCGTCGCGCTCGCCAAGGGTGAGTCCCTGGACTCCATCGCCTCCGACAAGGTCGACAGCGGCAGCGCCAAGGACGTTCCGTCGGTCCTGGTCGACGTCTCCTCGCTGACCCAGGACAACATCAACGACACCGTCATCAAGGACGGCGTCTACACGGTCGACGAGATCTGCACCAGCAAGTACAAGTCGGCCTGCGACAAGATCGGTCTGAACTGATCAGCCGCACGTCCCGGTGAACGTACGGGAGTCCGGGAATCCTCTCCCGGACTCCCCGACCGGGACCGTCGCGCTCCAGGCTCCTCCGGCGCCCCGCGTACACACAGCCCCGCAAGCTCGTGCGGGGCGCCGGACGGAACATCCCCCCAGTCTTTTTCTGCATAACCTCCCGCCGGGTCAGGCGGCGAAGGAGATGGTTCACGTGTCCGCTACGCCCGTGCTGGCGTTGCGCGGGGTCTCCAAGCGGTTCGGTGCCGTCCAGGCGCTCACCGACGTAGAGCTTGAGGTCCACGCCGGTGAGGTGGTCGCCCTGGTCGGCGACAACGGCGCCGGAAAGTCCACGCTGGTCAAGACGATCGCCGGCGTGCACCCCATCGATGAGGGCGTCATCGAATGGGAAGGCAAGGCCGTGTCGATCAACCGGCCGCACGACGCCCAGGCCCTCGGCATCGCGACGGTGTACCAGGACCTGGCGCTGTGCGACAACATCGACGTCGTCGGCAACCTGTTCCTCGGCCGTGAGCTGAAGAAGTGGGGCGTCCTCGACGAGGTCGAGATGGAGCGCCGCTCGCAGGAACTGCTGAAGACGCTTTCCATCCGCATCCCCAGCGTCCGCATCCCGATCGCCTCGCTCTCCGGCGGCCAGCGCCAGACCGTGGCCATCGCCCGGTCCATGCTCGGAGAGCCCCAGCTGGTCATCCTCGACGAGCCCACCGCGGCCCTCGGTGTCGAGCAGACCGCCCAGGTCCTCGACCTGGTCGAGCGGCTGCGCGAGCGCGGCCACGCGGTCATCCTCATCAGCCACAACATGGCCGATGTGAAGGCCGTGGCCGACAAGGTCGCGGTGCTGCGCCTGGGCCAGAACAACGGTGTCTTCGAGGTCAAGACGACCTCGCAGGAGGAGATCATCTCCGCCATCACCGGCGCCACCGACAATGCCGTGACCCGCCGTGCGGCGCGCACGAACGGGGAGGTTTCCCAGTGAGCATCGACAAGACCTCCACGTCCCCGCAGGACGCGCACGCCGTCGAGAACCCCGAGGCCGCCGCGGCCGCGGTGACCGCGGTCGACCCGCGGCTCCTGGTACGCGAGCGCGGCCTCACCGGCTACCTCGGCGAGTTCAAGCGCAAGATGAAGGCGGGCGAGCTGGGCTCCCTGCCGGTCATCGTCGGCCTGGTCGCCATCTGTGTCGTCTTCCAGTCCCTCAACTCGGCGTTCCTGTCCGCGCAGAACATCAGCGACATCACCGTCACGATGGTCGGCACGGGCATGATCTCCGTCGGCATCGTCTTCGTGCTGCTGCTCGGCGAGATCGACCTGTCGGTCGGCTCGGTCAGCGGCGCGGCCAGCGCCATCGCGGCCGTCCTCGCCGTCAACCAGGGCTGGCCCGAGTGGGTCGCGGTGCTCTTCGCCGTCGCCGCCGGCGCGGCCATCGGCGCGTTGCACGGCTTCTTCTTCGCGGTGCTGGGTGCCCCCGCCTTCGCCGTGACCCTGGCGGGTCTGCTGTTCTGGCTGGGCTTCATGCTGCAGACGCTGGGCGAGAACGGCACGATCAACCTCGACAGCGACGGCTTCATCGGCAATCTGACCACGTACTTCTTCTCCGACGTGGCCGCCGCGTACGGCCTCGCGGCCGTGGTCGTCGCCGTCTTCTTCATCACGTCGTTCCTGGGCAACCGGCGCCGGGAGGCCGCGGGCGTCCCGTCCCGGCCGCTGAGCGACACGATCCTGCGGACCGTGCTGCTCGCCGTCGTCGCCTTCTCCGCGGCGGTCATGTACAACCAGTACAAGGGCCTGCCGCTGGCCACGGTGATCTTCCTCTTCTTCCTGGTGCTGACCGACTTCGTGCTGCGCCGCACCTCGTACGGCCGCAAGGTGTTCGCCCTCGGCGGCAGCGTCGAGGCGTCCCGCCGCGCGGGCATCAACGTCACCGCCGTACGGATCTCCGTGTTCGCGATCTCCGGTGGGTTCGCGGCCATCGGCGGTCTGTTCCTGGCCTCGAAGATCGCGTCCGCCAACCAGAGCGCCGGTACCGGTGATCTGCTGATGAACGCGATCGCCGCGGCGGTCATCGGCGGTACGTCGCTGTTCGGCGGGCGTGGGCGTACGTGGAACGCGCTGCTGGGTGTGCTGGTGATCGTGTCGATCCAGTACGGGCTGCAGTTGGAGTCCATCGCCGAACCGGTGAAGTACATGATCACCGCGGGTGTTCTGCTGACCACGGTGGTCATCGACTCGATCACCCGCCGGACGCAGAAGACCGCCGGTCGCGCATAGCCGCGTACAGCGCGTCAGAAAAAGACCTGTTGCCCGGCATCAATGGAGATGCCGGGCACAGTCTTGTCGTAGGAACGCCACAACTTGGGTACAGCCGATCGCGTGAGGTACGACGCACCGCCCGGGCATCGACCGCCCGGGCGGAACATTAGACTCGACAAGCCCGGCAACAGCTCGATCAGCTCTACTGCAAGGAGGCACGGGTGCCGCTGCTGACCCGCATCAGGGGACCGCGCGATCTGGACCGGCTCAGCCTGGAGCAGCTGGACCAGCTGGCAGAGGAGATCCGGACCTTCCTGGTCGAGGCCGTCTCCAAGACCGGCGGCCACCTCGGCCCGAACCTCGGCGTGGTCGAGCTCACCATCGCCCTGCACCGGGTCTTCGACTCACCCAAGGACAAGGTGCTCTGGGACACCGGCCACCAGTCCTATGTGCACAAACTGCTCACCGGCCGCCAGGACTTCAGCAGGCTGAAGATGAAGGGCGGCCTGTCCGGATACCCCTCGCAGGCCGAGTCCGAGCACGACGTCATCGAGAACTCGCACGCCTCCACGGTGCTCGGCTGGGCCGACGGCCTCGCGAAGGCGAACCAGATCCGCAAACGCGACGACCACGTGGTCGCCGTGATCGGTGACGGCGCCCTCACCGGCGGCATGGCCTGGGAGGCGCTGAACAACATCGCCGAGGCCAAGGACCGCCCGCTCGTCATCGTCGTCAACGACAACGAGCGGTCGTACGCCCCCACCATCGGCGGTCTCGCCAACCACCTGGCCACGTTGCGGACGACCGACGGGTACGAGCGCTTCCTCACCCGGACGAAAGAGATCCTCGACCGCACACCCGTCGTCGGCAAGCCGCTCTACGAGACCCTCCACGGCGCCAAGAAGGGCCTGAAGGACTTCATCGCGCCCCAGGGCATGTTCGAGGACCTCGGCCTGAAGTACGTCGGCCCGATCGACGGCCACGACATCGAGGCCCTGGAGTCCGCGCTGGCCCGCGCCAAGCGCTTCGGCGGCCCGGTCATCGTGCACTGCCTCACCGAAAAGGGCCGCGGCTACCAGCCCGCCCTCCAGGACGAGGCCGACCGCTTCCACGGCATCGGCCCCATCCACCCCGACACGGGACTGCCGGTCAAGGCGTCGGGCGCCGACTGGACCTCCGTCTTCGGTGAGGAGATGGTGCGGCTCGGCAAGGAGCGCGAGGACATCGTGGCGATCACCGCGGCGATGCTCCAGCCGGTCGGCCTCAAGAAGTTCGCCGACACCTTCCCGGAGCGGATCTACGACGTCGGCATCGCCGAGCAGCACGGCGCCGTCTCCGCGGCGGGCCTGGCCACGGGCGGTCTGCATCCGGTGTTCGCGGTGTACGCCACATTCCTCAATCGTGCCTTCGACCAGGTCCTGATGGATGTCGCCCTCCACAAGTGCGGTGTGACTTTCGTACTGGACCGGGCCGGCGTCACCGGCACCGACGGTGCCTCCCACAACGGCATGTGGGACATGTCGATCCTCCAGGTCGTCCCCGGCCTGCGGCTGGCCGCCCCGCGCGACGCCGACCAGGTCCGCGCCCAGCTGCGCGAAGCCGTCGACGTGACCGACGCGCCGACCGTGGTCCGCTTCTCGAAGGGCGCCGTCGGCCCCGCCGTACCCGCGGTGGGCCGCGTCGGCGGCATGGACGTGCTGCGCGAGCCGCGGACCGACACGCCGGACGTGCTCCTGGTCTCGGTGGGCGCCCTGGCGCCGATGTGCCTGGACATCGCCGCCCTGCTCGACCAGCAGGGCATCTCCACGACCGTCGTCGACCCGCGCTGGGTCAAGCCGGTCGACGAGGCCATGGCCCCCCTCGCGGAGCGGCACCGCGTGGTCGTCACCGTCGAGGACAACTCCCGCGTCGGCGGCGTCGGCTCGGCGATCGCCCAGACCCTGCGCGACGCCGGCGTCGATGTCCCGCTGCGTGACTTCGGCATCCCGCCGCGCTTCCTCGACCACGCCTCCCGCACGGAGGTCATGGCCGAGATCGGGCTGACCGCCCCCGACATCGCCCGCCAGGTCACCGGGCTGGTCTCCAAGCTGGACGGCCGGTTCGACCGTCCGGAGGCCACGGTGGAACCCGCGCGCGACTGAGCGGGGCCGGGCCGCTGGGCGCTCCGCCGGCTGGGTCCATATGCGGCTGCGCCGCGATGGGGGAGCGAGCAGCAGCGACCAGCCACGGTGGTGCCGACGACCGACGACCGACGACCGACGGCCTGTCGCGGCCCCGCGGCGGAGCCGGAAGTCGACACAGCCGACGGAGCGCCCAGCGCCCCGCCGCGTGTCCGAGTGGGCCGGTTTCACCACCGCCAAGGGTGGTGAAACCGGCCCATTCGTGTGAGACGACCTGCGCCGGGGCATACGCACCACGCCCCCTCTCGATCATGTCGAGGACGACACAGCGTGGGAGGTACGCCCGTGAGCAGCACCCTCTTCAGGACGAAGAAGGTCGAGCAGTCCATCCTCGATACCGAGGAGCCCGAGCACGCGCTCAAGAAATCCCTGTCCGCGCTCGATCTGACGGTGTTCGGCGTCGGTGTCATCATCGGCACCGGCATCTTCGTCCTCACCGGCACGGTCGCCAGGAACAACGCCGGTCCGGCCGTGGCGCTGGCCTTCGTCGTGGCCGGCGTCGTCTGCGCGCTCGCCGCGCTCTGCTACGCCGAGTTCGCCTCCACGGTCCCGGTCGCAGGCTCCGCGTACACGTTCTCGTACGCCTCTCTCGGTGAACTGCCCGCCTGGATCATCGGCTGGGACCTGGTCCTGGAGTTCGCGCTCGGCACGGCGGTGGTGGCCGTCGGCTGGTCCGGCTACATCGCCTCGCTGATGGACAACGCGGGCTGGGAGCTGCCCGAGGCGCTCGGCACCAGAGACGGCGCCGACGGCTTCGGCTTCGACATCCTCGCCGCCGCGCTCGTCCTGCTGCTCACCGCCATCCTCGTGGTCGGCACCAAGCTCTCCGCGCGGGTCACCTCGCTCGTCGTCGCCGTCAAGGTGACGGTGGTGCTGACCGTGATCATCGCGGGCGCCTTCTTCATCGACGGCGACAACTACGACCCGTTCATCCCGAAGGCGCAGGCCGTGGAGGCGGGGGACAACCTGCAAGCCCCGCTCATCCAGCTGATGTTCGGCTGGGCGCCCTCCAACTTCGGCGTGATGGGCATCTTCACCGCCGCCTCCGTCGTCTTCTTCGCCTTCATCGGCTTCGACGTCGTCGCCACGGCCGCCGAGGAGACCAAGAACCCGCAGCGTGACATGCCCCGAGGCATCCTCGGCTCGCTCTTGATCTGTACCACCCTGTATGTCGCCGTGTCGATCGTCGTGACCGGCATGCAGAACTACACCGACCTGTCCATCACCGCCCCGCTGGCCGACGCCTTCAAGGCCACCGGGCATCCCTGGTTCGCGGGCTTCATCAGCTTCGGTGCCGCGGTCGGCCTGACGACGGTCTGCATGATCCTGCTCCTCGGTCAGACCCGGGTCTTCTTCGCGATGAGCCGTGACGGGCTCCTGCCGCGCTTCTTCTCCCACGTCCATCCGAGGTTCAGGACCCCGCACCGGCCGACCATCCTGCTCGGCGTGCTCATCGCGATCCTCGCCGGCTTCACCCCCCTCAGCGAACTCGCGGAGCTGGTCAACATCGGCACGCTGTTCGCCTTCGTGGTCGTCGCGATCGGCGTGATCATCCTCCGTCGCAGCCGCCCCGATCTGCACCGGGCGTTCCGCACCCCATGGGTGCCGTTCATCCCGATCCTGTCCGTGTGCGCGTCGCTGTGGCTGATGCTCAACCTGCCCGCCGAGACCTGGGTCCGTTTCGCCGGGTGGATGGCCGTCGGCTTCGTCGTGTACTTCCTCTACGGCCGTTCCCACAGCCGTCTCGGACGGCACGAGGAGACGACGGTCGGCGACGTGATGAAGGGGCCGAGGCCCGGAGACCCGCAATAGCCGACCGAGCCGCCGATACGACCCCGCAGACCCCACTCCACTGAAGTCTGCGGGCCGGAACAGCCAACCGACAGGCTCGCCGGGTCCGCGCCGGATGCGTGCTGGGCGCGCGTCGGGGTCCGTGCCGGGCGCGTGCCGGATGCGTGCCGGATCCGCGCCCGGCACACGGAACGGCGGCGCGGTGGGACGTGTCCTGGTCGGTGCCGCCCGGTGTCTGGGACGGGATCACCGGCGGCGGATCGATCGGGGGCCGGTGACCTCCGCTCCCAACGCCGTTGCTCGGCGCCGCAGTTCACGGTCGGCCGTGACGACGAGACAGTTTCGGCCGTTCGCCGCCCGCGCGACCAGCTCGACGATGTGGTCGTCACCGCTCCCGGGCGCGGCCTCGACCCGTACCCCCGGCACGGACTCCACCCCCCGAGCCGCCCCCTCGACCACGAGCACGGTCTCCAAGGGCCCGGCATGTCCCGGCAACCCCTCGGCAGCCAGGGCATCCCGCAAGCGCTCCGCGGCCCCCCGCCGATCCCGCCACCACCCGTCGGGCACCGACCCGACGACATTGGCGGCATCGACGATGAGGAGCAGCGGGGGATTGTCATCCATGGCGCCAGGGTCGCACGCCGGGCGGCCGCATATCCGCCCGGCTGCGGGCATGCGTGCCGCCCGGGGCGAGGGGGGAGCGAGGCTGGGCGCGAGCGGCACCCCGTCAGCGCCGAGCTGCGTCGGCGCGCAGCCTGAAGCGCTGGAGTTCGCCGGTCGCCGTGCGCGGCGGCGCGTCCAGGAAGACCACCTCGCGCGGGCACTTGTAGGGCGCCAGTTCCGCCTTCACGAAGCCGCCCAGCGCCTCGGCGTCCCGCCGCGCTGCCCCACCCCACCCCAACCCAGCCACCACGGTGCCGGGGCCCGCGTGACCCACCCCCCCGGCCCAGCCCCAACCCCGCTCAGTCCTCCGACTTCTCGTCGAAGCTCGCGAAGTACGCCGCTGCCATGTCCTCGTCGCCGTGCCCCAGCACTACAGCCCGTTCCAGCCGCTCCACCCCGGCCGCGGCGACATCCAGCCGCACCCCCCGCCGCTCACCGGCCTCGACGATCAGCCGCGCGTCCTTCACCGCGGTCGTCACCGCGAACTGCGCGGGCGTCAACTGGTCGTTGAGCACCAGCCCGGCCTTCGCCCGCAGATACCCCATGTCGAGCGGCCCGCCCGCGATGAGGTCGAAGAACCCCTGCGGATCCACCTCCAGCGCCTTGGCCAGAGCCAGCACCTCACCGGCGGCGACGGTCGCGGCGAGCACCCAGCTGTTGGCCACCAGCTTCAGCCGCGTCGCGCTGCCCGCCGCCCCGTCCTCCCCGGTCCACACGGTGCGCGCACCGACCGCGCCGAACACCGGCGTCACGGTCTCCCGCCCCCGCTCCGGCCCGGCAGCGAGCACGGTGAGCTGCCCGGCCTCGGCGGGCTGCCGGGTGCCCAGCACGGGTGCGTCGTAGAACACCAGGCCGTGTCGGTGGGCGAAGGCGGCCAGATCGGCGATCGAGTCGAGTCCGGTGGTGCTGGACTGCACCCAGACGGTCCCGGAACGCAGGCCCGGCGCGGCCTCGCGCATGACGTCCAGCGCGGCGGGGCCGTCGTGCAGCATGGTCAGTACGACATCGGCGCCCTGGACGGCGTCGGCGGGCGTGTCGGCGACGCGGGCACCGTCGGCGGCGAGGGGCTCCGCCTTGGCGCGGGTGCGGTTCCAGGCCCGCACGGCGTGCCCGGACTTCGCGAGGTTGCGGGCCATCGCGGCGCCCATGATCCCGGTGCCCAGGACGCTCACGGTCAGCTGGTCGGTCATCTGCGTCAACTTTCTGTGTCGCGGGTGTGCGGGAGAGCTTCCCCGCATACGGGAGTTCTCCCTCGTACACACAAGTGATCCCTCGTACACGGGAGCGCTCCTCTGTAAAACGGTGCCGGGATTGAGCCTGTCCTGTTTCGGCGTCATGAGACGCGGGGCCGATCCCGGGTACATGGCTCGCCCGATTAGAGTGAGGCGGTGAACGGCGACTGGCTCATCCGCGGCCGAGACGGCCGCCTCGGCGTCTACTGGCCGTCGAACGACGCCGTCCTGTGCCGGGCGGAACGCGTCCCCCGCGGCCCGTGGGACGCCCCGCGCCGAGTGGGCGGCGAGCAGAGTGTGCAGACCGGGGTCGCGGTCGGTCAGGGCGCCGACGGCTACGCCCATCTGGTCGCCTGGCGGCCCACCGTGCCGGGCGAGTCCGGCCTGGTGCACTCCGCACACTTCCGGCCCCTCCTCGCGCCGCTGGACTGGGTCCCGATCGGCCATCCCCACAAGAAGGGCGAGCGGACCGGCACCCCCGCCGTCGCCGTCGACGCCGAGGGACGGGTGTACCTCTTCGTGCGCAACCGCGGCAAGGGCGTCCACACCATCAACCAGAAGGAACGCGGCGGCTGGAACGGCTGGCACGACCTCAAGGGTTCCAGGGTGCACGAGGAACTCGTCGCCGTCGCCGGGGAGTCGGGCCTCGTCGAGGTGTACGGCACCAACCCCGACTCCATCCTGAGCTGGCACCAGCACGAACCCGGCGCCCGCCCGGTCGCGGCCGATCCGCTGCCGGTGCGCGTCGAGCCGGGCACACTGAGCGCGCTGCCGACCTCCAAGGAGCACACGACGCTGTTCTTCGCGGACCCGGAGGGCATGCTGTACGCGTGGCGGCCGGGCGGCGACCCGATCGCGCTCATCGCCGCCGCGGGCCCCGGCCCGGTGGCCACCCTCCGCTTCGTCCTGGACGGCCACGACTGCACCCTGCTCGCGCAGCGCTCGGCCTCAGGCCGGGTCGCCTTCGCCGCCTACCCGACCGAACTGGAGTCGGCGGGCCTGTGGTGGACGGAATCCGGCCCGCAGCTCCCGGCGGGCACCCGGGTCGCCCTGGCGGAGGACGCCGAGGGACGCGTCGTGGCGGCCAGCATGACCCCGGACGGCGTCCTGCGCCTCGCCCGGCAGAAGGACGAACCCGGCCTCGCCCTCGCGGCCTGGCAGGAAAACCTCTAGCCACGACAACGCCACTGCCCCGCATACCAGTTGGCGTGCGGGGCACCGACTTGCATCAGCTGCGGTCATACGGGGACGCTGGCCACGCCCGCTTCCAGGAACCGCTTCCCGTTCACCCGCTCCGACACGCCCTCACGGTCCAGGTACGGCGTGATGCCGCCCAGGTGGAAGGGCCAGCCGGCGCCGGTGATCAGGCAGAGGTCGATGTCCTGGGCCTCGGCGACGACACCCTCGTCGAGCATGAGCCCGATCTCCTGCGCCACCGCGTCCAGGACGCGCGCCCGTACCTGCTCCTCGGTCAGGACGACATCGCCCTGCTTCAGCAGCGCGGCGACCTCGGGGTCGAGCTCCGGCTTACCGCTGTCGTACATGTAGAAGCCGCGCTTGCCCGCCTTGACGACGGCCGCGAGGTTGGGGGAGACCGTGAAGCGGTCCGGAAAAGCCCGGTTGAGGGTCTGTGAGACATGCAGGCCGATCGCGGGACCGACCAGCTCCAGGAGGACGAGAGGAGACATCGGCAGGCCCAGGGGCTCCACCGCCTTCTCCGCGACCTCGACCGGGGTGCCCTCGTCGATGACGTTCTGGATCTCGCCCATGAAGCGGGTGAGGATGCGGTTCACGACGAACGCCGGGGCGTCCTTGACCAGAACCGCGGTCTTCTTCAGCTTCTTGGCGACGGCGAACGCGGTCGCCAGCGAGGCGTCGTCCGTCTGCTCACCGCGGACGATCTCCAGCAGCGGGAGGATCGCGACCGGGTTGAAGAAGTGGAAACCGACGACCCGCTCGGGGTTCTTCAGCTTCGACGCCATCTCCGAGACGGAGAGGGAGGAGGTGTTGGTGGCGAGGATCGCGTGCGCCGGGGCCACCGCCTCGACCTCCGCGAACACCTGCTGCTTGACGCCGATCTCCTCGAACACGGCCTCGATCACGAAGTCCGCGTCCGCGAAGCCCTCGGCCTTGTCCAGCACACCGGTGACCAGGGCCTTCAGACGGTTGGCCTTGTCCTGGTTGATACGGCCCTTGCCGAGCAGCTTCTCGATCTCGGCGTGGACGTAGCCCACACCCTTGTCGACCCGCTCCTGGTCGATGTCGGTCAGCACGACCGGCACCTCCAGGCGGCGCAGGAAGAGGAGGGCGAGCTGGCTGGCCATCAGGCCCGCGCCGACCACGCCCACCTTGGTGACCGGGCGGGCCAGCTTCTTGTCCGGCGCACCGGCCGGGCGCTTGCCCCGCTTCTGTACCAGGTTGAACGCGTAGATGCCGGCGCGCAGTTCGCCACCCATGATCAGGTCGGCGAGCGCCGCGTCCTCGGCGTCGTAACCCTGCTGGAGGTCGCCGTTCTTGGCGGCGGCGATGATGTCGAGGGCGCGGTAGGCGGCCGGAGCGGCCCCGTGCACCTTGCCGTCCGCGATGAAGCGGCCCTTGGCGACGGCCTGGTCCCAGGCCTCACCGCGGTCGATCACCGGGCGGTCGACGACGATCTCGCCCTTGAGGACGGACGCCGTCCACAGCAGGGACTGCTCCAGGAAATCCGCGCCCTCGAACAGCGCGTCGGCGATGCCCAGTTCGTAGACCTGCGCGCCCTTGAGCTGCTTGTTCTGGTTGAGCGAGTTCTCGATGATCACCGAGACGGCCTTGTCGGCGCCGATCAGGTTCGGCAGCAGGGTGCAGCCGCCCCAGCCGGGGACCAGACCGAGGAAGACCTCGGGGAGCGAGAAGGCGGGCAGGGCCGCGGACACAGTGCGGTACGTGCAGTGCAGACCGACCTCGACGCCACCGCCCATCGCGGCGCCGTTGTAGTACGCGAACGTCGGCACGGCGAGGGACGCGAGGCGCCCCAAGACCTCGTGGCCGCCCTTGCCGATGGCCAGCGCGTCCTTGTGCTCCTTCAGCAGCTCGACGCCCTTGAGGTCGGCGCCGACCGCGAAGATGAACGGCTTGCCGGTGACACCGGCTCCGACGATGTCACCGGCCGCGGCCTCCGCCTCGACCTGGTCGAGGGCGGCGTCGAGGTTCGCCAGCGAGGCCGGGCCGAAGGTGGTCGGCTTGGTGTGGTCGAAACCGTTGTCGAGCGTGATCAGCGCGAAACGGCCGGCCCCGTACGGCAGGTCGAGGTGGCGTACGTGCGCCTGGGTGACGACCTCGTCCGGGAACAGCTCGGCCGCGCCCTTCAGGAGCTCAGCGGTGGTGCTCACTTGTTGCCTCCGGCGTCCTTGTGGTGCGGGTTCTCCCAGATCACCGTGGCGCCCATGCCGAAGCCGACGCACATGGTGGTGAGGCCGTAGTGGACCTCCGGCTGCTCCTCGAACTGGCGGGCCAGCTGCGTCATCAGCCGGACGCCGGAGGAGGCCAGCGGGTGGCCGTAGGCGATGGCGCCGCCGTACTGGTTGACGCGCGCGTCGTCGTCCGCGATGCCGTAGTGCTCCAGGAAGGCCAGGACCTGTACGGCGAAGGCCTCATTGATCTCGAAGAGGTTGATGTCCTCGATCGACAGACCGGCCTTCGCGAGGGCCTTCTCGGTCGCCGGGATCGGGCCGTAGCCCATGACCTCCGGCTCGACGCCCGCAAACGCATACGAAACTAGGCGCATTCTGACCGGCAGATCGTGCTCGCGGGCGAAGTCCTCGCTCGCGATGACCGACGCGGTGGCGCCGTCGTTCAGACCGGCCGCGTTACCCGCGGTGACCCGTCCGTGCACACGGAACGGCGTCTTCAGCCCGGAGAGGCTGTCCAGGGTGGTGCCGGGACGCATCGGCTCATCGGCCGTCACCAGACCCCAGCCGGTCTCCCCGGCCGAGCCCGCGGCGGAGCCGCCGTCGACTGCAGCGGTCCGGCGCACCGAGATCGGGACCAGGTCGGCCTGGATCTTGCCGTTGGCGTACGCCTTCGCGGCCTTCTCCTGCGAGCGCACGGCGTATTCGTCGGCGCGCTGCTTGGTGATGGCCGGGTAGCGGTCGTGCAGGTTCTCGGCGGTCATGCCCATGAACAGGGCGGACTCGTCGACCAGCTTCTCGCTGACGAACCGCGGGTTCGGGTCCACGCCCTCGCCCATGGGGTGCCGTCCCATGTGCTCGACACCACCGGCGATGACGACGTCGTACGCACCGAAGGCGATGGAGCCCGCGGTGGTGGTGACCGCGGTCAGCGCACCGGCGCACATGCGGTCGATCGAGTAGCCGGGCACCGACTGTGGCAGACCGGCGAGGATGCCCGCCGTACGGCCGATGGTCAGGCCCTGGTCACCGATCTGTGTGGTCGCGGCGATGGCGACCTCGTCGATCTTCTTCGGGTCGAGACCGGGGTTGCGGCGCAGCAGCTCCCGGATCGCCTTCACGACGAGGTCGTCGGCACGGGTCTCGTGGTAGATGCCCTTCGGGCCCGCCTTGCCGAACGGGGTGCGGACGCCGTCGACGAAGACGACGTCCCTGACGGTACGAGGCACGATGGCTCTCCTCCAGAGATGCGGGATCTGCACTGCTGCGTCACGCAAGCGCTGAGCGTGCGCTCAGACCCATGCTACTTGTGGGTAACGTAGCTGCACACCCCCGGCAGGGGGAGCGGTGAAGGTCACATCGAAGTCAGCGGTGCGGGCGCGACCCTCCAGGGCGCGGGGCGGCGACCGCCTACGGCGCCTTGGCCGACAATGCCTCCACCAGCACGGGAGTCACCAGCTCAACCTGCCAGGCCCGGGCCCCGAACCCGGCCAGGGCCGCCCCCACCGCCCCGGCGTCAGCCGGAACCGGCGGTTCCCAGCACACCCTCCGCACCGTGTCCGGCGTGATCAGGTTCTCCTGCGGCATGTTCAGTTCCTCGGCCAGCGCCGAAACCCCGGCCCGAGCCGCGGACAACCGGGCAGCCGCGGCCGGATCCTTGTCGGCCCAGGCGCGTGGCGGCGGCGGCCCGGTGACGGGCTGACCGGGCTGCGGCAACTGCGCGTCGGCCAGCGCCTTCGCCCGGTCCACCGCCGCCTGCCACTGCTCCAGCTGCCGCCGCCCCATCCGGTGCCCGAACCCGTTCAGAGCGGCCAGCGCGTGCACGTTGGCCGGAAGCGCGAGCGCGGCCTCCACGATGGCCGCGTCACTGAGCACCTTGCCCGGCGAGACATCCCGCCGCTGCGCGATCAGGTCCCGTGTCTGCCACAGCTCGCGCACGACGCCCAGCTGCCGACGCCGCCGCACCTTGTGCATCCCGGACGTACGGCGCCAGGGGTCCTTGCGCGGCTCGGCGGGCGGCGCCGCCGCGATCGCCGCGAACTCCTGGTGGGCCCACTCCAGCTTGCCCTGCCGGTCCAGCTCCTTTTCCAGCGCGTCCCGCAGGTCGACGAGAAGCTCCACATCGAGCGCGGCGTACCGCAGCCACGGCTCGGGCAGCGGGCGGGTGGACCAGTCGACGGCCGAGTGCCCCTTCTCCAGGACGAAGCCGAGAACGCCCTCGACCATCGCGCCGAGCCCGACCCGCGGGAACCCGGCGAGCCGCCCGGCCAGCTCGGTGTCGAACAGCCGCGTCGGCACCATGCCTATTTCCCTCAGGCAGGGCAGATCCTGTGTGGCGGCGTGCAGCACCCACTCCACGCCGGACAGCGCCTCGCCGAGGCCGGAGAGGTCGGGACAGGCCACCGGGTCGATCAGCGCGGTGCCCGCGCCCTCGCGACGCAGCTGGACCAGGTAGGCGCGCTGTCCGTAGCGGTAGCCGGAGGCACGCTCGGCGTCCACGGCGACGGGGCCGGAGCCGGCCGCCAAGGCGGCGATCACCTCGGCGAGCGCGGCGTCGTCGGCGACGACCGGCGGAATACCGTCACGCGGCTCCAGCAAAGGGGTCGGTTCAGGGTTCGGCGCCCCCGTAACAGAAGATCCGCCGTCGTCCGGAGGGGCGCCTCCGGTGGTTCGCAGTGAGCTGTCTGCTGCGGTCTCTTGGGCGTCGGTCACATGTCAAGGGTATCTGTGTATGGACAGCGCCCGTCGACGGAACGTTCCGTCGACGGGCGCTTGAGGGTCGTAAACCAGTCAGGTCGGTGAAAGATCCGGTTCACGACGCATGGGGTTGGTAGGGCGGGACCGGCGACCGGTTCCGTTTAAGGGGCAAGGGTTCACAAGTGTGAATATGACAGCTCGATGCGGGTTCAGTGGATGATTCCGGTGCGCAGGGCCACCGCGACCATGCCGGCGCGGTCGCCCGTGCCGAGCTTGCGGGCGATACGGGCGAGGTGGCTCTTGACGGTCAGGGCGGACAGGCCCATCGAGACGCCGATCGCCTTGTTCGACTGGCCCTCCGCCACCAGCCGCAGCACCTCGACCTCACGGCCGGACAGCTCTCGGTAGCCGCCCGGGTGGCTCGGGGCACCCGGGGGGCGGCGGTGCATACGGGCGGCGGCGGCGCCGATGGGGGCGGCGCCCGGTCGGGTGGGGAGCCCGACCGTCGTACGGGTGCCGGTGACGACGTAGCCCTTGACGCCGCCGGCGAGGGCATTGCGTACGGCGCCGATGTCGTCGGCGGCGGAGAGGGCGAGGCCGTTGGGCCAGCCCGCGGCGCGGGTCTCCGACAGGAGGGTGAGGCCCGAGCCGTCGGGCAGGTGGACGTCGGCGACGCAGATGTCACGGGGGTTGCCGATGCGGGGACGAGCCTCCGCGATGGACGAGGCCTCGATGACGTCGCGCACACCGAGCGCCCACAAGTGGCGGGTGACGGTGGAGCGGACGCGGGGATCGGCCACGACCACCATGGCGGTCGGCTTGTTCGGGCGGTAGGCGACCAGGCTTGCGGGCTGCTCGAGGAGAACGGACACCAGGCCTCCTGGGTGCGGGGACGACTTCTAGGTCACAGTCGTCTTCGGCACTAAACCTCTGTTTCTTTAGAGAAAGATCACGATCTAGTGAGTAACAATCAGGGCAATTCGGACAGACTGTCGATCGCTCGATGAACGAATCGGTTCGTTCGAGGGCCCGTTGATGACTGAAAGTGGTCGTATCGACAAAACGAGAGAGGCGCCTCGGTCGTTGGGGTGGCCGTCAGCGTGACTGCGGCCCCCGTCGCTGCGGCAGCGTCACCACCGACGCGTCGCCCGGACCGGCCGGCGGCAGGCCCGCGACCTGGGCGAGCAGATCGCACCAGGACGCCAGATGCGCCGCCGTGTCCGGGACGCCGCCCAGGCCCTCACGCGGCGTCCAGGAGGCGCGGATCTCGATCTGCGAGGCCGACGGGCGCTCGGCAAGGCCGCCGAAGTAGTGCGAGCTCGCGCGCGTGACGGTGCCGCTCGGCTCGTCGTACGTCAGTCCGCGCGCCTGCAGCGCACCGGTCAGCCACGACCAGCACACCTCCGGCAGCAGCGGGTCGGCGGCCATCTCCGGCTCCAGTTCCGCGCGCACCAGCGTCACCAGCCGGAAGGTGCCCCGCCAGGCGTCGTGTCCGGCCGGGTCGTGCAGCAGCACCAGGCGGCCGTCGGCCAGATCCTGCTCGCCGTCGACGACCGTGGCTTCCAGCGCATGCGCGAAGGGGGCCAGGCGCTGGGGCGCGCGCGTCGGCTCGACCTCGACCTGCGGCCGCAGCCGTGCTGTGCGCAGCGCGTCGACCGCGGCCCGGAAGGGTGGGGGAGCCGTGTTGGTATGCCCAGCGTCCTCCTTCGCGTCGTCCATTCCGCCAGCGCCGTCCGACAGTTGTCCCTGAGCCGCAGCCATGCGGTGCAGATTAAGCGGAACGGGGGCTGGGTGCAGGGTAGACACCCTTGCCTGGATTGGTTTGGTCGCCTACGGGGAGGGGTGGTGGCTGTCGTTGGGGCGGGTTGCGGGCCGGTGGAGGCTTGTCGCTCCCCCGAGCTTGGCCGTCAGTGCGGCGTGCGAGACTTTCCGTCGTGAGCGTCAATGACAGCCCTGCGGGCAAGCAGCCGACAGCGACGTATGACTCCGCCTTCCTGAAGGCGTGCCGGCGGGAGCCCGTGCCGCATACGCCGGTGTGGTTCATGCGGCAGGCCGGACGCTCGCTGCCGGAGTACCGCAAGGTGCGTGAGGGCATCCCGATGCTGGAGTCCTGCACGCGGCCCGAACTGGTCACCGAGATCACCCTCCAGCCGGTGCGCAGGCACGGCGTGGACGCGGCGATCTACTACAGCGACATCGTCGTCCCGCTCAAGGCGATCGGCCTCGACCTCGACATCAAGCCCGGCGTCGGCCCGGTCGTCGAGCGGCCGGTCCGTACCCGCGCCGACCTCGCCCGGCTGCGCGACCTCACCCCCGAGGACGTCGGCTACGTCACCGAGGCCATCGGCCTGCTCACGCGCGAACTCGGCGAGACCCCGCTCATCGGCTTCGCCGGCGCCCCTTTCACCCTCGCGAGCTACCTCGTCGAGGGCGGTCCGTCACGGACGTACGAGAACGCCAAAGCGATGATGTACGGCGACCCCGAGCTGTGGGCCGACCTGCTCGACCGCCTCGCCGACATCACGGCCGCGTTCCTGAGGGTCCAGATCGAGGCGGGCGCCTCGGCGGTCCAGCTGTTCGACTCCTGGGTCGGCGCGCTCGCCCCCGCCGACTACCGGCGCTCCGTCATGCCCGCCTCGGCGAAGGTGTTCGAGGCGGTCGCGGAGTACGGCGTCCCGCGCATCCACTTCGGTGTCGGCACCGGCGAGCTGCTGCGCCTGATGGGCGAGGCCGGAGCGGACGTCGTGGGCGTCGACTGGCGCATCCCGCTGGATGAGGCCGCCCGCCGGATCGGCCCCGGCAAGGCGCTCCAGGGCAACCTCGACCCGACCGTCCTGTTCGCCTCCACACAAGCCGTCGAGACCAAGACCCGCGAGGTCCTCGACGCGGCGGCCGGCCTGGAGGGGCATGTCTTCAACCTCGGCCACGGCGTCATGCCGAACACCGACCCGGACACGCTGACCCGCCTCGTGGAGTACGTCCACACGCACACCGCCCGCTGACTCACCAGGTGTGCCGGGGCCGCGCCCGCCTGCCGAACAGCAGGCCCCGAGGCTCCGGTGGCGGCGGGGTGCCCGGCTTGAGCGGCCAGGCGAGCAGCATGCCGGCGAGGAAACCCACGATGTGCGCCGCGTACGCCACGGTGCCCGCGTCGGAGATGCCCTCGCCGGACGAGTACACCGCCTGGAGCACGAACCAGGAGCCCAGCACCAGCCAGGCGGGCAGCCGCAGCGGCAGGAAGATCAGGAAGGGCACGAGGACCCATATGCGGGCCTTGGGGTACAGCACGAGATAGGCGCCCAGCACCCCGGCGATCGCCCCCGACGCGCCGATCAGCGGGTCGCCGGAGTCGGCGTTGAGGAGCGCGAAGCCGTACGACGCCGCGTAGCCGCAGACGACGTAGAAGAGCGTGAACCGCACATGGCCCATGCGGTCCTCGGTGTTGTTGCCGAAGATCAGCAGGAAGAGCATGTTGCCGAGCAGGTGCAGCCAGCTGCCGTGCAGGAACATCGCCGTGAGGACGCTCAGTTCCGGCGACTTGTCGTAGGAGGGCGGGCCGACGACGCAGCCGGGTCCCCGCGGGCCGACGGCGACCTCACCGGTGGGCACCAACTGGGGCAGCTGGTGGTGGATCAGCTCTCTCGGCACCGCCGCGTACTGGTCCAAGTAGGCCTGGAGGTGGCAGAGCTGGGCCAGGCTGCCGTCTCCGGCCACGGAACCGGCGACGCCCGGTGTGAGCATGAAGACGACCACGTTCGCGGCGATCAGCGCGTACGTCACCCAAGGGGTGCGGCGCACCGGGTTCACGTCATGGACGGGGATGACCACAAGGAAGTAGTGCCCCCGATAAGGGCGGCGAATCGGTGAACGCCGCCGTGCCCGCGTGCGTATGTCACTTCAACCGCCCGCGGAATGGCGCTTCGCGGGGACGACGTGAGGAACAGGCGATGAACGACCGAGTGACTCCTCCGATTCAGGCACTGCCCGACGGTGAGGCCGAAGTTTCCCTGGTGCTGCATCTGCCCTGGGAGGACATTGCCCGGCTCGGCCAGGAGGCGGGGCGGCTGGCGGCGCAGATGCAGCGGCCGGTGACGTTCGACGAGGCCGTCAGCCATCGGTTGCGGTCCGCGCGGAATGCCGCGCATGCGAGGCCCTCCGGGGAGCAGCCGGCGGCTGTGGCGTCGGCGTCGGTTTCGTCCCTGCCGGCCAGGCCGCCGGCGGAGCAGGCCCGGCAGGCTATCGACCGGATCAACGGGACGGGTTGATTTTCCGGGGTGCGCCGTAGGTCCCCGCGCCCCTAGGGATGCTGCTCCACCGCCCTCGCAGCCTTTCTGGCCGCTACCAGTACCGGGTCCCAGACGGGGGAGAAGGGCGGGGCGTAGCCCAGGTCCAGGGCCGTCATCTGTTCCACCGTCATCCGGGCGGTCAGGGCCACAGCCGCGATGTCGACCCTCTTGCCCGCGCCCTCCCTCCCCACGATCTGGACGCCCAGGAGGCGGCCGGTGCGGCGTTCGGCGAGCATTTTCACCGTCATGGGGTTGGTGCCGGGGTAGTAGCCGGCGCGGCTGGTGGATTCGATGGTGACCGAGGTGAATTGGAGGCCTGCCCGGCGGGCGTCCTTTTCGCGGAGGCCGGTGCGGGCGATCTCCAGGTCGCAGACCTTGCTGACGGCGGTGCCGACGACGCCGGGGAAAGTGGCGTAGCCGCCGCCGGCGTTGGTGCCGATGATCTGGCCGTGTTTGTTGGCGTGGGTGCCCAGGGCGATGTGGCGTTCCTGGCCGGAGACCAGGTCGAGGACTTCGACGCAGTCGCCGCCGGACCAGATGCCGGCGTGGCCGCGTACCCGCATCGAGAGGTCGGTCAGCAGGCCGCCGTGGGCGCCGAGGGGCAGGCCCGCCCGTGCGGCCAGGGTGGTCTCCGGGCGGACGCCGATGCCCAGGACCACCACGTCGGCCGGGTATTCGGCGTCGTCCGTGGCGACGGCCCGGGCGCGGCCGTCCGCCCCGGTGAGGATCTTGGTGACCTGAGCGTCGTTGACCATGGTGATGCCGAGGCCCTCCATGGCCTCGTGCACCAGGCGGCCCATGTCCGGGTCGAGGGTGGACATGGGTTCCCTCCCGCGGTTGACGACCGTCACCTCGTAGCCGCGGTTGATGAGGGCCTCGGCCATCTCGACGCCGATGTAGCCCGCGCCGACGACCACCGCGCGCCGGCCACGCGTGCGTGCCAGCGTGTCGATGAGGGCCTGGCCGTCGTCGAGGGTCTGCACTCCGTGGACGCCGGGGGCGTCGGCGCCCGGCATGTCCGGGCGGATCGGGCGGGCGCCGGTGGCGATCACGAGTTTGTCGTACGACGTCCAGGACTCGGCGCCGGAATCGACGTCACGCGCGCGTACCCGCCGCTCGGCGACGTCGATCTCCGTGACCTCGGTGCGCAGGCGCAGGTCGATGCCGCGGGCGCGGTGCTCCTCGGGGGTGCGGGCGATCAGCTGGTCCCGCTCGGGCACGTCGCCGCCGACCCAGTAGGGGATGCCGCACGCCGAGTACGAGGTGAAGTGGCCGCGTTCGAAGGCCACGATCTCCAGCTCGTCCGGGTCCTTCAAGCGGCGGGCCTGCGACGCCGCGGACATGCCCGTGGCGTCGCCGCCGATCACGACCAGTCGTTCCCGTGCGGTCCGTGCACTCCGTGCAGCGCTCATGCTCATGCGAACACGCTACGGGGGCCGGGCATCTCAAGCCCGTCCGCTCAGTCCTCGTCTTCTCCGCGGGGGCGCTCCGGTGCCGGGTGCGCCGTCGGGATCGGGCCCAGCGCGCTCATCGCGGGCGACGGCGCGGGGGCCGGGCGGCGCGGCAGCCGGGGGCGGATCAGGCGCAGCCACAGCAGTACGAGGAGCGCCGCCCCCACGGCGAACGGCAGCACCGCGGCGATCACCACGCCGATCCAGCGCAGCATCGTCACGAACGCGTCCCAGCCGCCCGCGAGCGCGTCCAGGAACCCGGGGTCGTCGTCCTCGGCGGCCTTCTTCACCGGAGTCTCGGACAGGGAGAGGGTGAGGGTGGCCAGGCTGGTGCGGTCCTCCAGGGACGCCTGCTGGGCGAGGAGGGACTCCAGGTCGGCCTGGCGGGTGCTCAACTCGCCCTCCAGGGTGACCACATCGCTGAGCTTGGTCGCCTGGTCCATCAGCTCGCGGATCCGGACGACGCTGGCGCGCTGCGACGTGATGCGGCTCTCCACGTCGACGACCTGCTCGGTGACGTCCTGCGCCTTCGCCGTGCGGTCGAGCAGCTTGCCCGCGCCCTCCAGGCCGGCGAGGACCTCCTCGTACCGGTCGACGGGCACGCGCAGGATCACGCGGGTGCGCTCGTTGCCCTTCTCGTCCCGGGTGGTGGTCTCGTCGCCCACGTAGCCGCCCGCGTTCTCGGCGGTCGTACGGGCCTCGTCCAGGGCCTTCGGAACGTCCTTGACCTGCACGGTCAGCGAGGCCGTGCGGATGATGCGGCTCGTGGACAGCCGGGGCGGGGCCGAGGCCTTGGCGCCGCCCGCGTCGCTTTCGCCGCCCCCGGCGCCCTCCTGGCGCCGGTCCTGTGCGGCGGCTGCCTCACCGCCGCTGTCGCTGCCGGCGCTGTCGCCCGCGCCGCTGCAGCCGGCGAGCGCCAAGGCTGCGGCCAGCAGGATGCCGGCCAGCGCCGGAACCGGTCGTACGGATCGTCGTATGCGCATGTGCGGCTACCCCCGGGGGTCGGTGACGGCTGACGTTCCTTCGACGCCGGGGCGGACCGGGACGTTGGCCGGAAAAGGTCCCGAGGAGGTCACGGTCGGGACTCGTGCCGGCCACCGGGGGCGCGAACGGACTGTCAGTGGGGTCTGAGAGGCTGGGGACATGCGCGAAACGGAGACTCCTGCGGGAGCCGGGCAGGTCGTCGTCATCGGTGCGGGCGTTGCCGGGCTGGCCGCCGCCCACCAACTGGTGCGGCGGGGAGCGAGAGTGACCGTCCTGGAGGCGTCGGACCGGGTCGGCGGCAAGCTGCTGCCCGGCGAGATCGCGGGCGCGCGCGTGGACTTCGGCGCCGAGTCGATGCTCGCGCGCCGCCCCGAGGCGGTGGCCCTCGCCCGTGAGGTGGGGCTCGCCGACCGCCTTCAGCCGCCCGCCACCGCGTCCGCCGCGATCTGGACCCGCGGCGCCCTGCGCCCCATGCCCAAGGGCCACGTCATGGGCGTCCCCGGCACCGCCTCCGTGCTGACCGGCGTGCTCTCCGACGAAGGCCTGCGCCGCATCGAGCGCGACGCCGACCTGCCGCGCACCGAGGTGGGGGAGGACGTGGCCGTCGGGGAGTACGTGGCGGAGCGGCTGGGCCGTGAGGTCGTGGACCGCCTGGTGGAACCGCTGCTGGGTGGTGTGTACGCGGGCGACGCCTACCGCATCTCGATGCGCTCGGCGGTCCCCCAGCTCTTCCAGGCGGCCCGGACGCACCACTCGCTCACGCAAGGGGTCCGCGAGATCCAGGCGAAGGCGGCAGCCGCGCAGCAGACCGGGCCGGTCTTCATGGGCATCGAGGGCGGGGTGGGCCGACTGCCGCTCGCGGTGGCGGAGTCGGTGCGGGAGCGGGGCGGTGAGATCGTCACGGGGACGGCCGTCACGGAGCTGCGCCGGGAGTCCTCCGGGAAATGGCGGGTCGTCGCCGGTGACCGGGTGCTGCACGCCGACGCGGTCGTCGTCGCCGTACCCGCCGCTGCCGCCGCCGGCCTCCTGCGCGCCGAGGCCCCCGCCGCCGCGGCCGAGCTCTCCGCCGTCGAGTACGCCTCCATGGCGCTGGTCACCCTCGCCTACCGCCGCGCGGAGACCGCGCTCCCCGAGGGCAGCGGATTCCTCGTGCCGCCGGTCGACGGGCGCACCATCAAGGCGTCCACGTTCGCCTCGCAGAAGTGGGGCTGGATCGCCGGCCAGGACCCGCACCTCGTCGTGCTGCGCACCTCCGTCGGGCGGTACGGAGAGACCGAGATCCTGCAGCGCGCCGACGACGAGCTGGTCGAGGTCTCGCGACACGACCTCAAGGCGGCGACCGGACTCGACGCGACCCCCGTCGAGACCCGCGTCACCCGGTGGGACGACGGCCTGCCCCAGTACCCCGTCGGCCACCACGCGCGCGTGGCCCGCATCCGCGAGCACATCGCCAAGCTGCCGGGCCTGGCGGTGTGCGGCGCGCAGTACGACGGCGTCGGCATCCCGGCATGCATCGCGAGCGCCCACGCGGCGGTGGACCAGATCCAGGGCGACCTGCGCGCTGCGGAGGACCGCACCGCCCACCCGGTGCAGAGTCCGCACGGCGGAGCGGGAGAATGAAAGACATGAGTGACGACGCCCCCACCACCGAGTCCGCCAGGATCCCGAACAAGGGCAAGCTGGCCAAGGACCTCAACGAGGTCATCCGCTACACCCTCTGGTCCGTCTTCAAGCTGAAGGACGCCCTCCCCGAGGACCGCGCGGGCTACGCCGACGAGGTCCAGGAGCTGTTCGACCAGCTCGCCGCGAAGGACGTGACGATCCGCGGCACCTACGACGTGTCCGGGCTGCGCGCCGACGCCGACCTCATGATCTGGTGGCACGCGGAGACCAGCGACCAGCTCCAGGAGGCGTACAACCTCTTCCGCCGCACCAGGCTGGGCCGCGCCCTCGAACCGGTCTGGTCGAACATGGCGCTGCACCGTCCCGCCGAGTTCAACCGCTCGCACATCCCGGCGTTCCTCGCCGACGAGACGCCGCGCAACTACATCAGCGTCTACCCCTTCGTGCGCTCCTACGACTGGTACCTGCTGCCCGACGAGGACCGCCGCCGCATGCTCGCCGACCACGGCAAGATGGCCCGCGGCTACCCGGACGTGCGCGCCAACACGGTCGCCTCGTTCTCCCTCGGCGACTACGAGTGGATCCTCGCCTTCGAGGCCGACGAGCTGTACCGCATCGTCGACCTCATGCGTCATCTGCGTGCCTCGGAGGCCCGGATGCACGTCCGCGAGGAGGTGCCGTTCTTCACGGGCCGCCGCAAGGACATCGGCGAGCTGATCGCGGGGCTCGCCTGATCAGCCCCGAGCGAGGCTGACCAGGTCCTGTTCAGCCTCAGCCCTTGTGCCGGGCGGCTGTCGCCTTGTCGGCGCGGTCGCCCGTCCGGGGCGGCTCGGCCGTCTTCGTCTCCGGCCTGGGCTCCGGGTGCGCCTTGCAGGCCGCACGCCACAGCGGCAGGCGGCCCTCCAGCAGGTAGGCGTCCAGGTGGCCGTTGACGCAGGCGTTCGGCCCGCCCGCGATGCCGTGCGTGCCGGAGTCCCGCTCGGTCACCAGCACCGAGCCCGACAGCCGCCGCTGCATTTCGCGGGCGCCGTCATAGGGCGTCGCCGCGTCCCGCTCGGCGGCCAGGAGCAGCGTCGGCGGCAGCTCGCCCGGCGCGGTGCGCACGTCGAGGGGCTGCTGCCGGGGCGCCGGCCAGTAGGCGCACGGCAGGTTGAGCCATACGTTTTCCCAGGTCTCGAAGGGCGCCAGGCGGGCCAGCCGGGTGTTGTCCCGGTCCCACACCGCCCAGTCCGTCGGCCAGGGCCCGTCGTTGCACTCGACGGCCGTGTAGACGGCGCCCGAGTTCTCCTCCTCGGCCGCCGCCGCGGTCTGCGGACCAGCGATGTCGATCAGCGGCTGCGGATCGCCCTTCAGATACGCCGACAGGGCCTGCGCGCGACCCGGCCAGTAGTCGTCGTAGTATCCGGCCGTGAGAAACGCGTCCTGCAACTGGCCCGGCCCGACCTTGCCGCCCGCCGGCTTGCCGGCCAGTCGCGCCCGCGCCTTCTCGTAGCTGAGCAGCACCTTCTGCGGGGTGTCGCCGAGGCCGTACACGCGGTCGTGCTTGGCGATCCACTTCCGCAGGTCCGCCCAGCGGCCCTCGAACGCGGCCGACTGGGCGAGGTTGTTGCGGTACCAGATCTGCTCCGGGTCCGGGTTCACCGGCCCGTCGAGCACCATCCGCCGCACATGCGTGGGGAACAGCGTCGCGTACAGCGCCCCGAAGTAGGTCCCGTACGAGGCGCCCATGAACGTCAGCTTCTCCTCGCCCAGCGCGGCCCGCAGGACGTCCAGGTCCCGGGCGTTGTTGAGGGAGTGATAGTGCTTCAGGCCGCTGCCCGACCGCTTGGCGCAGCCGCGCGCATACGCCTTGGCCTGCGCGATGCGCTCCTTCTTGTGCGCCTGAGAGGGGTACGTCGGTGACTCGGACGGCGCCTTGAAGAACTGCTTGGGGTCCTGGCAGGACAGCGGCGCGGACCGGCCGACCCCGCGCGGGGCGTAGCCGACGAGGTCGTACGCCCCGGCGATGCGCTTCCACTCGGGGAGCAGGCCGACCAGCGGGAAGTACATGCCGGAGGCGCCCGGCCCGCCCGGGTTGTAGACCAGGGCGCCCTGCCGGGGCACCTCGCGCTTGCTGTTGTGCGGGTCCTTGTGGGTCGCCCGCACGCGGCTCACGGTGAGCTTGATCTGCTTGCCGTTCGGCTGCGCGTAGTCGAGGGGGACGGTCACCGTGCCGCACTGCATGCGGCCCGGCATGTCCTGTCCCAGGGCGCATGTGCCGAAGTCGATCCCGGCCGCCGCGGCGCGCGCGGCGGCGACCGCGGTGCCCTGCAGCTCGGGCATGCCCGCGGCGGCCACGGCGGCGCCGGCCGGCGGGGCGCTGACACCGGCGAGGGCTGTCAGGAGCAAAGACCCGGCGGCCGAGTAGAGGGCGGGGGCTCTCATCAGGTATCCCTTCGGTGCACGGCAGCGACAGAAGGGATGTTTCGGTCGGCCGTCGGCGAAGGCAAGCACCGCCTGCCGGTGTCGGCGCCATTGCGCCCTATGCGCCCCCTGACGAGTCTCGGTGGCGCCAGTACGGATCACGGCGCCCGAAGGCCGCGCGCAGGTCCGGTTCGCCGATCGCGCGCACTCCGCGTACGGCGACGGAGGTGAGATACGTACGGTCGTCCCCGGAGCCGGCGTGCAAGGCCAGGGCGCCCAGCAGGCGCTGCCCGGCCGGGGAGGCCCAGTGCGAGTACGGGTGGATCTCGATCCGCGCGATGGCCAGGCAGCTCAGGGTGAGGGCGAGCGGGAGCGCGAACCAGAGGGCGACCAGATGGCGCGGCAGCTCCGACGGCGCGGGCGTCAGCAGCGCGGCGGTGCCCAGCGCGAGGACGGCCACCGTGGCGAGCTGCACCTGGCGGACCGCTGCCCCGACGGACGTACGGGAGCCGGCGGGCACGGCGAGGCCCGCGCTGACCAGCCGGTCGGCGAGGCTGCCGACCGCGTCCGCGGCGGCTGCGGCGTCCCGCACCGGGGCTATCGGCGACTGCCCCTCTGGCCCGATGGCCCCGATCACCGAGCGCTCCATCTCGTCCCGCCCGCGCGGGTCGACGACGGTCGCCCAGCCCGTGTGCGCGAGGAGCAGCCGTTGCTGGCGGGCCATCGACACCAGCGTCAGATCGGCGACCCGGCGGGGGCCACCGGACAGGAACGCCGCCTCGTACAGCGTCAGGTCGTGACCCCGGCCCGCGGTCGCATCGGCGTCCGCGGCTGCTGTACGTACGGCGGCCAGGCACAACCGCGTGCACGCAATGCCCGCGATCGCCCAGGCCGGCAGCAGGAGCAGTACCCAGAACATGGAGCCCCTTCAGGAACCGCCGGGAATACCGGGCGGTGGGTCGGTGGCCGGTGGCGGCAGCGAGTACGTCGGGGACGGGGACGACGGCGGGGTCAGCGGGACGACCGGGCCAGGGTCGGTGGTGGGACCGGGCGGGGCCGGGGAGCGGGTGAGCGGGGGAGTGCCGGCGGCGGCCATGTCGCGGGCCAGGGCGTCGAAGTCGACGTAGCCCGTGGCCTCCAGCACCGTGATGTGGTCCAGCACGGTGGTGTTCGCGTCGTCGGCGAGCGCACGGACCAGGGAGTTGCGGGTGCTTGCGCGGACCTGGGCGACGAGGGTGAAGACGTCGCCGTGCGCCCGGCGCAGGATGTTCGCGAACTCGCGGTCGTACGACACTCCCTGCGCCGCGTTGAGCGTGGCGAGCCGCTCCTGCTGCTGGTCGGTGGGCTCGTTGGGCAGTGCGAGGCCCAGCTGGGAGGCGACGTCGCGGACCCGTTCGTCCAGGAAGGCGTGGCCCTCGACCAGGTGCTGTCCCGCCGTGCGTACGGCCGGGGTGGTGCCCTTCTGCTGGGCCTGCCGGCCCGCGGGCAGCTCCCACAGGCCCGCGAGCCTGACCTTCGTGACGAAGTCGCGGTCCAGCGCCGACAGTGGTCCGAACCTCGTCGGCACCGTCTCGGCGTTGAGTACGTCCACCCCGGTTCCCGATCGGTCGGCGTACGACCAGATCGGGTAGATCAGCGCCGCGAGGGTCGCTGCCAGGCCGGTGATGATCAGGCCGGTGCCGGAGAATATGCCTCGGCCTTTGATCGGGGGTCGGGGTCGCATGGTGCCTCCTGCTTGCGGCACCGCACGTCAGTGCGCTTCTGGTGCGGCGTTGGCATATTACTTCGCGGTCTTCGCCAACTGGGAGGTGGGGAGGCATGGTTGAGGTTGGGTGGGTGTGGTGGGGGGTGTGGGGGGCGTGTGCGTGGCGGGCGTACAGGGGCAAAGGGGGTGAGGGTGGGGCTCTGGGGGCGAGGGTCGGGGTGGGTGTCGTCTCCCGGAGGGGGCGTGCTCAGCGGCGTAGCAGTACCTTGCGGGTTGCGCGGGCCAGGCGGGTCGTGGGGCGGTGGGGGCGCGGGGTTGGGCCTGAGCGGTCCAGGTGCCAGTCGTGGAGGTGCCGTCGGGCTGTCGCGTCCTCTGGGCGGCCCGCGGACAGCAGGTGGCCCGCGAAGTCCAGCGCGTCCTGGCGGTAGCCGCCCGTCATCGGGTGGCGCTGGGCGTAGGCGAGGAAAGCGGGACGGTAGGACGGGCCCAGGATGTGCGGGAGTTCGGGGGCGACCTTCGCCACGACGTCCGCTCGCTTTCCGGCCAGGGCCCGTGCCTGTACGCCGAGCCGGACCCGGTCGAAGCCTTCGGGGACGGGCGTGCCGGCGACCAGGGCGGACAGGAGTGCCGTCTGTGCGAGGGCGAGGCGCTGGCGGGCGGCGGTCGTGTCGGTGGGAGGCGTGGAGGCCGGGTTCTGCGGGGCCCTGTGGCGCTCTGGTGCCTTGGAGCCCTGCGGTGCCGCTGCGGGGTGGCCGGTCGGCGACTCCCGTGCGGTCCGGCCCTTCTCCAGAGCGCCCCTGATCGCTCCCAACTCCCGTTCCAGCTCAGCCGGTTCCGGGAAGTTCTCGTCTCTCTCCAGCAGGACGCCGGGCGGAGCGACTCGGGAGGCCAGGTCGGTCAGGATGTCCAGGACCTCGTCGGGGACCGGGTGGGCGTGGCTGTCGTGCCAGACGCCGTCGCGCCGGAAGCCGCCGGCGACATGGACGTAGGCGATGGCTTCCAGGGGGAGTTCGGCGAGGGCCTTGGCCGGGTCCTCGGCGCGGTTGACGTGGTTGGTGTGCAGGTTGGCCACGTCGATCAGGAGCCGTACGCCGGTGCGGTCGGCGAGGTCGTACAGGAACTGGCCCTCGGTCATCTCCTCGCCGGGCCACGCGATGAGCGCCGCTATGTTCTCCACGGCGAGCGGCACGGGCAGGGCGTCCTGGGCGATACGGATGTGCTCGCAGAGGACGTCGAGGGCATCCCTCGTGCGCGGGACCGGCAACAGGTGGCCCGCCTCCAGACGGGGGGAGACGGTGAGCGGGCCGCCCGCCCGGACGAACGCGATGTGCTCGGTGACCAGCGGGGCGCCCAGCGCCTCGGCCCGCTCGGCGAGTGCCGTGAGGCGGATCTCGTCGGGGCGGTCGGCGCCGCCGAGGCCGAGGGAGACACCGTGCGGGATCACGGTCACGCCGCGCTCACGCAGCCGCAGCAGCCACTCGGGGAGATGGCCGGGGCACACGTTCTCCGCCACGGCCTCGACCCAGTCGATACCCGGCATCCGCTCCACGGCGTCCGCGATCTCCGGCCGCCACCCGATGCCCGTCCCCAGTCGCTCCATCGTTCCCTCCTCCGCCCCGGTGTCACCTGGCTGTGCCGCGTCGTCTCCTTCGACGTTCCGCCGCTGTGTGACGGGGTATGGCCCCGGCACGCCGACCCGAACCGCGCTCCGGGCGCCTTCAGAGCAACATTTGAGGTTCGGGCGAGGCAGTGGACGTGGGCGGGAGGCCGCCGACGTCGGGAGGTACGCGCGGGAGACGGCCGGTGTTCAACGGCGCGGAACGGGACCGGCGTTCAGCGCTTGACGGCCACGCCGCCGAAGCTGTCCACGTCTCGCCGCTCGTCCGGGCCAGCCGGGCCGGAGCGCCACTCGGCGACCGGGACCAGACCGGGCTCCAGCAGGTCGAAGCCTTCGAAGAAGCGGGCCAGCTGCTCGGGGGTCCGGTTGACCCGCGGGTTGTCGCTCGCCTCGTTCCAGCGCTCGACCATCGCCCGCATCTCGTCCGCGTGGAACACCTCGGTGCTGTCGCAGAACACCAGGTGGCTCCCGGCGGGGAGGGCTTCCTTGAGCTGTTCCACGATCGGTCGCGCGGTGTCGTCCGGGATGTGCGCGACGACGCCGAGCAGCATGAGCGCGACGGGCCGGCTGAAGTCGAGCGTGCCCTCGGCGCCCCGCAGGATGGACTCCGGTGCGCGAAGGTCGGCGTCGATGTAGTCGGTGGCGCCTTCGGGCGTGCTGGTGAGCAGCGCGTGGGCATGGGTCAGCACGACGGGGTCGTGGTCGACGTACACGATCCGCGCCTCGGGGGCGATGCCCTGGGCGACCTCGTGGGTGTTGTCGAAGGTGGGCAGGCCGGTGCCGACGTCGAGGAACTGCCGGATACCGGCCTCCCCGGCCAGATAGGTGACCGCGCGCTTCAAAAACCCCCGCTGGGCGCGCGCTATGTCGACGATCTCGGGGTTGAGTTCACGCATCTGGTCACCGACCTGCCGGTCGATCTCGTAGCAGTCCTTGCCGCCCAGCCAGTAGTTCCAGATGCGGGCGGAGTGCGGCACTTTGCTGTTGATCAGCGGACGGTCGACTGACATGACAACTCCCGGACACACCCTCGGCGTTGCGCGTTCCAGCGCGCGGATCTCACGGTAGACCCATGATCCCGGCCGGGCGACGGGCTGGTCACGTCCGCCAGTCTGCCAGGCGGAAGATCGGCTGCTCCGGGCGCGAGAGGAGGGCCGCACCACATGTGGGACCGGGCTGTAGCGCGTCGGTCACCCCGAGCAGGCCGTGCGCTGGGCCTCCTGCCACTCGCAGACCGGGCAGAGCGTGATGCCCTTGTACGACTCCGGGTACTCCGTCGGCTCCCGGCACAGCACACACTCCGCGTACGGCGGGCCGTCGGCCCTGGGCGGCCTGGTCGCGTCGATCAGGCAGTAGTCGTCGTCGCTCATATGTCCAGCGTACGAGGGCCAGCTGTCCGTCGTGCGAGGGTCAATGCCGTCCGTCCGCGGCCCCGATCAGCTCGGACACCTTCACGAACCGGAAGCCCTTGCGGCGCAGCTCGGGGACGATCGTACGGAGGGCGCGTTCGGTCGTCGGGGCGGCGCTGGTCGTGCAGTGCAGCACGACCACCGAGCCCGGCCGTACGCCGTCCAGGACCTGCCGGGCCACCGCGCCCGCGTCGGTGGCGAAGGCGTCCCCGCCCACCACGTCCCACTGCACGGCGGTGACGCCGGTGGCGCTCAGCGCCTTCAGGGCCCGGCCGTCGTAACAGCCGCCGGGGAAGCGGAAGTACGGCATCGGCTCCCGCACCCCGGCCCTGCGGAAGGCCGCGTACGCGCGCTCCACGTCCGCCCGCATCCGGTCCCCGGACACGGTCGGCAGGCCGTAGCAGTCGTCGGTGAAGGCGTAGTGGCTGTACGAGTGGTTCGCGACCTCGAAGAGCGGGTCCCGGCCGATGGCGCGGGCCTGGACCGGGTACTCCTCGGCCCAGCGGCCCGTCATGAACACGGTGGCCGGCACCTTCAGCGCCCGGAGCGTCGCGATGAGCCGTGGATTGTCGAACCGCTCCCCGGCCGCCGCCCTCGGCCCCTGGTCCGCGGTCATGTCGGCGTCGAAGGTGAGGGCGACGGTCTTGTCCCCGGTCCGCGGGCCGTTCTCGAAGACGGGGGTCAGGCCCGCGGGGCCGGGGGCGAGGGTCGGGGGCCGTGACGGGGCGACGGTCCGCTTCGCGGGGGCGGGTGGATGGTGCGGCGCTTCGGCCGGCCCGCAGGAGGCGAGGGCGGCGCACAGGGTGCAGGCGACGGCTACTCTTCGTACAAGTGTGATCACCGCACGAACGTAGCTATGTGTGGAATGTTCCCTTTGTCCTTTACGGGCCCTTTCCAGGTGTCTCTCGCCGAATTCACCCGCTCGCCGGGGAGGACTCAGTTCCGGCCGGAAGGGCTCAGCTCCGCGTCACCGCGAACGTCGTGCCGGGCGTGTAGCAGTTGACGTACATCGTCCCGCCGTCGGGCGAGAAGGTGACGCCCGCGAACTCGCCCCACTCCGGCTCCTCGGCGGTGCCGATGTTCTGGCGGTTGCGGGCCATCGCGTACACCTCCCCCTGCCGCGTGACGCCGAAGACGTGCTGGGCGCCGCTGCCGTCCTCGCACACCATGAGCCCGCCGCTCGGTGCGAGGCAGATGTTGTCCGGTGACTCGCCGGGCAACTGGACGTCCGTGTCCGGGCCGAAGGCGACCACCAGGGTGAGACTGCGTGCCGACGGGTCGTACCGCCAGACCTGCCCGTAGTGGTCGGCCGCCGAGCCCTCGGCGGTGCGTGCGTACGACGACACGAAGTACACGGACCGCCCGCCCCAGTAGCAGCCCTCCAGCTTCTGCGCGTGCGTGATGCCCCGCGGGCCGAAGTCCTGGAGGCGGAGGGGGGTTCCGGCCGCGAGCGGGTCCGGTACGTCGGCCCACTCGACGCCGTCGAAGCGGGCGCCGGTCTCCCGGACCGAGGAGAGGTCGGGTACGCCGGGCACGCGCATCGCCTGGAGACGGCCGCCGGCGCGGAGCGAACCGGGGCCGCCGAGCGGCCGGTCGGGCAGGAAGCGGTAGAAGAGGCCGAAGGGCCGCTCGAAGGCGTCCTCGGTCTCGTAGACGATGCCGCGACGGGGGTCGACGGCGACCGCCTCGTGCTGGAAGCGGCCCATCGCGGTGAGCGGTACGGCCCCGCTGCGGTGTGGTTCTGCCGGGTCGACCTCGAAGACGAAGCCGTGGTCCTTGGCATAGCCGCCGGAGCTTGCCCGGTCCTCGGTCTCCTCGCAGGTCAGCCAGGTGCCCCAAGGAGTGGGGCCACCCGCGCAGTTGACGGCCGTACCGGCGATCGCGACCCGTTCGGCCAGGACCCGGCCGCCGCTGTCCAGCGTCAGGGCCGTACAGCCGCCCTTGCCCGCGGGATCGTAGGTGAGGCCTTGGACCGTCGGGACGGAGATCTCGGCGTTGGCCCTGTTCTCGTGGTTGCGGACCAGATGGACGCGACCGTGCCGGCCCGCGAAGGCGGCCATGCCGTCCGGGCGGGACGGCACCCGGCCCTCGCCGGAGCGCAGCGGGTCGCCCTCGCGGGAGAGGACCCGGTAGCGGAAGCCCTTCGGCAGATCGAGCAGGCCCTTCGGGTCCGGGACGAGCGGGCCGTAACCGGTGTGGCCCAGGTCCGCTTGCGCGGGGGCGGTACCCGCGAAGAGTTCCGTGAGATCACCGGCGAAGGCGATGGAGGCGACGGAGGCGACCGACGCGCCGGTGCGGGCGAGCATCTGACGGCGTGTCGTACGGCCGTACTCGGGCATGGGGCAACCTTCCTGCTGGCGGACAGGACTGTGACGCCGCCGTGTCTACCATCTGGTCGCGGCCGCGTGAACCACGCGCGTAGAGCGTTTCACTGCTCCAGCGAGCGGTCGGGGGCGGACCGCCGGCTGGAGGGGGCGGGCGGGAGCTGGTCCGGCTGGTCGGGCGGGAGCTGGTCCGGCTGGTCGGGCGGAAGCTGGTCGGGCTGGTCGGGCGGGAGCTGGCCGAGATCGTCGGGAAGGAGTTGGTCAGCCGGGCGGGGAGGGATCTGACCGGCGTGGTCTGGGGGCATCTGGCCGGCGGAGACGGGAGGAGTCCGACCGGCGTGGTCCGGTGGGCGTCGGCCGGAGGTGTCGGGCGCCGGGCGGTCGAGGTGTTCCGGGTGGGTCTCCGCCCCCTTCTCCAGGAACCGCAACAGCTCCACCGGGATGGGCAGCACCAGCGTGGAGTTCTTCTCCGCCGCCACCGCCATCACCGTCTGGAGCAGCCGCAACTGGAGCGCGGAGGGTGTGTCGGCCATCTGCTGCGCGGCCTCGGCGAGTTTCTTGGAGGCCTGGAGCTCGGCGTCGGCGTTGATGATCCGGGCCCGGCGCTCCCGGTCGGCCTCCGCCTGCCGGGCCATCGAGCGCTTCATGGTGTCCGGCAGGGACACGTCCTTGATCTCCACGCGGTCGATCTGCACGCCCCAGCCGACGGCGGGGCTGTCGATCATCAGCTCCAGGCCCTGGTTGAGCTTCTCCCGGTTGGACAGCAGATCGTCGAGGTCGCTCTTGCCGATGATCGACCGCAGCGAGGTCTGGGCCATCTGGGAGACCGCGAACTTGTAGTCCTCGACGTTGACGACCGCCGCGGCGGCGTCGACGACCTTGAAGTACACGACCGCGTCCACCCGCACCGTGACGTTGTCCCGGGTGATGCCCTCCTGGGCCGGGATCGGCATCGTCACGATCTGCAGGTTGACCCTGTGCAGCCGGTCGATGCCGGGGACGATCAGGGCGAGCCCTGGCAGGCGCACGTCGCCGCGCAGCCGCCCGAGCCGGAAGACCACTCCGCGCTCGTACTGCTTGACGACGCGCGCGGCGGCGGCGATGTAGATGGCCCCGGCCGCCCCGGCGGCGATGACCGCGGCCAGCAACTCCTCAAGCATGATGACGACCCCTGTTCAGCCGCCCTGCATAGAAAGTATGAGATTCATACTACTTTCCACGATATGCCCGAATAGGGCAACGATATGGGGCGACGGGGAGATGGGGCGACGGGGAGATGGGGCGACGGGGCGACGATATGCCCGGCTGAAGCCCCGGGCCGGGGCCTCAGCCGGGCATGGCCGGCGTCGGCGGGTGCTAACTCCGCGCCTCAGGTACCGCTACGGCACCGTCGAGCCGTACCGGATCGGTGCCGACCGCGCTGTGCCGCTCGGCCCAGTTCTCCAGCGCCGTACGGCAGGCGTGGTCCAGGTGGTGCAGACCGGACAGGTTCAGCTCGACGGGACGGTCCTGGGGCAGGGCCTCCAGGCTGTCGAGTATCTTCGGCAGCCGCAGGAAGGTCGCATTGCCCGACAGATACGCCTGGACGGGCCCGGCCCCCTTGTCTATGACCTCCAGCTTGATGTGCGAGGCCTCCCACGCGGTCTTGCCGATGGCCAGCGCGAGGCCGATGAGCACGCCCTCGAACATGTTGACCGCGACGATCGACACCGCCGTGACCATCAGGATCAGCGCCTCGCCGCGATGCTCGTGCCACAGCGACACGATCTCCCGGACCGGGATGAGCTTGGCGCCGGCGTGCACCAGGATGCCTGCGAGGGCCGGGATCGGGATGTAGGCGAGGAGGGCCGGCAGCAGGGCGGCGAACAGCAGCAGCCATACGCCGTGCAGCACCCTGGACGCCTTCGTCCGCGCGCCCGCCTGGACGTTCGCCGCGCTGCGCACGATCACGGCGGTCATCGGCAGCGCGCCCAGCACACCGCAGACGGTGTTGCCGGCGCCCTGCGCGATCAGCTCCTTGTCGTACTCGGTGCGCGGACCGTCGTGCAGCCGGTCCACCGCCGCCGCACTGAACAGCGACTCGGCGGACGCGATCAGCGTGAAGGCGGCGACGGTGGTGAGCACGCCGACATCGGCGAGTTCACCGAAGGCATCGAGGGGCGGCGGCTGGATGGAGCCCAGCAGCCCCTGTACCTCGACGGTGGCCACCGGCAGGCCGAAGACCACGGCGACCAGCGTCGCCAGGCCCACCGCGGCCAGTGGACCGGGCACCGTGCGCACCCGGCGCGGCATCCGCTTCCACAGCACCAGCACGGCGATCGTGCCCGCGCCGAGGCACAGCGAGGCGAAGGCCCCGGTGTCCGACAGGGCGTCGGTGAACGCCCCGGGCAGCCCCGCGATCTTCCCGAGCCCGGAGGCTGGCGCCTCGGCGTCCACGACCGAGTACAGCTGCCCGGCGATCAGGACGAGCCCGATACCGGCCAGCATGCCCTCGACGACGGCGATCGAGATGGCCCTGAACCAGCGCCCCAGCTTCAGGGCGCCCATCAGCATCTGGAGCAGGCCGGTGGCGAGCACGAGCACACCGAGCACCGGCAGCCCGAACTCGCGCACCGCCTCGAAGACCAGCACGGTCATACCGGCGGCCGGGCCGGACACCTGAAGGCTGCTGCCGCGCATCAGCCCGGTGACGATGCCGCCCACGATGCCGGTGACGAGCCCGAGCTCGGCCGGCACACCGGAGGCGACGGCCACGCCGACACACAGCGGGAGCGCGACCAGGAAGACGACGAGGGACGCGGCGAAGTCCTGCCGCAGATGAGGGAACTTGGTGAGGGTGGAGGTACTCATGGCGGTGCTCACAGGGCCTTGAAGGTGTCGGTCTGCGGGCTGTGCGCCAGTACGGCGCCGGTGTGTACCTCGTAGTACCAGGCGTGCAGGGCGAGTTGGCCCTGGGCGAGCTTCTGTGCGATGCAGGGGTAGGAGCGCAGCCGCAGCAACTGCGCCAGGACATGGCTCTGCACCCCCTCGGCCACGGTCGGATCGCCGGCCGCTCCCCGCGGACGTGGTGTCGCGGAGGCGAGCCAGTCGCGGACGGCTGGTACGGCGTCCAGATCGTCACCGCGCACCAGTGCGCCGACCGCTCCGCAGTGGGAGTGGCCGCAGACGACTATGTCGCGGACGCCGAGCACTTCCGCGGCGTACTCGATGGTGGCCGCCTCGCTGGTGGGGTGCTCGGAGGCGTACGGCGGGACGATGTTGCCCGCGGTGCGCAGCTCGAAGAGCTGGCCGGGGCGGGCACCCGTGATCAGGGCCGGTACGACCCGGGAGTCGGAACAGGTGATGAACAGGACCTCGGGGGACTGGCCTTCGGCGAGTTTGGCGAACTCCTCAGGGCGCTGTCCGAACGTACGGGCGTTGTCGATGAGGGGCTGCATGATGTGGTGACTCCTCCTGGCGCACCAAAGGCGCGTCGGACGTGCAAGACAGAGTGGTGGGGGGTTGTGGGGGCTGCTCTGCTCTCTCTCAGCAGCGGAAGACCTGAAGTGCCGCCGGAGAGTGGGTTGTCGAGGATCTCGCCGTGCGACGCTGCGCGGCGCTCGGCACCGTCAGGCGCGCGGCTCTCGTGGACGGGGCCACGAAAGGGTGCTCCTGCGACCCGGCCCAGGCGGCGCAGGACCGGTTCTGCTCCTGGGTGCGCCGGGGACCGGTCGGATCCCCGGAGCAACTCACGTCACGGAACGCGATGGCTCCGTTGTGCAGCGCCTTGGGTGACAGCTTGGATCCGGGCTGGGCCTTGGCCTCGACGTGACCGACCGTGTGCGCGTATGCGAATAATGTGGAGGGAGCGAAGAACTGCAGGACGAGCAGGGCGGCGGCGAGGGCCGACACCAGGGTCCGGGCCGTCGTACCTCGGAACATGCGCCCCCCTCCAGGCAGTTCATGAACTATGCGCACACCAACACTTGGTCAATGACTGGTCAAGAAACACGTTAACCCTGCAAAGTTGTTTGCAGGGTTAACTTAACGTTTCCGGCTGAAGAGAGCCTGAAAGTCGTGGCCTCTTGGCGTGAAATACCTCTTGACCTGGGGGAGTTGTCCGGCTAGGCGATCTCGACGAGACCCTTGGCGTCCCGCGCGAGCGCGGTGAGCCGGGAGATCGCCCGGAAGTACTTCTTGCGGTAGCCGCCCTTCAGCATCTCCTCGCTGAACAGCTGGTCGAAGGGGAGCCCCGAGGCCAGGACGGGCACCTCGCGGTCGTACAGCCGGTCCGCGAGGACGACGAGCCGCAGCGCGGTCGACTGGTCCGGGATCGGCTGGACGTCGGTCAGGCACACCGCCCTGATTCCGTCGGTCAGCGCGCCGTACCGGCTGGGGTGGACCCGGGCGAGATGCTCCAGCAGATGCGGGAAGTCGTCGAGCGAGGCGCCCGGCGTGGCGTACGCGGACTTGGTGACCTGCTCGCGGGAGAACGGCGCCGGCGCCTCGGGCAGCCCGCGGTGACGGTAGTCCTCGCCGTCGATGCGCAGGGGGCGGAAGTGCGCGGACAGGCCCTGGATCTCGCGCAGGAAGTCGGCCGCCGCGAACCGGCCCTCGCCGAGCTTGCCCGGCAGCGTGTTCGAGGTGGCGGCGAGCGCGACGCCCGCGTCGACCAGCTTGCCGAGCAGCGTCGAGACCAGGACGGTGTCACCGGGGTCGTCCAGCTCGAACTCGTCGATGCACAGCAGGCGGTGCCCGGACAGGGTCTGGACGGTCTTCTGGAAGCCGAGGGCGCCGACCAGGTTCGTCAGCTCCACGAAGGTGCCGAACGCCTTGAGCGCGGGCTCGGCCGGGGTGGCGTGCCAGAGGGAGGCGAGCAGGTGGGTCTTGCCGACGCCGTAGCCGCCGTCGAGGTAGACGCCGCGTGGGCCGGCCGGGGTCTTCGCCGCCTTCGCCGCCTTCGGCTTGCCGAGGCCGAAGAAGCCGCGCTTGGCGGTGGCGGACGCGGGGGCGCCGCCCAGCCCGCCCGCGAAGGCCTCCAGCACCCGGACGGCCTCGGTCTGGCTGGGCTGGTTCGGGTCCGGGATGTACGTGCTGAAGCGGACCGAGTCGAAGCGCGGCGGCGGCACCATCTCGGCGACCAGCCGGTCCGCGGGGACGTGCGGCTCGCGGGCGCACAGGGACACGGGGGACCCGTCGGCTATCGGACCGGTTCCGGAGGCGGCGGTGGAGGTAGGCACGGTTCCCTACCTTAGGCGCTTCGCGGCAAGGCCGGTTCTTCGTCCGCGGGTCTGTTGTGGCTGGTCGCGCCCGCGCGGCGGTAGCCGCCGATCGACACCCCGCGCCGCTTCGGGGCGCGGTCGAACCGTGCCCGACCTCGTCGGACCCGCTCGGCGGCGTGCCAGACTGCATGACATGCGACGTCTGTTCCCTGTGACCTGCGAAACAGCCCCGGACGGCCGTGAATGGAGCCTCGACGAGCTGGCCGACGCCTACGCCTATCCCGAGGCCGGTCCCGGTGGGCGGGAGCCGTGGCTGCGGGCCAACATGGTGGGCACGCTCGACGGGGCCGCCCAGCACGGTGGCCGCTCGCAGCCCATTTCCAGTGCGGCCGACATGCGGATCTTCGGGACGCTGCGGGCGCTGGCGGATGTGGTCGTGGTCGGCGCGGAAACGGTACGCCAGGAGGGTTATCGTCCGGCACGCGCGCGTGAGGAGTTCGCCCGGCGGCGTACGGAGGCCGGACAGGCGCCCGCGCCGGCGATCGCGGTGGTCACCGCGAGCATGAACCTGGACTTCACGCTGCCGCTGTTCACCTCGGCCACGGTGCCGACGCTGATCCTGACGGGCGCCGCCGCGGCCCCCGACCGGATCGCGGCCGCGGAGAAGGCGGGTGCGCAGGTGGTGATCGGCGGTGACGGGGTCGGAGTCGACCCGGCCCGCGCCGTACGGGCTCTCGCCGACCTCGGACACACCCGGCTGCTGACCGAGGGCGGTCCGCGGCTGCTGGGCCAGCTGGTGGCCGCCGAGGTGCTCGACGAACTGTGTCTGACCGTCTCCCCGATGCTCACCGCGGGGGACGCGCAGCGCATCGCGGGCGGGCCGGCGGTCGCGGTGCCGCGGCGCCTCGCCCTGGAGTCCCTGCTGGAGGAGGACGGGTTCCTCTTCGGCAGGTACCGGCGAGCTTGATGCCGACGGACCGGGAAACGCCGGAAAGCGACCGGGCTGGTGGTGGGTGGAGGTGCCCGTCCGGTGGTGGGTGGAGGTGCCCGTCCGGTGGTGCGTGGGAGTGTCGGTCCGGTGGTGGGTGGAGGTGCCCGTCCGGTGGTGCGTGGGAGTGTCGGTCCGGTGGTGGGTGGAGGTGCCCGTCCGGTGGTGCGTGGGAGTGTCGGTCCGGTGGTGGGTGGAGGTGCCCGTCCGGTGGCCGGTGGACGTGCCCGTCCGGTGGCCGGCGGGGGTGCCGGTCCGGGGGGCGGTGGAAATGCCCGTCCGGTGATCGGTGGAATCTGCCGTTCCGTTTAGCTTCCGGTGGGCACACTAAATCTCGCAGTCCCCGTGCGATCGCGGGGCAGGATGGTTTCCGCAGGGGCCCGGACAAGGCCCACGGAGGAGAAGGACGCCTGTCGTGTTCACAAGCGTACTGATGATCGAGAAGGCCCTGACGTCCGCCGACGTGGAGTTCGTCACCACCTTGCACGGGGACGAACCGGTCTCGTTCCACGTCCTGCTTCAGCCGCGCGGCGACCAGGCCGACCGTCTGCTGCGGGCCATCGACGACATCGCCCTCGGCGAGCTGGACGAGGCGGCACGCGAGCGGGAGACCCCGGAGGGCAAGGACGCCGCCGTCCTCGGCGAGCAGGCCCTGGCGGTGTCCCTCACGGCCCTGCGCGGCTCCGGCAGCCAGGCGGAGGGCCGCCTCATCGAGGACCACCCGCTGGACGCGCTCAGGGCCCTGGTCGAGGAGACCGGGGCCGACGAGGTCATCGTGCTGACCGACCCCCACTACGTGGAGGAGTTCTTCCACCGGGACTGGGCCTCGCGGGCCCGGCACAAGGTGGGGGTGCCGGTACTGAAGCTGTTCTCCCACAGCAAGGCATAGGCTGACCCCTCGATACGTGTCGCATCACTTGGGGAGAAGCACTCATGGCACCCGGCCTTCCTACCGCCATGGACCGACCGCACTTCATCGGCATCGGTGGCGCCGGGATGTCGGGGATCGCGAAGATCCTCGCGCAGCGGGGCGCGAAGGTGGCGGGCAGTGACGCGAAGGAGTCCGCCACCGCCGAGGCGCTGCGCGCGCTGGGTGTGACCGTGCACATCGGGCATGCCACGGAGCACCTCGCCGACGACGCCAGCTGTGTCGTGGTGTCGTCGGCGATCCGCGAGGACAACCCGGAGCTGGCCCGCGCGGCCGAGCTGGGCATCCCGGTGGTGCACCGCTCCGACGCCCTCGCGGCCCTGATGGAGGGCCTGCGTGCGATCGCGGTCGCGGGCACCCACGGCAAGACCACCACCACGTCGATGCTGGCCGTCTCGCTGTCCGAGCTGGGCCTGGACCCGTCGTACGCCATCGGCGGCGACCTGGACGCCCCCGGCTCCAACGCCCTGCACGGCGACGGGGAGATCTTCGTCGCCGAGGCCGACGAAAGCGACCGCAGCTTCCACAAGTACGCCCCCGAGGTCGCCATCGTCCTCAACGTGGAGCTCGACCACCACGCCAACTACGCGTCGATGGACGAGATCTACGAGTCCTTCGAGACCTTCGCGGGCAAGATCGTGCCCGGCGGCACGCTGGTGATCGCCGCGGACCAGGACGGCGCGCGCGAACTGGCGGGCCGGATCGAGGGCGTCCGCGTGGTGACGTACGGCGAGGCGCCGGACGCGGACGTACGGATCCTGTCGGTGCGGGCGCAGGGGCTGAAGAGCGAGGTCACGGTCCTGCTGGACGGCACGGAGATCACCTTCACGGTCTCCGTCCCCGGCCGGCACTACGCCCACAACGCGGTCGCCGCGCTCGCCGCCGGCGTGGCGCTGGGCGTCCCCGCCGCGGAGCTGGCGCCCGCGCTGGCCGCGTACACCGGTGTCAAGCGCCGCCTGCAGCTCAAGGGCGAGGCGGCGGGCGTCCAGGTCATCGACTCCTACGCGCACCACCCGACGGAGATGACGGCCGACCTGGAGGCGATGCGGTCGGCGGCCGGTGACGCCCGGATCCTGGTGGTCTTCCAGCCGCACCTGTTCTCCCGCACCCAGGAACTGGGCAAGGAGATGGGCCAGTCCCTCTCCCTCGCCGACGCCTCCGTCGTCCTCGACGTCTACCCGGCCCGTGAGGACCCGATCCCGGGTGTCACCAGCGAACTGATCATCGAGGCCGCGCGGGCGGCGGGCGCGGATGTCACGGCGGTCCACGACAAGGCCGAGGTGCTGTCGGTGATCGCGGGAATGGCGAAGGCGGGCGATCTCGTTCTCACCATGGGCGCGGGCGATGTGACCGACCTGGGCCCGCTGATCCTGGACCGTCTGTCGCAGTGAGGGGCTGACACCCATGTCGTACGACGTCGAAAAGCCGGACGAGCAGTGGCGCGCGGAGCTGACCCCGAGCGAGTACGCGGTGCTGCGCCAGGCCGCCACGGAGCCCGCCTTCACCGGTGAGTACACCGACACCAAGACGAAGGGCGTCTACTCCTGCCGCGCCTGCGGCGCCGATCTCTTCACCTCGGACACGAAGTTCGAGTCGCACTGCGGATGGCCGTCCTTCTACGACCCCAAGGACACCGACGCGGTGGAACTCATCGCGGACCGCTCGCACGGCATGGTCCGCACCGAGGTGCGCTGCGCCCGGTGCGGCTCGCACCTCGGCCACGTCTTCGAGGGCGAGGGCTACCCGACGCCCACCGACCAGCGGTACTGCATCAACAGCATCGCGGTGCGGTTGACGGCCGACGGGGACTGAGCGGCGTTCTCACGGGCCGACGCGTTCTGGAGCAGGACGCGTTCCTGCGGGGCCGGGTCAATGTGCCGCTCCGCCGCGGCGGGGGCGCTCACAACATCCTCCGCCGCACCATCCCCGACAACACCAGCGCCCCCGGCAGCAACGGCAACCACACCGTGATCACGCGGAATCCGATCACCGTGCCGGTCGCCAGGACCATGGGTGCGCCGAACACGGCGAGGGTGAACACCAGCGCCGCGTCCACGGGGCCGATGCCGCCGGGCGCGGGCACGGCCCCGACCGCGGCGCTGGCGGCGAGATACGCGAAGATCACATGCACCCAGGGCAGGTGCAGCCCGAGCGAGGACCCCACCGAGGCGAGCACACAGGCCTGCAGCAGCCAGAACGCGGCGGCCCCGCCCCACAGTTGGAGCACCCGGACCGGTCGGGTGTGCAGCAGCCGCGCGTCGGTCAGGGCGGTGTTCAGGCAGCCGGGCAGCGGCCGGCGCAGCGGTGGTACGGCCGTCACGAGCAGGGCCGCGGCGCCGAGCGCGCAGGCGATGCCGGTGCCGGCCAGGGCCAGCGTCTCCGCGTCCGGGAGGAGCCGGCCGACGCGCAGCGCGCCGGGGGAGGCGGCGAGGAACGCGAGGATCAGCAGCATCTTCGTGACCGGCTTGACCAGCGAGTACAGCGCCAGCGACGCCGTCGCCCGGGGGAGGGGTATCCCCTGGTTCCGCAGAAAGCGCAGGGTCACGGCGTGGGCGCCGAGGCCGGCCGGCAGTACGTGGTTGGCGGCGCCCGCGGCGAACTGCGAGGCCAGCAGCGGGCCCGGCGGCAGCCGTTCCGGCAGGGCGCCCTGCCGGGTCACGGACGCGGCCACCCAGCACAGGATGTTGAACCCGGTTGCGGCCAGCAGCCACCAGGGGTCGGCACCGGCCAGCCGGACGGCGCTGTCCTGGACGGTGGGCCAGTCGAACGCCGCGTACCCGCCGATCAGCAGGAGCGGCAGCGGACTCAGCGCCCAGCGCAGCCGGCGCTGACGCGTCGTGGCCGGTACGGGGGCGCGGACCGAAGCGGGAGAGGGAGCGGGACAGGGAACGGGAGGGAGAGCGGCAGGGGGGATCCGGAGCGGGGACACGGCGCACGTCGTCCTTCCGCGTCGTGCCCGCCGCCGTGGCGGGACGGACGGGTATGAGGAGGCGAGCAAGAGGAGGCGAGCAAAGGGGGAACGCGGAGAGCGTTCCCCTCCTGCGTGACGGGACGGTGGCCGGGAACCGACGAGCGGACCTCGGTTCCTTACGAAACAGAGACGTCAGCGGGGGCCGGCCTGAGCCGTGCGCGCGTGGTGCGAGGCTTACGGCATGGAACAGCAGCAGCATGCCGGGGCCGGGGCCGGGGCCGGGGCCGGGGCCCGGGTCCTCGTCGTCGATGACGATCCGACCGTCGCGGAGGTCGTGTCCGGCTACCTCGACCGCGCCGGATACGTCGTCGACCGGGCCGGGGACGGGCCCGACGCCCTCGCCCGGGCCGCCGCGCACTGGCCGGACCTCGTCGTGCTGGACCTGATGCTGCCCGGCATGGACGGCCTGGAGGTGTGCCGGCGGATGCGGGTGCGCGGACCCGTGCCGGTCATCATGCTCACCGCGCGCGGCGACGAGGACGACAGGATCCTGGGCCTGGAGGTCGGCGCCGACGACTATGTGACGAAACCCTTCAGCCCCCGCGAACTCGTCCTGCGCGTCGAGTCCGTGCTGCGTCGCGCCCTCCCCCGGTCTCCCGACTCCGCGCACGCCGCGGGGGCCACCGCCGCCCAGCAGTCCGCCGGCGTGCACGCGGCCGGGCTCACCGTCGACCCCGCCTCCCGCCGCGCCGCCAGGAACGGCACCGAGATCGCCCTCACGGTCCGTGAGTTCGACCTCCTCGCGTTCTTCCTCCGGCACCCCGGCCGGGTCTTCAGCCGGGAGGACCTGATGCGTGAGGTGTGGGGCTGGGACTTCGGCGACCTGTCGACCGTCACCGTCCATGTCCGCCGGCTGCGCAGCAAGGTCGAGGACGATCCGGGGCGCCCGAGGCTGATCCAGACGGTGTGGGGCGTCGGCTACCGCTTCGACACCGGGGACGGCTACCGCTTCGACACCGGAGAGGCGTGACCATGCGCGACATGTTCCTCATCGCCCTCTTCGCCTTCCTCGGCGCCGCCGCGGCCGGCCTGCTCGGCGCGGGCGTCCTGCGGATCGTCCGGCGCCGCTCGCTCGCCGTGCACCTCACCGTGGTCGCCGCCGTCGCCGTCACCGCGATGCTGGCGGGCACCCTCGTGGTCGCGCAGGCGATGTTCCTGTCCGAGCACGACCTGAAGGTCGTCACGCTGGTCGTCGCGATGGCCGCCGTGGTCTCCCTCGCCACCGCGACTCTGCTCGGCCGCTGGGTCGTCGCCAGCAGCCGGGCCCTGGCGCTCGCCGCCCGCTCCTTCGGCGACGGAGGCGACTTCACCTCGCCCGACGGCCCCGCCACCGCCGAACTCGCCGCTCTGAGCCGGGAGCTGGAGGCGACCAGCGCCAAGCTCGCCGAGTCCCGGACCCGGGAACGTGCCCTGGAGTCCTCCCGGCGCGAACTCGTCGCCTGGATCTCGCACGACCTGCGCACCCCGCTCGCCGGGCTGCGTGCCATGGCCGAGGCACTGGAGGACGGTGTCGCCGCCGACCCCGACCGCTACCTCCGCCAGATCCGCACCGAGGTGGAACGCCTCAACGGCATGGTGGGAGACCTTTTCGAACTCTCCCGCATCCACGCGGGGGCGCTGGCGCTGAGCCCGAGCCGGATCTCGTTGTACGACCTCGTCGGCGACGCCCTCGCGGGGGCGGACCCGCTTGCGCGCGAGAACGGCGTACGGCTTGTCGGTGACCGGGTGGAGCCGGTGCCGGTCGAGGTCGACGGCAAGGAGATGAGCCGGGTGCTGGGCAATCTGCTCGTCAACGCCATCCGCCGTACGCCGGCGGACGGGACGGTCGCCGTGGCCGCCGAACGCTCGGCCGACGGTGTGGTGTTGTCCGTGACGGACGGCTGCGGCGGTATTCCCGAGGAGGATCTGTCGCGCGTCTTCGACACCGGGTGGCGGGGCAGCGACGCGCGTACGCCGCCGGCGGGGGCGGGGCTCGGTCTCGCGATCGTGCGGGGGATCGTGGAGGCGCATCACGGGCGGGCCGCGGTGCACAACGTGCCCGGCGGCTGCCGCTTCGAGGTGACCCTGCCGATGGCCGGGGCCTGACAGGCGGGTTTCGCCCCCGCCGCCCTCAACCGCCGGAGGGGCCCCGTCGACGTGGCGACGTCGTGTACCGGAACCGGTGAACCGTCACCGCTCCGTAAGAGCTTTCGGCAGCGGCAGCGAGAGCGTGAACTCCGTCGCTCCCGGCTCGCTGGTGACGTCGATGGTGCCGCCGTGCGCACACACCAGTGAGTGCGCCACCGCCAGGCCGAGACCGCTGCCGCCCCGGTCGCGGCTGCGGGCCTTGTCGACGCGGTAGAAGCGGTCGAAGACCCGTTCCCGGTCGGTGGGCGGGATGCCGGGGCCGGCGTCGGCGACCCGGACGACGGCCCGGCTGTCCGTGACCGACACGGACACGGACACCGCGGTGCCCGCCGGGGTGTGCACGGCCGCGTTGGTGAGGAGGTTGTCCAGGACCTGCCGGATGCGTTGCGGATCCAGCCGCATCGGCAGCACGGAGGGGTCGGTGGCCACCGTCAGCGGGTGGTCCGTGTGGATCGCGCGGAAGGCGTCCGCGGCGTGCTCCACCAGCTCCACCAGGTCGGCCTCCTTGATCCGCAGCGGCTCCTCGACCTCGGCGGCGTCCAGCCGGGCGAGCAGCAGCAGGTCGTCCAGGAGGAAGCCCATCCGGGCGGCCTCGGCGCGCAGCCGCGCCAGGTGCTTGTCCCGTTCCTCGGGGGCGTTGGCGGCGGCGTACTGGAAGAGGTCGGCATAGCCCCGTACGGACATCAGCGGTGTGCGCAGTTCGTGCGAGGCGTCCGCCACGAAGCGGCGCAGCCGCTGCTCCGCCTCCGCCCGCACCGCGAGGGAGCTGTCGATGTGCTCCAGCATCGTGTTGAACGCGGTGCGCAACTCCTCCACCTCGGGCCCGCCGCCGGGCCTGTCGTGCCGTACCGGCAGCCGGGACGAGTCCGTCAGATCGTGCGAGCTGATGTCGCGCGCGGTGTGCGCCATGTCGCTCAGCGGCTTCAGGCCGCGCCGCAGCATCCCCCGCCCGAACACCACGAGGGCCAGCAGCGCGAGCACGAAGGTGACGACCTCGATGACGATCAGCCGGTCCACGGTGTTCTCGATCTCGCCCATGGGCGCGGCGCTGACCAGCACCACACCGGGCTCCACCTCGCAGGCGCGCAGCCGGTACAGGCCCTCGCCCTGGATGTCCTCGCTGCGCAGGACTTCCGTGTGCTCGGCTGTCTGGGCCCGGGCCACAGCGGTGAAGGCGTCGACGTCCTTCGGCAGGTCGGCGGGGTCCTCGGGCCTGCGGAGTTCGGGCCTGCCGTCCGGCACGTCGTACACGGCGTAGAACCAGTTGTAGTACTTCTTGCCCTCCAGCGTGCCGTAGTCCGCGAGGGCCTCGGCCTGGGCGATCTGGGCCTGTGCCAGATGCTCGTCGAGCTGGGACGACAGGTAGTTCTTCATGTACGTCGTCAGGCCCGTGCCGACGACCGCGAACACGACGAGCGACAGCGCGCCCAGCCCCAGCGCGAGCCTGGTGCCCAGCCGGAGCCTGCCGTACGTCCGCCGCAGCCGCCGGCTCACTCGGCGGCCTGTCGGATCACGTACCCGAAGCCCCGGACGGTGTGGATCAGCGGCGCCGTGCCGTCGTCGGACTCGTCGAGCTTGCGGCGCAGCCTGCTGACGACCAGCTCGACGACGTTCGAGCGGCCGCCGAAGCCGTACTCCCACACATGGTCGAGGATCTGCGCCTTGGTGAGCACGGTCGGCGACTTGCGCATCAGGTAGCGCAGCACCTCGTACTCGGTGGGGGTGAGCGTGAGCAGCTTCTCGCCGCGCCGCACCTCCCGGGTGTCCTCGTCCATCGTCAGATCGGCGACCTGGAGCACCGAGCGCTGGAAGCCGGGCCCGGCGCTGCGCCGCAGCACGGTGCGCAGCCGGGCCATCAGTTCCTCCACCGCGAACGGCTTGACCAGGTAGTCGTCGCCGCCCCGGGTCAGCCCGGCCACCCGGTCGGCGACCCCGTCACGGGCGGTCAGGAACACCACCGGCACCATCGCCCCGGAGCGGCGCAGCTTGTCCAGGACGCCGAAGCCGTCCAGGTCGGGCAGCATCAGGTCCAGCACCACGATGTCCGGATGGAACTCGGCGGCCAGCCGCAGCGCCTCCTCCCCGGAGTTCGCGGTGACCGCCTCCCAGCCCTCGTAGCGGGCGACCGTCGCGACGAGGTCGGCGATCGGCGGGTCGTCGTCCACGACCAGAAGGCGTACTTTCTCCACCCGTACATACTGCGGCACCCTGTGCCGTTTCTCGGCGGTGAGGGGGGTACCGCGACCAGATCGATAAACACTTGAAAGACGTACGACAGCTTTTTGACAGCTCCCGCCGGACAAGCTCGAAAGCCCAGCCGAAATCGAGGAGCTGTCGCCAGTGACGACCGTCCAATCGCCCCCAGCGCCCCCCACGGCGCTACGACCAAGGGTGGTCGCCCGCACCGGCTTGTACGCCTTGCTGGCCGCGAACGTGGCTGTGGTGACCTACTTCTTCTCCCAGCCCGGATTCGCGGCGAACACCCTCATCGTGCTGGGCCGGCTGACCGGACTGTACGGGGCGCTCCTGATGGCCTTCCAGCTGGTGCTGGTGGCCCGGCTGCCGTGGTTCGACCGCCGCATCGGCATGGACCGGCTGACCACCTGGCACCGCTGGGTCGGCTTCGGCATCCTGTGGACTCTGCTCGCGCACGCCGTCTTCATCATCTTCGGCTACGCCGAGGCGTCGTCCCTGGACCCGATGGACCAGCTGGTCGACCTCGTCGAGACCATCGAGGGCGTGCTGCGTGCGGTGGTCGCGCTGGGGATCATCATCGTCGTGGGCGCCGTCTCGGGCCGCTTCGCCCGGCGCCGCCTGGCCTACGAGACGTGGCACTTCATCCACCTGTACACCTACGTCGCCGTGCTGCTGGCCTACACGCACGAGGTGGCGATCGGTACGACGTTCGCCTCGTCGTCCGCGGCCAAGACGTACTGGAACGCCCTGTGGGTCGTGGCCTTCGCCGCGGTGTTCGTCGGCCGGGTGGCGCTCCCGCTGTGGCGGAACCTGCGTCACCAGCTGCGGGTCACGGCCGTCGTCCCCGAGGCCGACAACGTGGTCTCGATCTACCTGACCGGCAAGGACCTCGACCGTATGCCCGCACAGGCCGGCCAGTTCTTCCTGTGGCGGTTCCTGACCCGGGACCGCTGGTGGCAGGCCAACCCCTACTCCCTCTCCGCCGCCCCCGACGGCCGCACGCTGCGGCTCACCGCCAAGGCGGCCGGCGACGGCAGTGCCGCCCTGCGGCACGTGAAGGTCGGCACGCGCGTCTTCGCCGAGGGCCCCTACGGCGCCTTCACCACGATGCACCGCACCCGGCCGGAGGCCCTGCTCATCGCGGGCGGCGTGGGTGTCACCCCCATCCGGGCCCTGCTGGAGGAGCTGCACGGACGCACCGTGGTCATCTACCGGGTGGCCACCGAGCGGGACGCCGTCCTCTACGGCGAACTGCGGGACCTCGCCCTCACCAGGGGTGCCGAGCTGCACCTGGTGACCGGCCCGATCAGCCCCGACAAGCTGGCGCCGGGCGAACTGATGAAGCTGGTGCCGGACGTCGCGGACCGGGACGTGTTCGTGTGCGGGCCGCCCCCGATGATGAACGCCGTCCTCGGGAGCCTGCGCGAGCTGGGCGTGCCCAAGCCGCAAATCCACTTCGAGCGTTTCAGCCTGGCGGGATGAGAGGGAGACCGTGAAGCGAGCACTGCCTGTACTGGCTCTGACGATCGCGGGTCTCGTCCCCGTGTGGCGCTACGCGCCGTCGCTCGGCACGGCGCACACCGCCGAGGCCGCCCCACCCGCCTCGGCGCCTTCCTCGTCCTCCTCCCCGGGGTCGTCCTCGGGTTCCGCCTCTTCGGGTTCCTCCTCCTCGGGTTCGTCGACCCAGGCCGTCGCGGGTTCGTCCGAGCCCATCGCGCTGGGAGGTTTTACGGCCGGCACCCTACGGGTCGAGGTGACCTTCGAGGGCGAGAAGATGACGGCCGTGAAGCTGCTGGAGCAGCCGCCGCCCTCCCCGCAGACCACGGAGGCCGTGCCCAAGCTGATCGAGCAGACGCTTCAAGCGCAGAGCGCCGACATCGACACCGTCTCCGGCGCCACGATCACCAGCGGCGCCTACAAGAAGTCGCTCCAGGCCGCGCTCGACGCGCAGGGCGCCTGACATGCGCCGGGTCGAGCACGTCATGGGCTTCCCCGTCTCCCTGCGTATCGACGACGAGGAGGTCCCCGCCGCGCTCGCGGACGAGGTCTACGCCTGGCTGCGCGAGGTCGACGAACGGTTCAGCCCGTTCAAGCCCGACAGCGAGGTGTCCCGGCTCGACCGGGGCGAGATCGGCCCCGGCGAGGTCAGCGCGGACCTCGCCGAAGTGCTCGACCTGTGTGAGGAGTACCGCCTCGCCACCGGCGGGGCCTTCGACGCCCGCCGGCCCGGCGAGGGCTTCGACCCGTGCGCGGTCGTCAAGGGCTGGTCGGTGCAGCGGGCGGCGGACCTGCTGACCGCCGCCGGCGTGCGCAGGTTCTGCCTCAACGCCGGCGGCGACGTCGTCGTGGCGGGCGGTCCCTGGCGCGTGGGCATACGGCACCCCGAACACGCCGATCAGCTGTGCGCCGTGCTGGAGATCACCGACGGTGCGGTCGCGACGTCCGGGCGCTATGAGCGCGGCGACCACATCGTCGACGGGCGTACGGGGCGCCCGGCGACCGGACTGCTCTCGGTGACCGTCGTGGCGGCCACCCTCACCGAGGCGGACACGGCGGCGACGGCGGCGTTCGCCATGGGCGCGGAGGGTGTCGCGTGGGCGGCCGGGCGGGAGGGGTGCGAGGTGTTCGCCGTGGACGCCGAGCGACGGGTCCTGCGTACGGAGAGGGTGCCGGTCGCCTGAGAAGCTGAGAAGAACAACGCCTGCCCGCTCCCTCCGTATGCCGCTCCTCAAGGCCGCGTGATGGAAGCGTCGGCTGGCCGAATACCCGCAACACAATCCGTCTACACTCTCCCCGCAACGGCCCGGACCCGTACGGTCGAGAGCGGGCGGAAACAGCCAGACCCGAAGGGTATTCGGCGTTTTGATACGGATAGATTCAGTCACGAAGCGGTACCCGGACGGCACGGTGGCGGTCGACCGGCTCTCCCTGGAGATACCCGACCGCTCGATCACCGTCCTCGTCGGCCCCTCGGGCTGCGGGAAGACGACGACCCTGCGCATGATCAACCGGATGGTGGAGCCGACCGAGGGGACCATCACCCTCGACGGCGTCGACATCATGAAGCAGCCGGTCAACACGCTGCGCCGGTCCATGGGTTACGTCATCCAGAACGCCGGGCTCTTCCAGCACCGCACGATCATCGACAACATCGCCACCGTGCCCCGCATGCTGGGCTGGGGGAAGGACAAGGCCCGGGCGCGCGCGGGGGAGTTGATGGAGCGGGTCGGACTCGACTCCGCGCTCGCCAAGCGCTACCCGTACCAGCTCTCCGGCGGTCAGCAGCAGCGCGTCGGCGTGGCACGGGCGCTCGCGGCGGATCCGCCGGTGCTGCTGATGGATGAGCCGTTCTCGGCCGTAGACCCGATCGTCCGCAAGGGGCTTCAGGACGAACTCCTGCGTATTCAGGAGGAGTTGGGCAAGACCATCGTCTTCGTCACGCACGACATCGACGAGGCCGTCAAGCTCGGCACCATGGTCGCCGTGATGCGCACCGGCGGCCATCTCGCCCAGTTCGCGCCGCCCGCCGAGCTGCTGACCGACCCCGCGGACGCCTTCGTGGAGGACTTCCTCGGCGCCGACCGCGGCATTCGGCGGCTGTCGTTCTTCCCGTCCGCGGGTCTGGAACTGCTGACCGCGCCGATCGTCGCCGTCGACGCCACCGCCGAGCAGATCGCCGCCCGCGCTACCGGGGACGCGCCCTACCTCCTCGTAACGGATCTGGACGGCAAGCCGCTGGGCTGGGCCGAACCGGGGGAGCTGACCGCGGGGGAGATCCGACAGGACCAACTCCTCGCCTGCGGACGGCCGTTCGTCGCCGGTAAGGAGTCGCTGCGGGCCGCGCTGGACTGTGCCGTGCTCTCACCCACCGGGTGGGCCGTCGCCGTGGACGGCGAGGGGCGGGCCGCCGGAGTCGTCTCCCAGCAGACCATCGGCGAGGCGATCCGCGGCGCCCACGCGGAGCGGCGCGCGGACGGCAAGACGGACGGCAAGAAAGACAGCAGGGACAGCAAGGGCAGCAAGAAGGACGGCACGACGGAGAAGGCCGCGCGATGAGCGAACTCTTCGACATGCCCAGCGACCTCCAGCACAGCTACCTCGGCCTGGTCATGCTGCATCTGCGCGAGGCGCTGCTTCCGGTGCTGTTCGGGCTGCTGGTGGCGCTGCCGCTGGCCCAGCTGTGCGTGCGGCTGCGCTGGCTGTACCCACCGGTGCTGTGGATCACGACCGTGCTCTACGCGATCCCGTCGCTCGCGTTCTTCGTCATCCTCATCGACTACACCGGCCAGAGCGAGCTGACGGTGATGATCCCGCTGGGCGTCTACAGCCTGGTCGTGCTGGTCCCGGCGATCGTCGACGCGGTGCGGTCGGTGCCGCAGGAGACCCTCGCCGCCGCCACCGCGATGGGCTTCGGGCCCGTACGGCGCTATGTCCAGGTGCAGTTGCCGATCGCCGCGCCCGCGATCATCGCCGGGCTGCGCGTCGCGTCCGTGTCCAGCATCTCCCTCGTCAGCGTCGGCATGCTGATCGGCAACCAGGGAGCCCTCGGCAACCTGCTCAACAGCGGCATGATCTACAACCAGGAGCGGCTGATCTGGCTCTCCGTGGTGGGCACGGCGGTCCTCGCCATCCTCGTGGACGCGGCCCTGATCGGCGTCCGTATCCTCCTCACGCCCTGGATGCCGCGCGGCACCCGCAAGAACACTCCCACGCTCACTGCGAAGGCGGCCGCCCGGTGAACGTCCTGAACTACATCGACGCCTTCTTCAGCGACAGCGCCCACTGGCAGGGCTACGACGGCATCCCGACCCGGCTCGCCGAGCACATCCAGTACACGCTGGAGGCGCTCGCCATCGCCGCCGCCGTCGGACTGCCGGTCGGCCTGCTCACCGGCCACACCGGACGCGGCGGCAACATCCTCGCCCTCATCGCCACCGCGGGCCGCGCGTTGCCCAGCTTCGGCCTGATGGTGCTGATGTTCGTACTGCTGGGCCTCGGCCTGGCGCCCGTCATGATCCCGCTGGTCGTGCTGGCGATCCCGCCCATCCTCGTCACCACCTACGAGGCGATGCGCTCCGTCGATCCCGCGCCGGTGGACGCCGCCCGCGGCATGGGCATGGCCGAGACCGAGGTCCTGTTCCGGGTCGAACTGCCGGTCGCGCTCCCGCTGATCCTCAGCGGACTGCGCTCGGCCGCCATCCAGATCGTCTCGACGGCCACCATCGCCGCCTACGTCAGCTTCGGCGGCCTCGGCCGCTACATCGTCGACGGCCTCTACCAGCGTGACTACGAGAAGGTCGTCGGCGGCGCCACGCTGGTCGCCGCCCTGGCCTTGGTCACGCTCGGCGTGTTCTGGGCAGCGGGCCGCCTCTCGGTGTCACGGGGCGTACGCCGCGCGTAAGCGCTCCGCGGCCGCGAGGCGTTGTCGGTCTGGTGCGGCGCCGACCAGTCACAGACGGCCCGCAGGTGAAGCACGAACCCGTCACCCCTCGCTGCGGGCCAGCGCCAGTTCCAGTACGACCAGCAGCGCGTCGCGGACCGAGCCCCGCTCACGCGCGTCGAAGACGATGACCGGGATGTGCTCGGCGACGTCAAGCGCCCAGCGGACCTCGTCGAGTCCGTGCTCGACCTTGCCGTCGAAGGCGTTGACGGCGACCGCGAACGGAACCTGCTTGTGCTCGAAGTAGTCGACGGCGGCGTAGCAGTCGTCGAGGCGGCGGGTGTCGACGATGACCAGGCCGCCGACCGCGCCCTCGACGATGTCGTCCCACATGAACCCGAACCGGTCCTGCCCGGGCGTACCGAACAGATACAGCTTCAGCGTCGGGTCGATGGTGATGCACCCGAAGTCCATGGCGACCGTGGTCGTGGTCTTGCGGGGCGTGTGGGAGAGGTCGTCCACCCCCGCGGCGACCTCGGTGATCGCTGCCTCGGTGGTCAGCGGCTCTATCTCGGAGATCGAGCCGACCGCGGTGGTCTTGCCCACACCGAAGCCGCCCGCGATCACCATCTTCACCGGCAGCGGCGGTCGTACGGCGGTCTGTGCAGCCGCGCGGCCGGTGACCGGTTCAGTCGGAGTCACGGAGTACCCCCCGGGAGTCGGGGATGGCACGGAGGCCATCGATAACCCTGCGCAGGACGGATGAGTCGTGGGTGGCGTCGGTGCTGGGCACGTACACCGTCAACTGCCCAGCCGCCCGTAGGTCTTCGGAGAGGATACGGACCACGTTGAGGTGCAGCCGCAGCCGGGCCGCGATCTCCGCGATGGACTGCGGCTGCCGGCAGGCGGCGACGATGTCGTGCTGTTCGAAGGAGAGCCGGTCGAGCGCGTCGAGGCCCTCGGCGGTGGCCACCACCTGGGTCTCGACGGGCATCGTCCGGCCGGACGAGTTCGGCGCCACCCGGCCGGCGGTGACCAGGAACGGCCGCACCGCGGAGGCGGGGCCCACCGGCTCCGGTGAGCCGTCCTCGCCGGCACCGCTCGGCGTACGGCCGTCCGCCATGGGTCTGTGCTCCTTCTCGGCCGGGCGGTGCCGGTCAGCCCGTGGACGGGACGCCGACGGTGTTCTTCAGTTCGAGCACGAGCTGCGGGCTGAGCGCGGCACCGGCACGGTTGGCGAACAGCGTCATCTCGTACGCGATGTTGCCCAGCTTGGCCTCCTTGTCGGCGACCACGCCGAGCACGGCGCCGCTGCCGATCGCGGAGACCAGGACATGGCCGCCCTCCAGGTCGATGATGACCTTGTTCAGGGCGCCCAGGCCGTAGTTGCCGGAGGCGCCGGCGGCCAGGCTGGTGAGGCCGGAGACGATCGCGGCCAGCCGCTCGGAGTGCGCCCGCTCCCGTAGTTGCGCCACCGCGATCAGCAGACCGTCGGAGGACACCGCGATGGCGTCGACGACGCCCGCGGTCTCGGTGGCGAAACGGTTTAGCAGCCAGGTGAAGTCGGCTGCTGCGGCCCGCAGTTCGTCGGGCGTGGCGCCTCCCGTGGGAGTGTCACCTGTCGACGTGCTCACTGCTCCGCTCCTTCCGGGAGGTGGTTCTGGTCCTGCGAAGTCTTCGGGCCGGGCGCGCTCGCGCTGTCCTGGTGCGCCCGTTCCACGGCCGCCTCGAACTCCTCCAGCGCGCTGCGGACGGCGTCCGCGTCGGCGGCGGGTGCGGCGGGGCGCGCGGCCTGGCGATCGGTGTCGCCGACGGTCGTACGGAGCGTCGCTCCGCGGACGCGGCGGCGGAGCGGGCGGGAGGCCTGGGCGTCGGAGGCCTGGGCGTCGTCGGAGGCGGCTTCGTCTCGCGGCTTGGGAATCAGGGGCTTGTCCTCGGTGCCGGGTCCGGGTTTGTCCTCGGCGCCGGCCGGCTCCCGTCTGGGCACCCGGCGGGGGAGCGGGGCGGGCCCGTTCCGGGCCGCCGCGGCCGACGGGTGCGGGCCGGCCGGCGCTTGCACGGCGGGAGCCGTGGGCGCCGGGGTCACCGCGCTCATCGTGAGCAGCAGTGACGACGGGATGGCCACCTCGGCGGTCACCCCGCCGCCCGGCGTCCGGGTCAGCGTGATGCCGACCGACCAGCGGCGCGCGAGCGTGCCCACCACGAACAGGCCGAGCACCTTCGTCGGGACGAGGTCGAGCCGCTCACGGCGGATCAGCCGGGCGTTCTCCTCGGCCAGCCGCTCGGCGCTCATACCCAGGCCGTGGTCGGCGATCACGATCGACGTGCCGCCCTCGTCGCCGGTGTGCACGGTCACCTCGACCGGGCTGCCCGCCGGCGAGAACGACACGGCGTTCTCCAGGAGTTCGGCCACCATCAGGGTGAGGTCGCCGATGATGTCGGGCTCCACCATGACGTCGGCCCGTGCGTCGAGCCGTACCCGCTGGAAGCCCTCGATCTGGCCGAGCGCGGCCCGTACGACGGTGGTGAGTGTGGTGGGGCCGGCGTCGAGGACGGTCTCGCGGATGCCGGCCAGCAGCATCAGGCTGTCCGCGTTGCGGCGCAGCCGGACCGCGATGTGGTCGATGGAGTAGAGGCGTTCGAGCAGCGCCGGGTCGGTCTCGCCGCGCTCGACGGCGTCGATGAGCGCCAGCTGACGAGTCGTCAGGTTGCTGACCCGGCGGCCCACGTTGCCGAACATCTCGGCGGTGTTGCGGCGGCTGAGCACCTGGCGCTCCAGCAGCGCCGCCGCCGTGGTCTGCACCTGGTTGAAGGCCTCGGCGAGGTCGCCGATCTCGTCGCGTGCGGTGACGGGCATGTCCCGCAGCAGGGGCGGGCCGTCGTCCTCGGCGTCGTCGTCGGCCACCCGGGCGAGTTCGCGCCCGGCGACCTCGGCGACCTCCTGCGCGGCGCCGGTGAGGGCCTGCACCGGGCGGACCACCGAGCGGCGCACCGCCACGGCGAGGGCCAGCCAGAGCGCGAAGCCGAGCAGCGCCACGCCCAGCAGCCAGGCGGCGTTCCACCAGGCGTCGTCGGAGGCGTTGTCGGCGCGGTCGGCGATCTGGCCGATGAGCGAGGAGGTGATCTCCAGCCGGGTCTGCGACTGCGCGCGGTAGTCGGGGTAGCCGTCGAGGGCCTCGGTGAACGCGGCGCGGATCTCCGCCGGTGAACTGGCCTGCAGTCCGCTGGGGTCGATCTGCAGTTCCGCGTAGTGCCGGAGGATCTCGGCCTGGGCGGCGTTGTGCTCGATACCGTTCAGCTCGTCGGACTGCGCCTCGGTGGCGAACCGGGCGAAGCGCTCGGCCTGGTGGGTGTACAGCTCGTAGTTGCCGACCGCGGCGATGAACTCGATGAGCGCGTTGGAGTCTCCGGTCCGCGCCGAGAACACGCTGGTCTCGAAGGCGCTGTGGGCTGCGTCGGCACGCAGCAGGGAGTCCAGCAGATTGCCGGTGAAGGTGGCGGCGAGGGCCGGGTTGCGGTCGAGTCCGAGACCGTCGATCAGGGCCTTGGCGGCGTTGGTGTAGGCGGGGTCGATGTTGTCGGCGGGCAGATAGCCCTGCTCGATCGTCGTCCGCAGGCTGGACAGGCCGTCGATGTCCTTCAGGGCCTGGGCCTCGGTGCCCGGCAGCCGGTCGCCGAAGGTGTCGCGTACCGTCTCGACCTGCTCGTCCACCTCGGCCTGCGCCTTGCGGAAGGCGGTGATGCCGGGCCGGGCGCCGGACTCGGTGGCCTCGAACCGCACGGACAGCAGGATCGCCTGCTGGTGCTCGGCGTTCACCCGGTCGGCCAGCTCCGCGACCTGGGCGCTGTCCCGCACCAGCCGGGCCGCGGCTGCGGCGTCCCGGGCCTGGCCCACCTGGTCGGTGATGAGATATGCCAGCAGCACGGCGAGAACGGCGAGTGGCACGCCGACCAGCAGGTTGAGCTTGCGCCTGAACGGCCAGCGGTCGGCGAAGCGCCTTAGGCCCACCTCGTTCGTGGACACCAGGCCTCCTTCGTGGGGTGTCGCACGGCGCGGGAACGCACGTGACCGTCTCTGATCGACTCTGGCTGGATTGTGATGTAAGGGGAGCGGCGCCTGCACACCACTGTGCTTCACCAACTGCGGCGAGACTACAGGCTCTTCGGAAGCGGTACCTCCGCACCCTGAGTCAAGAATCCGTTACAACCCGACTGCGGCTCCCGGCCGGATCCTTCCCGGTATCTTCACGATCGGGTACGCATCGAAGCCAATTGGTGACCCGGCTGGCCTTGACTGACCAAGAAGTGGCTGGATTGGATCAGATACAGGTCATTCAGCCTCTGATGTCATTCAACCTCTGATGTCATTCAACCTCTGAGCCCGGAACGGGAATCGTGACTTCTACCGTGAAGAGCAGCTGGTCCAGCATGCGACACCCTCGCGCGGCCGCGGTCGCCCTTGCCGCGGTGGCGGCGCTCGTTGCCGGGTGCGGCTCGTCCGACTCCGACGAGTCGGACAACCCGCTGGCCGAAGACCAGGCGGACGGCGACACGGTCGTCGTCGGCTCGAACAACTTCGCCGAGAGCATCCTGCTCGCCGACATCTACGGCGAGGCCCTGAAGGCCAAGGGCATCAAGGTCGAGTACAAGCCGAACATCGGCAGCCGCGAGACGACCTACGGCATGCTCAAGAACGGTTCCATCACCGTGCTGCCGGAGTACAACGGCTCACTGCTGGCGTACCTGGACCCGGAGGCGGAGCAGACGTCCGTCGAGGCCGTCGGCTCCGCGGTGGAGAGCAAGCTCGACTCCAAGCTGACGCTCCTCGAACCCTCGCCGGCCGAGGACAAGGACTCCGTGACGGTGAACGCGGAGACCGCGGAGAAGTACGACCTCACCGCGTCGTCCACCCTCGCGGACCTCAAGGACGTGGCCCCCGAGATGGTCATCGGCGGCTCGCCCGAGTTCCAGACCCGCCAGCAGGGCCTGGTCGGCCTGAAGGACGTGTACGGCCTGGAGTTCAAGTCCTTCAAGGCGCTCGACGCGGGCGGCCCGCTGACCACGGCGGCGCTGAAGGACAACACCGTGCAGGCCGCGGACATCTTCACCACGGACCCGAACATCACCAAGGAGAAGTTCGTCGTCCTCCAGGACCCGGAGAACCTCTTCGGCTTCGCCAACGTGACGCCGCTGGCCTACAAGTCCGGCCTCTCCCAGGAGGGCATCGACGCCCTCAACGCGGTCTCCGCCAAGCTCGACACCAAGACCCTGCTCGACCTGGACTCCCAGGTCCAGCTCGACAACAAGGACCCGCTGGACGTCGCCAAGTCCTGGCTGAAGACGGCCGGCCTGAACTGACTCGGGCCCACTTACGGCGGTGCGGTGGGCCCGATACCAGCACTCTCGCGTCCACCGCATCCTCCAGGCCCCTGACGTGCCACCCAGCCGCGGGATCGCCCTCGACGCCGGAGAACATCCGCGTTCGTCGTTCCTGTCCGTGGCGTCTTACGGCTCACGTGGCGAGCAGAGCTTCGCTTGTTGGCCGGTTCGGGACGCGGTGCGCGATCGGTTGGGAGCGGAAGGACAACCTGACTGAGCCTCATTCGGGAAACGGGGAGGGGTCCCGGTCCCGCTGGCCTACGATCGCCGGCCATGACAGACGAGGCGGCTTTTCGCACCTACAGCAGCGGCAAGTGGTGGGTCAGCAAGGGGTTTGCGACGACCACGCACCCCGATTACATCGAGGCGCGCTTCCCCTTGGAGACGAGGCGAATGGCGTGGAGCGACATCCAGGACTTCGAGATCCGCAGGAACAAGCTGAGCGGCGAGTGGGTCGTAGTCCGCCTCAGCTCCGGCCGCCGGATCGCCCTGCCGTGCGTCGATTCCCGATCCGTATCCTCGGTCGCGGATGAGGTGCGGGCCCTGCGCGAGTTGTGGGAGCAACTGCGCTGACACTGATTTCGCCGTACGGAGTCACCAGGGAGGGCTGGCGGCCCTGCAGAGGCGATCCGGCTGCTCCGGGAGTGGGCCGGTGATCGGAGTCGAGGCAGAGTTCACCGCCGAACCGGGCACCGCCCTGGAACGCATGCCATGGACGGTCTTGACCACGCTGCACCGTGACCCGCACGACCAGCGGTCCCAGCACGACGGCCGACTCTACGGCGTCCTGATCGGCCGGCACGGCGAAGATAACCCTCTTCCCGCCCTTGCCGCGGGATGGGCCGCCCACCAGCGCAGCGAGAACACAGGGAAGACGTACGTGCGCGGCTTCAGGGACAGCCCGGCTACGGCCTCCCCGCGGACCCGGCTTGCGAACTCGACGAGGCGGCACCGTCGTCGGCGAGCTTGGCGTGCCCGTGCAGCAGGGTGACTACGTGCGCCAAGATCATCTTCGGCCCTGTCAACCACGCTGCCGAACTCGACGGCCGGCTTACAGCAGCCGTGGGGAGGCCTACCTGCAGTCCGAGTGGGGCCGCAGGCTCCGGCCACGTAGCCTCCAGTCGGCTGTCCCTGGGCCGGCCGTAGAACGCGGTCGGGTCGGGGTCCAAGGCGGGCTCGGTGCCGTCCGCCGTCGCCCGTGTCAGCTTGTCATGGCGGCCAGTATCGCGGCGGTGCTTGGGGCCCGGGCAGGCTTTGCCCCTCGTTCACCCGCCCGCCCGAACCCCGGGAGGTCGCTACGCGGCGGGCAGGCCGGACAGGGCGAAGACGGCCCGGCCCTCGGCCATGCCGGTGTGCTCGATCCAGACCTTCGGCAGAGTCAGTGTGTGGCGCGGGCGCGCGGGACGAGCCGAGCCCGCAGCACACCACAGCGTTTCAACGCCCCGGTCCACGCGGCGGTTGCCGTCCCAGCCCCGCAGCCGTCAAACACACGGCGGCGCTGATCGCCGCCCTGCGGACAACCAGGGGCAAGCAGTTCCAGCCCCTCGACAAGCTCCGAGGTTGGTGCGTCCGTCAGGCTCTCTCCATAGTAGATCTACGTCCGACCTCGGAGGGACGTGCGAGGCTTTCCCGGATCACGCTATCGCTGGCGCGCAGAGCCGCCGTCAGTTCTCCTCGCTGCTCGTCCGGGAGGATCCCAGCGCCGAGGGCGCAGGTGTGCACCAGCGCGCGACAGTCCTGCGCTTGCCGGTCCGTGGCGATCTCGGTGAACAGAGGATGAGCCAAGTTCTCGCGGGCCGCCTTGCCGTCTTCGGCGTCCGCCGTCCTGCGGTGGAGGTCCTCGACGATGCGGTGCGCGGCGAGCGGCTCGGCGGAACCGATCGTGTCGAGGACGGTAAGTCCGAGCCGGGTGTCGAAGACGGTCATCCCGGGTTCGGTCTTCCGTCCGAGGTAGGCCGTCACCAGGTCCGCCAAATGGCCGTCGATCGGCTGCCCGGCGTCGCGGCGGCATAGAACGGTCAGGCATGCCGTGACGGCTTGCTCCCACGGATCGCCGGGCATCGTGTCGGCAAGGAGGACAACTGCCCACGCGGTGTCACCCGCCGCGAGGGCGGCGAGTACGGCGACCTGCCGACCGTCGAGCATCCGCTTTCCGATGCCATGGTGGGCTTCGATGTGCGCCAGCGCCTCGGCCCATCGCCCCTCGGTGGTGAGGGTGCGCGTGCCGTCGGCGAGGAGTACGCGCCACAGCCAGGAACGAACCTCCTGGCGGTCTTCGCCGGTCGCAGTGAGGTCCGCGGGTACGGTAACGCCCTCGAACCGGGCGGCTGTGCCCGCCTCGACCGCCTTGTACAGGTCGAGCAGTCGCTGACGGCCCTCATCGGCGTGGCCGGCGCGGATCTGGAGGCGGGCCAGGTTGACGACCGGTTCCAGTCCTCGGATCGCGCTCATGCCGGGGAGGGGGCAGGCGTGGAGGTAGGCGGCGGCGTGCTGGTGGCACATCTCGCGGGCGAGATCGGGGAGATCAAGGTCGGAGGCGATGAGCGCGGCCTGGTTGTAAACGGCCGATGCGAGCCCCTGATCGGCCTGTTTCACTGCGGTGTCAGCCAGGTCGACGAGCGCGCGTACCCGTTTGGGGAGGGGCAGGCAGGCGGGGCGGAATCGGGCGATGAGCGGGAAGCGCTGGGCTATGGGGCCGTGCGGGTCCATGGATCCCCCGGGTCGAGAGTGACGACTACTGAGGCGACGGTGCCCGCCGGTCGTGTGCCGACGGGCACCATCCGCTACGCGTGGGGCGTCATCGCCAATCGACGACGATGCGGTTCAGCGGCGTATCGAGGGCGAAGAGGCCGGGACGCTGCTCGATGGCGGGGGTGTCCAGGGGCTGGAGCTCGAACGTGGCCTCGCGGTCGCGGTACTCCCTGTCCCAGGTGCGGATGGCGTCGGCGACCTTCGCGGCCAGTTCGTCGCTGCCGGGGCCGTGGCCGATGACGCCGAACTCCCAGAGCTTGTCGCCCTCGGGGGTCTTCTCCTTGGACACGCGCCGGGCGAGGTAGGTGACGGCGCCCTTGTCGACGGCCGCGGTGGAGGAGGGGTAGGGGTCCTCGGTGAGCAGGGTGCCCTTGGCGCTGCGGGGGAACAGCATCCGGATCAGGCCGGAGGGGAGGGAGCAGGTGACGAACAGTTCCATCCACTCCGGCGACTCCATGGCGCGGACCGTCATGCCGGTCCACTCCTCGGTGCGCGGCTGGTCAAGTACGCCTGCGAGGGCATCGGCGTCGATGCTGAGACCGGCGGGGGCCTGGAGTCGTACGGCGCCGTCCGTACTGAGCGGGATCACTCGGCGGACGTCGTCGGCGATGCCCCTCCGAAGCGGCATGAAGGTGTTCATCTCGCTGCCGAGGGACACCCACCGGCTGTCACGCTGCTCGTAGGCGATGGAGCGGGACACCGTGCCCTTGAGGCGCTGGGGGACGAGGAGCCGGCCGCCGGGAGCGAGCTGCTGCAGCCAGGCGTGCGGTACGCCGTGGGCGCCGACGGTGGCGATGATCCGGTCGTACGGCGCTCCTTCGGCGTAGCCGAGAGCCCCGTCGCGGGTCACGGCCTGGGCGTTGGTGATTCCCGCGCTGGCGAGGTGGGCGCGGGCGCCTTCCACGAGGTCGTCGTCAACGTCGAGGGTGGTCACGTGGCCGCTTTCGCCGACCAGGTGGGCGAGGAGACCGGCGTTGTAGCCGGTGCCGGCGCCGAGTTCGAGGATGCGTTCGCCTGGCTGGGCGTCGAGCTGGTCCAGCATGAGGGCGACGACGCCCGGTTGGGAGGCGCAGGAGATGGACGTGCCGTCGGTGTCGTACTTGATGTGCACCGGTGCGTTGGCGTAGGCGTCTTCGAGCGTCGCCTCGGGCACGAACATGTGGCGGGGCACGGTCCGAAACGCGGTCTCGACGGCGGGCGTGCGGGCGTGTCCGTCCGCGCGGAGCTGGTCGACCAGGGCGTTGCGGAGGCGTTCGGCGTCCGCTGTGGGGGTGGTGATCGTGTCGGTTTTCACCGCGCTGACGCTATCCATGTCGGCCGTTGCCTCGGTGGGCGACTCGGTGTGGTCACTCGTTCCCATGACTACCTCTCGTGCGATGTGGGACAGGGCGCTCTGGTCGTCCCGGAGGAGACCGGCGCGGTTGGCGTGGAAGATCACGTGGTGGGCGATGACGGCTCGCAGGCCGCGGGTGAGGGCGCCGCGGCCTGCGAGGTCGGCGAGGGTGGCTCCGGCCCGTTCAAGGGCGGTCACCCATTCTTCGTGCGCGTGGAGTGGGCCGCCCAGGCGGCAGAGGCTGTGGGCGTCAGCGGTCATGAGCTTCCGCATAGCCGGGGCCAGTTCGGCGGCTCGTTCGGGTGGCTGTGGAGCGGCGGCCGGTCGAAGGGCCGCGACCTTCGCCCATACGTCGCCCTGTTCGAACCAGTCGAGTCCAGCACCGCGCATCATGACGCTCGCCAGCAGGACGGCGGTCTCCCGGCGTCCCAAGTGCATCGGGTTCGGCTGGTAAGCGAGCAGGTGGCGGGAGTCGCTGTGGAACAGTTCGTGAGCTGCGTCCATGGCCTCGGGTCCGCCGAATGCGTCGGTCTCGGGCTCGTAGACGCCGGGCAGGCACGACACGGCCACGCCATCGCCGATGAGATCGCTCAGGAGCGACTCAATGGCGGGTGAGGGCTTGTCGGCGAGGTAACGCAGCGGCCAGGGCTGCTTGTTCATGAACCACCAGCCGGTGAGCTGCCCGTCGGCCTCGGCCTGGATCAGGGCTGGGCCGAGGCGTTCGGCAATGGTGCGCCGGGCACTCTCCCGGTCCAGGAAGGTGATGTTGTGCTGCTGCCAGCGGTCGGGAGGCATAGAGGTCCTTCGGTCGGTGGATCAAGCGATGAGGAGGCATGCGTCCCAGGCGGACCGGGGTGATGCGGCGGTGCTGGGCGCGAGGAGGGCCAGGGCTATGCCGGCGGCGCCGTCGAGTAGGCCGGGGCCGCCGTCCTCGTCCTGAATGAGCGCCGTGGCCATGAGTTCGGGGTCGGTGCCCGGCGGGATGACCGCAGCCAGGAGGGGAGGGATCGCGGCACGGAGATTTCCCGCGGTCGAGGGGTGGGCGTCGTCGGCCATACGCGCGGCAGCGTGGGCGAGGCCGGTGAACCCGTGGCACAGGCCGTTGTCCGTCGTAGCCTTCAGCTGCTCGGGATCGGTGAGGGCGGCCACGAGCGCGTTCTCCGCCTCGATCTGGCGGCTGGCATCGCCGAGGGCAAGCGCGGCAAGTTGCTGGGCGCGGGCGAGGCCGGCGGTGCCGTAGCACCAGGAAGGCCGCTGGGGCGCGGACGGGGCGAGACGCCCCCTGCGCAGCTCGCCCTGAGTGACCCAGTACGGCCAGACCGGTCCGCCGTCGGACTTCTCCTTCCAGCGGTCCAGCCAGGTCAGGATGGTGCGCAGTGCTGCATGCTGCCCGTTGATGACGGAGCCGTTCCGAGCGGCGAGGGCCAGGAGCGCGAGCACACCGCCGATGCCGTGCGCCATACCGGTGTTGGCGTGCCCGCCGGGGAATCGGTCGTCCGGGCTGCCCGAGGGCCCGGTCTCCGCCCACCAACCCGGCAGGGTCTCGCCGTGGTGGGTGATCGGTTCGGTGAGGCGCACGCAGTAGTCGAGAACGGCGCGCATCGTGGAGCTGCCGGGGTCTCGGCGCAGTAGGTAGGCGCCGTATCCGGTGAGGCCCCGGATGGCGTCGAACTCGGCGAGCTGCGGCAGGCGTCCGGCGTCCATGCGGCGGTGTGCGGCGTCGAGACGGCGTCCGACGTCGACTGCGATCTGTCCGTCCATCCTGTCGAGGGCGCGCTGGTAGGAGCCGGGAAGGTGGTCGGCGGCACAGCTCAGGGCATGGGCGAAGGCGGGCACTCCATAGAAGGGGTGGCTGTCCGAGCCGCTGGTGAGCGGCTGCCGGGAGGCGGCGGCGAGCCAGCCGTGGGCGCGGTGCCACGGGCCGCGGCCGTTAGCGGCCAGCTCGATGTGCAGGAGCGCGATGCCGGGCGGGCCGTAAGCAAGATGCTGCCGGTCCGAGGACAGCAGCCTGGAGCCGAGGGGCACGATGTCGGGGTCGGCGAGCCGGGCGGCGATGGCGTCGACCAAGCCGAGCGCGGGGTGGGCGGTCACGAGGCCCTCCCCCGAGTGCGGGCGGTCCAGGCCAGGGCCGCGGCACGCGCCAGGTAGAGGCACACCTCTTCCTCCGGAAAGTTCACGGCGACGTGGCGCACGAAGTGGACGTGCAGCAGCGAGGTCAGGACGTCGTCGACGGCGATGCCCTGGGTGTCCGGGCCGGGCAGGTGCGGCCGGTACGCAGCGAGCGCCGTATCCCGGTCAGCCCATCCCGACACGATGGCGTCCCCGCCCGGCACACTGCGCAGCACCGACCAGTCGTCGCTCGGGTCGGCGAGCCGTACGGCGTCGGTGAACTGCGGGCGCGGAACGGGCGCGGGGGCGGTTGGTGGGATGTGTTCGATCAGCCATTGCATGCCGGCCTCGGTGCTGCCGAGGAACGCGGAGGCGATCGCAACGGTGTGCGCCACCACCCGCGTGCGCGGTCCAGGGCGCTGAGGCTGAGTGAGCTGGGCCAGGACGGCGCGCGAGTCCGCCCGGAAGACCTCCTCGGACGCCTCCCATGCGGCGCCGGAGCCCCAGCGGCCCATCTCCCGGTAGGAGGTGGGATAGCGCAGGTCGGCCAGCAGGCCGACGCTTCGTAGCTCGTCGGCCCAGGCACTCACCGTTCGGGCCGTGCCGGCAAAGGCTTCCGGGTCGGGGAGGGCGATGCGTACGCGGAGGTGTTGGTCCGGGTCTCGGAAGCGGATGAACCACCACGGCGGGTTGCCGAGCTGTTCGAGGAGGCCGGGCAAGTGCCGGGAGAGCAAGACGTCTTGGCGGCGGGGGTCGCCGTACAGGGCGGCCAGAAGAACCGAGGAAGAGGCAGGCGTCTGCATCTGGTCCGCAGACAGGGCACGGGCCCGGCTGGGGGCTGGCAGCGGCGGCCATGTCGACGGCCTGGTTGCTTTGAGGGGCACCACGACCTCGTGGGCTCGCCCGCCGCACCAGCCGTACGCCTCTGGTTCCGGGGCCTCGACGAGTACGGCCAGGCGCGTACGGTCGAGGTGTCTGCGCAGGAGCGCACGATGGCCGGCCTCGTCGAGGTCGAGGAAGAGGCGCCGGTCGTCCTCTAAGAGATGGACGTGGCGCGGCAGCCTCCGCCGGGCACGCCAGTCGCTGAGCGCAACGTCCCACTCAGCCCGAGGACGGGCATGGCCGGGCAGTTCGGACGCTTCCAGCCGCCAGCGGGCCGGGGCCAGCACGGTTCGGCCGTACCGCAGACGTGGAAGGAACGGCATCGCCGTTGCGGCGCCCCAGTCGAAGACGGTGACCTGCGTGCACTGGGCGCGGGACAGTTCGGTGAGGAACCGCACCAGTGGTGGGGTGTGGGTGCGCAGGTTCAGCGCGTGCATCCCGACGGCCTCCACGCGATGTCCGCGCTCGGGGACGGCGAGGTACATGCGGCGGCCGTCGCACCCCACAGCCAAGTCCTCCGGGGTCAGGACGATGTCCTGCGGGGCGCGGTGCTCCTGAAGGCTGATCACGGTGGGTAGCACCTGTGGGGAGCGGGTGACGTGGGCGCTCTCGGGGAGCAGGGGCGGGAAAGAGAGCTGCGCGGGCATGGTGTTGCCGTCTGCGGCCGGGAGGTCGGCAAGCTCGGCGGCCAGGGCCTCGCGGTCAGCGGAGGACAGCACGCTGAGGAATCGGCCCGTGGAGACGCCGGCGCCACGGGACACGCTGACGACCTCCACCCGGAACTGCCCGCGCTGCAACTCCTCCAGGCTGGCCGCGTGCACCCGCACCCCGATCTCCAAGTGCGGCGGCAACCGAGGCTTGTCGGGACCCACGTCCAGGGCCCCAATCTGTTCGTCCGTGAGGATCACTTCGTCGCGGCCCTCGAGCGCGGCGGTCTGAGCCAGCCGTACGAGGGCGTCGTCCCGAGCGGAGACGCGGGGCCTGCGTGCGCCGGCCGGAGCGCCTGGGTAGCCGTCGGGATAGCCGGTGCCGCTGTCCGCCACGGCCTCCACGAGCGGCACCATCGTGCCGATGCCGTACCGCTCGTAGAACCGCTGGTGGTACTCGTTCCAGGCGGCGGTCCCGTACGGGCGGATGCTCAAGCGGGTCAGGATGAGAGCGGCGCGCTCGATCTCTTGGGCGACCGCTTCCGGCAGAACGATCTGGGCGTCCAGGCGGAGGTCGAGCGCGACGGGGTGGCGACGCAGGCCGGGGACGAGGTTGCGCATCCGCGCCGCGACGCTGTCCCGGCCGCCGTACGTGGTGCACCCCTCCAGGCCCGCCCGGACCGCGTGGAGTTCGCGTACGGTCCCCGCGACCGGGGCGAGGCTTCCGGCGTCGATCGCGGCGAGTTGGCCCACCAGATACCCGAGGGCATCGGTCTCGGTGCTCGGAGCCTGCAGGCTTGTGATCAGTACCCGCCGCCGGATCAGCTCCGCCAGCAGTCGACGTGCCCTCTCGGGACTGGCTTCGGGGAACTCCGCCTGGAGTTTGTCCGCGAGGGTGCCGAACCGGATCGGCAGTCGGGTCGCGGCAAGGACCGCGCGCACCGGTCCGGTCAGGGCCAGAGACGCCTCGACCGCGCGGGTCCGGTCGTCCTGGACGTCGGGCTGGAACGGCACGATGAGCCGGTCTCCCCGGTACGTCACGGTGTTGTTGATGACGACGGGCAGCCGTTGGAGGAGGTCCGGGCATGACTCCAACCGTGCGACCAGGGCCGCCAGCCACTCTGCCCCCGCCCGGCCGACGACCACGTGCTCCTCGCCCCATTCGGCCCGCGCCTGCGGGCCGAACTCCGCGGTGGCCACGCCGGCGAACAGGCCGAAGGGTGTGGCCCGGTGCTGCGCCCGGAGCAGGTAGCGGGCCACGGACAGCGCGGCGCGCTGCACATCCCGGAGGGCGGGATCCTCGGCTGTGCACAGGGCCCCTACTTGGGCGGCCAGGACCGGGCTGGAGTGCTGGAGTGCCTCGGTGACGTCCTTGTTCGCCCAGACCGCGCGTAGCCACGCCACGCGGGCAGACGAACCACTGGGCGAGCGGTCATCGAGGTCAGGGCATGGAGGAATCGGCAGCGAGGGCCGGGCCACGGTGCGCACGAGAGCAGCGGAACCGGTGCGGAACGCTGCAGGCGAAGCAACCACCAAGTACCTCCGTTGGTGAGGGGACGGGGGGCTGGTGCCGCCGCGCGGAGACGCGGCGGCACCAGGCCGAGGTGCCCTGGGGTCCAGGTCAGACACCCCATGTCGTTTGGTGTCAAGCGGTATGGGGTTGTGCGTGGTGCGACCAGGCGGTTGCTTCGTCGTAGAGGGTGCGGGTCTTGAGGCATCCGTGGAGGATGCCGACGAGCCTGTTGCCGACCTGGCGGAGGGCAGAGTTGTAGCCGGCCTCGCGGGCTCGCTGCTTGTCGTAGTACCGGCGGGCGCCGGGTGAGGCCCGCAGGGCGGAGAACGCCTGGCGCTGAAGCGCGTCGGCGAGCCGGTTGTTGCGCACGTAGCGGGCCTGGACGGTGTGGCTCTTGCCGGAGGCCCGGGTAACGGGGCTGGTTCCGGCGTAGTTCTTGCGGGCCTTGGCGGAGCTGTAACGGGTGGGATCGTCCCCGAACTCGGCGAGCACCCGGGCGCCGGTGATCTCTCCGATGCCGGGCATGGAGAGGTAGATCTCAGCGTCCGGGTGCGCGAGAAAATGCGCCTTCACCTGCTCTTCCATCGCGGCTATCTGTTCGTTGAGGGCGATCAGGAGACGAGCATGGGCGGTCGTGGTGGCCCCGTAGGCGGCGGCCACCGGCTCGGGCAGTTCCAGGTGCTTCTCGCGCAAGGCGGCCTGGATGGCCCCGGCCTTCTGGTCCCGGTTGTGGCGTCGGGCGCGGGCCAAGATGGCGGTGATCTGGATGCGGGTGAGCCTGGCCGCCGCCTGGGGGGTGGGCGCCTTGATGAGCAGTTCCAGCGCGTCGGTGCTGGTCAGCTCCAGGCTCGCGTAGGCGTTCAGGGCTGCGGGGAAGTACTCGCGCAGCGTGTTGCGCAGTCGTTGGAAGGTGCGGGTGCGTTCCCAGATCAGGGTCTGGTGGGCGCGGGCGACGACCTTGACGGCCTGGGCCTGGTCGCTGTCGCCGGCGATGGGCCGCAGCTGGTCGCGGTCGATGCGGACCATGTCGGCCAGCGCGTGGGCGTCGCCTCTGTCGCTCTTGGCGCCGGAGGTGCTGTACCGCTCCTTGAACCGGGCGACCTGCCGAGGGTTGATCGCGTAGACCCGGTAGCCGGCCGCAAGCAGGGCCTGCACCCAGGTGCCGCGGTCCGTCTCGATCCCGACGATCACGTCGCAGGGGACGAGGTCCTCACCCGCATGCTTCGCCACAAGCTCGTGGAGCTTGGTGATACCGTCCGCGCCCTCGGGCAACCTTGCGGTCGCGAGGCGGCGGCCGGTGGTGTCCTGGACTTCGACATCGTGGTGGTCCTCGGCCCAGTCGTCGCCGATCAGCAGCAACTCATCCTCCAGGTCAGGTACTTCCCGGTCATGCAGCCCGCGGAAGACACGGCACGCGGCCTAATGGATCCAGTGCTCACGCTCAGCTCGGCGGGCACGCCACCCCATCAGCGGTCATGGCCTTCCGGCCAACCAGCAGGGGCACGGTCTGACCACAGAACTCACAGTGGTTCCGGCGACATAAGTGCTCACCTGCTGGCGGCTACGGCACCGAGTCTCTCCGACCCGGCAGCTCCCATTAGGC
>NZ_WJBG01000217.1 GCF_009709555.1 Streptomyces blattellae | reverse complement strand
GTAAGCATTCAGCAGGTCGTGATCGGCTTCGCTGTCTGACGATGTGACAGGTTGCGGGTGGGTGCGGCAGGATCCGTGGTCATGTCGTCGGGGTGGGAGTCTGCGTCGCGTGAGGACCTCCTCACGGTGATCGGGCTGCTCCAGCGACAGAACGAGGAGCTGGCCGCGGCGAATGAGCGGTTGACGGCGCGGGTGGCAGAGCTGGAGCGGCGGCTTGGCCGGAACTCGGGGAACTCCTCGATGCCACCGTCCTCGGACACCTTCGGTCGGCCGGAGAAGAAGCCGGTACCGAAGAGCGGCCGCAAGCGGGGACGCCAGCCGGGTGCCGACGGATCTGGGCTGTGCATGGTCGCTGATCCCGATGTCACCGAGGACCACCTTCCAGCGGCCTGCACCGGGTGCGGCCGGGCGCTGGGCGAGGACGACAGCATCGGCTTCGAGCGCCGTCAGGTCCGTGACATCCCGCTGACCACGGTGAAGGTGACCGAGCACCGGGCCCATCGCTGCCGGTGCGCGTGCGGGACGGTGACCGCCTCGCCGATGCCCGGCCAGGTCGCCCGATCGCCCTCCTCCTATGGCCCCAACCTGCGTGCCCTGGCCGTCTACCTGCTGGTCTTCCAGCACATCCCCGTCGAGCGGACCACGATCCTGATCCGGGACGTGACCGGGGCCGAGGTCTCCACCGGCTGGGTCGCCTCTCTGCTCCCCGAGGCCGCCGGCCTGGTCGAGGACTGTCTGAACCTGATCCGTGCCCTGCTGATCATGGGACACGTGCTCCACGCGGATGAGACCACCACCCGCATCGGCACCACCCGGCGCTGGCTCCACGTGGCCTGCACCGACTTCCTCACCCTGCTCCACCTCGCCCCGCGCTCGCGCGCCGGAGCAGATGCCGGCAAGGTGCTCCCGCACTACCGGGGCGTCCTGGTCCACGACTCACTGTCCCTGTATGCCGGCTACGACTCCTGCACCCATCAGCTGTGCGGAGCCCACCTGATCCGCGAACTGACCGCCGCCGAAGAGGACTTTCCCGACCAGAAGTGGCACCAGCAGATCCGCTGGGCCCTGGCCGGACTGAACACCCAGGCCGTACGCGTCCGGAACCAGGAGACCGCCGAGATCACCCCCGGTGCGCTCCTGCTGCACTGCGAAGCGTTCCACCAGGGCATCAAGGTCGGGCTCAGTCTCCATCCCAAAGTGCCGGGCCGGAAGCAGAGCCCGGCCCACAACCTCCTGACCCGGCTTCGCGATCAGGCCCACGACGTCCTGCGCTTCGCCGACGATCCCCGGCACGTGCCGTTCACCAACAACTGCGGCGAACGGGCCCTGCGTCCGGTCAAGACCCAGCTGAAGATCTCCGGCTGCCATCAGTCCGACACGGGCGCGACGGCCTGGCTCGCCGTGCGCTCCTACCTCGACTCCGCCCGCAAGCACGGCCTGACCACCTTCGAGGCCATCCACCGCGCCTTCACCGGCAAACTCTGGATGCCACCCATCGCACAGACCACCTGACCAGCCACTCTCACCGACCGTCACCGATCAGGCCCATTCCTTCTGAATGCGTACGATGCGCGTGGGCTGGATCGACACCCACATCTCGCGTGCGCCGCCCGCCCACGGCTCGGTGTGGGCACGTTCGGCCGGCCGCCGCGCAGCATCGGCTCCGTAACGACCCGGGCGGGGCCGATGACGAGCACGCTCCAGCCCCGGCTCATGGCCTCGTCCACGTGGTCGACCTCGAAGGCTACGTCCCGTCCCACCGCCGGGGCGGGCACGGAGTTCGGCCCCGTGCGTGGACAGCGGGGCGCGGCATTCCTCCGGGCCGAGGTCCGGCAGCTGAGGGTGCAGCAGCGCGTGGCCCTGGCCCGGCGGCAGATCGACGCCGCCCCCGCGCAGGGCCGTGGCGGTGGTGCCGAGCGCGTCGGCCAGGCTGATGAGGGTCACCGCGGTGGGGGCGGCCACCGGATCAGCCGTACGGCCCACGGCATTGCTCTCCCCGGTCAGCGGCGCGTTGTTCACCGCCAGCTCGTGCGCCTCCACCACCCGGCAGTCCGCCGACACCGCGTCCCCGGCCTCCAGCACCACCACATCGCCCGGCACCAGCTCCCGCGCGGGCACCTCAAGCCTTTCGCCGCCGCGCAGCACCCGGCAGGTGTGGGGCACCATCGCCGCCAGCGCCTGGGCCGTCCGCTCGGCCGAGTACTCCTGGGCGAAGCCGATGGCGGCGTTCAGCACCACGACGCCCAGGATCGCCACCGCGAGCTGGAAGGTGCCGATGTCACGCGGGTCCTCCAGCCCGTACGCCAGGAAGGCGATCCCCGACGCGACGATCAGCACGACCGCGAAGAGGTCGGTGAACTGCGCCCCCAACTGCCGCCACACGGCGCGGCGCCTCGCACGGGGCAGTTCGTTTGACCCGTACCGCTCCAGCCGAGCCCGGGCCTGCGCCGCCGACAGGCCGCGCCGTGACGTGTCCAGCGCGGTGAAGACCTCATCAGCAGCGAGTTCCCGTACCGCAGACCGCGAACCGGAACCGGACGCGGCACCTACCGCCTCGTCCTGCCCTCTGCCCGGTACCAGCGGGTCCGTACCGGTGGTACGCATCATCCGATCCCGCATGCCGACGAGGCCACCATCGCCGGTGGAATCGGCCAGGTTGCGCGGAGGGCCTTGGGCAAGGGTGCCATCACGGACTCCAGGGAACTCGGCGGACGTCTCGCCAGTTCGCCGCCCATGGCCGGCGGCGCTCCCTCATCGTGTGACGGGCCCGCCGGCATCACCAGGGCCGTCCGGGGCACGGGCCCAGGGCCGTTCGACGCCTCACACCGGGGCAATGATGACGGGACAGCGGGCATGGTGCAGCACTCCCTGGCTCACCGAGCCCAGCAGCATGCCCGTGAACCCTCCGTGCCCCCGGGTTCCCACGACCAAGCCCAGGGCATGCTCCGATGCTTCCGTCAGCACCTGCACCGGGTGACCGCGGACGACCTCATGACGCAGCTCCACATCCGGGTACATCGCGGTGCGGCCCGCGACCGTCTCCGACAGCACACGGCGGCACTCCCGCACCGCAGCCTCCTCGTCCAGCACTCCGAGCAGCGGCGGATGCCACACGTACAGGGCCCGCAAGAGAGCCCCGCGCAGGGCAGCCTCCTCGAACGCCACACCCACCGCCGCGGCCGAATGCGGACTGCCGTCGACTCCGACCACGAAGTACGCGGGCTCCTGGGTGACGTGCTCCGGCTCCGGTACGACCGCCACCGGGCAGGGAGCATGGGCACTGAGCGGGAGCGCCACCGAGGAGGAGGTGAACATCTCGCGCCGTCTGCTCAGGTGCCAGGAACCCACCACGACCAGGGAAGCGCTCCGCGCCTCCTCGCGCAGGACCCACGCCGGCTCGCCTTCCGCCAGCAGCGTCGACACCTCCACCGCTGGCTGCCGGGACTCGACGAAGGCGACTGCCTCCTTCAGGACCTGGTCGCCCAGGCCGTGCAGCGCCCGGTTCCACTCCTCCCAGGACGGCCGCGCCTCCCCCGACCGGTATCCACCGGTCGGCACTCCCTGCGCGTGGACGAGCCGCAGCGGCAGGCCACGTCGATCCGCTTCGTCGGCGGCCCAGGCCAGCGCCAGCCGCTTCGAAGGATCGGGGTCGACGCCCACCACGATCGGCCGACGCCCGTCCGCACCAGTCATGCCCGCCTCCAGAAGGGTCTCTGGTACCGCCCCTTCACCGCCCCTCCAGGCTGCCCCCTGCCGCCAAGCGCCGCCACGTCAGGAGACCATGGCGGGATGGCCGACCAGACGGAGATCGATCCGATGCGGCGCGTGGTGCACGTTCGGCCATCCTGAGCGGTGGCGGGGGACCATCATCAGCGATGATCCCAAAGAGGACGCCGAGTACGTCGCCGCCCTCGTCGTCACCGATCTGGTGACCGAGTGGGAGGTACGCGGCACCGGGCGGGGGCACGTGCGCGTGATCGTCTGGGAGGACGAAGAAGGTGACGGACCCGAGGACGCGGCCTTCATCGTGGAGATCCAGCTCGACATCGACATCGGTGCAGAGTGACCGGTCCGGCTGCAGGGGACGGGCTCGACGCGCTTCGGTTCCGTGGAGCGTAGGCGTGGCTGAGCCTTCGCACCGCGGTCGGGCTGGTGCGAAGGCTCCGAAGAAAAGGACAAAAACAGTCCCCGGTAGTTCTGCGCGTGTCTTGAAGCCTCAGTCGTCACTGCTGCCTCGGTGTCGCGCCGGCTTGCCGGGGGCCTAAACCACATCCTGTCCAAGTCACTCCGCCGACTAGACGTCCTCACCGACTTCGTGGCTCTTCCGGTGTTGTGGTCTGGTAACTAGCCTGCACGAGATATGCCCCGAGTCAATAGGTTTTGGGTAGATTTTTCGGCATCCAGTAGGTGGAGGTGCAGGCTTCACACGACCTGGGCTCGGAACCCGAGGAGCACGAGCCACCGAACCGGGCCGCGGCCCGAGCCGCCTCGAAGAAGAGGCCACCGCGGCGCCGCGAAGAGGACGGGCCGCCAACCGCGTAGCACGTGGCCACTCCGGCCGGTGCGGGGATGCCTCGAAGGTGCGGCGAAGGAAGAGGCCAGGAGACGGATGCCCGATCAAGCGGGTGCGTCCCCGGCGGCCCATTCCTCGCTCGCCCGGCAGGATGGTGTTGAGGACCACGAGCGACCACAGGCCGTAGGCCGCGTCAGCCATGACGTCCTCCGACGGCGTTGACCGGTCCGGTGGCGCTGCGGCGCTGTCCGCGGGCGAGGGCGCTCATGCGCCGCTGGTATGCGGCCGCGTCGATGCGGTGGTGGAGGCGCAGGCCCACCAGCCACCGTTCCGTTTCCTCCAGTGCGGCGTGCCGTCCGCGCAGGCGGGCCAGCGGTGGAGGGCGGGGCTCGTCGGGGGTGATCAGGCGGGCGATGTCGTGGATGATGCCCGACAGGATCAGCGTCCCGGCCAACGCGGCGATCACAGCCACCATGGCTCTCACCCCCGGTCCGGGCCCGGGACGGTCAGGGCCGCCCCGTCCCGGTGTGGTGGTTGTGCTTGCGCAGCGGGTCCTCGTCCCGGTCGTCGCGGTGCTGGTCGTGTCCGCCGTGCATGTCCTGGCCGTGCATGCTCTTCATCATGAAGAACATCATCAGCGGGCAGGCGGCGACGAGGGCGAGCCAGACGAGGCTTTCCAGGGACGCGCCGACGATCAGGGCGCCGACGACGACGATCGCTGCGGCGAGCGCGTACATGCCGTAGTTGCGCTTGTCGTTCATCACGAGCCTCCTTCAGCGGAGGGCACAGAGGCCGCAACCAGGGCGGCCGGGTTTCAGGTTTTGGTGAGAGGGCCGGAGTCCAGCGTGCTCAGGCGGCGCCGGTACTCCTCCTCGTCGATCTCCCCGCGGGCGAACCGCTCACCGAGGATGTGCTGCGGTGTCGGGGCGGCGGGAGTGTGCGTGTGTTCGTGGGGCCGGTTGACGGCACGGAAAACCAGCACGAGAGCTGTGATGATCAGCGCCCAGAACGCGACCATGCCGACCGACATCCCGAACCAGCCCCACCCGCTCATGTCGTGGGCGTACCAGAACGTCATCGCCACTCACCTGCTTCGGCTCATCGGCGACCGGGCGCTGGACGGGCTCCCGGGCGACTTCTTGCCTTCACCTGCATCGTCCCTCTGCCTGACGAGGTGGTCTGGGGCCGAAGGGGCCAGGACAAGTGGGCCGTTCAGCCCCTACCCGGCAGGGGTACCCGAGCGCAGGCTGGAGAGTGACCCGTCAGGGGAGGCGAGAAGCCCATGGATGCCGTCGATGTCGTCGTGGTCCTGGCCTCGGCCGTGCTGGTCGGCGCGCTGGGCTGGTACTTCTTCGGACCGCGCCGCGCCGGTGCCGCCCGACTGGAGGGCGGCGTGCAGCGGGTGGAGGTCACGGTGCGGGGCGGCTACAGCCCCGACCTGATCAAGGTTCGTCAGGGCACACCGGTGGAACTGGTCTTCGACCGGCAGGAGGCCGGGGAGTGCACGTCCCGTGTGGTCTTCCCCGATCTCAAGGTCGGCGCGGGGCTGCCCGCCCACACGCGCACCACCGTGCGGCTGACCCCTGAGCGTCCGGGTTCCTTCGGCTTCGCCTGCGGTATGAACATGATCCACGGCACGCTGCTGGTCGAGCCCTCGGAAGGAGCCGCAGCAGCCGGCCCCGACGGCGTCACGGCCGTAGGCCCTCCTGCGGGCGGCGGGCCGCCGTCGTCGGGTGTGGAACGGTCGGCCGCGGAGTCGGAGGCCGCGGACTCCGCCGAGCGGCGGGCGGAGATCAAGGACCTCACCGGCCGGGTGCTGCTGGGTGCCGTCCTCACCGCGCCGGTGCTGTTCGTCGTCATGGCGCACGAGTTGTTCGGCGCGGACTGGGTTCCGGGCTGGACGCTCAATCATTGGCTGCAACTGGCCCTGGTCACGCCGGTGATGTTCTACACCGGGTGGCCGATCCATGTGACGGGCTGGCTGACCCTGCGCCACCGGGCTGCCGACATGAACTCCCTGATCACACTGGGCACTTCGGCCGCTTACGGCTACAGCCTGCTGGTCACCCTCGCCCCCGGCCTGCTGCCGGAGGACGTCCGGGAGGTCTACTACGAGGCCGTCGGCGTCATCCTGACCCTGATCCTGCTCGGACGGCTGCTGGAGGCCCGTGCGAAGGCCGGCACCGGCGAGGCCATCCGCGCCCTGCTGGGACTGCAGGCCCGCACCGCCCGCGTGGTACGCGACGGCACCGAGTCCGAGATCCCGATCGAGGACGTCATGGTCCGCGACGAGATCGTCATCCGGCCCGGAGAGAAGATCCCGGTCGACGCCGAGGTGCTCTCCGGATCCTCCGCGGTCGACGAGTCGATGGTCACCGGTGAGCCGATGCCGGTGACGAAGCACAGGGGAGACACGGTCATCGGCGCGACCATCAACGGCACCGGGTCCCTGCGGGTACGGGCGGCCAAGGTCGGCGCGGACACGATGCTGGCCCAGATCATCCGCCTGGTACAGCAGGCCCAGGCGTCCAAGGCCCCCATCCAGCGGCTCGCCGACGCCGTGTCGGCGTACTTCGTGCCCGCGGTGATCGCCATCGCGATCGGCACCTTCGCGCTCTGGTTCACCCTCGGGCCGTCGCCGGCACTGACCCTGGCGCTGGTCTCCGCGGTGGCGGTGCTCATCATCGCCTGCCCGTGCGCGCTGGGCCTGGCCACGCCGCTGTCGGTGATGGTCGGCACGGGCAAGGGAGCCCAGGCGGGAATCCTCATCCGCTCCGCCGAAGCCCTGGAAACCGCGCACAAGCTGGACACGGTGGTCCTGGACAAGACCGGCACCGTCACGGAGGGCAAGCCGATCCTGACCGACGTCCACCCCGCCGACGGATTCGACGAGACGCTGCTGCTGCGGCTGGTCGCGGGGGCCGAGGCCGACAGCGAGCACCCGCTCGCGCAAGCCATCATCACCGGCGTCCGCGACCGCGGCATCAGCCCGCCCGCGGCGACCGGCTTCGACTCGGTCACCGGCAAGGGCGTCCAGGCCACCGTCGACGGACACGCCGTCCTGGTCGGCACCGCCCGGCTCCTCGGCGACGTCGGCATCGACACCACCGCCCTGACCCCCGTCGCGGCCGGCCTGTCGACCGAGGGCAAGACCCCCGTACTCGCAGCGGTCGACGGACGTCCCGCGGGTGTGCTGGCCGTCGCCGACACCGTCAAGGACGACTCCGTCTCCGCCGTCGCCGCCCTCCAGCGCCTCGGCATCGACGTCGTCATCATCACCGGAGACAACGCCCGCACGGCCGGGGCGATCGCCGCCCAGGTGGGCGTGGACCGGGTGCTGGCCGAGGTGCTGCCCGAGCACAAGGCCGACGAGATCCGCCGTCTCCAGGGCGAGGGCCGCACCGTCGGCATGGTCGGCGACGGCATCAACGACGCCCCCGCCCTGGCCGCCGCCGATGTCGGCCTCGCGATCGGCACCGGCACCGACGTGGCCATCGAAGCCGCCGACATCACCCTGATCTCCGGCTCGCTGAGCGGAGTCGTCACGGCGATCCGGCTGTCGCGGGCCACCATGCGCAACATCCGGCAGAACCTGTTCTTCGCCCTGGTCTACAACGCAGTCGGCGTCCCCCTCGCCGCGGGCGCCCTGTACCCGCTGTGGGGCCTGCGCCTCAGCCCGATCATCGCCGCCGCGGCCATGGCGCTCAGCTCGCTGTCGGTCGTCACCAACGCCTCCCGGCTGCGCCGCTGGCACACCCAGCCGCTGCCCGAAGCCCATCCCGCGAGCGTCCAGCCCCGGGTCGAGTCCGCCGCCGACCGCGCCCCGGCCGAGAGCACGGCTCCCCTGGCGGACCCTGGCCATCACCCTGTCCCCAAGAGCGATGGCGACGGCATGGTCACGGACCCCGTGTGCGGCATGCAGGTGGACAAGGCGACCGCCGCCGAACACCGGCAAACCGAGCACGGCACCTACTACTTCTGCTCCACCCACTGCGCCGCCGCGTTCGACGCAGAGCCGGACCGCTACACCGCCCCCACGCCCGGCGGAACGCACGAGGGGGGCGAACCCCGATGACCACCACTCCGGCCACCCGCCATACGCGCGAACGGCACACCGAGGCACCCGGTTACACCAGCCACAAGGCCGACCACCTGGCCCGCCTGAACAAGATCGAAGGCCAGATACGCGGCATCTCCCGCATGGTCACCGACGACCGCTACTGCATCGACGTCCTCACCCAGATCAGCGCCGCCGGCCGCGCCCTTCAGGAGGTCGCCGTCGGCCTGCTCGACGACCACGTGCGCGGCTGCGTCACCGACGCCGCCCGCACCGACCCCGCCCACGCCGAGGAGGAGTTCGCAGAACTCAACGACACCTTGCGCCGCGCACTACGTCTGTAGCCAGCGTCATCATGGGTGTTCGCACCTCGTCACCCCAGTCGCCTATTTACCCCCAAGGGGTATATTGACGCGGGACGGGCCGCTTCAGCACAGCACGGATGGAAGCCATGGCGACAGCCGCTCACCGAGGACGCGCCGCTCAGGGTGCACTGCTCCGGTGGACACGCGCTGCCGTCATCGCGCTGATGGCGGCGCTTGCCGTTCTGGTCCACCACGAAACAGCCACCGCCGTCACCCACGTGCCGCCCGCCCGGGCTTCCGGCACGAGCAGCACGGCGGGCATGCATCACAAGACCACACCAGCGATGCCCGTCCATGCGAGCGGGCACTCCATGCCGTCCGGCATCACAGCCCCGGCCGCGGGCCACGACGACGGGACGTGCTCCGGCACAGCGATGCAGCACTGCTCCGCCGCTGGCGTCGACAGCATGAAGCTCGCGCCTCCCCACCAGCCCTCCACCGGCTTCGCTCCGGCCGTCCCTCCCAGGGCAGCCGCCGGCCGAGACGTCCCGGGGACGACCGGCAGGGCCCCACCCGATCTTTCGGTCCTCTCTCGATTGCTGCTGTAGGCCGCGCATCGGCCGCGCGCGTTCACGCATGCGCTCGGCCGTTGCCCCCACGCGACCGAACAACAGCGATATCGAGACAAGGACACCCCCTGTGAACAGCATGAACCGCCGCTCCGTCTTGCTGGCCGGGCTCGGCGTCGCGGGCGCGGGCGCGCTGGCCGCCTGCAGCGGCTCCGGCAGCACGCCCGCCCTGCTCAGCCCCTCCGGGTCGGCCGTCGCCGCCGCCGACAAGAAGCGCACCAAAAGCGGCAGGACACACGAACTGACCCTGACCGCAGCCCAGGCAAAGGTCGACCTGGGCTGCGGGATCACGGCCAGGACCTGGGCCTTCAGCAGCCAGACCCCCGGCAAGGAACTGCGCCTCTCGGCCGGTGACACACTCGCCGCCACGCTGTCCAACCAGCTGCCCAACCGCACCACCACCTCCATCCACTGGCACGGCATCGCCCTGCGCAACGACATGGACGGCGTACCGCCGGCCACCCAGAGTGCCGTCCGGGCAGGACGCAACTTCACCTACCGGTTCACCGCCGACGCCCCCGGCACCTACTTCTTCCACCCGCACGTCGGCGTCCAGCTCGACCGGGGCCTGTACGCGCCGCTGATCGTGGAGGACCCGAGGGAACCCCTGTCGTACGACGAGGAGTGGGTGATCGTCCTCGACGACTGGCTCGACGGTGTCACCGGCACCCCGGACGACGCCTTCGCCGAGCTGAAGCAGGGCATGGGCGGGATGCACATGGGCGACGACTCCGGCAGCCCGTCCAGCTCCTCCGGCCACGAGGGCCACGACATGGGAGACATGGACGGCATGGACATGGGCAGCGGCACGAGCGCGACGAGCAGCTCACCCTCCCCGTCCTCCGGCTCGGGCATGTCCACGAGGTTCATGCTGATGGGCGCTCAGAGCCCGCTGCTCGGGGGCGACGCCGGCGACGTGAAGTACCCCCACCACCTGATCAACGGCCGTGTACCGGCCGACCCGGACGTCTTCCGCACCAAGCCCGGCAAGCGGGTCCGGCTGCGCCTGATCAACGCCGGCGGCGACACCGCGTACCGCGTCGCCCTCGGCGGCCACCAGCTCACCCTCACCCACACCGACGGTTTCCCGATCGGGCACCAGCAGGTCGACGCGGTGCTGATCGGGATGGGCGAACGCTACGACGCCCTCGTCACCTTGGGCGATGGCGTCTTCCCCCTCGTCGCGTTGGCGGAGGGCAAGAACGCCACCGGCATGGCCTTGGTCCGCACCGGCTCGGGCGGCCTACCGAAAGCGACGACGCGCCCGAAGGAGCTGGACGGGAAGATCATGACCGCTTCGCAGCTGCGCGCGGTGGACGACGTCCGGCTGACGCCGAAGAGGGCAGACCGGGTCCACCGCATCGAGCTGACCGGCGGCATGACGACCTACAACTGGGCCATCAACGGCAAGCGGTTCGACATGAACAACCCGACCGCGAACCCGATCACGGTCGAGCAAGGCCAGCGGGTACGGCTGGACTTCGTCAACACCACCACCATGTGGCACCCGATGCACCTGCACGGCCACACCTACCAGCTCGGCAGTGACGGCCCCCGCAAGGACACCGCGATCGTCCTGCCGAAAAAGACCCTGTCGGTGTTCTTCGACGCGGACAACCCGGGGCAATGGATGCTGCACTGCCACAACGCCTACCACGGCGAAGCCGGAATGATGGCCCTGGTCGGCTACCGAGGCTGATCCGATGTGCCGCGGGCAGCCCGGGTCCGTCCCCGGGCTGCCCGCTGGCGGCGAGTTGGCTGGAGGCCGGCACAGGGGTGGCAAGTGGATCACCGGCCGCAGGACACGACGACGAGCGCGCCCACCACTGAGCATGGCCCGGGACCGCACGTGCCCGGGTCGGGCCAGCCCGGCAAAGGCCGAGGGGAAGAGTCGCGGCCATCCCTGCCCGCCGACCGCGATCCCGCCAAGCGGGTCGCCCCGTCACGGCTGCCCTCGACAGCGAACGCCCCTCACCCTCAGCTCATCCACAGTCTCGGCCCGGCCCACACGGACGGCTGGGCATCACACCGAAGGTCGGATCACCATGACCGACCACTCCACCACCCGCATCGCCCTGGTCACCGGCGGTTCCGGCGGCATCGGCCGCGCGGTCGTCGAACGCCTCGCCAAGGACGGCATCGCCGTCGGCGTCCACTACGGCCGGCAACAAGGCCCGCGCCGAGGAAACGGTCGCCGCGGTCACCGCGGCGGGCGACCGGGCGATCGCGGTCGGCGGCGACATCGCCGACGAGCACGCCATGGCGTAGGCATTCGACGCCGTGGAGTGGGAGTTCGGCGGCATCGACGTCGTCGTCAACACGGCGGGCGTCATGCTCCTGTCCCCGACCGCCACGCTGGACCTGAACGACCTGGACCGGATGCACCGCACCAACATCCGCGGCACCTTCGTGGTCTCCCAGCAGGCGGCCCGGCGAGTGCGGCCCGGCGAGTGCGGCCCGGCGAGTGCGGCCCGGCGGGTGCGGCCCGGCGGGTGCGGTCATCAACTTCTCGACCTCGGTCACCCGCCCGCAGTTCCCCACCTACGGCGCCTACGCGGCCAGCAAGGGCGCCATCGAGGCCATGACGCTGGTCCTGGCCCGCGAACTGCCGGCAAGGACGAAGTATCCCGGCCTCAGGGAGCAGGTCGCGAAGAAGCCGGCCGCCCTGGCCCCCGAGAACGCGGACGCATCCATGGTCTCCGATGAGATCGCCCGCATCGTCACGCTCCCCGCCGGCCAGCGCCCGTACCGGTCCACATCGACCCCGCCGACGACGGCTCCGAAGAGGTCTCGAACGTCGCCGACCGCATCCGTCGCGAGTTCCTCACCCGGGTCGACCTCATGTTCTGCGGATCCCACCGGGGCCAGGAGCCTCTCTCACCGGCCGGTGGTCCCCGCGGCGCGGCTTGGCAGCCGTAGTTCAGCCCGACTGCGTTACGTTGGCCATCGAGGGTCTGACCGCGTGGGATGCAGTGAGAAGTGCGCCGTGGACGGCTGAGGACGCCGCCCGTCTGACGTAGCGATCACTGTCTGGAGGCCATACATCACGCTCTTGGTGGATCAGGAGAGAAACCGCCCCGTGCACGCTGGCGCACAACACTCTGGCGGTTTCGGTTCTACTCGTCACAGGTACCCCGGCATCCGCACAAGCTGTGACCTTGTCCCGGAAATAGCGGAAGCATTCATCTTCGTTCTGACGGCTGGCTTCGGTGGCCTCGCCGGCCATCACGAGTCGGTACTGGGAAGGATGACGAAGTCCAAATGCGATGTAGGCGACGCAGGTTTCGTAGAGCGCCGTCACAGGATCCGGGACTTTCCGGGACACTGCTTCCAACTCGATGAACAGTGAGCTCCACACGCGCAGGCACGTCGCATGGACGAGTTCCCGCTTCGAGGCGAAGTGGAGGTAGACGGCCGGCGGGCTGACTCCCGCACTTGTTGCTACTGCACGAATCGTAAGAGCGTCGGAGCCTCCGTCTTCCAGCAGCTGATCGGCGATGTCGAGAAGTTGGTTGCGGAGCAGACCGCCCTGGCCCTTGGCGGCGCGAACTCGGGAACCAGTCACAGATACGAGCCTTGGTGAGAGGGCGACCATACGCAGGTGACGAGAGTGCGATGTTGTGACGGTGCGTGACCAGACATCAAGATGCCTTGGGTTTGACGGTGGTGACCACTTGGGTTACCCGGGCGCACAGTTCACCTTCGTCATCATGAATATCGACCTCGATGACAGTGTTGCGCCCCAGACGCAAGGGACGAGCTGTCGCAACGACGCTCGTGCGTGCGGGCCGAAGAAAATGCGTGCTCGACTCCACGGTGGCCGGTGCGGCGCCGGCTGGACCGTTGAGGGCGGCGCAAACGGCAGCGCACACATCGGCGAGCCCCATCAATGCCCCTCCGTGGAGTCCGCCGCCCACCGTGGAAAGGGAGTGATCGTGCGCCAGTCTGGCTTGAACGCCGGCTTCCGTAATCTCCTTGAACTCGACTCCGAGCGTCTTGGCATACGGCGCGAGCGCGTAGACGTCTTCGGCTTCAAGTGTGACCACGGGACACTCCCATCCTGGTTAGTGGCGATAACTTATCGGCGTCAACTCAGGCCGTCAACGGAGTGATCGACGCCACCCGCGTCCTGTCGGACGCGAACGGGCTGTCCCTCCTCGTCGGTGTCTCGGCCGGCGGGGCCCAGGACAGCCAACGCTTGACGAGACCGGGGGCAGCTCACCGCAGGGAAGCCGAAGTCTGAGACGCGGAGGGTCTCGACGATGGCCGAACCCTGAGCCTCTGACGGCGGATCAAGAGAGTGGGCAGGGCGGCGGACAGTCCTGATCACCCGCCGGCGCGTGTCCAACGGTCTGGTGCGTCACGAAAAACCGTGAGCCGCCGGTCGGCCGACGCGCGGGGCGGATCAGTTGCGCGTGCCGGCCGGTGGGCCGACGACGGTGGTGAGCTGGAGTTTGTGTTCGCGGGCCAGCGTGGCCAGGCGGCTGTCCCGGGGGAAGCGGCCGGTGGCGCGGCGCAGGTAGGAGACGAGGGCGGCGTCGGTGGTGTCGGGGTCCGCTGAACAGCCTGCTGGCCCCGGAACCAGGCGAGCGTCTAACGGTCCGCAATCGGGTGGTCGGCGGCTTGCGCGGCCCATGAGGCGAGGATGCGCAGACGGTCGTGGCTGGGTGTGCCGGGCTCGGCGGTCAGGGTGATGAGCTGCTGGTCGGGGTCGTCGGTGGAGGTGAGGAAGGACCAGTCGAGGGTGAGCGGGCCGACAACGGGATGGTTCAGCGTTTTCGTGCCCGATCCCTGGGTGGCGACGCGATGGGCGCCCCACCAGCGCCGGAAGTCGGGGTCCTGAAGCGACAACTCGCCCACCAGTTCGGCCAGTCGCGGATCTTTCGGATCGCGGGCGGCCTCCATGCGCAGCTGCGCCAGGGTCATCTGCGCTACCCACTCCCAGTCCGGGTACAGCGCTCTGATGGCCGGTTCGCAGAAGACCAGCCGTACGAAGTTGCGTTTCTTCTCCGGGATCCGCGCGAAGTCGGTGAACAGGGCGGCCGCCATGGCGTTCCAGGCGAGGATGTCCGTGCGGCGGCCCAGGACGACGGCCGGCGTGGTGGAGAGGTCCTCCAGGAGGCGCTGCAGCTGCGGCTGGACCTTCTGCGTGGTGCGCCGACGCGGCCGGGCGGCGTCTCGACCGGACAGTTCGAACATGTAGGCACGCTCACTGTCATCAAGCCGGAGGACACGCGCGAGGGTGTCCAGCACTGATTCGGATGCCTGGCGGCGGCCCTGCTCCAGGCGCGTGTAGTAGTCGGGGCTGATCGACGCCAGCAAGGCCACCTCCTCGCGGCGCAGGCCCTTGACCCTGCGCCTGCCGGCCGAGTCAGGCAGCCCCACTTCGGCCGGGCTCAGCTCTGTGCGCCGAGCCTTCAGGAAGGCGCCCAGTTCGCTGTCGCGGGTGTTGCTGCTGCTCATAGGTACAAGTGTTACAGCCCGCCGGTCCTGTGACAGTGGGCCTGCCCTGTCCCAGGACCGCGGTGTCCGGGGACAAAAGAAGCCTCTTATCCGCCCGCTTTCCGCGTGCGAGTGTCGATGACGTGGCCGGCGGACGGACCGCCCTGAAGACGACGGCCCCGCCGGAGGTCCTGGCGGAGGTCCTGGCAGTGGAATCCGCGCCGTGGCGGTCACAGCACTTCCCCACCTGCACCAGGAGACACAGACCGTGAAGACCAGCGTCACCTTCCCCAGCAACGATCTCGCCCTCGCCGGGACTCTCTTCACCCCCGACGACCACATCGACGGTCGGCTGCCGGTGATTGTCATCTCCCACCCGGGAGGCGGCGTGAAGGAGCAGAGCCCGAGCATTTACGCCGAGCGCCTGGCCCGCGCTGGATTCGCTGCGCTCGTCTTCGACGCCGCCTACCAGGGCGAGAGCGAGGGCGAGCCGCGCGGCATGGAGAACCCCTTCCAGCGCGCCGAGGACATCAAGTCCGCCGTGACCTACCTGACCACACGGGACGACATCGACCCGGACCGTATCGGAGCCCTGGGCATCTGCGCCTCCGGCGGTTACGTCCCCTACGCCGCACAGACCGACCACCGCATCAAAGGCGTGGCCACGGTCAGCGCCGTGGACATGGGCTCGGTGATCCGTGAAGGACTGGGCCGCACCCAGGACCCGGCGATCCTCAAGGCCCTGCTCGACCGGGCCGGTGCGGCGCGCACCGCCGAGGCACGCGGCGCGGCTCCGGAGCTGGTGGCATGGATTCCCGACAACGCCGAGGAGCTGCTGGAGACCGCTACCCGGCAGTTCCGCGAGACGTTCGAGTTCTACTGCACCCCGCGCGGTCACCACCCTCGTACGGTCCAGGGATGGGTGCTGCGCAGCGTCGACCAGCTCGCCCAGTACGACTCGTACGCGATGATCGAGCTGATCTCGCCCCGCCCCCTGCTGATGATCGCCGGTTCGGAGGCGGAGAGCGCCTACTTCAGCCGGGAAGCGATCGCGCAGGCGGCCGAGCCCAAGGAACTGGTCGTCATCGACGGTGCCACCCACATCGACCTGTACGACAAGGACGAACACGTCACCCCCGCCGTCGCCAAGCTCGCCGAGTTCTTCGGCAAGCACCTGGCGGGGTGACCACCCGCCACTCCGGACCCATGTGCTCGATGGACCTCACCGCCCGTCACCGCGCACCGGCGAGTTGCTGTCCACGGTGAAGTTCATGGGAAGACCGCGCCGGGGCTGCCGCCTTCAAGTTGCCGGCGGTTCGGCTCCGCTCGTCCTGGGGCCCCTGGTCCGGCACGGAGCCTGGGCCACCTGCCTGACAGGGGTGCACGGGAAGGGCGGCGAAGTGGCGGTCGCTCGGACGCGGGGTCCTCGACGGGGCTGTTGCGACACTCGGCGCTCTGGAGGCATCCGATGCCCCTGTGCGCTGCGCCGAGATCACGCGCGCGACGGGATACCCAAGCAGACCGCGTCCCGGTTGCTGGCACAGCTGGAGGCGATTTTCTGGATTTACCTGCGCTGGCCCCGGGCGCGGCTCGTAGGGTCTGGAGTCGCGTACGTGAAGACGACGAAGCGGGAGAACAAGTCCGGCACAGTCCGGTACCTGCATCTGGCCCACAACGAGTGGGACCCGGCCAAGGGGCGGGCGGTGCCGAAGGTGCCGTTCACCTTCGGGCGCGAGGACCAGCTCGACCGTGACGCGGTCAAGCGTCTGGTCGTGTCTCTGTCGAGGCTGCTGGAGCCGGGGGACGCGCTGGCCGCGACGGCCGCATGCGACCTGGAGTTCACCTCCTCGGTGCTGCCGATCGCGCCCGGCGCGCGGCGTCGTCAGGGCTGTGGGAGGCTGCCCATCTGCGCCATGAAAGCCACAGGGTCGCCGTCGAACCCCTGGATCATCTCGCGAAACTCCCATCCTCCGGAGCCGCCCCTGACGAACTCCGCGACCGTCGTGGCGGTGGAGTCGGCGACTCCACCGAAGTCGTCCGCCAGCAGCTCCGTATAGCCCTCGACGGCCACCACCCCCGCGTTCGATAGCTCGCCGAAGGTTCGCGGGCCGTGGTCTTGATGGATGGCCACCCCCACCACCACCCGCCCGTAGACGGACGACAACCGGTCGAACTCCAGGACCATCACCTCGACAAAGCCGAAGCCCTGGCCGGTCTGGCTGTGCCGACTCATATTGATGGTGCCGTCCGGCGAGCGGCTGTCGTAGTGGACGACGTACACCGGCCGACCGTAGGGGTCGTCCGCGGAGTAGGTCGCCGCGATGATGTCGAGATGACGGGGCGGCTCACCCAAGGGGCTCGGATCCCACCGGAGCTTCATCTCGACTTTTCCCAACCTCTTGCTGACGCTGCTCACGCTTCCGCTCCCGAATCAGGCCACACGGGATCATCCCCCGCACACTCAAGTATGGCCCGTGACCTGCCCCTTGATGCCGTCTTAGCTCTGCCCGGGACGGCCGGAACGTCACTGTGCTGACAGGCTTAGGACCTCGCGGAGCGATGGTCGCGGCTGCGGCATCATCGGCTGGGCGCGGCCGGGGTGTCTCCACACGACCATCGTCGCGGTCGCGGTGCTCGACGGCGCCTTGGACGACCTTGTGGACAAGCATCCCAGCGTCGTCGTACACCCCGTGTTCGCCGAGGGCCCCGTACGCCATCTGTCGCTCGCCCGTTACGCCATCTGCCGCTCGCCCGTTCGGCGGCGGCCGACCTCCTCGGCGTCGGGGCACGTCGACGGCACGGTCACTTCGGACTGCTGCTCAACCGGGCGGGCCACGCACTGTTGCATCACGCCGAATGACCGGTGGCGGAGGCCTCCCAGCAGGGATGACGGAGTAAGCGCCGCCCGCGATGAGGAACCCGGTCAGCGTGGTGCCGATCGTGTCGTTGCGCACGGCGAGGTTCCAGGCTCCGAACTGGTCCAAGCCGACGAGCCACGCGGCGCCCATGCCGAGGGCCACCAGAGCGAACGCCCAGAGTTCCGGCAGCAGTTGCAGAAGCGGTGCCCGACCTGCGCGACGGTCAGCAAGGCCAGCCCGAGCAGTGCCAGCCTCCCGAACAGGGCTTGAGATCTGCCGCCTTTCTGGCGTGGAGTAACGGACGTTGAGGGAAGGGCAGGTCGGTGAGGCTTCTGCCAAGGGCCGGTTGACCTTCCAGCGGGCATGTCAACTTCTCCTATTACTGGCCGGTCGGGCCGGTCGGCCCCTCAGCTGAGCCGTTCAGCCCCTGCTCCAACGTCACCTGTGATGTGAGGATGAGAGACGAACCCGCGAGACGAGCGGCGACGAGGTTCCTCCCTCACAGGGACTCATCGCCCCTGTCGCCCGGCCGAACAGGGTGGCGGCCCGGACGGGATTTGTCTCACGGGTGGCGTCGGCGTGGGGACCGGCGCAGGCCGCTTCGGCGGCTCCTCGGGAAGGGGCGGGCAAGGTATCCCGCCCCTATGCCGGGCCCGTGCAGGGCTGAGGGGGGAGCGGCACCGTCGTAGGAGGCGGCTCCGTACGGCCCACGGGCCCGGCGCCTGGCTTGTCTACCCACCCGGCAACGCCCCCAGCGCGTCCCACGGCAGCCGTGAAGGAGCATCTGGCGCGAGGCATACTGCGCGCAAGGCCCCAGGGATCGAGACCGTGGGAACGGGGCCGCCCGGGGCGATCAGCGCCAGCAGCGCGGGGCCGCCCGCCATGAGCGTCGCGGCCAGAGGGACGGCCCCTCGCCGGCGTCGTACGCCTGAAGGCTCAGCAGCCGATCGCCCAGGAACGGGTCAGCCGCCGCTTTCCGCGACGAGTTGGTCGAGGGTTTGCGGCTTGCGGAGGATCTCGAAGTGCACGGAATCAGCTGCGCCGGTGGTGTACCCGTACACCGCGGGTCTCGGCAGGGAGTTGTAGGCGAAGTGGTTTGAGAAGTAGTAGGCGCCGGTGTCCAGGAGTGCGACCAGGTCCCCCTGCTCCAGAAGCGGCAGCGGGCGGTCCCGGGCAACCAGATCGCCGGCGAAGCAGCATGGGCCGGCAACGTCCTGCGGTACCTTTTGCCCGGTTTTCGGGTTCCCGGAGGCGTCCCGTGCTTCTACGCGCAGCGGCCAGGATTCGGGGGCGAACACCGTGCGGGTAGCGATGTGCGCACCTGCGTGGGTGACGGCGATGGCCCGGTCACCGGCGGACTTGGCGTATTCGACACGGGCCAGCACGACGCCCTGCTTGGCGACGAGGGACCTTCCGAATTCGGTGACGATGCCGTACCGGCCGCCGAAAAGGCCGGGCACAGCCGTCTGCAGCGTCTGCGCGTACGTGCGGAAGGACGGCTTGGTCTCGTCGGAAGAGAAGTTCACCGGCAGCCCGCCGCCGATGTCGAGGACGGTGATCTGTTGTCTTCCGGCTGCTGCGTTGATCTTCTCGGCCAGTGTGTACGCGGTCGCGATGCCCTCGGCCATCAGCGTCAGGGGCATGCCCTGGGATCCGGTGTGGGTGTGCAGCCGGGTGAGCCAGGGGCGCTGAAGGAAGGCTTGCACGATCCATTCCTCGGCGCCCTCATCACGCAGGGCGACACCGAATTTGCTGGTGGCGGTGGCGGTACTCATCGCGCCGATGCTGCCTCCGCCGACCTGCGGGTTGACGCGGACGCCGATGGGCGAGGTGGTGGGAGCCCGGCGTACGAGTGCGTCGATGCGGGACAGTTCCTGGGGATTGTCGGCGTTGATGGCGATGCCCGCGGCGAGGGCTTCCTTGAGTTCCGTTTCGGTCTTGGCCGGTGAGTCGAGCACGATGTGAGGGGCGGGTATCCCGGCGGCCCGGGCGATGGCCAGTTCGCCGGGGCTGGCGACCTCCGCGCCGACGCCCTCGCGTGCGAGGTGGCGCAGCACAGGAACGAGGGCAGCGGCCTTCACTGCGAAGGTGTGCAGAACGTCGACTCCGGGGAAGGTGAAGGCCGCGTGGAGTTCGGCTGCCGTACGCCGCACGCCGGTCAGGTTCAGCAGGCCGACCACGGGCTGCTCCTGGTTGATCAGTTCCTGCCGGACGGCCGCCGTGATGGCTCGCTCTCGTTCCGCGCGGACGCTGGAGGTTCGGGCATCGTTACTCATGGCCTTGCGCTGCTGCCCTTCGAATGGGTTGGCCTTCAGTGGACGGGGAGCGTGGTCGTGGGGCGTTCATACGGTGTTCCGGGCGGCAGGTGCCTCAGTCGGTCCGGTTCGCGCGTTCATGCCGGGTGGCGATCGCGTCGTAGGTCGCGGTGAGGGAGACGGTGACGGCTTCGGGTGCACGCTGCGCGACCCTGAGGAACAGGATGTCGACCACGGTCAGTTGGGCCATGCGGCTGGCCATCGCGCCGGGGCGGAACCGGGTCTCTCGTGACGTGGTCGTCAGGACGGAGTCGGCCGACTTCGCCAAGGGGGCGTCGGGGAAGTTGGTCACGGCGACGGTGTGGGCGCCTGCCGCCGCGGCTGTCCGCAGACAGGAGAGGGTCTCCGAGGTGCGTCCGGAATGGGAGAACCCGATGGCGACACTGCCCGGGCGCAGCACCGCGGCACTGGTGATGCCCAGGTGCGAATCGATCCAGCAGTTGGCCTGGTAACCGATGCGGTGGAGTTTCTGCATCAGGTCCTGCCCGGCCAGGCTGCTCGAACCGGAACCGTAGATGTCGACCACGGGCGCTTGGACGATGGCGTCCACCACGCGGTCCAGTTCCACCACATCCAGCGCCTCGGCCGTCTCCTCGATCGCTCTCGCCTCGTGGTAGGCGAGCTTGCGGGCTACGTCGCGGACATCGTCGTCGGGTGCGATGTCGGCGTCCTCGACGCCGAAGCTGAGCCGTCTGCCCTGCTCACCGGCGGCGGCACGGGCGAGAGCGATGCGAAAAGCGGGGTATCCGGTGAAACCCAGCGTGCGATACAGGCGGGTGACGCTGGCCGGTGAGGTCGCGCACCGCTCGGCGAGGGTGGTGATGGTCATCTCCGCCGCCTCGGCCGGGGACGCCAACGTCAGATCCGCGATGCGGCGTTCGGCTGGACGCAGCCCAGGCAGAGCCTGACGCAGCCGCATCGTCACATCATCGATCATCTCTGCTTCTCCCTAATCCCTGACCTCGTCAACCGCCTGCGGCCCGGGGCCGGTTGGGCCGCAGGCAAGGCCGGGCGAGTCCTCGTCGTCCGGGCCGTCCACACCTTCCCACGTCACGGCACCCGCGCCGCCCGTGGGCGGCCGACGAGCAGGCCATGGAAAAAAGTTACACGACGGATACTGCGCGTGGAAGTTTTTATGTCTAGTGTGCTCGCCAACGCCCCTCAAGCACCGGGCGCATCCCTGATGCCGGTCCGCATCTCAGGAGGAAGCACGTGCTCACCCGACACCGCCGCACGACCAGGTCCCTGATAGCCGCCGGCGCCTCAGTGGCCGCGCTGGCCACGGCGACCGCATGTTCCGATACCGGCGCCTCCGCCAAAGGCGCGAACGGTCCCCTGGTGTTCGGCATCAGCGCGGACGCCACTCAACTGCTGCCCTGGACGGCCACAGCCGTTCAGTCGCAGCAGGTACTGGGGCAGGTGTACAGCTCGTTGCTGAACCAGGACTCCCATCTCGCCCCGGTGGCCGGCCTCGCCGACCTGCCCGCCGTCTCCAAGGACGGCCTGACGTATACGTTCGCCCTGAAGTCCGGTCTCACCTTCACGGACGGATCCACCCTGGACTCCACCGACGTGAAGTACAGCATCGACAAGATCCTCGACCCCGACACCAACGCCGTGGCCAGAACCTCGCTGTCCGCGGTGAAGAGCGTGAGCGCGCCCGACGCACGCCATGTCGTGATCGAACTGCGCACCCCGGACGCTTCGCTGGTCTCCGCGCTGACCGTTGTCAACACCGCGATCCTGCCCTCCGGCAAGCCGCTGGACAGCCTCAAGACCAAGCCCGTCGGCTCCGGCCCGTACGCCTTCGAGAGCCGCACGCCCAACCAGTCCATCACCCTGGTGCGCAACGCCGGTTACTACCGCGGACGCCCCGGGCTCAGCTCATTGGAGTTCCGCGTCATCCAGGACGAGAACTCCATGGTCTCGGCACTGCGCTCCGGCACCATCGACATGGCGGTCTTCGACGACTACGTCACCGCCAGGACCGCCAAGTCCGCCGACGTCACCACCCACACCGTCGACCAGCTCGACTACCACGCGCTGCAACTGCGCCCGGATTCCAGCGTCTTCAAGGACACGGATGTGCGTCTCGCCGTCCAGTGCGCGATCGACCGCGAGCAGGTGGTCAAGACCGCAGCGCTCGGACAGGGCGATGTCGCGGGCCCCATCACCTCGCCGGCCTACGCCTCCGACCCCGACGCCCGCCCCTGTCCGACCCGCGACGTGAACGCGGCCAAGAAGTACCTCGCCGACGCCGGCAAGCCGGGCGGCTTCACCTTCACCGCGATCGTGCCGCAGGGACTCTATTCGAGCGCCGCCGACGAGGCACAGAACATCCAGGCCCAGCTCGCCGGAGCCGGGATCACCATGAAGATCGAGACTCTGGACTCCAGCGCCTACGTCGACCGCTGGCTGGCCGGCGACTTCGACGCCGCCGTCGCGCTCAACGGCGCGGGCCCCGACCCGGCCACGACATACACCCGGTACTTCACCAGCGACGGAAACTTCAACAAGGTCGCCGGCTACCGCTCCGCGAACCTGGACAAGCTCTTCGCCGAGGGAATCGCGACCACCGACACCGCCGCACGCAAGGCCGCCTACCAGAAGATCTCGCGGGAGCTTGAGGACAAGGCCGTGTGGATCTGGCTCTACACCGGCCGCAGCTACATCGCCACCAACACCCGCGTACAGGGCTTCCAGCCGATCACCGACGCGAGCCTGCAGAGCCTGTGGGAGACGAAGCTCGTATGAAGTCCACGCTCCTCTTCCTCCAAGGGCATCCGGTGACGCGCCGGGTGGGAGAGGCCCTCCTCACCCTCCTGGGCGTATCCGTCCTGACCTTCGCACTGCTCCGTGTTCTGCCCGGTGACCAGGTCACCGCCTCCTACGGCATCGACGCCGGTGACCTCAGCAAGACCCAGCTCGCCCAACTGCATGCCTACTACGGGCTGGACAAGCCGCTGGCCGAACAGTTCCTGTCCTGGCTCAATGGCGTTTTCAGCGGAAACCTCGGCTTCTCCTCCAACGCGGGCCAGAGCGTAGCGGACATGACCGCGCAAGCCCTGCCCGTCACGCTGGAGCTCGCCGTCCTCTCCATCGTGCTCGCCCTGGTGATCGGCATTCCCGGCGGCATGATCGCCGCATCCAGGCCCGGCGCCCTGCGCGACAACGCGGCCCAGACGGCCAGCCTGCTCGTGCTGTCGGCGCCCGTCTTCCTCACCGGCTCCGTCCTGGCCAGCGTCCTCGCCAATTCGTTCGGCTGGAACCCCAACGGCGAGACATACGCGCGTCTGACCGAGGACCCGCTGATGAACATCCAGCAGATGCTGCTGCCCGCGCTGGTCCTCGGAGTGAGCATCGCCTCACCGATCATGCAGACGACGAGGACGGCGATCCTCGACATCCGGGGTGAGGACTACATCAGAACCGCCCGGGCCAAGGGAGTTCCCGAACGTGCCCTCCAGGTGCGGCACGTGCTGCGCAACGCCCTGATCCCCATCGTCACCATCAGCGGTCTGCAGTTCGGGTTCCTGCTCGGCGGAGCCGTCGTGGTGGAGCAGATCTTCTCCCTGCCGGGAATCGGGCGCCAGGTGCTGCTCGGCATGGAGCAGAAGGAGTATTCCGTGGTCCAAAGCACTGTACTGGTCATCGCGGTGCTGTTCGTCCTGGTCAACCTGCTGACCGACCTCGTCTACCGCATGGTCGACCCGAGGGTGTGGTCGCGATGAGCACCGTCGTGGAACCTCCTTACACCCCTTCCGCACCGGCCCGCCGGGAATCCGCGCTGCGCGCGCTCCTGCGGAACAGGTCCGGGCTGATCGGCACCGTTCTCACCGTGCTCGTGATCGCCACCGCTGTCGCGGGATCCGTGGGCGCGCTGCCGTACGACCCTGACACGCAGGACGTCGCCGCCGCGCTGCAGTCTCCGAGCGGTGCCCACTGGTTCGGCACCGACCAGTTCGGCCGCGACGTCTTCTCCCGCGTCGCCTCCGGCCTCGGCAGCTCCCTCCTCGTGGCCGGCGTCTCCGTCGCCCTCTCCGGAAGCCTCGGCGTCGTTCTCGGCATCCTCGCCGGCTATTACGGAGGGCTGCTGGACCGGGTGATCGGTGTGCTGACCAATGTCCTGTTCGCGTTCCCGTCGCTGCTGCTGGCCCTCACCCTGGCCTCGACCCTGGACCGCAGCTGGCGGACGGTCGCCCTCGCCATCGCCGTGGTGTACCTGCCGATCTTCGTACGCGTCGCGCGAGGCCCCGTGCTGACGCTGCGCAGCGCGGACTACGTCACCGCGGCCAACGCCATCGGCCAGCGGCGGCTGGCCACCCTGTTCACACACGTTCTGCCCAACATGCGCGGCATCGTCCTCGTCCAGGTCACCCTCACCCTGTCCTGGGCCGTCCTGACCGAAGCCTCGCTCAGTTTCCTCGGGTTCGGCACTCCGCCGCCCGCGGCGTCGCTCGGCGTGATGGTCTATGACGCACGCACTCTCTCCAGCATCGCGCCCTGGCTGCTGGCCGGGCCCGGTATCGCGCTCATCGTGTTCGTCATCGGCCTCAACATGTTCGGCGCCGGCCTGCGTGATGTCGTCGACCCGCGCGCGGGGGGCCGCCGATGACCCCCGCCACGCCACCGTCCGTCCCGCTGGACACGCTGGTGACCGAGCGCATGGACGGCATCGGCCCCATGCTCGACGCGCTGCCCACCGCCGACCTCGTACACCTGATGAACGACGGTGACGCCGCCGTCGCCGCCGCGGTACGACAGCAGGCGTCCGCGATCGCCGCGGTCGTCGATGCCCTGGCCGCCCGCATGGCGAGCGGGGGCCGCCTCGTCTACGCCGGGGCCGGCACATCCGGTCGGCTCGGCGTCCTCGACGCTTCGGAGATCCCCCCGACCTTCGGCGCCCCGCCGGGACGGGTCGTCGGTCTGATCGCCGGCGGTACGCGGGCCCTCACGGATGCGGTCGAAGCCGCCGAGGACGATCCGGAGCTGGGCCGGTCCGACATCGAAGCTCTCGGCGCCGGAGCGCTGGACACCGTGGTGGGCATCGCCTCCAGCGGGCGCACGCCCTACGTACTGGGCGCGGTCCGGCGGGCCGCCGAACTCGGCTGCCTCACCGTGGGCCTGTCATGCAACGCCGACGCCCCGCTGTCCGCGGCGGTCGACCTCCCGCTGGAGGTGGTCGTGGGCGAGGAGATCGTGCGCGGCTCGACCCGGCTGCGCGCCGGCACGGCCACCAAGATGGTGCTGAACATGCTGTCCACGCTGGCCATGGTGCGTCTGGGCAAGACGTACGGCAGCCTCATGGTCGACGTCCAGGCGACCAACGACAAGCTCCGTCACCGAGCTGTCCGCATCGTCACCACAGCCACCGGCACCGATGAAAGCAGCGCCCGTCGGGTGCTGGAGGCAGCCGGCTGGCATGCCAAGACCGCCGTCGCCATGATCGCCCTGGACAGCGACGCGGACACCGCACGCGCAGCGCTCGCGGCTGCCTCCGACCGGCTCGGCATCGTCCTGGAGGGGCGCTGATGCGCGTACTCGGCATGATTTCCGGCACCTCGCACGACGGCATCGATGTCGCCGTCGTCGACTTCACCCAGGACGCCGCGACCCTGCGCGGCCGGATCGCCCACCACGGTTCGCTGCCCTACCCCCCGCAGCTGCGGGCCGGCCTCGTCGCCGCGCTGCCCCCACGGCACATCACCGCCGCCGACGTCTGCGCGCTGGACACCCGCATCGGACAGGCTTTCGCGCAGGCCGCGCTCGCCGCACTCGCCGAGGCGCCCGCCGACGCGGTCTGCAGCCACGGACAGACCCTCTACCACTGGGTGGAGGACACCTCCGCCCGCGGCACACTGCAACTGGGCCAGCCGGCCTGGATCGCGGAGGCGACCGGTCTGCCCGTCGTTTCCGGCCTGCGCAGCGCCGACATCGCCGCCGGAGGCCAGGGTGCCCCTCTGGTACCGCTGCTCGACCGGATGCTGCTGGAGCCGACCGTGGAGCGCGGTCAGCGGGCCGGCGCCCTCAACCTCGGCGGTATCGCCAACATCACCGTCATGGCGCCCGAGACCGAGCCCGTGGCCTGGGACATCGGACCGGCCAACGCGCTGATCGACGCCGTGGTCGCCGCCGATCCGGACAGCGTCGACGACTTCGACCGCGACGGCCGGCTCGCCGCGTCCGGAACCGTCGACGAGGAACTGCTCGACCACCTGCTCACCGAGCCCTACTACACGCTCACCCCGCCCAAGAGCTCCGGCAAGGAGCTCTTCGACTCCCTGTACGTCGAGAAGGCGTTGCTGTGCACCGACCGCCGGCCCCCGCTGAACGACCTGGTGGCCACGGTGACGGCGCTCACCGCGGAGATCGTCGCGCAGGCCGTGCGAGACGCGAAGCTGGACGTCCTGTACGCCTCCGGCGGCGGCGTGCGCAACCCGACGCTCATGCGGGCGATCACGGACCGTCTGCCGGGCCTCGCGGTACGGACGACCGACGTGCTCGGCGTGCCCTCCGACGCCAAGGAGGCCATCGCCTTCGCGCTGCTGGGCTGGAGCACGCTGCACGGCCTGCCCGGAAGTGTCGCCGCCTGCACCGGCGCCTCGCACGAGCGGGTACTCGGTCAGATCACCCCCGGCACGGGGCCGTTGGTCCTGCCCGGCATACCGCCGGTGCGTCCCCTGCGGCTCGTTGTCAGCGGAGGGACGGCATGAGTCCCGACCTGACCACGGCCGCGCGGGAGGTCCTGGACACCGGCGGCCCCGGACAGCGGCCGGCCGGGGTGTGCCTGGGCGTGGCCACCCCCGCGACCGGCACCGTACTGGCCGCCGCGGGGTACGCGATGCGTCCGGACGGCGCGACGCCCGGCGACCCCATGGCCACCCGGATGCTGTTCGACCTCGCCTCGGTGACCAAGGTGGCGGCCACCACCGCTGTGGCCATGCGGCTGACGGCGGCCGGACGACTCGATCTCGACGCCCCGGTCAGTCCCCACCTGACCGGTTTCCGCGGCGGGGACAAGGACCGGGTCACCGCCGCCGACCTGCTCGCCCACCGGGCCGGTCTGATCCCCTGGTGGCCGCTGTACTGCCAGACCACCGACCGGGAGACGGCGCTGGACCTGGCCGAGCGTCTTCCGCTGCAAGCTCCGCCCGGACACCGCCGCACATACTCCGACGTGGGCTTCCAACTGCTCGGCCGCATCGTGGAACGGATCACCGGTACCGGCCTGGCCACGGCCTTTCAGCAGTGGGTCGCCCAGCCTCTCGGCCTGACCCGCACCCGGTACGGGCCCGTCGATCCGGCGGCTGCCGCGGTGTCCGCCGACGATGACCGGATCGAGTCGTCGATGGTGCGGACGGGCGAACCGTACCCGGTGCCGTTCACCACGGCGGATTTCGCCGGCTGGCGTACCACGGCGGTGCGCGGAACGGCCGCCGACGGCAACGCGGCCCACGCGCTGGCCGGAGTCAGCGGACACGCCGGGCTCTTCGCCCCGCTGGACGAACTGCTCGGGCTGGGAGCGGCCCTCGTCCATGACGAAGCCTTCGTTCCGGCGGCTGTCCGATCCCGGTTCACCGCCGCGGCCGACTCGCGGGACCTGGAACAGGGCCTCGGTTTCCGCCGGTTCGAACTGGCCACCCCGAACGGGCCGGTCCCCATGGTGGGCCACGGCGGTTTCACCGGAACCCATCTCGCGGCGGCCACCGACCGCCCGCTGGTCATGGCCGTCGCCGCCACCCGCCTGCACGGAACTCGCGGCGCCAGGGCCGATCTGGTGCCTGTGGACGTGCTCGCGCACCGCGGCCACCTCGGCATCGTGCGAAGCCTCACCCAGGCGGACGCCTTCCCCTCCGCCCGACCCGGCCGGCCGCTTACGGCCCGTACCCCCGGTTCTGGCACCCCCACGCACGTTCAGGAGTCACCATGACCGCATCCAACGCGGCCGCGGCCGGCCCGGCGGCCGGCAATTCCCACGCCGAATCCAAACTGTGCATTCGCGACCTGAGTGTGGTCTTCCGGACGGCCGGCGGCGACCTCACCGCCGTGGACCGGGTCGACCTGGACCTGGCAGCGGGAGAAACGGTCGCCGTGGTCGGGGCGTCGGGATCAGGCAAGTCAACGCTGGCAGCCTGCGTCAACCGACTGCTGGCGGACAACGGGCGGATCACCAGCGGCTCGGTCCGTCTCGATGACCTCGACATCACCGCAGCCACCGAAAAGACCATGCGCCAGATACGCGGGGCACGAGTCGGCATGGTGCCGCAGGATCCCATGACGAACCTCAATCCGGTCGCCACGATCGGGTCCCAGATCGTCGAGGCGTTGCAGGTCCACGGCCGGGCCCAGGGCGAACAGGCACGCAAGGAAGCGATCGCGCTGCTCGAACGAGCCGGCATCACCGACGCCGATTCCCGTTTCAAGCAGTACCCGCACGAATTCTCCGGAGGCATGCGCCAGCGCGTCCTGATCGCCATGGCCCTGGCCTGCCGCCCCGGCGTCCTGATCGCGGATGAACCCACCTCCGCGCTCGACGTCACGGTACAGCGCCTGGTGCTCGATCAGATGGCCGAACTCACCCGCGACCTGGGCACTTCCGTGCTGCTCATCACCCACGACCTCGCCCTCGCCGCCGAACGGGCCGACCGCGTGGTGGTGATGCACAACGGCCGTGTCGTCGAAACCGGCCCTTCCCGCACGGTCATCGACGATCCCCAGGACGCGTACACGCGCCGGCTGCTCGCGGCGGCCCCCGGCATGGCACGGGCCAAGGTCACGCCGGTGACGGAGGACGCCGCGCGCGGCGGACCCACGCCGTTGCTGGAGCTGCGCGGCGTCTCCAAGGACTACCGGCTGCGCGGCCGCCGTGAGCCGCTGCGAGCCGTCGACGGCGTCAGCTTGAGCGTGCTGCCGGGCCGCACCGTCTCCATCGTCGGCGAGTCCGGATCCGGCAAATCCACCACGGCACGCATCGCGCTGCGTCTGGAGGACTGCGACAGCGGCGAGGCGCACTTCGACAACTCCGACATCACCAGGCTGAAAGGCCGGCGTCTGCTGCCGTTCCGCAAGGCCGTCCAGCCCGTCTTCCAGAACCCGTACGCCTCCCTCGACCCGCGCCACACCATCGCCCGGATCGTCGCCGAGCCGCTGCGCGTTCACGGCATCGGCGGCAGTCGCACCGACCACCGGGCCACCGTGGTCGAACTGCTGGACCAGGTCGCGCTGCCCGCGTCCTGCGCCGACCGGTACCCGCACGAACTGTCGGGCGGCCAGCGGCAGCGAGTGGCCATCGCCCGCGCCCTTGCTCTCAAGCCACGGCTGATCGTGATGGACGAAGCCGTGTCAGCGCTGGACGTACTGGTCCAGGAGCAGATCCTCGACCTCATGGTCGAGCTCCAGCGCGAGCTGGGCCTGGGCTACCTGTTCATCAGCCACGATCTCGACGTGGTGCGGCTGGTCTCCCACCACGTCCTGGTGATGCGCAAGGGACGCGTGGTCGAACAAGGCACCCCGGAGGCCATCTTCGGTCATCCGGCCGATCCCTACACCCGGGAACTCATCGACGCGATCCCTGGAAAGGGTGTGCACAAGTGACCACGCGCCCCACGCCCGCACCTCGCGTTCTCGTTGTGCGCAACGCCGAACGCAGCGGCCCCGGACGTCTGAGCCCGTGGCTGCGGGATGAGGGCCTGACTCCGGTGGAGATCGACGGTGCCGACGCCCCGGACACACCCGACGGATACGACGCCGTGGTGCTGCTCGGTGGAGGGTTCCTGCCTGACGACGACGCCCGCCACCCCTGGCTGCCGCGCGAGCGCCGACTCGCCCGGCGCACGGTGGACAGCGGAGTCCCTCTGCTCGGCATCTGCCTGGGGGCCCAGCTGCTGGCGTCCGCCCACGGCGGCACCGTCGACGGCGACCACGGAACACCCGAACGGGGATCCTGTCCCATCACGCTGCGCCCCGCGGCCCTCGACGACCGGCTCCTGCACAACGTGCCCGACTTCTTCCACGCGATACAGAACCATCGGGACCAGATCACCGCGCTTCCACCCGGGGCCGTTCATCTCGCACAGAGCGCACAGTGCCCGGTGCAGGCCTTCCGGCTGGGCGAGCGGGCCTGGGGCGTGCAGTTCCACCCGGAGGTCGGCGCCGAACGGCTCACCCAGTGGGACGAAGCCGCACTCGCCGATGACGGACTCGACCTGCGGGCCCTGCGCGCCCGCGCCGAGCAGACGGAACCGGAGTCCGCCCGCACAGCCCGGCAACTGGTGGCGAACTTCGCCGCCGTCGTACGCGACCGTGCCGCCATCCCTCCGGTGGTCTTCGACGGTCACAACGACCTGCCGTGGGCCTATCGCGTCCACCGCGACTCTTCCGTCGTGGACTTCACCGGATCAGTCCCGGAGTTCCATACGGACCTGCCGCGGCTGCGTGCCGGCGGAGTGGGCGGCCAGTTCTGGGCCGTCTACGTTGACTGCAAGGACCCCGACCCCGTACGGAGCACACTCCAGCAGATCGACTTGGTGCACCGCCTGGTAGCCCGTCACCCTGAGGACCTGCGACTGGCCTGGAACGCCACAGAAGCCAGGCAGGCCATCGAAGACGGACGCATCGCCTCACTGCTCGGCGCGGAAGGCGGGCATTCCATCGGCGACGACCTCGCCGTACTGCGATCCTTCGCGCGGCTCGGCGTGCGCTATCTCACCCTGACCCACAACGACAACACGTCGTGGGCCGACTCGGCCACGGACACCCCCCGAAACAACGGCTTGTCCGACCGGGGACGACAGATCGTCCGGGAGATGCAACGCCTCGGCATGCTGGTCGACCTCTCTCATGTCTCCGTGGCCACCATGAACGACGCCCTCGACATCGCCGAAGCACCGGTGATCTTCAGTCACTCGTCGTGCGCTGCCGTCAACCCCCATCCGCGCAACGTGCCCGACGACGTGCTCGCCCGTGCCGCAGCCGGAGGCGGAGTCATCATGCTGACCTTCGTGCCGTCGTTCGTGTCCGGCGAGCACTGGGCCTGGTCGAAGCTGCCCCGGGAGGAACGCGACCGCACAGAACGGCCACTGGTGACGGTCGCCCAGGTGGCCGATCACATCGACCACGCACGCGAGGTGGCGGGCATCGCCCACGTCGGACTCGGCGGCGACTACGACGGCACCCCGGCCCTGCCACCAGAACTCGCCGACGTGTCCCGCTATCCGGCCCTGTTCGACGAACTCGCCGCACGCGGCTGGTCCCCCGCCGAACTACGTGCCCTCGCCTCGGACAACATCCTGCGTGTACTGGCCGACACCGACGACGCCTTCGCCGTGAACCGCTGAGCCAAGTGGTGTCCCTCCCCTCGGCGCCCGCGGCCGGGAACTTCCGCGTCAGGCAAGGGCGTTGATAGGCGACGCGGGGGCGAGGGGAGTCAGACGATGGCGCAGGGGCATGAGCGGGATCCTTGGCGGCTGCTGCTGGTCGAGGACGACCGTGAACTGGTCACCATGCTCTTCGAGGTACTGCGGGACGAGGGGTATGCGGTAGACGTCGCGACCGACGGCCAGCGGGGCCTGCATCTCGGCCTCACGCGGCAGTACGACGTGCTCGTCGTCGACCGCCGCCTGCCGGCACTGGACGGCCTCGACCTGCTGGGACGGCTGAGGTCCCGTGCGGTGCGCACTCCGGTGCTGGTGCTGACCGCGATGGGCGCCGTGCACGACCGGGTCGACGGGCTGGACGCCGGTGCCGACGACTACCTGGTCAAGCCGTTCGAACTCGACGAGCTGAGTGCCCGGTTAAGGGCGTTGTGCCGAAGAGCGCTCGACGTCACCGACGTCCTGAGGATCGGCTCGGGCCACCTGTACGTCGGCCACCGGGAGGTCGAACTGGCCGACGGCGAGCGGATCGCCCTCGCCGCGCGGGAGTTCGCGCTGCTGCGCGAGGTCGTCACGCACCACGGCGGCACGGTCGTCGCCGTCGGCCGCCCGGGACGCGGCGCCCGGTTCACCATCCGGCTCCCGGAGTGCGCTCCCGCCCCGCCCGCCCCGGCCCAGGCGCGTCCGGTCAGGGCAGGTCGTACGTGACCAGCAGGCGTGCCGCGGCGCGCACGTCGGCGTCCAGCGGGCGGTCCGGCTCGACCGGAGGGATCGCGTCGACGAGCGCGTCCAGGAGTCTGCCGCACCGGGGCGCGGTGGGGCGGCGGGCTCCGACGTGGACGGCCTGGCGCAGGCCGAGTGCCAGCGACCCGCACAGCAGGCCGAGCAGCTCCGCCATGTCGTAGGAGCGCAGGGCCGCCTGGGTGCCGAACGGGACGACATCCTGGTTGTGCAGGTTCGTCGGCAGGCTCTGCATGGCGGCCGGTGCCGCGGCGCGGCGGATCTCCGCCACGAACGCGGTGGTGGCCAGTTGCACGCCCTGCAGGCCGTGCTGGGCGCCCGGCGTGGTGGCGAGCATCGGCGGCAGGCCTCCGTTGCGCGCCGGGTCCACCAGGAGGTCGAGCTGGCGTTCGGCGAGGTTGCCCAACTGGGCGGTGACGGAGGCGAGCAGGTCGGCGGCGAAGGCGGCGGGCTGCCCGAAGAAGTTTCCGCCGTGCACCACCTTCCCCGGCTTCCCCGGCATCCCCTCCTCGTCGTCGGGGAAGAACAGCGGATTGTCGCTGACGCCGCCGAGGTCCGCGGCGACCACACCGTCGACGTAGCGCAGCGCGTCCTCCGCCGCGCCGAGCAGTTGCGGGGAGCAGCGGATGCTGTACGGCTCCTGCAGCGGCCGGGTGGCCGAGGGCGTGGTGCCGGCGAGCGTCCGCCGCATGCGCGCGCCGGCGTCGGTCGCGCCGGCGTGGCCGTAGGCGCGCAGCAGGTCCGCGTCGAGGAAGCCGGCGTCACAGCCGAGGAGGTCGGCCAGCAGGCAGGTGAGCGCGGTGAGCGAGCGGTGGGCGGCGCGCACGGCGTCGCGGGCCAGAGCCAGGGCCGCGGAGGTGACGGAGGTGCCGTTGACCAGAGCGAGCGCGTCGCGGCCGTCCAGCACGAGCGGGCTCAGTCCGGCGGCCGTCAGGGCGTCGGCGGCCGGGATGCGGCGGCCGTCCAGGTAGGCGTGCCCCCGGCCGCGCAGCGCCTGGGTGGCGTAGGCGAGCGGGATCAGGTCGCCGCTCGCGCCGACGGAGCCGTAGCGGGGAACGGCGGGCGAGAACGTGGTGGCGAACATCGCGGCGAGCCGGTCGACGACCTCGGTGGACACGCCGGAGACGCCCTGGGCGAGGGACCAGGTGCGCAGCAGCAGAGCGGCACGCGTGATCTCCTGCGCCAGGTCGGGGCCCTGGCCCGCGCCGAGATGGGCCAGGGTGTTGTCGCACTGGTCGGCCTCGTCCGCGCGGCCGGCGTACCCCACGAGTGCGCCGAAGCCGGTGGTGGCGCCGTAGATCCGGCGCTCCTCGCCTCCGTCGCCGTGCCGCAGTGCGTTGAAGAGGTGCCGGCCCCGGTCGACGCGCACGCGGACCTGGTCGTCCACGGTGACGGTGAGCGGGGCCGCCGCGCGGCGCAGGGCGGCGGAGTCCAGAGGACCAGTGAGCGATACGGTGTCCGTCGTGGTGAGCACCCCCGGAAACGTAGGCGGGCAATCTCAGAGCTCTCTGAAATCCGGTGGACGGCGGGACTTTCGAAACACGCCCTGGGGGCCATGGCGTACGTCCCCCTGATCACCCCCGGCTGCGAGCCGCCGCTTGTCGGGCTTTCCGGCCGGCGTGAGCGGCACCTCCTCGATGAGGGTGAGCCGGGTCGGCGCACACGCCCGGCCCAGGTTCGCCGCCACCAGCGCGCGCAGTGCGCCGAGGTCCGGGGCGTGACCGGCGGCGGGCACGACGAAGGCGTGGGCGCTCTCCCCGGTGTCGTCGTCGGGTACGGCGACGACATACGCCTCGGCCACCGCGGGGTCGGTGGCGAGCAGCCGCTCTATGGGTCCGGCGTAGTACAGGTTGGCGTTGACGATGATCACGTCGCGGGTTCGTCCCGTGAGCCACAGCCGGCCCCCGGCGTCGAGGTGGCCGAGGTCGCGGGTGCGCACCCAGCCGTCGGTGAACACCTCGGCGGTGAGGGCGGGTTCCCGCCAGTAGCCGGTGCTCTGCGACGGGGTCCGGACGTAGAGCTCGCCGTCGGCGCCGGGCGGGACGGGGCGGCCGGAGGGGTCCCGGACCTCCAGGTCGACGGGCGGCACGCCCAGCGAGCCGGGCTCGTCCGCGGGGGTGGCCATGGAGATCGTGCCGGTCTCGGTCTGGCCGTACCCGTGGAAGACGACCGGTCCGAGCACGTCGGCGGCCTCGCGCAGCCGCCCCGGCTCCATCGGGGACCCGGACACCATCAGCGCGCGCAGTCCGCTGAGGTCCACGGGTGAATCGCGCTGACTCGCCACGAGTTTCGCCAGACGGGCCACGGTGATCACGCCGGCGGTCGCCCGGTGCCGCACGAGGGCGTCGGGGAAGGCCGGCGGGTCGGCGGTGACGAGGGTGCCGCCGGCGGCGAGTGTGAGCAGCCCGTACTCCATCATCACCTGACTCGCCAGGGTCCCGAACACCAGGAACCTGTCCAGGCGGGCGGCGAGTTCACGGATGGCGGGCGGCCAGTCGTCCGGCCGGAGCGTCCAGGCCGCGGTCATCGCCGCGTAGGTCTGGGTGCAGGCCTTGGGGACGCCGGTGCTGCCGCTGGTGTGGATGAGCCGGGCGATGTCCTGCGGCCGTGCCGTGACCCGGGGCGGGGCGCCGTCGTCTGCCGCCGAGAGCAGGTCGTCGAGTGCGAGGCGCTCCGCGGGCCGCCGGTCGTCTGCGGGCGCGTTGCGGCTGGTCGCTCGCCCACCGGTCGCTCCCCCGCTCCCGGCTGGGGGCGCTGCCCGGCCGTCGGCCCGTTCGGTGACCCGGAAGGCGACGTCCGCCAGGAGGTGGTTCTGCTGACGCTCCGTCAGGCCCGGTCGTACGCCGACGACGCGGGCGCCGACGACATGGGCGGCGGTGATTGCGGCGAACGCCTCGGGGCTCACGCCGAGCAGGACGGCCACGCCGTCCCCGGGTCCGACGCCGTGCTTCCGCAGACCGTTCGCCGCACGCCGTACCGACGCCAGGAGCCCGGCCCCGGAGACCACCCGGTCGGCGTGCTCGAACACCGGGCGGTCGCCCGCCGCGTCGAGGAGGTCCAGTACGCCGCCGGGGAACAGCTCAGCCAAGACAGGCCTTCACGAACGCGGTGAGCGGCTGCTGGTGCACCTGAGGGATGTCCCACTCGTTCTCCAGGTTCTCCGCCAGGTGATGGGTGCCGGCGAGGACGCCGTCGCGGTAGTGGCGTACGACGGGGTGGAGGTAGGTGGAGTCCATGGAGTGCTCGACATCGTTCTCCGTCACGCGCGGGACGGTGACGTCGAACGGGTCGACGTGGTCGTGCGCGGGCCCGTACTCCAGGTCGACGACGAACCGGTGCGCGGCGGGGCCGAGACCGCCGTCGGTGACGTGGTCGAGCGGGACCTCCTCCTGGTAGAGGACCTGGTCGCCGTCGACCGCGACCACGTCGCCGAGGACCCCGAACTGCTGCCACAGGCCGGACGAGCGGTTGACGCGGGCGACGATGGCGTCGGCGATCGCCTCCGGTTCCGCGGTGAGCGGCTGGGCGGGCCAGGGTGTGTCGTGGTACCGGGAGGCGAGGATGCGGTACAGGGCGCGTACTCCGTAGCGGAAGCCGTGGATGAAGCCGCTGGTGGACTTCTTGAAGTCCCGCTGCTGGGTCAGTGTGCCGGCGAAGTAGAGGTCCGGGACGTTCACCGACTCGTAGGCGGGGGTCTGCTCGGGGAACCGGTCGTCGATGACGAGCGCGGGGCGGCAGGTCTCGTCGAAGACCCCCGCGTCGAAGCGGAAGCCGGTGCACGCGATGATCCGGTCGTAGTGGAGTTCGCGGAGCCGTTCCGTGGTCCGGGCGTAGCGGAACACCACCCGGAAACCGCCGTCGGCGCACTTCTCGATGGTCTCCACGGTGCCGTCCAGAACGGCGTTCTGCGACTTGAGCTGGTAGGTGTCCAGGAAGTTGTTGTTCACCGCCCGCAGATGCCCGACGAAGTGGGTCTTCCAGGCCATCTTGAGCGAGTGCGGGCCTGCGACGTGGATGACCGCGGCCTTCTCCATGAGGGCGTCGGCGGTCTCGAACGCGGAATTGCCCTTGCCGACGATCAGCACCCGCCGGCCCGTGAAGGACGCCGGGTCGGTGTCGAACTCGTCGTAGCGTTCGGCGAGTTCGATGCCGGGAATGGGCGGCACGTTGAGCCGGGAGACGCCGGTCGCCACGACGAGCCGCCGGGCCCGCCAGGTCCGTCCGGTGTGGTCGAGGACGGTGAAGGCATCGTCCGTCCGGGAGACCTGGACGACCTCCGTGCCGTACTCGACGCGGACGCCGGTGCGGTCGGCGAAGTCGGCCAGATAGCGGACCAGGTCGTCCGCGCGGGGGAAGTAGCGCTCGCTGTACCGGGTGAACAGCAGCTCCGGGTCGTCGCTGAGCAGCGAGTTCCAGTCCATCCGCAGCCGCAGCTCCGGATCCTCGTACCCGGTGTTCACCTTGTTGATCGAGATCAGCTGGCGGTGTCTGGGGAATGTGGTGAAGAAGGTTCCTGGCCCGTCCCCCCGCTCCAGGACGGCGTAGTCGCGTCCGTCGCGTTCCAGTTGAGCAGCGAGCTGAAGTCCGGCCGGTCCGGCCCCGATGATCAGGTAATCGCGTGCCATGGGCCGGACGCTAGCGGCGCGACATCAGAAGGCTCTGAGATTGGGGTGGGCCTACGCCGCCGCGGCCTCCGTCACATCGCCGGGCTCGAACTGTGTCCGGTACAGCTCCGCGTACCGTCCGCCCGTCGCCAGCAGTTGTTCGTGTGTGCCGCGCTCCACGATGCGGCCGGCCTCGACGACCAGGATCAGGTCCGCGGCGCGCACGGTCGACAGCCGGTGGGCGATGACGACGGCGGTCCGTCCCTCAAGGGCCTCCGCCAGTGCCTCCTGGACGGCGGCCTCGGAGGTGTTGTCCAGGTGGGCGGTGGCCTCGTCGAGGATGACGACGCGCTGGCGGGCCAGGAGCAGCCGGGCGATGGTCATGCGCTGGCGTTCTCCGCCGGAGAGGCGGTAGCCGCGTTCGCCGACGACCGTGTCGAGGCCGTCGGGCAGGGACCGTACGAGGTCGGCCAGGCGGGCGCGGCGCAGGGCGTCCCACAGGTCGTCCTCGGTCGCGGCGGGGGCGGCGAGGAGCAGGTTGGCGCGGACGGTGTCGTGGAAGAGGTGGCCGTCCTGCGTGACCATGCCGAGGGCGGAGCGCAGGGAGTCGGCGCTCAGGTCACGGACGTCGACGCCGCCGATGCGGACGGCTCCCTCGTCGACGTCGTACAGGCGCGGCAGCAGTTGGGCGATGGTGGACTTTCCGGCGCCGGAGGAGCCGACGAGGGCGACGGTCTGGCCGGGTTCGGCGCGGAAGGAGATGCCGTGCAGGACCTCGTCGCCGCCGCGGGTGTCGAGTGCGGCGACCTCTTCCAGGGAGGCCAGGGAGACCTTGTCTGCGGAGGGATAGCCGAAGCGGACGTCCTCGAAGGCGACGGAGACCGGGCCGTCGGGCACCTGTCGCGCGTCCGGTTTCTCCTCGATCAGCGGCTTCAGGTCGAGGACTTCGAAGACCCGCTCGAAGCTGACCAGGGCGCTCATCACCTCGACCCGGGCGCCGGCGAGGGCGGTCAGCGGCGCGTAGAGGCGGGTCAGCAGCAGCGCCAGCGCGACCACGGCACCGGGCTCCAGCGTGCCGCGCAGGGCGAACCAGCCGCCGAGGCCGTAGACGAGGGCGAGCGCGAGGGCCGACACCAGGGTGAGGGCGGTGATGAACGCAGACTGGGCCGTGGCGGTCCGTACGCCGATGTCCCGGACCCGGCGGGCGCGGGCCGCGAACTCCTCGGACTCCTCCTCCGGGCGGCCGAAGAGCTTGACGAGGGTGGCGCCCGGCGCCGAGAACCGCTCGGTCATCCGGGTGCCCATCGCCGCGTTGAGCGCCGCCGCCTCCCGCTGCATACGGGCCATGCGGCTGCCCATCCGCCGCGCGGGGACGACGAACACCGGCAGCAGGACGAGCGAGAGCAGCGTGATCTGCCAGGAGAGGGTGAGCATGACGGCGAGGGTGAGCACGAGGGTGACGAGGTTGCTGACCACGCCGGACAGGGTGTTGCTGAACGCCCGCTGCGCACCGATCACATCGTTGTTGAGACGGCTGACGAGCGCTCCCGTACGAGTGCGGGTGAAGAACGCGACCGGCATGCGCTGCACATGATCGAACACAGCCGTCCGCAGATCCAGGATGAGCCCCTCCCCGAGCGTCGCCGACAACCGCCTGCCGAGGATGCCGAATGCCGCCTCGACGACCGCGATCAGCGCGATGAGAAGCGCAAGGCGTACGACGGTCGTCTCGTCGCCGCCCGTCACGATCGCGTCCACGACGCCGCCGGCCAGGACGGGTGTGGCGACGGCCAGCAGGGCCGTCACCACCCCGAGCACCACGAAGCGCGCTATCCGCGCCCGGTGCGGGCGGGCGAACGCGCCGATCCGGCGCAGCGTCGCGCGGGCGAGGGGACGGCGCTCCTGGGCGCTCATGACACTCTGCAGCTGTGTCCAGGCCGTGATCTCGATACTCATGAGAGGGACCGTAGAACCTCAACCATCCTTGAGGTCAACGCCGTATCGGCACCGTCCGCGCGCAGGACGGATGTGATGCCGTGCCCGGCGTGTCAGCCGCCGTCTCCACGCCCGCAACCTGCAGTTGACCTGACGTGGAAAACCTCTCCCGCTGTGATGGTCGTGCGTCGCCCCCGAGGCCTCGGGCGCCTCCCGTACCGGCAGATCCTGATGCTGGTCCCGCTCGCGCTCGTGCTGTGGGCCGCCGTGCGCCACTGGTCCGTGCTCGTGGAGGGTTTCGGACATCTGCGCCGCGCCGAGTGGCCGTGGCTGCCGGCCGCGGGCGCGGCCACCTGCGGCACCTGGGTCGCGGCGTCCGCCGCCCGGCAGGGCGCGCTCGTCGAGCGGCTGCCGGTACGGCGGCTGCCGGCCACGCAGTTCGCGGCGGGCACCGCCAACCACCTGCTGCCGACCGGCCTCGGGGCCGGCGCGGTCAGTCTGCGGTTCATGGCGGTGTGCGGCGTTCCGCCGGCCCGCTCCTCCGCCGCGCCCGCCCGCTGTCTGCCGCCGGAGTCGATCGCCCGTGTGGGCCTGCTGACGGCCCTGCTGATCGCCTTCCCGCACGCGCTGCAGATCGGCTCGCTCCTGCCGGACGGCGCGTTGGGGCCGCTCCTGATCGGCAGCGGCGTGGTGGCCGCCGTGGCGCTGCCGGTCCTGCTGCCCGTACGGAAGCTGCGCGCCATCGTCCTCACCTGTGGGGCGGCTCGCTCGCCTTCCCCTCCCTACCGGCAGCCGGACTGGTCGCGGTGGGGCTGGCGTTGGGGCTGCCGGTGCCGCCCGCTGCCCCGGTCGTCGCCGGTGACGCTCGACACAATGGACGACGCCTCCACCGCACTCACCGTCGTACCCGCCCTCGCCACGCTGTGGTGGTGCGCCGCCCGGCGTTCGTACGGAACGCCCACCACAGCGGCGTACGGCGAGGACACCGGGAACAGGGGGAACCGGCCGGGGAAGCGGCTGAGCTGTGCGATCCGGCCGTCGGACCAGATACGAACTCCAGTGCCCGGTACGGCAGGATGAGCGGTCGCGCCGGACATCGAAGGGCCGTCCGGCGCGAGGCGCACATCACGGAAGCGAGCAGGTGAAACACGTGACGAGACTTCACATCCGGCCGTCGGCGAGGAACGTCCCCGCGGATCTTCGCACCGGAGGTGACCGGTGAATCGCGACCTCACCACGCACGACCTGATCGTCGCCGGCATCGCGATGGCCGCGGGTCTGCTGGCGGCGTTCCTGCTGCGCATGCTGCTGCGCTGGCTGGGCGGGCACGCGGACCGCACCCGCTGGACCGGCGACGAGGTCATCGTCTCCGCACTGCGCACTGTGGTGCCGTGGTCGTCGGTGGTGGGCGGCGCGGCGGTCGCGGCGACGGCGCTGCCGCTGACCAGGACGGTTCATCACAACGTCAACCAGGGTCTGACCGTCCTGCTCATCCTGGTCGTGACGGTCGCGGCGGCCCGGTTGGTCGCCGGACTGATCCGGACCGTCACCCAGGCCCGCTCCGGAGTCGCCGGATCGGCGACGATCTTCGTCAACATCACCCGGGTCGTGGTCCTGGCGATCGGCTGCCTGGTGGTGTTGCAGACGCTGGGCATCTCCATAGCACCGCTGCTCACCGCCCTCGGTGTGGGTGGTCTGGCGGTCGCCCTGGCCCTCCAGGACACGCTCGCCAACCTCTTCGCGGGCATCCACATCCTCGCCTCGAAGACCGTCCAGCCCGGCGACTACATCCGCCTGGCCAGCGGCGAGGAGGGCTATGTCGAGGACATCAACTGGCGGCAGACGACGGTCCGCGCCCTCTCCAACAACCTGATCGTCATCCCCAACGGCGAACTCGCGAAGACGAACATGACCAACTTCATGCGTCCCGAGCAGCAGTTGACGATCCTGGTCCAGGTGGGAGTCGCCTACGACAGCGACCTGGACCACGTCGAGCGGGTCACCTGCGAGGTCGTCACCGAGGTGATGACCGAGATCGAGGGCGCCGTCCCCGAACACGAGCCGCTGGTCCGCTTCCACACCTTCGGCGACTCCCGTATCGGCTTCACCGTCATCCTCGGCGTCGGCGAGTTCAGCGACCAGTTCCGGATCAAGCACGAGTTCATCAAGCAGCTGCACAAGCGGTACCGCGCGGAGGGCATCCGCATTCCGGCGCCCGCGCGGACGGTGGCGTTGCAGCGGGGTTCCGTGGCGATTCCGCAGCAGCGCAGCCCCGAGGACACGGGGACCGGGATCGCGCCGGACGACATCCCCGCCGCCCGGCTCGACTGAGTGCCGAGGTTCGGGTGGACGGGGTCGCCTGAGACCTCCGGGCCGCGGCGGCCCGGCAGCCCGGGCCGGCCACCCGGCCGCCCGGCCGCCCGGCCGCCCGGCCGCCCGAGCCGAAGCGGACCATGGGATGTGGCGGTCACCACGCACGACCACACGATTCGGACGCGCTGGATCTCCCGGCAGACGCACGGGATCCGCGAAACCGTGCGAGGACCCCTGTCGAGCCCGGGTCGATCACGAGATATCTTGATGTCGAGCAATGTTGCAGACGTGGAGCGGAGCACCCGGTGACTGACTCGACCATCATCTATACGCACACTGACGAGGCCCCTGCCCTGGCAACGTATTCCTTCCTGCCGGTGGTCCAGGCGTACGCCTCGCAGGCGGGTGTCGCCGTGGAGACCCGGGACATCTCGCTGGCCGGCCGCATCATGGCGGTGTTCCCGGAGTACCTCACCGAGGACCAGCGCATCCCGGACGCCCTGCACGAGCTGGGCGAGCTGGCCAAGACGCCCGAGGCCAACATCATCAAACTGCCGAACATCTCGGCGTCCATCCCGCAGCTCAAGGCCGCGGTCGCCGAGCTGCAGGCCCAGGGCTACGCGCTGCCGGCCTACCCGGACGACCCGAAGACCGACGAGGAGCGGGAGATCCAGGCCCGCTACGACAAGGTCAAGGGCTCCGCGGTGAACCCGGTCCTGCGTGAGGGCAACTCCGACCGCCGTGCCCCCGCCTCGGTGAAGAACTACGCCAAGAACCACCCGCACCGCATGGGCGCCTGGAGTTCCGAGTCCAAGACCAACGTGGCCACGATGGGCGTGGACGACTTCTGCTCCACCGAGAAGTCCGCCGTGATCTCCGAGGCGGGCTCGCTCCGGATCGAGCTCAAGGGCGACGACGGCTCCACCACCGTCCTGCGCGAGTCGGTGCCCGTCCTGGAGGGCGAGGTCGTCGACGCCTCCGTGATGCGCGTCGCCGCGCTGCGCGAGTTCCTGACGGCACAGGTCGCCAAGGCCAAGGCCGAGGGCGTGCTGTTCTCCGTGCACCTCAAGGCCACGATGATGAAGGTCTCCGACCCGATCGTCTTCGGCCATGTGGTACGCGCCTTCTTCCCGAAGACCTTCGCGCAGTACGGCGAGACGTTCGCCGCGGCCGGCCTGACCCCGAACGACGGTCTGGGCGGCATCCTCAAGGGCATCGAGTCGCTCCCCGAGGCCGCCGAGATCAAGGCCTCCTTCGACGCCGAGCTGGTCGAGGGCCCGGCGCTGGCGATGGTCGACTCCGACAAGGGCATCACCAACCTGCACGTGCCGTCCGACGTGATCGTGGACGCCTCCATGCCGGCCATGATCCGCACCTCCGGTCACATGTGGGGCCCGGACGGCCAGGAGGCCGACACGCTCGCGGTGCTGCCGGACTCGTCGTACGCCGGTGTCTACCAGGCCGTGCTCGACGACTGCCGCGCCAACGGCGCCTACGACCCGTCGACCATGGGCACGGTCCCGAACGTCGGTCTGATGGCGCAGAAGGCCGAGGAGTACGGCAGCCACGACAAGACCTTCGAGATCCAGACCACGGGTACGGTCCGGCTGGTCGACCAGAACGGCAACGCCGTCCTGGAGCAGACCGTCTCCGCCGGTGACATCTTCCGCGCCTGCCAGACCAAGGACGCGCCGATCAAGGACTGGGTGAAGCTGGCCGTCACCCGCGCCCGCGCCACCGGCGACCCGGCGGTGTTCTGGCTCGACGAAACCCGCGCCCACGACGCGCAGCTGATCGCCAAGGTCAACGCGTACCTGCCGGAGCACGACACCGAGGGCCTGGACATCCGCGTCCTGGCTCCGGTCGAGGCCACCAAGCTGTCGGTGGAGCGCATCCGCCGGGGCGAGAACACCATCTCGGTGACCGGCAACGTGCTGCGTGACTACCTCACCGACCTGTTCCCGATCCTGGAGCTGGGCACCAGCGCCAAGATGCTGTCGGTCGTCCCGCTGATGGCGGGCGGCGGCCTGTTCGAGACGGGCGCCGGCGGTTCGGCGCCCAAGCACGTCCAGCAGCTGGTCAAGGAGAACTACCTGCGCTGGGACTCGCTCGGCGAGTTCTTCGCGCTGGTTCCGGCCCTGGAGCAGTACGCGACGACCACCGGCAACCCGCGCGCGAAGGTCCTCGCCGACACCCTGGACCGCGCCACGGCGACCTTCCTCAACGAGGACAAGTCCCCGACCCGTCGTGTCGGCGGCATCGACAACCGCGGCAGCCACTTCTACCTGTCCCTGTACTGGGCGCAGGAGCTGGCCCAGCAGACCGACGACGCCGACCTGGCGAAGGCCTTCGCGCCGCTCGCCGAGACGCTCACCACGAACGAGCAGCAGATCGTCGACGAGCTGAACGCCGTCCAGGGCTCCCCCGCCGAGATCGGCGGCTACTACCAGCCCGACCCGGCCAAGGCCGCCGCGGTCATGCGCCCGTCCGCCACATGGAACGAGGCGCTCGCGTCGCTGAGCTGACGCCAAGGGGCGTTCGGGTCCGCTTGTGTGTTCCGCCCCGGCCGGGGTCGCCCGGCCGGGGCGGGGCCATGTCTCATCGCCGGGCGGTGCGGGGGTGCTCGGGGGCGGGTTGCGCAGCCCGGCGCCGACGGGGTGCCGCCTGCGCCCACCCGTGCCGCCTCGGGCGGCACGCATGCCCGCAGCTTGGCCGGGCCTGCCCGCAGCTGAGCTGAATCTGCCCGCGGCCTGCCGGGTGGGCGACGGCCTCGTGGCACCACTGCCCACAGCTTCACCGCCGCCCGCAGCCTGACGGCCTTGCCCGGGAGCCGCCCGATGCCCCACCCCTCGCCGCCCCCTTTCGAACTACTCCCCGGCGCCGCCGGCTCCTGCGTGATCCTCCATGTACCGCACGGAGCGCGGGACATGCCGTCCGATGTGCGCTGCGGCATCGTGCTGGACGACGAGGCGCTGGAGCGGGAGCTGGACCACATCACCGATGCGCATACGCGGGAACTCGCCGACGTGGCTGCCGAGTTGGCCGCGGTCACTCCCTGGCGGTTCGTCAACCGGCTCTCCCGGCTGGTCGTCGACCCGGAGCGGTTTCCGGACGGGCGGGAGGAGATGCTCGCCGTGGGGATGGGCGCGGTGTACACGCGGACGGCGCACCGGGATGTGCTGCGGCCCGCGGACACGGACCCCGAGCCGCTGCTCGACCGGTACTTCCGGCCGTATGCGAAGGCCATGACGGACGCGGTGGCTCAGCGGCTGGCCGTGACCGGCCGGGCCGTGATCGTCGACGTGCACTCCTATCCGAGCACCGCGCTGCCGTATGAGCTGCACGGTGCGGGCCCACGGCCGCCGGTCTGCCTGGGCACCGACGCCTTCCACACGCCGCCCGAGCTGGTGGCCGCCGCGCGGGAGGCCTTCGGGGAGACGGGGCTCGACAGCCCGTTCAGCGGTACGTATGTGCCGCTGGAGTTCTACCGGACCGAGCCGCGGGTGAGCGCCCTGATGGTGGAGATCCGCCGGGACACGTACATGACGGAGCCGGGCGGGCCCGCCGGTACCGGGCTGTCCCGGCTCGCCTCGGCGCTGGCGCGGCTGGTCGACGCCGTGCCGCACTGACCCGACCGCGCTGATCCGACCGCACTGACCCGACCGCGCTGATCCGACCGCACTGACCCGACCGCGCTGATCCGACCGCGCTGATCCGACCGCGCTGATCCGACACGGCACGGAGACGAACGCACGGAAGACGAGCGCGCCCCGCGTGACGCGAGTTCGGGCGCCCGTCCGGCGACCCGCGCGCGCCACTTGGCCTCCGGCTGGAGCACTCCCGCGCGACAGGCGGCGCGGTGGCGGTGAGGGTGGGGGCATGACCGAGGAGATGACCACCACGCTGACCGACCAGGCTCCGCCGCCGGTACGGGACTGGCCCGCGCTCGACCTGGAGGGAACGGATTTCGACCCGTTCCTCGCGGACCTCATGCGCGAGGGCCCGCTGACCCGGATCCGGCTGCCGCACGGCGAGGGGTGGGCGTGGCTGGCCACCCGCTACGACGACGTGAAGATGATCACCAACGATCCGCGGTTCGGCCGCGCGGAGGTCACGAAGCGTCAGGTGACCCGAATGGCGCCGCACTTCAAGCCGCGGCCGGGGTCGCTGGCCTTCGCCGACCAGCCCGACCACAACCGGCTGCGCAAGGCCGTAGCCGGTGCGTTCACCGTGGGCGCGATGAAGCGGCTGCGGCCCCGGGCGCAGGAGATCCTCGACGGCCTGGTGGACGGAGTCGTCCAGGACGGGCCGCCCGCGGACCTCATCGAGCGGGTGCTGGAGCCCTTCCCGATCAACCTGGTCAGCGAGGTGATGGGCGTACCCGCGGCGGACCGGGAGCAGGTGCACGCCTGGACGCGGCAGATCATCTCCACGTCCGGCGGCGCCGAGGCCGCCGAGCAGGCGAAGAACGGCATGTACAGCTGGATCACGGAGACGATCCGCGGGGGTGGCCGCGGGGGCGACGGCGTGTACTCGCTGCTGGGCGCCGCCGTCGGGCGCGGCGAGATCAGCGAGACGGAGGCGGTGGGCCTCGCCGGTCCGCTGCAGATCGGCGGCGAGGCCGTCACCCACAACTGCGGCCAGATGCTGTACCTGCTGCTCACCCGGCCCGAGCTGATGGAGGGGGTGCGCAACAGGCCCGAGGTACGGGATGCCGCCCTGGACGAGCTGCTGCGCTACATCCCGCACCGCAGCTCGGTCGGCCTGGCCCGCATCGCACTGGAGGACGTCGGGCTGCGCGGGCAGCGCATCGCCGCGGGCGACGCCGTCTACGTCTCCTATCTGGCCGCCAACCGTGACCCGGAGGTCTTCCCGGAGCCGGACCGGATCGACCTCGACCGTGCCCCCAACCCGCACGTGGCCTTCGGCAACGGCTCGCACTACTGCACCGGCGCCGTCCTCGCCCGCCTGCAGACCGAACTGCTCATCTCCACCCTGCTGGACCGGCTGCCGGGGCTGCGGCTCGCCGTCCCCGCCGACCAGGTCGTCTGGCGCCGCAAGACGATGATCCGCGGGCCGCAGACCCTGCCGTGCGCGTGGTGAGCCACGCGACCTGCGAGCCCCGGGGGCTGCGAGCCTCCCGACGGGTGCCGTGCGGTGGCAGGCCTGTCCCGACCTTGCCTGCGCCTGGAGAGCGCGGCAGAGCGACGCCCGCCCACGCCCGATGAGCGCCCGACGCGACGACGCCCACGCCCCGTGAGAACACGGCAAAACAACGACCGCGCCCACACCGGTAAAACGCGCGGCGGAACGACGGCCACGCCCACGCCCAATGACCACGCCGCAGAACGACGGCCACGCCCACGCCCAATGACCACGCCGCAGAACGACGGCCACGCCCACGCCCGATGGCCAGGGCGCAATGACGACCACGCCTCGCAAACGCGCAGCGCAACGACGTTCGGCGGCGTCCGTGTTCGTCCCGGTCGGGCCGGTGGCCGTGCTGCGTCGCCCCGCCGCGGCTCCCGGAACGCTCCCGTCAGGCCCGCAGCCACTCCGTGACCACGAGCTGCCCGCCGGTCCGCAGCCGGAGGGCGAACGGCCCGGCCGGGGGTGCGTCGCTGGTGAAGCGGCCCAGGTCGTCGGCGGTGAGCGTGGTGGGGGAGGCCGCCGGCCGGCCGCTGAGCACCTCGATGCTCGCCGACTGCGGCGGCAGCACCTGACCCAGCAGACCCTGCCCGGTCACCTCGACGTCGACGGTCACGTCCCCCGAGCGGAAGGTCAGCATCCGCGGCGCGTCCGTGACCCCCCTGACCGGGATCGCGTCGACCAGCGAGTCGAACGTCAGCTCGGCCAGCCGGGCGTCGAGGTCGCGCAGCGCGTAGGCCTCGACGGCGCTGCGCCGCAGCTCCGCCGGGACCGGGTCGAGGATGGCGGCGGCCTGGCGGAGTTCGTCCAGCAGGCCTTCGGCCAGGTCCTCGGCCAGGTCCTCGGCCGGCCCTTCTTCGCCGCCCAAGCGCTCGTCGTCGGTCTCGTTCACAACGCTCCCTCAAGTCGGGCCCTCAGGCGTCGCAGACAACGCTGGCGCAGCGGCCCGATGCTGCCCACGGCGATACCCAGTGCGGCGGCCACCTCCTGGTAGCTGGGCGGCGGCGTGGCCATCAGCACCCGCAGCAACTGGCGGCAGCGCTCACCCAGTTCCTCGAACTCCTGCCACAGCCGCCGGACGCGCTCGGTCTGCGCCGCGGCGTCCTCCGAGTCGATGACCGACTGCTCGGGCGTACGGTCCTCGCTGGCCCGGTCCAGGAGCTGGGCATCGTCCGTGGGAGTCAGCCGCCTCAAGCTCCTGAGCACCTTCAGGGACTCGTGCCGTGCGGTGCTGGCCAGCCACGCCCCTGCCTTCTGGGGCTCCCGGATGCGTCCGAGGTGCTGGGCGAACCGGAACCACACGGTCTGGTACACCTCGTGCGCGTCGGCGTCGGAGAGCCGATGCGCGCGCACGACGGACCAGACCAGTGGGCTCAGCCCTTCCACCAGCGCCTTCCAGGCCGCCGCGTCGCCGTCGACGGCTGACTGGACGAGCACGCCGACATCTGCACGGTCCACGGCCCCACCCCTCGTGTACGGCAAGTCATCGTACGCCGCGGAAGGGGCGGTTCCGGTCCTCATGCGCCGACGGAGCGCTGCACGACCGGCACCGCACGCCAGGTCGGCGGCCGCAGCGCCGGTACATGCGCTCCGCGCACCTCCGCGAATCCGGTGTTCGCCGCGAGCAGTTGCCGCCGGGCCGCGCGCGGGTCGGTCTCCTTGTGCGCCGTCATGTGGGAGGCGACCAGGCCGGCGACGACAGGGGTGGCGAACGAGGTGCCGCTCCAGTGCGCCAACCCCTCGAACATCACCCGGTTGGGTTCGGCCTTGCCGGTGCCGTCGCTCAACATCCCCGCGTGACGGGGGTGTTCGCAGGTACAGGCGTAGGTGAAGCCGTACCGGCAGGCGTCGTACGTGGAGTGCTGGTAGACGTACGGGACGGGTGTGTCGAAGCCGGTGAGGGAGCTGGTGAGGCGCTCGCCGGGAGCGTAGACCTTCACCCAGGGGCCGTGGTTGCTGAAGCAGGCGCCGAACTCGCCGTCGCTGCGCAGCGCTCCGACCGACAGCACGACGTCCCGGTACTCGGGCAGGTCGGCGTAGGCGGCGGGCCAGAAGGGCGTGGCGCTGGCGTTGTTGCCGGCCGCGGCGACGAGCAGGGTGCGCTGGGTGCGCAGTTCCCGCATGAAGGCGTCCAGGCCGAGGAGGCCGTCGGTACGGCCGTTGGAGGTGCCGGCGGACAGGCTGATGACGTCGGGCCAGCCGTCCCGGTCGACGGCCTCGAAGAGCTTCTCGCCGAACTCGGACTCAAGGACGGCGCCCGCGTCGTTGAGGGTGTTGCGGACGGTGACGTCCGTGTTGGGGGCGACGGCGGCGACGAGTCCGGCGATGAACGTGCCGTGGCCGACGTACTGCTGGAGCACCCCGTCGTCGTCGGTCTCCTTGATCTGGCCGTCGCCCTGGGTGTGGGCGAGCAGCGGATAGGACCGGTAGTCGCGCATGAGTCCGGTGTCGATCACGAGGACTCGCACGGCGGTGTCCGCGTCGTGGTCCGCCTCGGCGGCGGCCGGGTTGGGCGGCTGGGTGTGCCGGGCGGGCACGGGCTCGTCGCCGGGGCAGGCGTTGACGGCGATGGACACCACGTGGTTGCGGCTGACCAGCCGGTGTCCGGCACGCCCCTCCGCCTCCCGCACCGCACGCAGGGCGCCCGCGACGGCACGGTCCCCGCCGCGGTCCCCCTGGCCGGGGTCGCCGACCCGGATGCGGGTGATGCCCGACCGGTTGGTCTCCGGGCCCGCCCGGCGTACCTGGTCCGAAGTGAGGCCGGTGGACTCGGTGAAGTGGGTGCGCACGGCCTCCTCGACGACCCGGGCCTCCGCACCGTCGCGGGCGAGGACGACGCCCTTCTCGTAGAAGAACTCGGCGGAGTCGTCCGGCCCCATCGCCAGCGGCACGTCGGGCATGGAGCGCTGGATCTGGTCGAACTGCTCATGGAATCGCTGAGGTGCCATCGCGTGTCCCCTCCCACTGAGGCATCGGTCGTCAGTCAGAGTCAGTGAGCCGTAGGTTGATACAGCGCCAAACCGGTGTGGCGGGTATCCGCGGCCACTACCATCCTTGGAGTGACGGCGGGAAGCGACTCGGTTCTCGAACTGCTGCCGATGGTGTTCGCCTCACCGAAAGAGGCTCTGGCGCGGGCGGAACAGGTGCTCGCCGACGATCCCTCACCGCTGCACGCCAGTGTCGCCCACCATGTGATCGGCATGTGGCAGCGGGACTTCGGCGACCTGCGGATCGCCCTACGGCATCTGCGGCGTGCCCGTGACCTGGCGGCCCGTGCCGGTTCGGCCGACCGGGAGGCGGACGTCCTGGGCACCCTCGGCGTGGCGCTGGTCCACGCGGGCAGCACCCGGCAGGGCCTGGAGGCGTTCGAGCGTGGTGTCGCGCGCGGCACCGGACTCACCCGGGCGCGGGTCCTGTACCGCCGGGCCTACGTCTGGTGGGTGCTGGGCCATCACCGGGAGGCACTGGAGGACGTACGCCGGGCCATCCCCGTGCTGCGGCAGGCCGACGACGTCATCTGGACGGCGCGGGCGCTGACACTGCGGGCGACGGTGCATCTGGCGCTGGGCGCGGTGGAGCGGGCCGAGGCCGACTTCACCGCCGCCGAGGCGCTGTGGGACACCACCGGCCAGGAGCACGACAAGGCGGACGCGGTGGAGAGCCGGGGGCTGGCCGCGTTCCGGTCGGGAGACGTGCCGGCCGCGCTGCGGCTCCTGGACCAGGCCGAGGAGCGGTACGCCAAGCTCGGTACACCGACCTTCATGCTCAACATCCGGCGCTGCGAGGTCCTGATGGCGGCCGGTCTCGCCCCCGAGGCGCTCGCCGAGGCCGACACGGCGACAGGGGTGCTCGACGGCATCGGCGGCCAGTCCACGCGGAAGGCGGAGCTGCTGCTGGCCGCCGCCCGCGCGGCACGGCTCGCGGGCGATCCGCAGACCGCGATCGCCCGCGCCGATCTGGCCGTACGGCTGTTCGCGGCGCAGCGGCGCACCTGGTGGGAGACGCACGCCCGGCTGGTGCTGATCGACGCGCGGGTGGCCGCCGGGCGGTGCTCGGGCCGGCTCGTCGCGGACGCCGCGGCGGTGGCGGACCGGCTGGCCGCGTTCGGCGCCCCGGCGGCGCCCGAGGCGTCGCTGCTCGCGGGCCGGATCGCCCTCGCGCTGGGCTGGCGGACCGACGCGGAACGGCACTTGACCGTGGCCGCCCGCAGCCGGCACAGCGGGCCGCCGCTGGCGCGGCTGACGGGCTGGGCGGCGCAGGCGCTCCGCGCGCAGGCCGCCGGTTCCGGCCGACGGGTGCTTCAGGCGTGCCGGCGCGGTCTCGACGTACTCGACGATCACCGGATGACGCTGGGCGCCTCGGAGTTGCGGGCCCGCGCCACGGAGCAGGGCGCCGAGCTGGCCGCGCTCGCCCAGCAGGCGAGTCTGCGCTCCGGCGGGCCGCGGCAGCTGCTGGTGTGGAGCGAGCGCTGGCGGGCCACCGTGCTGTCGGCGCCGCCCACCCGGCCGCCCGCCGATCCGGCGCTGCAACGCGGCCTCACCGCCTACCGGGAGATCGCCGCGCGCGCGGAGGCCGCCCGGATGGAGGCCCGGCCCGTCCCGGCCCTGGAGCGTGAACAGCGGCGGCTGGAACGGGAGATCCGCTCCCGCACCCTGCACATCCGCGGCGACGCGCCCGGCGACGGGTCCTCCTTCGACCCGGCCCGGTTGCTTCAGCGGCTCGGCGAGGTGCGGCTGGTCGAACTCGCGGTGCTCGACGGGCGCGTCCAGGTGCTGCTGTGCGGGCAGGGGCGGGTCAGGCGGTACGAGGCCGGGCTGCTCGCGGACGCGGTCGTCGAGGCCGAGCACGTACAGGCCGGGCTGCGGCGGCTGGCGCACCCGGGGGCGGAGAGCCGGCTGCCGGTGGTGGAGGCGGCGGGGCGGCGGCTGGAGGAACTGCTGCTCGGCCCGGCCGCGGCGCAGCTCGGGTGCGGTCCGGTCGTGGTGGTGCCGCCGGGCCGGCTGCACCGGGTGCCGTGGGCGCTGCTGCCGTCGCTGCGGGAGCGGGTGCTGAGCGTGTCGCCGTCGGCGAGCAGCTGGCTGCGGGCGCGGGAGACCGGGCCGCCGCCGGCCGGCCGTCATGTCCTGGTGCGCGGGCCGGGGCTCGCCACCGGCGGTGCGGAGGTGCCGGAACTGGCCGACCGGTACGGCAAGTCGACGGTTCTGGAGCACGACCACGCGCGCGTGCCGCGGGTACTGGAGGAACTGGACGGCGCGGCGCTGGCCCATATCGCCGCGCACGGCACGTTCCGCGCGGACAGTCCGCTGTTCTCCTCGCTGCGGATGGCCGACGGGCCGCTCATCGTGCACGACTTCGAGCGGCTGGACCGCAGCCCGTACCGGATCATCCTCTCCAGCTGCGACACCGCCCGGTTCGCCTCCGTCGGCGCCGACGAACTCCTCGGTCTCGTCACGGCGCTGCTGCCGCTGGGCACGGCGGGCGTCGTGGCGAGCAGCGCGCCCGTCAACGACGCGGCGGTGGTGCCTTTGATGCTCGCGCTGCACAAGGGGTTGAGCGTCGGTCTGTCCCTGGCTGAGGCGCTGCGGGACGCTCGGGGGGCGCTGCCGGGAGACGCGGTGCATCAGGCTACGGGGTGGGCGTTCTCGGCGTTCGGAGCGGCTTAGCTCCGCTGGTTGGCTGCTCTTCGGGTACGGGTCGGTGGGGGCTGGTCGCGCCCACGCGGCGGAGCCGCATGTCGATACAGCCCCGCGCCCCTGCCGGGCGCCTTGGCTCACGCCGGTTGTGTGTTCGGGGGTTCCACCAGCCACGGCAAAGACGCTCGGTCGCTTGCGCCGAGTCTGGTGTAGGCGCTGTAGAGGTGGTTGCCGACGGTGCGGATGGAGAGGGTGAGGTGGTCGGCGATCTGGCGGTTGGTGAGGCCTGCGGCGGCGAGGGTGACGATCTGGCGTTGGCGGGCGGTGAGCTCGCCGAGGACGAGGCCGGACAGGGCCGGAGTGCGGGCGCCCTGGCAGCGGCGGGCCAGGGCGACGGCGCGGGTGCGGGAGGTGCGGGCGGCGCGCGGGTCGCGGTGGGCCCGTACGGCCTGGGCGTGCGCCTCGGCCGCGAAGAGCAGGAGGCCGCGCTCCTGGAGGCGTTCGGCGGCACGGTCCAGGGCCGCTCCGTCGCCGCGGGCGAGCGCGTCCGCGTGGGCGGCGAACACGCTGCCCCTGGGCAGCAGAACGGCGGCCTTCGCGGGAGCGCCGAGGCGTACGGCGTCGTAAAGGGCCGGCACATCGTCGCCGGTGATCGACCGGACGGCGGAGCCGATGTCGCCGCGTGCCGCCGCCAGCCAGGTCGCCGCCTCACCCGACGCCGGACGTCCGGTGGGGGCGTCGTGCGTGGTCGTCACCTCGCCCGACTGTGCGGCGGCGAGGGCGAGTTCGAGGAGGCAGCAGGGGTCGTCGGGCGATTCCCGGAGGCCCTCGCGCGCCCAGGCCGCGGCCTCTCGCAGTGCGCCGCGCAGCCGCACGGCACGCGCGCGTACGGCCGCGTACTCGGCGGGGACCGGCTCCCCTTCCGCCACGAACCACTCCCCCACGGGCGCCCGCAGCGCTCGTACGTCGGCCTCGTCGATCTGCTGTGCCAGCTCGGCCGCCTCGTCCTTGAGGGCAGGGCCGCACTGGTCCGGGGTACCGGCCAGTCTCCGTGCCCGCAACCGGCCGGCCGCGGCCCGCAGCACCGGGCCGTGCAGGGGGTGGGCGAGTCGTACGGCACCCTGGTCGTCGATGTCGATCAGGCCGTCGGTCTCCAGGCGTTCGAGGACGCGCAGGTCGAGGTCGTCGGCGGTCGGCGGCAGGGGGTCGGCGAAAGCGAGGCGTTCGAGGGTCTCGCGCTCGTCCGGGTCGACGCGGTGGATGACGTGAGCGGTGCGTTCGCGCACGGCCGGGGTCAGCGGTACCGGGCCGCGCCAGGCCCGTTCGTCCGAGCCCGGGATCCCGGTGAGCAGCCCCTGTTCGCGCAGCGCGCCCGACAGGTCGCGCAGCAGCCGCAGGTCGCCGCGGCACAGTCGGTGCAGCCGGTTCACGGTGAGCGGCTCCAGTCGGCCGCCGGCGCCCGCGGCGGCCAGCCGGTCGGTCTGCTCGCGCGGCAGCGGCTCCAGGGTGAAACGCGGCAGCAGCTCACCGGTCCACAGCCGGGACACCGCGCCGGGCACCGGCACGGCGTCCGTGGCCACGACCAGCAGCCGGGTGCGGCCCTGCACCGCCAGCTGGTGGACCAGGGCGGCCGAGGCGTCGTCGAGCAGATGAGCGTCGTCCACCAGCAAGGTCCGTACGGTGGCCAGGAGTTGGACCGCCCTGTGCAGCGTGACCGTCCCGGGCAGCAGGTGCGCGAACGCGGCGAAGGGGATGTGCCGGGCCTGGGGCGTGCCGGCCGCCTTGGCGCAGTCGGTGCCGCGGACCGCCTCCGTGACCAGCCGGGTCTTGCCGCAGCCCGCGGGCCCCGTCACGACGATGCCGGACCGGCCGGCGCCCAAGGAGCGGCGGATCAGTTCCAGTTCGTTCTCCCGGCCGGTGAAGGGCCAGGGCAGCTCCAGGGTCTTCGCGTCCCGTTCGTAAGTCATCACGTCAGCAAGAGCACGGTTACTCACATCTGATACACGGGGACTTGAGTAGCCCCCGACTCAGGCGCCCGGGACCGGTCGGCGGCAACCTGATCGCATGACCGCACGCTACTGCTCCCTCGCGCAGGCGTCGGCCCCTGCTTTCGCGCCGGGGCTGACCGCCGAGCGGCTCAGTGCGCTCATCAGCGGTCGCCGGATGTGGGTCAACGGCACGGTGCTGCACTACTACTTCTTCGACGGGGACGGCGACGGATCCGTCATCGCCGTACCGGGAACCGGTCAGACCCGCCGGGTGTCGTGGGTCGGTCCCAAGGAGCAGCGGGACGTCGTGCGGGAGTGCTTCCAGGAGTGGCGGGACCTGGGCATCGGTCTGCGCTTCGTGGAGGTGGGCGAGCGCTCGGAGGCCGAGCTGCGCATCGGGTTCCAGCTCGGTGACGGCTCCTGGTCGACCGTCGGCAAGGACGCGCTGCGGGTCGGCCGTGGTGAGCGGACCATGAACTTCGGCTGGGACCTGACCGCGCCCGGGGAGCGCGGGACGGCCCTGCACGAGATCGGGCACGCGCTCGGCATGCTGCACGAGCACCAGAACCCGTTCGCCGGCATCCACTGGGACGACGAGGCCGTGTACGCCGATCTGGCGGGCCCGCCGAACTTCTGGAGCCGCGACAAGACGTTCTTCAACATCCTGCGCAAACTGGACCCGGACGAGGTCAACGGCTCCGTCTGGGATCCGCAGTCGATCATGGAGTATCCCTTCTCGGACGGGCTGATCCTGGAGCCGGAGCAGTACCGCGCGGGACTGAATCCGCCCGGCACCCTCTCCCCCGCCGACAAGGAGTTCGTGCTGCGCTGGTACCCGCCGGCGGAGGTGTCGCGGCCACCCGCGCTGCGGCCTTTCCGCTCGGCGCCGCTCCGCCTCGCCCCCGGCGAGCAGGCCGACTTCACCGTCGAGCCGCCGGAGACCCGCGAGTACAGCGTGGGCACCTTCGGCGACAGCGACACCGTCGTCGTGGTCTTCGAGGAACGGGACAGGGAGCCCCGCTACCTCTCCGGCCGGGACGACGGCGGCACACCGCACAACGCAGCCGTCAAGGTCAGGCTCGTCAAGGGCCGCCGCTACTTCGTCCGTGTGCGCCTCCACTCGACGTGGGGATCGGGGGATACGGCGGTCATGTGCTGGTGACGGCACATGACCGCCCCGCACGGACGGTCGGACCACTGTCCGGCACCGGGGGAGCGGTGGCGGGACGCCACCTTCGGGGGAGGGTGACGTCCCGCCACCACGCCACTGTCAGTGGCAACGGCTAGCTTCGGGGTATGAGTTCACACGTGATCACCGGCTACGTCATCGGCGAGAGCCTCCGTCCGGGTGCGCGGTTCCAGCCGCGGGGCCTGCGCCTGCGTGGGATCCGCCGGATGGATGTCTCGGCGAGCGCGACAGACGGACAGCCGAATCTGTGGACGTTCGTCGAGTGGGAAGCGGACGCCGACGACAGCACGGCCGTCGCGGACGCCCTCGCTTCCGCGCTCGAACCGGAGAACGGCTGGTACACGGACTTCACCGCGGGCGACGAGCGTGTCGTCGTCTTCGCGGGCAAGGTCTTCCGCTACCCACGCGGCGACGAGGCCGGCCGTGCGGCAGTGATCGCGTACGGGCGGTCGGTGGGGACGCCGGAGCATCAGCTCGACTGGGCGGATTGAGCGTGGAGGCCAGAAGCGCTCCGTCAAGGGAACCGCCCGCATGGAGGACACCGACTGCGGTGATCCTGGTCGCGCCGGCGTTCGCAGTCGCTCCAAGGGGTCGGCAGCTCCAGCGCGACCCAGGAGAGCCGACCGACCGCGAGCGGGTGTCGGGGACCCTCCCGAGGCCGGTTCCGTGGAACGCGCGGGTCAACTTTCACGCACGCGTACGGGTACTGCTGCCTGGTCCTCGGTGGAGCGTGCCCGGGCGGGGCTGATGGCGGTTCGGCGGGCCGGGACCAGCAGGGCCGCCAGGGCCGCGGCCAGGCAGAGCAGGGCCAGCAGGGCGAAGCCGTGGGTGTAGCCGGATTCGTAGGGCAGGCCGGAGGGCTGGAGGTGGCCGGTGACCAGGACGCTGGTGACCGCGGCGCCGATGGACCCGCCGATGGTGCGGATGTTGGCGTTCATGCCGGTCGCGGCGCCGGTCTGGTCGGCGGGGACACTGCCCACGATCAGGTTGGCCATCGAGGCGAAGGCCAGTCCGATGCCGAGGCCGAACACGCCTGCCACGAGGGCGACTTGCCACTGCTCGTCATGCCACAGGGCGAGGAAGCCGCAGGCGAGCGCACCGAGCGCCGCACCTGCCGTGAGCAGTGTCTTGGCGCCCAGGACCGGTTCCAGGCGCCCACTCAGTACGCCGGAGAAGAACATCGCGAGCAGCATCGGCAGCATGAGCAGTCCGGCGGCGGTGACGCTGGAGCCGAAGCCGTACCCGGCGGAGCCGGGAGTCTGTACGAAGCCGGGGAGGAAGGACCAGATCGCGTACATGCCCGCGCCGAACAGCAACGCGGCGGTGTTGGTGGTCCACACGGCGGGCAGCCGCATCACCCGCAGGTCGATCAGGGGCGTGCGGGACCGGGCCTCGGCGAGCAGCCACAGCGCGAAGAGGACGACGGCCGCGGCGAACAGGCCCGTCACCCGGGCCGAGCCCCACCCCCAGACGCTCGCCTGGCTGAGCGGCAGCAGCAGGGCCACCAGCCAGGCCGACAGGAGGCCGGCGCCGAGCCAATTGACGTTTCCTGCCGCCCGGTTGGGCGACTCGGGGACATAGCGCAGGGCGATCAGCGTGGTGACGGCGACGATCGCCACGGGGATCCAGAACAGCCAGCGGTAGCCGAGCGCGGACACGATCGGTCCGGCCGCGACGATGCCGACGCCACCGCCCGCGGCGATCACCGCGGACAGGTTGCTGATGCTGCCGCTCACCTGGGAGGGGGCGAACTCGTCCCGGATGATGCCGAAGGAGAGCGGGAACAGGGCACCGCCGACGCCCTGGACCACCCGGGCGACGATCAGTACGCCGATGGTCGGCGCGAGCGCGGCGAGCAGACAGCCGACCGCCACGACGGACAGCACGGCGACGAGGGTGCGTTTCTTGCCGATCAGGTCGCCGACGCGGCCCAGGATCGGGGTGAAGATCGAGGCGGACAGCAGATATGCCGTCATCACCCAGGTCGCGGTGGCCTGCGAGGTGTCGAGCGCGTGCTGGACGGTCGGCAGGGCCGGCGCGATCAGGGACTGCAGCATGGAGAACACGCCGGCACCGCTCGCGAGGACCGCGAAGGTGAGACGGGTGGACTTGCGGGGCATGGAGAGCCTCTCCGAATCCGAACAGGGTGCGGCCGGCAGCGGCCGACCGCGGACGGTGTGAGCGGAGGAGCGTGCGGGGTCTTCGCGTCGGTGACGTCATGCGCCCACGGCGAACACGCCCCGCACTGCTAAAGTGGAGGTACCCCTCCACTGTAGCGGAGGTGAACCTCCGCTTCAACCCGTCGCCCCCGGGAGGCAGCAGTGACGGCCCAGCCCTACCCCGTCAGCGAGATCGTCGCGTCGCGCCGGCCGCACCGTAAGGACGCAGCGCGCAACTACGACGCGCTGCTGGTCGCCGCCCGCGAGGCGTTCGCCGAGCAGGGCGCGGATGCCTCCCTGGAGGACATCGCCCGGCGGGCCGGTGTCGGCATCGGCACGCTGTACCGGAACTTCCCGACCCGCCGCCATCTGTTCGAGAGCGTGTACGCGAGCGAAGTGAACGACCTGTGCCAGGTCGCCGTGGCGGTCGCCGGCCAGGGGCCGTGGGAGGCGCTGACCTCGTGGCTGCGGCGATTCGTCGACTACACCGTCACCAAGCGGGCCATCCGTGAGGCCCTCAACGACGAGTCGGAGATCTTCCTGGCCTGCCGGGAGTCGATGTACGCGGCGGGCGGCCCGCTGTTCCAGCGCGCCCAGGAGGCGGGCGAGGCACGCAAGGACATGGACTTCGACGACCTGCTGCGGATGATCGCGGGCATCACCGCGACGAACTTCCTCGACGAGTCCCAGCGCGACCGCGTGCTGACCGTCGCCCTCGACGGCGTACGCGCCCGGGACTGAGCGCGGCGTACGTCACCACCGCGCCCGTACCCGTTCCGTAAGGCCTCAGCTCGCGGTGCGCCGGATGCGGCCGGCGTACCGCTTCTCCAGCTCCAGGTTGCCCTCGAAGCCGCCCGGGACGTTCGCCGAGACGTACACCGGCGGGCGGTCGCCGGAGGAGAGGAGGAGGGAGGCGGCCTCGGCGACGGCCATCTGGACCAGCATCACGCCGGTGAGTGTGGACAGGGCGCACACGGCGCCGCCGCCGGGGAGTTCGAGGAGGGCGTCGCCGCGGGGAGCCGCGTTGTCGAGGACCACGTCGGCGATGTCGGCGAGCTTCTTGCCGCTCGGGTGGGCGGCGGGGACGGCCCGGGTGTGGGCGAGGGAGGTGACGGCGAGGAGGCGGTGGCCTTGTTCCCTGGCATGCAGGGCCATCTCGACGACGACGCTGTTGACGCCCGAGTTGGAGATGACGACGAACAGGTCCTGGGGGCGTGGGCCGGCGAGGTCGTAGATCCGCTGGGCGACTCCTGCCCGGCGCTCCAGGAGCGGGTCGTCCAGGACGCCGGGCGCGTCACCGCCGTAGAGGACGAGGTCGGCGATGCTCAGCCGGTTCGTGGGCACCAACCCCCCGGCGCGGCCCGCGAGTTCGAGGACGATGGCCTGGGAGTGACCGGTGCCGAAGGCCTGGATGACGCCGTCCGAGCGCACACACCGGGCGATCAGTTCGGCGGCGCGCGTCACCTCGTCGCGGGCGGACTCGGTGATGCGGTCGAGGACGGCCGTACTCTCGCGGGCGAAGCCCTCGGCGCTCACGGACTCGACGGACACAAGACGCTCCCCACTGATGGATCGAACCACCTCAGACAAGTGTCAGAAGTGAATCAATAAATCACACCCCGGGGCGCACGGGCAACGAGAGGCCGTGGCCGCCCATCGACGGGTCCTGCAATTCAAATCGCCCCCTCAACGGTGGCTGGTACCTTCTCCGCATGCCTGCGACCGACGTCACCGCCCTGATCCGCACCGAGCTGCCCCGGCTGGCCGGGTCGCTGCGGAAGGTCGGCGAGCTGATCCTTCAGGACCCGGCCGCCGTCACCCACTGCTCGGCCGCTGAGCTGGGGCGCCGTACCGGCACCTCCCAGGCGACGGTGACGCGGTTCTGCCGGGCCGTCGGGCTCGACTCCTACCAGCATCTGCTGATCGAACTGGCCCAGGAGCGGGGCCGCGGCGAGGTCTCCGACTGGGGCACCGCCGAGATCGGCCCCGACATCTCCCCCGACGACAGCCTGGAACGGGTCGTGCAGGTCGTCGGCACCGCGGATCTGCGCGCGGTGCAGCAGACCATCGACCGGATGGATCTCGACGCCGTCGAGCGCGCGGCCCGCGCCACGGCCCGCGCCCGGCGTATCGACGTCTACGGAGTGGGCGGCAGCGGCGCGGTGGCCCAGGAGACCGAGACCCGGCTGTTCCGCATCGGCTGTGCGGTGCGCGGCTGGACCGAGGTGCACGCGGCGGCCACCTCCGCCGCGCTGCTCACCCCGGCGGACGTCGCCATCGGCATCTCGCACTCCGGCGCCACCCGCGAGACCATCGAGCCCTTCGAACTGGCGAAGCAGCGGGGCGCCACCACCGTGGCGATCACCTCAGATCCGCGCTCGCCGCTGGCCAAGGCCGCCGGCATCCGGCTCATCTCCGCCGCCTCGGAAACCAGCTTCCGCACCGGCAGCATCGGCGGCCGGCACTCCGTACTCGTCCTCATCGACTGCCTGTACGTCCGCGTCGCCCAGCTCTCCTACCAGCGGGCCAGCGCCTCCCTGGCGCTGACCGACCACATCACTCCGCAGCACGCGGTGAAGTCCCGGCGCACCCGCTGAGCGTCAGCTGCAGGGGTACGGCCTTCAGCGCGGCCCGCGACGACTCGGCGACGCGGATCTCGACCACACCGGTCAGTTCGGCACCGAGGGCCAGGGTGACCGTACGCCGCTCGCCCGGCGCGAGGCCGACCCCCTCGAACGCGCACAGTTCGAGGGTGCGCGGCCAGACGGACGTGATCAGGCGTCGCAGATAGACCTGCACGACCGTACGCCCGTACCGGTCCCCGGTGTTGGTGACATCGACCTCGACCGTGCGCCCCGACAGGCGTGGTGTGCCGTACTCGAAGGTCGTGTACGACAGCCCGTGCCCGAAGGAGTAGAGCGGCTCGGCGCTCTCGTCGACGTATCCGCCGTACTCGGTGTCCTTGTGGTTGTAGTAGACGGGGAGCTGGGCGACCGAGCGCGGAACGGAGACGGGGAGCCGGCCGCTCGGCTCCGCAAGCCCGAGCAGCACCGCGGCGATCGCGTCGCCGCCCCACGGGCCCGGATACCAGGCGGTGAGCAGGGCCGCCGCGCGTCCGGCCTCGGGTACGGCGTGCGGGCGCCCCTGGATCAGCACGACCACCGTGGGTGTGCCGGTCGCGACGACGGCGTCCAGCAGGGCGTGCTGGGCCGCGCCGAGCCGTAGTCCGGCGAGGTCGGCGCCCTCGCCGCACGTCATCTCGGAGACGGCCGTCACGGCGGCGCCGTTGGCGGCGAACCCGGTGTCGGGGGTGCGGGCGCTGCTGCCGCCCAGCACCAGCACCGCCAGGTCGGATGCGGCCGCCGTGGCGACCGCCTCGGGGATGCCGGACCGGTCGTCGCCGGTCAGGGCGCAGCCGCGGGCGTGGCGCAGGCCGACGCCGGCGGGGGCGAGCCGGCGCAGGCCGTCGAGCACGCTCGTTCCCGTTCCGGGGCGCTGCGGGGCGGTGTAGTCGCCGAGTTGGTGGGCGCTGGTGGCGGCGTGCGGGCCCAGGACGGCGATACGGGAGACCGTGGGGCGTACGGGCAGTACGCCGGCGTCGTTGTGGAGGAGGGTGACGGCGGACCGGGCGAGGGCGGTGCTCAGCTCGCGACCGTCCGGCGGCGCCGACTTGCCTGATCCGTAGGGCTGTTCTCCGTAGGGCTGTTCGAAGAGGCCGAGCCGGAACTTCAGGCGCAGAACGCGCGCCACGGCGGCGTCCAGGGCCGCCAGGCTCACCAGCCCCCGTCCGACCGCCTCCTCCAGGTGCGTGAAGCCGTCGTCCCACAGGCTCAGATCGACCCCGGCGTTGAGGGCGAGGGCTCCCGCGGAGACCGTGTCGCCGGTGATCCGGGCCAGCCGGTCGACGGCCAGCCCGTCCGCCATGACCAGGCCCTCGAAACCCCAGCGCTCGCGCAGGAGGTCATGGAGCAGGGCGCGGTTGCCGGCGCAGGGCAGGCCGTCGACCTCGTTGTACGCGGCCATGACGGCGGCGGCTTGGGCGCGGACTCCGGCACGGGCGGCGGGGAGATGGATCTCGTGGAGTTCACGCGGCCCGAGTTCGGACTCGGCCGAGTTGCGTCCGCCGACGGTCGCGCCCTGTCCGGCGAAGTGCTTGAGGACGACGGGGGCCTTGTCGGCGGCGAAGAGTTCTCCCTGGCCCTGCATACCGCGGACGAGTGCTTCGGTGAGGCGGGCGGCCAGATACGGATCCTCGCCGAAGCACTCCTCGGTGCGGCCCCAGCGCGGGTCACGGGCGATGTCCAGCGCGGAGACGAGCGCGACATGGCCGCCGCGGGCGCGCAGTCCGGCGGCGGCATGGGCGGCGGCGCGCTCGTACAGTCCGGGGTCCCAGGTGGCGCCGACGGCCAGGTTGACGGGGAAGACCGTGCCGTCCAGGGCCATGTGGCCGTGCGGCACCTCCTCGACGAAGAGTGCGGGGATACCGAGGCGGCTGGACTGCACTATGTGACATTGCACCAGATCGGCGAGTGCCGCGCTGTCGGCCGCACCGGCACCGGACGTGAGGTCGACGCCGGACCAGGCGTCGGCGCGCAGCAACCCGTAGAGGGCGCCGAGTCCGGCGAAGCGCTCGGTCTCGGCGTGCAGGGCGTCGGTGAGTTCGAAGCGGCCGTCGGGGGTGCGGCGGTAGGCGTCCCAGCCGTACATGCGCTGGTTGAGCTGACCGGCCTTCTCCCGCAGGGTCATGCGGGCGAGCAGATCACCGACCCGGGCCTCGACGGGGGCGGCCGGGTCCCGGTATGTCAGCACCGTCCCAGCTCCAGCCGGGCCAGGGCGACGGCTCCGAGACACCCGTCGGCCACCCAGTCGATCGTGAACTCGGGCAGCCGGTCGGCCAGGGGGGTCAGCAGCGGGTCGATCAGCCCTCCGGTGGCCACGATCCGCTCCCCCAGCTGCGGGTCCAGCGCGCAGAGGGTGTCGGCCAGCCGGACGGCCGCTTCCTGGAGGATCGCCTCAGCGACGGCGTCCTTGTCGCCGGCGGCCTCCACCACCAGGGGTGCGAACCGCGCGAGCTGGACCGGCGGACGGGCCATCACGGCGGGCAGCACATGCATGCGGTAGACCTCGCGCCGCTCGCGGGTCCACTCCTCGTCGCCGTACGGCAGCACCTCGGCCGGGAGGCCCAGCTCGCACCCGACCGCGGCTGCCAGCAGGGTCGGCCCGCCGCGCCCGTCGGCCATGCGCAGGGCCGCCCGGACCGCGCTGCGGCCGATCCAGAAGCCGCTGCCGTCGTCGCCGAGCAGCCAGCCGTCACCGCCCGCGGTCGCGGTGCAGCGGCGTCCGGTGATCCGGGCCGCTACCGCACCGGTGCCGGCGACCAGGGCGAGGCCGTCGGTGGGGAAGCCCGGCGCGGAGGCGAACGCCGCCTCGATGTCGCTGTAGATCTCGACCGACACCGCGGCGATGCCCAGCCGCCACAGCGCGGCGGAGAGCGCGTCCTGCGCCCTGAGTCGCCCGGGCTCGTCGGCGGCGGTCCGCGAGGCGCCCGCGAAGCCGCCCACGACGGCTCCGACCCGGGCGCGCAGCACCTCCGGCACGGCCTGAGCGAGGGCCTCGACCAGATGGCCGGTCAGTTCCGGCACCGGTACGGTCAGGGCGTTGCCCGGTCCGCCGGTACCCTCGCCCCGCGGGACACCGTCGCAGGCGGGCGCCAGGACGGCACGTGTCCGGGTGCCGCCCGCGTCCAGGCCCACCACGAGGTCCCGGTTCAAAATATTGTCCATCGGCGACCATGGTGGTTGATACATTCGCCGGAGACAAGCCCCGACGCCGGAGGAGCCGGGAGCGCCCCCACGCTCCGCCTCGGTGTCAGAGGCCAAACCATCCAAACAGGCCGAACAGGCCGAACAGGCCAGAGAGAGGCTCATGGTGGACGCACTCGGTGTCGCCGTCGTCGGATTCGGCTGGATGGGCCGGGTGCACACCCAGGCGTACGCCCGAGTCCTGCACCACTACCCGGCGCTGGGCCTGCGTCCCGAACTGGTGACCGTCGCCGAGGAGGTGCCGGGCCGGGCCGAGGAGGCCGCCGCGCAGTTCGGGTTCGCCTCGACCACCCGCGACTGGCGCGAGGTGGCCGCGGACCCCCGCGTCCAGGCGGTCAGCATCACCGCGCCGAACTTCCTGCACCGCGAGATCGGCGTCGCGATGGCCGAGGCCGGCAAGCACATCTGGATCGAGAAGCCGGTCGGCCTCACCGCCGCCGACGCCCGGTCGGTCGCCGACGCCGTGGCCGAGGCGGGCGTGCGCAGCGCGGTCGGCTTCAACTACCGCAACGCGCCTGCCGTCGCCACCGCCCGCGAGCTGATCGCCACCGGCGGCATCGGCACGGTCACGCATGTCCGCATCCGGCTCTTCAGCGACTACGCGGCGCATCCCGAGGGGGCGCTGACCTGGCGGTACGAGCGGGAACGCGGCGGCAGCGGAGTGCTGGGCGACCTCGCCTCGCACGGCGCCGACCTGGCCCGCTTCCTGCTGGGTGACATCGCGTCCGTCACCGCCGACACGGCGATCTTCGTCCCCGAGCGGGCCCGCCCCCTCGGCGCCACCGCCGGGCACACCCGCGCGACGGGCGGCGCACTCGGCCCGGTCGAGAACGAGGACTATGTGAGCTGCCTGCTGCGCTTCGCCTCCGGCGCCCGCGGCGTCCTGGAGGCCAGCCGGGTCGCGGTCGGCGAGCAGAACAACTACGGCTTCGAGGTGCACGGCACCGAGGGGGCCGTCTTCTGGGACTTCCGCCGCATGAACGAACTGGGCGTCAGCCGCGGCACCACGTACCAGGACCAGCCCGTCAGCACGGTCTACGCCGGCCCCGGCGACGGCGAGTACGCCGCCTTCCAGCCGGGCGCCGCCAACAGCATGGGCTACGACGACCTCAAGGTCATCGAGGCCCACCGCTTCCTGCGCTCGATCGCCGAGGGCAGGTCGTACGGGGCGACGCTCGCGGACGCCGTGCACAGTGCGGCCGTACTCGACGCGATGGCGCGGTCCGCCGAGAGCGGTGCCTGGGTCACGCCGTAGGCATGTTGTACGGGGTCACGACCTGGATCGCGGACGGCAGGGTGGGCCCCGCTGGCGGCAGCGCTCCATGGGCCCGCATCACGATGTGGCAGGCCTCGCGCATGTCCTGGCGCAGGTCGTGGTGGAGGACGGCGGACAGCCGGTGCTCGCGCAGCAGCCGGGTGTTGTCGTGGTCGAGGTCGTGCGCGACGAACACCACGCACTCCCGGCCCAGGTCCTCGAAGGCACGCAGGGTGGCGATGTTGCCGCCGCCGATCGAGTAGACCGCGCGGATGTCCGGGTCGCGTTCCAGGGCGGCGCGGACGAGGTCGTACTGCGTGGCGTCGAGCCCCTGTCCCTCGGCGATCTCGACGAGGGCGCGGTCCGGGTGCCGGGCGCGCATGGCACTGCGGAAGCCCATCTCGCGCTCCTCCTCGTTGCGGAAGAACCCGCTGCTGAGGCTGGTGAGCACGTTGCCGGGGCGGCCTGAGAGCCACTGGCCCATGAGGTACGCGGCGGTCGCCCCGGCGGCCCGGTTGTCTATGCCGACGTAGGCGAGGCGGGGCGTGGCGGGCAGGTCCGTCACCAGGGTCACCACCGGGATGCCCGCCTCCGCGATCCTGGTGGCGGCGGCGGTGACCTCGGGGACGTCGGGCGCCTTGAGGATCACGCCCTGCGAGCCGCGCCGGGCGATCCGGTCCAGCGTCGCGGTCAGCTCCCGCACCGGGCCGGTCTCCCGGAAATGGAACCGGGAGCGCACCACGGCCGGGTGCAGGGACGGCAGCTCGGCCTCCAGGGCGGCGCGTACCGCGGTGGAGAACCGCTCCGGTGTCTGCATCACGATGTCGATCATGAAGGTGCGGCCGACCAGCCGGACCTGGGTGCGCTGCCGGTCGAGATCGGCGATGGCCTGCCGGACCTCGCGCGCGGTGCTCTCGCGCACCCCTCCCCGTCCGTTGAGAACGCGGTCGACGGTGGCCTCGCTCAGGCCTGCCTGACGGGCGATCTCCCGGATCGGGAAGGGGTGACCCATGCGGACGGCTCCTCCGGTGGTCCTGAGGGGTTTTTGATGGCTGCCTGCTGGTTGTTCGAAGGGTTTGTACTGACAAGAATGACAGCGCCGAGTCGCCGCTGTCACCGAAGGGACGACGATGCCCTCCGTGCCCTCCGCCTCCTGGCTCGCCGAGCAGGACTGCGACCTCGACGCCTTCCGCACGCTGGTCGAGCGGACGACCGACGCCGCCGACTACCCGCATGCCGCCTCCGTGGAGCGGAACGTCCTGGTGTACGACAGCGACCGGATGCTCGGCGCGAGCCGCCGGGACCTCCAGGCCGAGCTGGTGCGCGCGCTGACCGACGGACCCGGCATCGTCGTCTGCCGGCGGGCCTTCGCGGACCTGGACGCCGTCGACCGGCTGACCGCCGTCTTCGACGCCCTGATCGCCGAGCAGCGCGCCTCGGGCGCGGGCGCCGGCGACCACTTCGCGAAGCCCGGCGCCAACGACCGGCTGTGGAACGCGCTGGAGAAGGCGGCCCTGTACGACCCCGAGGCGTTCGCCGGCTACTACGCCAACGACGTCCTGGCGCTCGTCTCGCGGGCCTGGCTCGGCCCCGGCTACCAGGTCACCTCACAGGTCAACGTGGTCAATCCGGGCGGCGCGGCGCAGACCGCACACCGGGACTACCACCTCGGGTTCCTCTCCGGCGAGACGGCGGCCGGCTACCCGGCGCACGTCCACCGCCTCTCCCCCGTGCTCACCCTCCAGGGCGCGGTCGCGCACTGCGACATGCCGGTGGAGTCCGGCCCGACGATGTACCTGCCGTACTCGCAGTCGTACGAGCCCGGCTATCTGGCGTGGCGACTGCCCGAGTTCCAGGACTGCTTCGAGGACCGGCACGTCCAGCTCCCGCTCGCCAAGGGCGACGCCGTCTTCTTCAACCCGGCCCTGTTCCACGCCGCCGGCACCAACCGCTCGCAGGACGTGCGGCGGATGGCCAACCTCCTCCAGGTGTCCTCCGCGTTCGGGCGGGCGATGGAGACGGTGGACCGGGAGGCGATCGCGAACGCCGTCTTCCCCGTGCTGCTGGCGCGCAGGTCCGAAGGCGAGCGCTGGGTGGAGAACGTCGTCGCCGCGAGCGCCGAGGGCTACCCCTTCCCCACCGACCTCGACCGCGATCCGCCGGTGGACGGTCTGGCCCCGCCCTCGCAGGCCGACGTCGTACGGCGGGCGGTGCGTGAGACATGGACACCCGAGGCTCTCCGTGACGAGCTGCGGGCCGGCGCCGAGCGGCGCGCGAGCTGAAGGGACCAGACCAGACATGGGACTACTCGACGACAAGGTCGTCCTCGTGGCCGGCGGCAGCCAGGGTGTCGGCGCCGCCGTCGCGCGGGCCGCGGTCCGTGCGGGGGCGGTCGTGGCCGTCACCGGCCGGCGCCCGGCCCCCGGCGAGGAGCTGGTGGCTCAGCTGACGGCCGGCGGCGGCAAGGCGATGTTCATCCGGGCCGACCTGTCGGACGCCGGGCAGGCGAAGACCGTCGTCGGCGATGTCGTCGCCGCGTACGGCCGGATCGACTGCCTGGTCAACTCGGCGGGGCTGACCTCGCGGGGCACGCTGCTGGACACGACGCCCGAGCTGTTCGACCGGCACATCGCGATCAACCTCAGGGCGCCCTTCTTCACCATGCAGGCCGCGGTCGAGGACATGCTGTCGCGCAAGGCGCCCGGCACGATCGTCAACATCATCACGTCCTCGGCCCATGGCGGGCAGCCGTTCCTGGCGCCGTACGTCGCCGCCAAGGCCGGGCTCGTCGGCCTGACCCGCAACGCCGCGCACGCCCACCGCTGGGACCGGATCCGGATCAACGGCCTGAACATCGGCTGGACCGCGACCGAGGGCGAGGACGCGACCCAGAAGGCCTTCCACGGCGCGGGGGACGACTGGCGTGCGGAGGCCGCCGCCAAGCTGCCGATGGGGAAGCTGGGCCAGCCGGACGAGATCGCGGACTTCGTGGTGTTTCTGCTGTCGGAGCGGTCCGGGGTGGTCACCGGGTCCGTGATCGACTGGGACCAGAACGTACTCGGCGGACTCGACTAGACGCAGCCTCAGACCTCTCTGCAACAAATCCGCACCATCCAAGGAGCAACACCCCCATGCGTATCGGCATCCTCGGCCTCGGCCGCATCGGCGCCTTCCACGCCGAGACCCTCTCCGGACTCGACACCGTCGACTCCCTCGTCGTCACCGACCCGTTCGCGGACGCCGCCAAAGCCGCCGCGGAGCGGTTCGGCGCCGAGGTCGCGGACTCGCCCGAGGCCCTGCTGGCCGCCGGCGTGGACGGCATCGTCGTCGCGGCGGCGACGGACGCCCACCCCGCGCTGATCCTGGCCGGGGTCGAGGCCGGCGTTCCCGTCTTCTGCGAGAAGCCCGTCGCCAGGACCATGAGCGAGGGCGTCGCAGTACTGAAGGCCGTCCAGGGCAGCGACGTGCCGGTCCAGATCGGCTATAACCGCCGCTTCGACGCCGGATTCGTCGCCGCACGGGCCGCAGTGCGCGCCGGTGAGCTGGGCAGGCTGCACACCGTACGGTCGACCACGCTCGACCCGGCGCCACCGCCGGCCGCGTACATCGCCGCCTCCGGTGGCATCTTCCGGGACTGCTCGGTGCACGACTTCGACATCATCCGCTGGGTGACCGGCCGCGAGGTGACCGAGGTGTACGCCGTCGGCGGCAACCGGGGGGCCGACTACATCAAGGAGGCGGGCGACGCCGACACGACCGGCGCGATCCTGACCCTGGACGACGGCACCATCGCCGTGGTGTCCAACTCCCGCCACAACGCACGGGGTTACGACGTCCGGATGGAGCTCCACGGCTTCACGGACTCCATCGCCGTCGGCCTGGAGGACCAGCTTCCGCTGCGCTCGGTCGAGCCCGGCGTGACCTTCCCGTCCGGCACCCCGCACGACTTCTTCATGGACCGCTTCACCGCGGCCTACCGCGCCGAACTCACCGCGTTCACCGAGGTCGTGGCCGGTTCCCGGCCCTCGCCGTGCACGATCGCGGACGCGCTGGAGGCAGGCTGGATCGCGGACGCGTGCACGCTGTCGCTGCACGAGCACCGGCCGGTGACGATCGAGGAAGTGCGCACGGTCTGACGTACGGGAAAGGGGGCTCGGCGGCCGAACCGCCGAGCCCCCTTTTCTCACGGCTGGGCCGGCATGCTCCCGCAGTTGGACCTGGCCGGCTCGCCCGCCAGACGGTCCGTCAGCCACGAGATCGCCGAACCCTGGTCGGTGAGCAGGGGGGTGAAGTGGTTGATCAGCGCGTCGCCGAGGCTGGGCAGGACCACCGCCTTGTAGGTGACGTCGACGCCCTTCGCGCACCACGTGGCGGCCAGATCGCGGGCCTGCCCGTGCGGTACGAGGTTGTCCGCGGTGCCGGTGGCGAGACGGACCGGGCTGGTCGGTTTCAGCGTGCCGATGCGCTGTTCGTCGAGGAACGCCTGGACCTTGGGCTCGGAGCGGATGATGTCGGTGATGGACCGGCCGTCCTTGGTCCACTTGGTGCTGCTGGTGAAGGCGTAGCCGAAGAGCGCGTCGCCGACGCACATCGTCGACAGGTCCTTCAGCGCGGCCTGGCCCTTGTCGTTGAGGTACGCGTCGGCGATCGGCCGCAGTTCCGGGTCGGACTGCAGGAACCCGTTGAGTGACCAGCCCAGGGCCCCGGCCAGGTCGCTGCCGTCGATGGCCTCGGTGACCACGCTCAGGTCGGCCGGCGGGGCGCCCGCGTAGGTGCCCGCGAGCGTCAGCTCCGGGGCGTACGAGGGCTGCAGTTCGGCTGCCGCCGCCGAGGCCCCGCCGCCCTGGCTGTAGCCGTACAGCCCCACCTTCGATGCCGCGGTGACGGACGCTCCGGTGAGGGCACGGGCCGCGCGGACCGCGTCCAGCACCGCGTGCGCCTCGTCGACGCGGTTGACGTACGTGTGCAGCCGGTCCGTCGCGCCGAGGCCGACGTAGTCGGTGACGACGACCGCGACGCCTCTGGCGAGAAGCCGGTAGATCGCCAGATTCTCATAACCGACGGACACCGTCTGGCCGTTGAGCCGCAGGGGGTGCTCCAGGCCCATGGAGGCCGAGCACTGGTCGCCCTGCCCCATGGTGCCGGGTGCCACCGCGACCAGCGGGCGTGGACCGGGGCCCTTCCAGGCGGCGGAGGGTTCGATGTAGGCGCCGGTGACGGCCACCGGCTCACCGCCCGAGTCGGTGGACTTGTACATCAGACGGGTCGCCCTGCCCGGCAGCGGTCCGGTCAGGCCGGGCAGGCTCAGGGCGAGGTGCAGCGGCTCACTGCGGATCAAGGCGCCGTTCGCCGCCGGAAGTGAGGCCGGCGGGTGGTAGAAGGCGGGGATCGTGACACCGCGGGACACCACCTCGGTGTCCGATTCCGTCGCCGCGGCGGCCGGCAGGACCTGGGCACCGAGGCAGGCGGCGGTGGACACGGCTATCAGCACGCGGCTTCCGAGAGACATGCGTCCTCCTGGGGGGCATGCGGAGCGGCCTGCCCGGCCTCGTGGGGGGGGGGAGGCCGGGCAGGGTGGGGTCGAGGCCGCACGTCGTCCCACGGCGTCCTCGGACCGCTCCACAGCGGATTGCCGCGACCCTACTCACGCGTAAGTTACTCGCGGTATCCCTCGGACTATTACGCTTCAGTAATATGACGCTCTGTTCTCACAAGGGTCATTTCCCGTGGTCAGACACCCCATGTCGTTTGGTGTCAAGCGGTATGGGGTTGTGCGTGGTGCGACCAGGCGGTTGCTTCGTCGTAGAGGGTGCGGGTCTTGAGGCATCCGTGGAGGATGCCGACGAGCCTGTTGCCGACCTGGCGGAGGGCAGAGTTGTAGCCGGCCTCGCGGGCTCGCTGCTTGTCGTAGTACCGGCGGGCGCCGGGTGAGGCCCGCAGGGCGGAGAACGCCTGGCGCTGAAGCGCGTCGGCGAGCCGGTTGTTGCGCACGTAGCGGGCCTGGACGGTGTGGCTCTTGCCGGAGGCCCGGGTAACGGGGCTGGTTCCGGCGTAGTTCTTGCGGGCCTTGGCGGAGCTGTAACGGGTGGGATCGTCCCCGAACTCGGCGAGCACCCGGGCGCCGGTGATCTCTCCGATGCCGGGCATGGAGAGGTAGATCTCAGCGTCCGGGTGCGCGAGAAAATGCGCCTTCACCTGCTCTTCCATCGCGGCTATCTGTTCGTTGAGGGCGATCAGGAGACGAGCATGGGCGGTCGTGGTGGCCCCGTAGGCGGCGGCCACCGGCTCGGGCAGTTCCAGGTGCTTCTCGCGCAAGGCGGCCTGGATGGCCCCGGCCTTCTGGTCCCGGTTGTGGCGTCGGGCGCGGGCCAAGATGGCGGTGATCTGGATGCGGGTGAGCCTGGCCGCCGCCTGGGGGGTGGGCGCCTTGATGAGCAGTTCCAGCGCGTCGGTGCTGGTCAGCTCCAGGCTCGCGTAGGCGTTCAGGGCTGCGGGGAAGTACTCGCGCAGCGTGTTGCGCAGTCGTTGGAAGGTGCGGGTGCGTTCCCAGATCAGGGTCTGGTGGGCGCGGGCGACGACCTTGACGGCCTGGGCCTGGTCGCTGTCGCCGGCGATGGGCCGCAGCTGGTCGCGGTCGATGCGGACCATGTCGGCCAGCGCGTGGGCGTCGCCTCTGTCGCTCTTGGCGCCGGAGGTGCTGTACCGCTCCTTGAACCGGGCGACCTGCCGAGGGTTGATCGCGTAGACCCGGTAGCCGGCCGCAAGCAGGGCCTGCACCCAGGTGCCGCGGTCCGTCTCGATCCCGACGATCACGTCGCAGGGGACGAGGTCCTCACCCGCATGCTTCGCCACAAGCTCGTGGAGCTTGGTGATACCGTCCGCGCCCTCGGGCAACCTTGCGGTCGCGAGGCGGCGGCCGGTGGTGTCCTGGACTTCGACATCGTGGTGGTCCTCGGCCCAGTCGTCGCCGATCAGCAGCAACTCATCCTCCAGGTCAGGTACTTCCCGGTCATGCAGCCCGCGGAAGACACGGCACGCGGCCTAATGGATCCAGTGCTCACGCTCAGCTCGGCGGGCACGCCACCCCATCAGCGGTCATGGCCTTCCGGCCAACCAGCAGGGGCACGGTCTGACCACAGAACTCACAGTGGTTCCGGCGACATAAGTGCTCACCTGCTGGCGGCTACGGCACCGAGTCTCTCCGACCCGGCAGCTCCCATTAGGC
>NZ_WJBG01000216.1 GCF_009709555.1 Streptomyces blattellae | reverse complement strand
TGCTCGCCGAGCAGATCGTCAAGATCGTCGAGGACTTCCCTGCGTACCTCGACTCCGTCATCAACTGGGTCAACGCCCGCTTCAACACCGATCTGGAGCGGGTGGAGGTCCAGGAGGACCTGCTCAACTCCGACTGGCTGCGCGACTACGTCCAGAACGGCGCCACCGGCGTCCTCGACGTGTCCGCCCAGGTCCTCGGCGGGCTCTTCCAGCTGCTGACGATCACCCTGTTCGCGTTCTACTTCGCCGCGGACGGCCCCCGACTGCGCCGCGCGCTCTGCTCCGTACTGCCGGCCGCCCGGCAGGCCGAGGTACTGCGCGCATGGGAGATCGCCGTCAACAAGACCGGCGGCTACATCTACTCACGCGGCCTGATGGCGCTCGCCTCCGGCCTGGCGCACTACGTGCTTCTGCAAGGGCTGGGTGTTCCCTACGCGCCCGTGCTCGCCGTCTGGGTGGGCCTGGTCTCGCAGTTCATCCCCACCGTCGGCACCTACCTCGCGGGCGCCCTGCCGATGCTGATCGCCTTCACCGTCGATCCCTTGTACGCGCTGTGGGTGCTGATCTTCGTCGTGATCTACCAGCAGTTCGAGAACTATGTGCTGCAGCCCAAGCTGACCGCCAGGACCGTCGACATCCACCCCGCGGTCGCCTTCGGCTCCGTCATCGCGGGCACCGCCCTCCTCGGCGCCGTCGGCGCGCTCATCGCCATCCCGGCGGTCGCCACGCTCCAGGCGTTCCTCGGGGCCTATGTGAAGCGGTACGACGTCACGGACGACCCCCGTGTCCAAGGGCACCAGAGAGGGGAGCCGGGACCCGGCCTGTCCACGCGGGTGCGTGAGCTGTGGGCGGGCAGGACCCGGACGGGGCGCTGAATCCCGGGCGGATCCGGCGGATCAGGGCGTTGTCGGACCGTGAACGTAGGCTCGGAGGTGTCGGGTGGTGTGCTTGACACTAAAATCGAACATCCATTCTTATGGAGGCTCCGGCGGGGCTCTCGACGGGGATTTCCGCCGGGTTTGGATGGAGAAGTACCCGAGTTATCCACAGGCCGGACAGGCGTCAGGGCGCATTGTCAGTGGCAGGCGCTAGCGTCTTTGACGTGAAGCGATCGACTCAAGCAAACCGGGTGGAACCCATGGCAGGTACCGACCGCGAGAAGGCCCTGGATGCCGCGCTCGCACAGATTGAACGGCAATTCGGCAAGGGCGCGGTCATGCGCATGGGCGAGCGGTCGATGGAGCCCATCGAGGTCATCCCGACCGGGTCGACCGCGCTCGATGTGGCCCTCGGCGTCGGCGGTCTGCCGCGCGGCCGAGTGGTCGAGATCTACGGACCGGAGTCCTCCGGCAAGACGACCCTGACCCTGCACGCGGTGGCGAACGCTCAGAAGGCTGGCGGCCAGGTCGCCTTCGTGGACGCGGAGCACGCCCTCGACCCCGAGTACGCCAAGAAGCTCGGCGTCGACATCGACAACCTCATCCTCTCCCAGCCGGACAACGGCGAGCAGGCCCTGGAGATCGTGGACATGCTGGTCCGCTCCGGTGCCCTGGACCTGATCGTCATCGACTCCGTCGCCGCGCTCGTCCCGCGTGCGGAGATCGAGGGCGAGATGGGCGACAGCCACGTCGGTCTGCAGGCCCGGCTGATGAGCCAGGCGCTGCGGAAGATCACCAGCGCGCTCAACCAGTCGAAGACCACCGCGATCTTCATCAACCAGCTCCGCGAGAAGATCGGCGTCATGTTCGGCTCGCCCGAGACCACGACCGGTGGTCGCGCGCTGAAGTTCTACGCCTCGGTGCGTATCGACATCCGCCGCATCGAGACCCTGAAGGACGGCACGGACGCGGTCGGCAACCGCACCCGCTGCAAGGTCGTCAAGAACAAGGTCGCGCCGCCCTTCAAGCAGGCCGAGTTCGACATCCTCTACGGCCAGGGCATCAGCCGTGAGGGCGGCCTGATCGACATGGGTGTGGAGCACGGCTTCGTCCGCAAGGCCGGCGCCTGGTACACGTACGAGGGCGACCAGCTCGGCCAGGGCAAGGAGAACGCACGCAACTTCCTCAAGGACAACCCCGACCTGGCCAACGAGATCGAGAAGAAGATCAAGGAGAAGCTGGGCGTCGGCGTGCGCCCGGAGGAACCGGCCGCCGAACCCGGCGCGGACGCCGCGGTCTCCGCCGCCGCGGACGACGCCGCCAAGACGGCGTCCGCGCCGGCCGCAGCCAAGGCCGCCAAGACCAAGGCCGCGACCGCCAAGAGCTGACGCCGTGACACGACGAACCGACTGGGCCGAATACGTCTACCCGGAGACTCCGCGTGGGCGGCAGAGACCGGGTGACGGCGGCTCGGCCGCCGCGGACGACCTCGGGGACCGCGACGCGGCCCGGCGGTACGACCACGCCGAGCGGTGCGGCGCGGGCGGGGAGCACGGTGCCGAGCGGGACGGCCGAGAGTGGCCGGACGGGGGAGCGTCGCCGGACGGGGGCGCGGTGCCCGGCGCAGGTTCGGCGAGTGCTTCGCGTCGCCGTGGCCGGTCTTGTCACGCGAGCAGTGGGGCTGGGGGCCGGGACGCGGAGGGTGGGGATCGCGACGCGGGCGGTGGACGCGGGCGCCGACGGCGTGGCCGCATGGAGCCGGCCGGTGAGGGCGAAGGTTCCTCCTCCTCGTCGAGGGCCGGGCAGGAGGAACCTTCAGGGGACCCGGTGGAGCGGGCGCGGGCGATCTGTCTGCGCCTGCTCACCGGGACCCCGCGCACGCGGAAGCAACTCGCGGACGCCCTGCGCAAGCGCGAGATTCCGGACGACGCCGCGGAGGAGGTGCTGTCGCGGTTCGAGGAGGTCGGGCTGATCAACGACAGTGCGTTCGCGGACGCCTGGGTGGAGTCCCGGCACCACGGCAGGGGCCTGGCCCGGCGTGCCCTCGCCCAGGAACTGCGGACCAAGGGCGTCGACTCCACACTGATCGACGCGGCCGTGGCACAGCTCGACTCAGAACAGGAAGAGGCGACCGCGCATGAACTCGTCGCCCGCAAACTGCGCGCCACCCGTGGCCTCGACCGCGAGAAGCGGCTGCGCCGACTCGCGGGCATGCTCGCCCGCAAGGGCTATCCCGAGGGCATGGCCCTGCGGGTGGTCCGGCGGGCGCTCGAAGAGGAGGGCGAGGAGACGGAATTCGTTGAAGACGAGGGGATTTGACGGGCAGGGGTCGGCCTCGGACACGGTGGACGCGCGGGGGTGCCCATCGCGCAGGGGCCGGACATTCCCCACCGGTTCTTCACCAGTTCTCACCGGTTTCCACCGGTTTCCACCGGTTCTCACCAGTCTCCGCCCCGCCTCCGCCAGGACGCAACAGCCAAGCCCTACGACGTCACCGGAAGCCCCGCGCCCTTCCAAGCCTGGAAGCCGCCCACCAGATCAGTAGCCCGCCGCAGCCCCAGCCGATGCAGGGATGCGACCGCCAGACTGGAGGCGTACCCCTCGTTGCACACCACGACCACACGCAGGTCATGGCTCGTGGCCTCGGGCGCGCGATGGCTGCCCTGGGGATCGAGACGCCACTCCAGTTCATTGCGCTCGATGACCAGCGCGCCCGGGATCAGACCGTCCCGCTCGCGCAGGGCCGCGTACCGGATGTCCACCAGCAGTGCCTCACCGGCCTGGACGGCGTCGTAGGCCGCCAGGGGCTCGATGCGGTCGTAGCCCTCGCGGACCCGCTCCAGCAACTCGTCGACGCCGGCCGGCCGTTCGCTCGTACCGCTGCTGTCGCTCACTGCCAGTCCTCCGGGCGCTCGACCTGCTCCAGGCGCAGGATCGGCCCGGTGCGGCTGTAGCGGCGGATCTGTGGCAGGGGCGGGTAGTAGGCGTGGACGGAGATGGCGTGCCGGTCCGGAGACTCGTTGAGGACCTCGTGTACGTGGTGGCGGCCGAAGGAGCGGCCCTGGCCGGCGGACAGCCGGCGCTCCCGGTCCACGTCCTCGCTGAGTTCCAGGTTCTTCCAGCCGTCGGTGGGCAGCCGGGCGGCGAGTGAGTTCTCCTTGAGCTCGCCGACGGCGGTCAGGAACGCGCCGACCGAGTCGGCGTGGTCGTGCCAGCCGGTGCCCGTGCCGGGCGGCCAGCCGATCAGCCAGGCCTCACTGCCGCCGGGCCCGTCCAGTCGCACCCACGTGCGGCCTTCCGGGTCGAGCGGAAGCGAGGCGATCAACTCGGCGTCGGCCGCCGTACGCCGTACGAAATCGAGAAGGTCAGCCTGCGTGGGCGCGGCAGAGGCTGACACAGCAGAAGCTGACGTGGGGGCAGAGCCGGAGAGGGAGGGGGAGACAGACACGTACACCGTCCTGATGAGCGTTCGCGGGGAGCGCGCGGCTGCTTTGTCGGTGGCACGCGCGGGTGAAGAGGGATGCGAATTCAGCAGGACCGGGTACACATGCAGCCCGCATAGCGGACGAGGTCCATATGGACCCTCCGCCACAGGTGCACACATGTGTCGATCACGATGCGGAGTACACCATGTCGGTGTGGACCGGTCAACTCACCGTCACTATGTGGACCGGACGACGCCGGGCGCCGCTCAGCGCGACCCCGCCGTGGCCTCCGTCTCCGTCTCCTTCTCTGTTTCCGCCTCTGGCTCCGCCGCCTGCACCGGTCCGCCCAATGTCGCCTGGGCCGCTGTGTACAGGTCGGCCGGCCGTACGCCGTTCAGCGCGGTGACCAGGTGCCCGTCGGGACGCACCAGCAACACCGTGTGCGCGGCTGCCCCCGGGTAGCTCTCCGTGACCAGCAGCTCGGCCGGGTGCGGCAGCGCCGTCACGGCCGCCGCGAGCCGGGGCATGATCCCGGCGGTCACCCAGTGCCGCCGCTCCCACACGCCGGTGCCCGGCGCGACGAGCAGGACGAGCAGCGCGCCGCGGCCGAGCCGGTCCCGCAGCCGTACGAAGGTGCCGTCCTCCGCGGTGACCCGGACGTCGGCGACCTGTGCGCCGGGCGGTGTCTCCACGACGGTCTCGCCCTCAAGGGGCCGGGGCGCGAGCGGTGAGCGCTCGTGATTCCCCGTCGCACCCAGTGCTCCCTGCCCCAGGTGGCCGTCGGTGAGCAGGGCGTCGTGGCCCCGGGCCGATCCGGGGACGTACGACCGCAGCCCTCCGCCGCCGCGCACCAGGGGCAGGGCCTGGTCGGCGGCGCGCAGCCGGGCGGCGACGATGCCGCGCCGCTCGGCCTGGTAGCTGTCGAGCAGTGCCTCGTGCGGCCCGTGGTGCCAGGCCAGTGCCAGCTTCCAGGCGAGGTTGTCGGCGTCCCTCAGCCCTTCGTCCAGCCCCTGCGTGCCCAGCGCGCCGAGCAGATGGGCGGCGTCCCCCGCGAGGAAGACCCGGCCCGCTCGCCACCGCCGGGCCAGCCGGTGGTGGACGATGTGGACTCCGGTGTCCAGCAGCTCGTACGGCGGTGTGGAACCGCCCGTCCAGCCCGCGAGCGTCTCCCGGACGCGGGCCACCAGCAGCTCCGGTGTGACCAGGTCCTTGCCGGGAGGCAGCAGCCAGTCCAGTCGCCAGACGCCGTCCGGCAGCGGGCGTCCGGTCACCTCCCCGCCCGAGGGGCCCGACGTCCGCCACGGCGGCATCCGATGGAGCAACGCTTCGCCGGGCCACGGAAGTTCCGCACGCAGCGCGGCCACGGCGTGTCGCTCCACCGCCGTACGGCCCGGGAAGCGGATGTCCTGGAGCTTGCGCACGGTCGAGCGCGGGCCGTCGCAGCCGACCAGGTAACTGCCGCGCCACCATGTTCCCTTGGGGCCGCGGGTGTGGGCGGTGACGCCTGAAGGTTCCTGCTCGATGGTGTCGAGGCGGCTGTCGGTCGCGATGTCGACCAGCTGTTCGTCGGCGAGGGCCGTCCGCAGGGCGCCGGTCAGCACGTGCTGCGCGATGTGCAGCGGAGCGTCCGGCCCGGTCTCGTCGAACGTCAGAGCGCGCGTCACCTGCTTGCGGCGCATGGACCGCCATCCGGCCCAGCGGCAGCCGGCCTCGGACATCGGCACACCGGTGAGGCGCTCGACGAGGGCGGCGGTGTCCTCGCGCAGCACGACGGTGCGCGCGGGACGCGGTTCGTCGTTGCCCGGCCCCTCGTCGAGAACGACGGACGGCACCTCCTGACGCGCCAGCGCAAGCGCGAGCGTGAGCCCGACGGGCCCCGCCCCGACGATGATCACCGGGTCCACGGCGCGGCGCCCCCTGCCCGCAGCGGTGTCCTGAGGGATGTATGTGAGCAGGAAGTTGGAGCAGGGTGCACGATCACAGAACGTATGCAACCCATTGCCGGTGCTTGCGTCAAGCGACGGAGGCAGTGGCGATCACGCCACTGCCTCCGTACAGGTCACACCGCTTGACTGCTCATCAGGTCATGCCGATGCGCCCGACCCGTAGGCGCCCCCGATCTCGGCCGCATTGAGCTCCTCCACGTCCTCGGCGCCGAGCACCGCACCCGTGCTGCGCTTGCTGCGCCGCAGCCTGCCCTCCAGCCAGCTCGCGAAGCTGGTCAGGATGAAGTTCAGGATGATGTACATGATCGCCACCACGATGAAGCTCGGGATGACCGTGGCGTAGAACGCCGCCAGTGTGCCGCGCGAGTTGAGCAGCTCGGTGAAGCCGATCATCACACCGCCCAGCGCGGTGTCCTTCACGATGACGACCAGCTGGCTGACGATGGCCGGCAGCATCGCGGTGACGGCCTGCGGCAGCAGGACGTTGGTCATCGTCTGGCCCTTGCGCAGACCGATCGCCTGGGCCGCCTCCGTCTGGCCCTTGGGCAGGGCGAGGATGCCCGCCCGCACGATCTCGGCGAGGACCGAGGCGTTGTAGAGCACCAGGCCGGTGACGACCGCGTACAGCGGACGGTCGTCGGTGCTGACGTCCGTGGAACGGGCGTAGAACTCGTTGGCGAACAGCATCAGCAGCAGGACCGGGATCGCCCGGAAGAACTCGACCACCGCGCCGGCCGGGATCCGCACCCACCGGTGGTCGGACATACGGGCGATACCGAAGAACGCGCCCAGCGGGAGGGCGATGATCATGGAGAGCCCCGCTGCCTTCAGCGTGTTGCCGAGACCGGGCAGCAAGTACGTCGTCCAGGCCTCGGACTCCGTGAACGGCTCCCACAGGGCCCACTCCAGCTGGCCCTTGTCGTCCAGTGCCCGGTAGATCCACCACGCGAGCAAAGCGAGGAGGGCGAAGAAGACCACCGAGAGAATGATGTTGCGCCGCTTGGCCCGGGGGCCGGGGGCGTCGTAGAGGACCGAGCTCATCGCTTCACCGCCAGTCGCTTGCTCAGCCAGCCGAGGAAGAGGCCGGTGGGCAGGGTCAGAACCACGAATCCGAAGGCGAACACCGCGCCGATGGCCAGGGTCTGGGCTTCGTTCTCGATCATTTCCTTCATCAGGGTGGCGGCCTCGGCCACACCGATGGCGGCCGCCACCGTCGTGTTCTTGGTCAGCGCGATCAGTACGTTGGCCAGCGGGCCGATGACCGAACGGAATGCCTGCGGCAGCACGATGAGCCAGAGGACCTGGGTGAAGCTCAGCCCGATGGCGCGGGCCGCCTCCGCCTGCCCGACGGGCACGGTGTTGATGCCGGAGCGGATCGCCTCGCAGACGAAGGCCGCGGTGTAGGCGACGAAGCCGAGGATCGACAGCCGGAAGCTCAGGGCCTCGAAGTCGTCGGCAGCGCCCAGCGTCACCCTGAAGATGTCGGCGAGGCCGATCGAGGTGAAGACGATGATGACCGTCAGTGGGATGTTCCGGACGATGTTCACGTACGCGGTGCCGAACCCGCGCATGAGCGGGACCGGGCTGACCCGCATGGCGGCCAGCAGGGTGCCCCAGATCAGCGAGCCGACGGCGGACAGGAGGGTGAGTTGCACCGTCGTCCAGAACGCCCCTAGGACGTCGTAACCTTCAAGAAAGTCGAACACTGTCTCCCGCGCTTCCGGGTGTAGAGATGCCCGGGTGCGTCGCCCGGCGGGGCGACGCACCTGTCAGGCGCTGCTTCAGCTGACGATGTCGCCGATCTTCGGGGCGGGCTCGTTCTTGTAGTCGGCCGGGCCGAAGTTGTCCTTGACCGCGGTGTCCCAGGCGCCGTCGCTGACCATCTTCTCGAGGGCGGTGTTGATGTTGTTGACCGTCTCGGTGTCGCCCTTCTTGACGCCGATGCCGTAGTTCTCGTTGCTGAGCTTCAGGCCCGCGAGCTTGAACTGGCCCTTGTACTGCTCCTGTGCCGCGTAGCCCGCGAGGATCGAGTCGTCGGTGGTCACCGCGTCCACGGCGCCGCTCTGCAGACCCGCGATGCACTCCGAGTACGTGCCGTACTCCCTCAGCTGGGCGTCGGGAGCGATCTCGTCCTTGATGTTCTGCGCCGAGGTCGAGCCGGTCACCGAGCACAGCCTCTTGCCGTTGAGGTCGGTGGCCTCGGTGATGTCCGAGTCGGTCTTGGTCAGCAGGTCCTGGTGGGCCAGCAGGTAGGGGCCGGCGAAGTCGACCTTCTCCTGGCGCTCTTCGGTGATCGAGTACGTGGCCGCGATGAACTTCACGTCGCCACGGGCCAGCGCGCTCTCGCGGTCGGCGCTCTTGGTCTCGACCCATTCGATCTGGTCGGCGTCGTAGCCGAGTTCCTTGGCCACGTACGTCGCCACGTCCACGTCGAAGCCCGAGTAGCCGTTGGGCTCCTTCAGCCCGAGACCGGGCTGGTCGTACTTGATGCCGATCTTGATCGTGTCGCCGCCGCCGGCAGTGGAGCCCGACCCGGCGTCGCTGTCGTCGTCGTCGCTCCCACACGCCGTCGCGGTCAGGGAGAGGACGAGCGCAGCCGCGGCCGCTGCGGTGACCTTGCGGAGCTTCATGGTGAACATCCCTTTGTGTGATGAGGAGAATGCCGTTGGTGCGGGTGACGCAGCTCGTCGCGCGGGCGCGACGGCCGGGGTCAGTGGTGAAGGATCTTCGACAGGAAGTCCTTGGCGCGGTCGCTGCGCGGATTGCTGAAGAACTGGTCCGGCACAGCTTCTTCGACGATTTTTCCGTCGGCCATGAAGACCACCCGATTGGCGGCAGAACGGGCGAAGCCCATCTCATGGGTGACGACGATCATGGTCATGCCGTCGCGGGCGAGCTGCTGCATGACTTCGAGGACCTCGTTGATCATCTCCGGGTCGAGAGCCGACGTCGGCTCGTCGAAGAGCATGACCTTGGGGTCCATGGCGAGGGCGCGTGCGATGGCGACGCGCTGCTGTTGGCCGCCGGAGAGCTGCGCGGGGTACTTGTCGGCCTGGTTGGCCACCCCGACCCGGTCGAGCAGACCGCGGGCCTTCTCCTCGGCCTTCTTCTTGTCGGCCTTGCGGACCTTGATCTGGCCCAGCATCACGTTCTCGAGCACGGTCTTGTGCGCGAAGAGGTTGAAGGACTGGAAGACCATTCCGACGTCGGCACGCAGCCGGGCGAGTTCCTTGCCCTCCGCGGGCAGCGGCTTGCCGTCGATGGCGATCGCGCCCGAGTCGATCGTCTCAAGGCGGTTGATGGCGCGGCACAGGGTGGACTTCCCGGACCCGGAGGGCCCGATGACCACGACGACCTCGCCGCGGGCGATCGTCAGGTCGATGTCCTGGAGTACGTGCAACGCGCCGAAATGCTTGTTGACGCTCTTCAGGACGACCAGGTCGCCGGATGCGGCCACGTCTTCCTTGGCCACCGATACTTTGGTCATCGCACTAAGGCTCCGTCCTCCTCGGTTTCGGAGGACAGTAATAACCCTACGCGACCTGCGTCTCTACATCTGAGGGGAATCTGAGCATCACGATCCGATAGCAATCAGACACCTGTCGTAGCAGTTGTGACCTGGGCGGGTTGCTTCCGCGTAACGGATGCGCGGCGCATCCGGAACCCTCTTGACGCCGTCCGTGTCCATCAGCGTGACTGCAACGTGCACGCGCGCGTGCACGCGTTTTTGTACACACCTCCCCCGTACGGCCGATGAACTGAAGGGAGCCGGGATGAGACTGCTCCTCGTCGAGGACGACAACCACGTCGCCGCCGCTCTGTCCGCGGTCCTGGCCAGGCACGGCTTCGACGTGACGCACGCCCGCAGCGGCGAGGAGGCTCTCCAGGCGCTCGTCCCCGAGGGGGCCGGGTTCGGTGTCGTGCTGCTCGACCTCGGCCTGCCCGACCAGGACGGCTACGAGGTGTGCGGCAAGATCCGCAAGCGCACCAGCATCCCGGTGATCATGGTCACCGCACGCTCCGACGTCCGCTCCCGCATCCACGGCCTCAACCTGGGCGCCGACGACTACGTGGTGAAGCCGTACGACACCGGAGAACTGCTCGCCCGTATCCATGCCGTCAGCCGGCGCACCGTCCATGAGGACGCCACGGCCGGCGGCGAGAGCGTGCTCAAGCTGGGCCCCATGCACATCGACCTGCCCACGCGACAGGTCAGTGTGGACGGTTCGGTTGTCCAGCTGACCCGCAAGGAGTTCGACCTCCTCGCCCTGCTGGCCCAGCGCCCCGGGGTGGTCTTCCGGCGCGAGCAGATCATCAGCGAGGTATGGCGCACCAGCTGGGAGGGGACCGGACGCACCCTGGAGGTGCATGTCGCGTCCCTGCGCGCCAAGCTGCGCATGCCGGCCCTGATCGAGACCGTGCGCGGCGTCGGCTACCGGCTCGTCGCCCCCACCTCGTAGCGGGCAAGGGTGCGCACTCGTCTCCTTCCGCTCCTCATCATTCTGATGGCGGCCGTGCTGCTTGCCCTCGGTTTCCCGCTCGCCGTCAGCGTGGCCGGAGCGCAACAGCAGAGGGTGGTCGTCGACCGGATCGACGACACGGCCCGCTTCGCCGCCCTCGCCCAGTTCGTCACCGACACGCCCGGCGGGCCGACCGGCACCACGGTCATCGACGAACGCCAGGAGGTCCTCAAACGCGAGCTCCTCAGCTACTACGAGGTCTACGGCATTCGTGCCGGTGTCTTCTACCGCAACGGCTCCCCCATGGCCAGCGCGCCGACCAGTTGGGACGAGCCCGAACCGGGTGAGGTACGCGATGCCTTCGACGAGGCGCTGCTCAGCCGGCGCAGCCACGACCCGCGGCAGGTGTGGCCCTGGCAGCACAACCGGCTGGTGGTCGCCTCTCCGGTGATCAGGGACGGGGACGTCGTCGCGGTCGTGGTCACCGACTCGCCCACCGGGCAGATGCGTTCGCGGATTCTGCACGGCTGGCTGATCATCGCCGCGGGCGAGAGCGCCGCGATGCTGCTGGCGGTCGGCGCGGCGCTACGGCTGACCGGCTGGGTGCTCCGCCCGGTTCGGGTGCTGGACGCCACCACCCACGACATCGCCACCGGACGGCTGAAGTCCCGGGTCGCGGCGGCGGGCGGGCCGCCGGAACTCCGCAGGCTCGCCCGGTCGTTCAACGAGATGGCGGACAACGTCGAGGGTGTCCTGGAGCAGCAGCGCGCCTTTGTCGCCGACGCCTCGCACCAGCTGCGCAACCCGCTCGCCGCGCTGCTGCTGCGCATCGAGCTCCTCGCCTTCGAGCTGCCCGAGGGCAATGCGGAGATCGCCTCCGTCCAGGCCGAGGGCAAGCGTCTGGCCCAGGTCGTGGACGACCTGCTCGATCTCGCCCTGGCCGAGCACGCCGAGGCGGACCTCAGGCTCACCGACATCGGCGAGCTGACCGCCGAGCGCGTCGCGGCCTGGTCGCCGACCGCGGAGGCCAAGGGCGTACGGCTGGTGGGGGACTGCCCGCCCACCACCGCCTGGGCCGACCCCGTCACCCTGTCCAGCGCCCTGGACGCGGTGATCGACAACGCGGTGAAGTTCACGCCGAAGGACGAGCGGGTGGAGGTGGCCGTCGCGGCCAACGGCGACACCGCGACCGTCGTCGTCACCGACAACGGCCCCGGCCTCACCGACGAGGAGCTCGCCCGCGTCGGCGACCGCTTCTGGCGCAGCGGCCGTCACCAGAACATCAAGGGCTCCGGCCTCGGTCTGTCCATCACGCGGGCGCTGCTGGCGGCGGCCGGCGGCTCGATCTCTTACGGCCATCACGAGCCGCGGGGACTGACGGTGACGGTGACGGTGCCGAGGTCGCAGGCGGCGTCGTAGCGGGGCCTGCGGACGATCGCCTACGGCTTGACGGACCGGTAGTAGCGCCGGGCGCCCTCGTGCAGCGCCAGCGGGTCGGTGTAGATCGCGGTGCGTACGTCCACCAGCTGGGCCGAGTGGACGTGGTTGCCGATGCCGTCGCGGCTGTTGATCACGGTGCGGGTCAGCCAGTCGGTGAGCCGGGGGTCCATGTCGGCCCGGGTGATCAGCAGGTTGGACACGGCCATCGTCGGCACGGAGTCGCCGTTCTGGATGCTGGGGTAGGCCGACTCGGGCATCTCGGTGGCGCGGTAGTACCGGGTGGCGCCGCCCATGGCGTGCACCTTGGCGACGAGGTCGGCGTCGATCGGCACGAACCGGTAGGCCAGCCTGTCGGCAAGGTTCCGCAGGCCCTCCGTAGGCAGCCCGCCCGACCAGAAGAACGCGTCGATCTCGCCCTTCTCAAGCCGGGCGGGTCCGGTGTCGATGCCGTCGGACAGCGGTGTGATGTCGCGCTCCGGGTCGATGCCGGCCGCATCGAGCAGACGGTTGGAGATCAGCCGCACACCTGAGTGGGTCGGCCCTATGGCCACCCGCTTGCCCCGCAGGTCCGCCACCGATTCGATGCGCGAGCCCGGCCGGACGATGAGCTGTACGTAGTCGTCGTACAGCCGGGCGACACCGCGCAGCCGGTCGGCTCCGGGCCCGTCGGCCAGTTCGTACGTCTCCACGGCGTCGGCCGCCGCGATCGTGAAGTCCGCCTTCCCGGTCGCCACGCGCGTGACGTTCTCCTGCGAGCCGTCGCTGGTCCGCAGCCGCACGTTCAGGTTCGGCATGTCCTTGTCCAGCTCGGTGCGCAGCAGCTCGCCGTACTTCTGATAGACGCCCGCCGGCGTTCCGGTGCTGAACGTGATCGTCCCACCGGGCGGATCCTCCCCGAGCGGCAGCAGCCACCACAACAGCAGCCCGAACACGACGAACCCGGCGGCCGCGGCCGGCAGGGCCCGGCGCCTGCCGATACGGGGGAGGACCTGGGACATGCGTGCGATCCTGCCAGCACGGATGCGGTGCTGACCAGGGCCGGGGTCACAGGGGGGGGCGATGGCGCCGCCCCGGGGCATTGTCAGTGGCCGTCGCTAGAGTGCCGTTCATGAGCTCATCGCCCGCCGACCTGGTCCGTGCCTTCCATCGCTCCGTCGGACTGGACGTCCGCTGTACCCCGACCGAGGTCTCTCCCGAACTGGCCGCCCACCGGGGCGAGTTGCTCGCCGAGGAGGCGGCCGAGGTCGCCGAGGTCTCGGTCACCGGCCCGCTCGACCGGCTCGCGCACGAGCTGGCCGACGTGGTCTACGTGGCGTACGGCACGGCGCTCGTCCATGGGATCGACCTGGACGCGGTGATCGCCGAAGTGCACCGCTCCAACATGAGCAAGCTGGGCCCCGAAGGCCACGTCGCCCGCAGAGCGGACGGCAAGGTCCTCAAGGGCGAGCACTACGAGGCACCGGACGTGTCGGGCGTACTGCGCCGCCAGGGCTGGGCGCCCGGGGGCACCTGATGGCTGGGGCGCGCTGCTGTGCGGCGCGGATTGAGGTGCTGTACGGCTCGGGCCGCGCCACGGCGTCTCCCGGCCCTCGCCCACAACACCCGCCCCCCACTCGTTTTCCCCCACCCACTCACTTCCCCCACTCACTTCCCCCGCCCTCACTCACCCCGGCTTCAGCACTCACCCAGCCTCATTACGCACCCCTGCCCCCCATCACCCACCCCCGGCCCCACTCACCCCGCCCCACTCACTCACGCACCCACGCTCCCGCCTCCGTAGCGCCCTCCGAGTCCGATGAATCCGATGAATCCGACGAATGCGATGCCTCCGCCGATTTCGTGACCTGCTCTGCCTCCGTGTCCTTCCCCGAACCCCCAGCCGTCGCCGAACTCCTCTCCCCAGTCCGGCGCTCGCTCCCAGTCCCGCGCTTCCCCCCACGACCGCCCCACCACATGGCCACCGGCTCGGTGTAACGCGCGGTCAGCGGGCCGAGGACGACCAGGATCAGGACGTACGCCGTCGCCAGCGGGCCCAGGGACGGCTCGATGCCCGCGGTGACCGCCAGCCCGGCGATGACGATGGAGAACTCGCCGCGGGCCACCAGGGCGCCGCCCGTGCGCCAGCGGCCCTTGACGGAGATGCCGGCACGCCGGGCCGCCCAGTAGCCGGTGGCTATCTTCGTCGCGGCGGTGACGACGGCCAGCGCGAGGGCGGGCAGCAGGACGGGCGGGATGCTGGCGGGATCCGTATGCAGCCCGAAGAAGACGAAGAACACGGCGGCGAACAGGTCCCGCAACGGACTCAGCAGCGTCTGCGCGCCCTCCGCGACCTCCCCGGACAGCGCGATGCCGACCAGGAACGCGCCCACGGCCGCCGAAACCTGGAGCTGCTGCGCCACACCCGCGACCAGGATGGTCAGCCCGAGCACCACCAGCAGCAGTTTCTCCGGATCGTCGCTCGACACGAACCGGGAGATCACCCTCCCGTACCGCACGGCCACGAACAGCACCAGCCCCGCCGCCCCCAGCGCGACCGCCAGCGTCACGCTGCCCGCCAGCAGCCCGGCCCCCGCCACCAGCGCGGTGACGATGGGCAGGTAGACCGCCATCGCGAGGTCCTCCAGGACCAGCACGCTCAGGATCACCGGGGTCTCGCGGTTGCCGACCCGGCCCAGGTCACCCAGCACCTTGGCGATCACCCCGGACGACGAGATCCAGGTGACACCGGCCAGCACGACGGCGGCCACCGGCCCCCAGCCCAGCACCAGCGCGGCCACGGCGCCCGGCAGGGCGTTGAGGGTGCCGTCGACCAGCCCGGCCGGGTAGTGGGACTTGAGGTTGGTGACCAGATCGCCGGCCGTGTACTCCAGGCCGAGCATCAACAGCAGCAGGATGACGCCGATCTCGGCACCGGTGGCGACGAACTCCTCGCTGGCGCCGAGCGGCAGCAGCCCGCCCTCGCCGAAGGCGAGCCCGGCGAGCAGGTACAGCGGGATGGGCGAGAGCCGGAAGCGGCCGGCGAACCGGCCGAGCAGGCCGAGGCCGAGGATGATGGAACCGAACTCGATGAGCAGGACCGCGGAATGCACCCGTTCACTCCCGCCCGAGTATCGCCGCGGCCGCGTCGACGCCCTCGCGGGTGCCGACCACGATGAGCGTGTCGCCGCCCGTGAGCCGGAAGTCCGGCGCCGGCGACGGGATCGCCTCGGCCCGCCGCAGCACCGCCACGACGGACGCGCCCGTCTCGGTCCGCATCCGGGTGTCGCCCAGCACCCGGCCGTTCCAGCGTGAGGTGGTGGCCACCTCGACCCGCTCGGCGACCAGTCCCAGGTCCGAGGTGTACAGCAGGCTCGCGCTGTGGTGGGACGGCTTGAGCGCGTCGATCAGCGAGCCCGCCTCAGCGCCGGTCAGCCGTAGCGACTGGGCGCAGGAGTCGGGGTCGTCGGCCCGGTACACGCTCACCGTGCGGGTCCCGTCCCGGTGCGCCACCACCGACAGATGGCGCTGCTCTCGCGTCACGAGGTCGTACTGGACCCCGATGCCCGGCAGCGGGGTCGTCCTCAGGCGTGGAGCGGACACGTTTCTTCTCTTTCTCTCGTCCTGGTGCTGGGCTGCTTGATCGGCTCCAGGCCGACGCCGCCATGCTGTCACTCCCGCATACGGTGGCGACATGGGTGTTGTGACGGATATACGTGGCCGCGGGCGAACGGCGAGTCTGATACGGGCGCAGAAGTGCCGACGGATCGGACGGAGCGGAGCCGGGAACGTGTCGCTGTTCTGGCGGATCTTCTCGCTCAACTCCGCGGGCCTGGTCGTGGCCGCCGCGCTGCTGCTCGGCCCGGTCACCGTCTCGACCCCCGTCCTGCCCGCCGAGGCGCTCGTCATCGCCGCCGGACTGGCCGCGCTGCTGGCCGCCAATGCCGTCGTCCTGCGCGTCGGGCTGGCCCCGCTCCAGCGGCTGGGCCGGTCCATGGCCACGGCCGACCTGTTGCGCCCGGGGGCCCGTGCGGTGGTCGCCGGTCCGGCGGAGACGGCCGAGCTCATCACGACGTACAACACGATGCTCGACCGTCTGGAGGCCGAGCGGGCCGCCGGTGCCGCCCGTGCGCTGTCCGCGCAGGAAGGTGAACGCCATCGCATCGCGAGGGAACTCCATGACGAGGTCGGCCAGACCATGACGGCCGTCCTCCTCCAGCTCAAGCGCGTCGCCGACCGGGCCCCCGAGGAGTTGCGTGCGGAGGTCGGCCAGGCGCAGGAGGCCATCCGCGCCGGTCTCGACGAGATCCGCCGCATCGCCCGCCGGCTGCGCCCGGGCGTTCTGGAGGAGCTGGGCCTGGCCAGCGCCCTGCGCTCGCTGGCGACGGAGTTCACCGGGCACGGGCTCTCGGTCCGCCACCACATTCCCGGCGACCTGCCCGCGCTGCCCGAGGAGGCGGAACTCGTCGTCTACCGGGTCGCCCAGGAGGCGCTCACCAACACCGCCCGGCACGCCGGAGCCGAACGCGCCGAGATCCGTTTCCGGCGGATCGCGGACGGCGCCGACCCCGTCGACCCCGACGACGACGTCGACCTCGTCGAACTCGTCGTACGCGACAACGGAAAGGGCGTCGGTACGGCGGCGGAGGGCGCCGGGATCGGGGGCATGCGTGAGAGGGCGCTGCTGATCGGCGCGGACCTCGCCGTGCGGCCGGGGCCCGAGGGCCGGGGGACGGACGTACGCCTGTGCATACCGGCCGGAGGCCGCTGATGTCCGCGTCGGACACCCGCATCCGCGTCCTGCTCGCCGACGACCACACTCTCGTACGCCGTGGGGTGCGGCTGATCCTGGACGGCGAGGACGATCTGACGGTCGTGGCGGAGGCCGGCGACGGTGCCGAGGCGATCGCGCGGGCCCGTGACACCGGGGCGGATCTCGCCGTCCTGGACATCGCCATGCCCCGGATGACCGGCCTGCAGGCGGCCCGCGAACTCTCGCGCCGCATGCCGGAGCTGCGGATCCTCATCCTCACGATGTACGACAGCGAGCAGTACTTCTTCGAGGCGCTCAAGGCGGGGGCCTCGGGCTATGTCCTGAAGTCCGTCGCCGACCGGGATCTGGTCGAGGCGTGCCGGGCGGCGGTGCGCGACGAGCCGTTCGTCTATCCGGGCGCGGAGCGGGCCCTCGTCCGCTCCTACCTGGACCGTCTGCACCGGGGCGACAGCCTGCCCGCGCGGGCCGTCACCGACCGCGAGGAGGAGATCCTGAAGCTGGTCGCCGAGGGGCACACATCCAAGGAGATCGGCGAGCTGCTCTTCATCAGCGCGAAGACGGTCGAACGCCACCGGGCCAATCTGCTGCAGAAGCTGGGGATGCGGGACCGTCTGGAACTGACGCGGTATGCGATACGGGCGGGGCTCATCGAGCCTTGAGGCGCGGGTGCGGACCGAGCCCGGGCGGCGCATCGACGCCGGACTCGCCGTGTTCCTGATCAGGTGCAGCGTGCGCGCGGGGCGGCCCTGGCCTCCGCCCTGTGCGCGGCTGACCCGCTGGCGAGCATTCAGAGTCCCGGTCTTCGACGACCGCCTCGCGGTGGCGCCTTCTCGCTGACGGCCTACGGGTTCGCGGAGCCGTCCTCGGTCCGGGAAGCCCACGAACGCATCCAGGCGATCCGCGCCATGGCCGACCGCGGCACCCGTGCGCTCGCGGACCGTACCCCGCCCGGGTGACTCGCCGCGTCCCCGGACGCTCTGTCTCACCTGACGCTCTCTGTCTCACAACGAGATCCGTAACGGGCCCTCGCCGCCGATACGTTCACGACCGGGCGCCCGGCCCCCGCCCGCGCACGCCGTTCCCGACGGCCGATCCCAAGGAGAGACCCGCGTGTCCACCGCACTCTCGTCCTCCGCCCGGTCCCGGGCGGAGATCCTGGTCCGGGAAGCCTTCCTGCTCCAGGGCTCGGAACTGCCCGTCCTGAACCAGCACGGCCCCGACTCCGTCCCGCTACTACACCCGTACCCGTACGAAGACCGTGACCCAGCGCTGGCCCGGCGGGACCCCGGCGGACCGCGGGGGGCACTTCGTGATCCCGAACATGCCCTGAGCGTCGCCATGCCCGAAGGCAGGCATGGCCGAAGGCAGGCATTTCCGAAGGTCGGCATTTCCGAAGGAGGAACACGGTGACTGTGACCGCTTCCGGGACGCGTGTCCCGGGCGACGAGGTCGTGTCGGCGCTACGGGGCCGGTTCCGCGGCCCGATCCTGCGTCCGGGCGACGACGGATACGACGACGCCCGGGCCATCTGGAACGCCATGCACGACGCCCGTCCGGCCCTGATCCTGCGGGCGACGGGTACGGCGGACGTGTGCGCCGCCGTGGACTTCGCGCGGGAAGGCGGATGGACGCCGGCCGTGCGCGGGGGAGCGCACGGTGTGCCGGGGCACGCGGTGTGCGAGAACGACCTGATGATCGACCTCTCGCTGATGCGGGCCGTAAGAGTCGACGCCGAGGCCCGCGTCGCCCATGTGCAGGGCGGCGCGACCTGGGGGGACTTCGACCACGAGGCGCAGCTGTTCGGGCTGGCGGTGCCGGGCGGCGCGGTCTCCCAGACCGGGGTCGGCGGGCTGACGCTGGGCGGCGGCTACGGATGGCTCACCCGCAAGTACGGGCTCACCCTCGACAACCTGCGCTCGGTGGACATCGTCACCGCGGACGGCCGCGCCCGGACCGTCAGCGAGACGAACGAGCCCGACCTGTTCTGGGCGGTCCGCGGGGGCGGCGGCAACTTCGGCATCGTCCCGTCCTTCGAGTTCCAGCTCCACCCCGTGGGCCCCATGGTGCTCGGCGGCGCCGTGCTGTGGCCCTTCGAGCGGGCCGGGGAGGTCCTGCGCTTCTACCGTGACTTCGGCGTGGACTCCCCGCGGGAACTCGGCATCAACTCCGCGGTCGTCACCGTGCCGGCCAATCCCTTGTTCCCGCCGGAACTGCACGGCCGGAAGGTGTACGCGGTCTTCGTCTGCTGGAACGGCCCGTTCGACGAGGGCGAGACGGTGCTGAAGCCGCTGCGCGCGCTCGCCGAGCCCCTGCTGGACCTGATCCAGCCGCTTCCCTACACGGCCCAGCAGCAGATGGTCGACCAGCTGGGCTCGGGCCCCTTCGGCAGACGGCAGTACTGGAAGACCGGCTACCTCGACGAATTCGACGACGCCGCCATCGACGCTTTCCTCGCCTCCGCGGAACACGCGACCGGGGCGACCCAGTGCGAGCTGAACACCATCGCCGGGGCCGCCAACGAGGTGGATCCCGCGGCCACCGCGTTCACCAAGCGCAACGGACGCTGGAACCACGTCCACATCCAGTGCTGGGAGGACGCCTCCGACGACGAAGCGAACCTCGCCGAGGCCCGCCGGGTCGGTGAGCTGATGACGCCGCACTACGCGGGCGGCGCGTACGTCAACTTCCTGGATGTCGAGGACCCGGCCAGGGTGCGCCAGGCGTACGACGAGACGACGTGGACCCGGCTCCGGAACATCAAGACAGCGTACGACCCCGGGAACCTCTTCCGGCGCAACCAGAACATCCCCCCGCTCGACTGACCGGGCGAACGCGGCCGAAGACCAAGGGAGGTCTCCGCATGGACGGCGGCGACGGCACGACGGGTGCCCGGGTCGTCGTGCCGTCGCCGGGGCGGCGTCCGGGACCGGCCTGGCCGTCGCCCCGGCGACTGGCGAAAGAGGGACACCGGGCCGCCCTGTTCGACCGTCAGGGGGACGCGGCACGGCAGGCGGCCGAGGCGCTGCGTGCGGGTGGCGCCGACGCCCTGGCCCACGACGTCGACGTCGTCCCGAGATTCGCTCGACGACGCGCCGGACGCCGTCCGCGAGGCATTCGGGCCCGTCCAGGTAGTGGTCACCAGCGCCGGCGTGCAGTCCTTCGCGCCGGTCACCTGACGCTCGGCGGTCTCGCCGGCCTCGTACCGCCAGATGCTTGTGATGCCGGTGGCGACGGTGATCCGTTTTGTCGCCTCGACGACCGGTGCCGCGTGCCGCACCCCGCAGTTGCCCAGCCAGGCCGCACCGAAGCCCAGATCCTCAGCCTCGGCCGCCGCCTCGCCGAGCCGGGAGATCCAGCCCGGGTCCTCCGCGTGCTGTCCACTGACCCGGACGCCGTATCGTCCTACGTTGTTCTGCATCGACGCAGATGGGTCAACTCCTGAGCCCCGGACCTTTGTTCCTGACATGCTCGGGTGTTCCTGACCTACGCGTGGACCGTCGGGGCCGTGCCGAGACCGCCGGTGGAAACCACGTCGGCGAGCGCGCTCCGGGAACCGCCTACCCTTGAGCCATGACCAGCAGCAGCGACCGGAGCCCGGCAGTGGACGTTCGATCATCTAAGACCTATGAAGTTCGCACCTACGGGTGCCAGATGAACGTCCACGACTCGGAGCGATTGTCCGGGGTGCTCGAAGAGGCCGGTTACGTGCGCGCCCCCGAGGGATCCGACGGCGACGCGGATGTCGTCGTCTTCAACACCTGCGCAGTCCGGGAGAACGCCGACAACAGGCTGTACGGCAACCTCGGCCGGCTCGCCCCGAGGAAGGCCTCGCGGCCCGGCATGCAGATCGCGGTCGGCGGCTGCCTGGCGCAGAAGGATCGCGACACGATCGTGAAGAAGGCGCCCTGGGTGGATGTCGTCTTCGGCACGCACAACATCGGCAAGCTGCCGGTCCTGCTGGAACGCGCGCGCGTGCAGGAAGAGGCGCAGGTCGAGATCGCCGAGTCGCTGGAGGCGTTCCCGTCGACGCTGCCGACCCGGCGGGAGAGCGCGTACGCGGCCTGGGTGTCGGTCTCCGTCGGCTGCAACAACACCTGCACCTTCTGCATCGTCCCGGCCCTGCGCGGCAAGGAGAAGGACCGCCGGACCGGCGACATCCTCGCCGAGATCGAGGCCCTGGTCGACGAGGGCGTCAGCGAGATCACGCTGCTCGGCCAGAACGTCAACGCGTACGGCTCCGACATCGGCGACCGCGAGGCCTTCAGCAAGCTGCTGCGGGCCTGCGGAAGGATCGAGGGCCTGGAGCGCGTCCGCTTCACCTCACCGCACCCGCGCGACTTCACCGACGACGTGATCGCGGCGATGGCCGAGACGCCGAACGTGATGCCGCAGTTGCACATGCCGCTGCAGTCCGGTTCGGACACGGTCCTGAAGGCGATGCGCCGCTCCTACCGCCAGGAGCGCTACCTGGGGATCATCGAGAAGGTCCGCGCCGCCATCCCGCACGCCGCGATCACCACCGACATCATCGTGGGCTTCCCCGGCGAGACGGAGGAGGACTTCGCGCAGACGCTGCACGTCGTCCGCGAGGCCCGCTTCGCGCAAGCGTTCACGTTCCAGTACTCCAAGCGGCCAGGCACGCCCGCGGCGACCATGGAGAACCAGATCCCCAAGGAGGTCGTCCAGGCGCGCTACGAGCGTCTTGTCGCCCTCCAGGAGGAGATCTCCTGGGCGGAGAACAAGAAGCAGGTCGGCCGCACCCTGGAGCTGATGGTCGCGGAGGGCGAGGGTCGCAAGGACGGCGCCACCCACCGCCTCTCCGGCCGTGCCCCCGACAACCGCCTGGTCCATTTCACCAAGCCCGACCAGGAGATCCGTCCCGGCGACGTCGTCACCGTCGAGATCACGTACGCCGCCCCGCACCACCTCCTCGCCGAGGGCGCCGTCCTCGAAGTGCGCCCCACGCGCGCGGGCGATGCCTGGGAGAAGCGCAGCGCCGCCGAGGCGGCCAAGCCGGCCGGCGTGATGCTCGGTCTGCCGAAGGTCGGCGTCCCCGAGCCGCTGCCGGTGGCCACGGGCAGCGGCTGCGGCTGCGACTGAGCGAGGGAGCCCGCTCGCAGCTGTACGGGGGTTGACTGGCATGCGCACGGAGTTGAGCAGCTGCACGGGGTTAATCTGCCGACCATGCTTGTCGCCGCCGCCGTCTGCCCTTGCCCACCGCTCCTCGTGCCGGAGGTCGCCGCGGGTGCCGCGCCCGAGTTGGAAGCCGCGCGCGCCGCGTGCACGAACGCGCTGGGCGTCCTCGCCGCCGCCCGGCCCGATCTGCTCGTGGTGCTCGGGCCCACGGAGCAGAGCGGGCGCGGACCGCACCCGGAGGGCACACTCGGCTCCTTCCGCGCCTTCGGCGTCGAACTCGACGTACGACTGGGCAGCGGCAAGGGCGATGACGACACGGCACCGGCGGAGTCGGAGCCTCGGCTTCCACCCTCGCTCGCCGTGGCCGGATGGCTGCTGGAGCGCACCGCGTGGTCGGGCGCCCCGATCGAGGGACTCGGCGTGGCGGAATCTCTGGCGGCCGAGCGATGTGTCGAAGTGGGCAGGAGGATCGCCGCGCGTGCCGAACGGGTGGCGCTGCTGGTGATGGGCGACGCCAGTGCGTGCCGCACGTTGAAGGCCCCCGGCTATCTCGACGAGCGGGCGGCGCCCTTCGACGCGGAGGCCGCGCGTGCCCTGGGCACGGCGGACGTGGCGGCGCTGAAGGCGTTCGACGTCGAGCTGGCGGATGACCTGAAGGCATCGGGCCGGGCCCCCTGGCAAGTCCTTGCGGGCGCGGCAGAGGAGGCGCGGCTGGAGGGTGCACTGCTGTACGAGGACGCTCCGTACGGCGTGGGGTACGTGGTCGCGACCTGGTCGTAGGACCGTATCAGCACGGTTGGGCGGCATAGGCCACGCCCGGGCGGAACGGCGGACGGCCGGGAGCTCATCCGCTCCAGGGCCGGGTGGGGCGGCGGACGGCCGGGTGCTCATCCGCTCGGCGGCCGGGTGGGGCGGCGGAAGGCCGTGCTCATCGGCCCGGCCCGGGTGGAACGGCGGACGGCCGTGCTCATCCGCTCCGCGGTCGGTGAAACGGCGGACGGCCGGGAGCTCATCCGCTCCGCGGCCGTCCGTCGGTGTGCCGTTCAGGAAGTCGGCGGCGGCGAGTCCGGCGGCGTCGTCGGTGCGTCGCCCGTGCCGGTGTCGTCCTTGTGCGCGACTCGGTCCATGGCTCCCTTGGCCTTGCCCGTGCCCGACTGGATCTTGTCGCTGTACTTGCCCTTGGTCTTTTCGTCGACGGTCTTCGCGGCCTTGTCGAGGCCGTGCGTGATCTTGTCCCCGTGCTGTTGCGCGAGACCCGAGACCTTGTCCTTGGCCGGGGCGAGTCTGGCCTTCAAGTTGTCCAGGAGACCCATGGTCCACCTTCCCTCGCGGGAGCCGTTACGTGCGGGCGCCGTCGCCGGCCTCCCGGTCGGCGGCCTCCTCCGAGGACTGCTTGGGGATGTCGTGCTTGGGGACCTCGACGCCCTCCGCGGCAGCGGCACCGACGGTCTCCGCCGCCTCCTCCGTGGCCTCGGACGGCGCCTTCGTCTCCGCCGCCTCAGTGGCTTCCGCCACGTCCGCCGCGGGTTCGGCCGTCGGTGTGTCGGCCTGCGCCGCGGTGGTTGACGTCTCCTCCACAGTCTTCGACCTTCGGAGAAGTCGTGCAAAAACGCCCATATCCACTCCATACGTTACTCGTGCGGGCGAATTCCCGCGTAGCCCGGTACGCCCGTTTGCGCCGCCCGGGTCACCGCCTCTCGAAATCGGCGGCGAAAACCTCGCAACTGGGAACGACCCCGGACCCGGGCCGTCACGTAACTCGTTCGAGGCGGCGGCCGGAGGTTTGCGAGACTGGGGCGGTGAGCAGTGCACCCCCCGCCCCCCGCGTCATCGCCGTCGTCGGACCCACCGCGGCCGGAAAGTCCGATCTGGGCGTATTTCTGGCCCAGCGTCTCGGCGGCGAGGTCGTCAACGCCGACTCCATGCAGCTCTACCGAGGGATGGACATCGGCACCGCCAAGCTGACGCCCGAGGAGCGCTCCGGTGTCCCGCACCACCTCCTGGACATCTGGGACGTGACCGTCACGGCGTCCGTCGCCGAGTACCAGAGACTCGCGCGGGAACGGATCGACGCGCTGCTCGCCGCCGGACGCTGGCCGATCCTGGTCGGCGGTTCCGGTCTGTACGTCCGCGGCGCCGTCGACAACCTGGAGTTTCCCGGCACGGACCCCGGCGTCAGGGCCCGCCTGGAGGAGGAACTCACGCTCCGCGGCTCCGGCGCCTTGCACGCCCGACTGGCCGCCGCCGACCCCGAGGCCGCGTACGCGATCCTGCCCAGCAACGGCCGCCGTATCGTCCGGGCCCTCGAAGTGATCGAGATCACCGGCAGGCCGTTCACCGCCAACCTTCCCGGCCATGACTCGATCTACGACACCGTCCAGATCGGCGTGGACGTGTCGCGCCCCGAACTCGACGACCGCATCGCCCGCCGGGTCGACCGGATGTGGGAGGCGGGGCTCGTCGACGAGGTGCGCGCACTTGAGGCGCAGGGGTTGCGCGAGGGGCGTACGGCCTCGCGCGCGCTCGGCTACCAGCAGGTACTCGCCGCGCTCGCCGGGGAGTGCACGGAGGAGGAGGCGCGCGCCGAGACCGTCCGTGCCACCAAGCGCTTCGCGCGCCGTCAGGATTCATGGTTCAGACGCGATCCCCGGGTGCACTGGTTGAGTGGGGCGGCGGCGGATCTCACAGAACTTCCGCACCTCGCGCTGGCGTTGCTCGAACGACCGGTTACAGCCTGATCACGTCATGGCATCGGGACGCTCCGGCCGTCATCCCGGCCTCCGGCTCCGTGCCATCATCGAGCTTCGATCGACCGAGTTGAGTCCGAGTTGGGAGGGCGCGTGGCGATGGAGGCCGGCCCTCGCGACACCGCACAAAACACCGAACCTCTCACCGCCGACAGCGGTGAGCAGGCACAGGACGGCGACCGTCTGAGCCCGGACGGGCCCGACGAGGACGGCGTGACCGACGACGGCCCGGAGCCCGAGGAGATGTTCGCCGGCGGCCCGGAGGTCGAGGTCGAGCTGAGGCCGCAGCGCCGACTGCGCATCTGGCAGCTCGCGCCCATCGTCGCCCTGGGCGCGGTCGGCTCCCTGATGTTCGCGTTCCCCCTGGCCTTCGACTTCGGCGACAGCGGCGCCGTGATCGCCATGCTGGGGCTGCTGATCTGCTCCTGCGCGGCCGGCTGGGGCATGATGGCCGCCCGTCGCGTCGGCTACACCTGGCCCGGCCTGCCCCAGCGTGGCTCGGGGCGCCGGCTGGACTGGCGGGTCGTGATCGCGTACGTCGTGGCGGTCGCCGCGGTGGTGGTGCTGGCCGTGTGGAGAGTGGCCCGGCTGCGCTGACCCCGCTGTCGTACCCAAGCCTTACGATCGAGGAATGAGCACGCGGATCGCCTTCCTCAAGGGACACGGCACGGAGAACGACTTCGTGATCGTCCCGGACTCCGAGAACGCCATCGACCTGCCCCCGGCCACCGTCGCGGCCCTGTGTGACCGCCGAGCGGGCATCGGTGGCGACGGGCTGCTGCATGTCGTACGGTCCGCCGCGCACCCCGAGGCCAAGCACATGGCGGCCGAGGCGGAGTGGTTCATGGACTACCGCAACGGCGACGGCTCGATCGCCGAGATGTGCGGCAACGGGGTGCGGGTGTTCGCGCGCTACCTCCAGCACGCCGGACATGCCACCGAAGGTGACCTCGCCATCGCCACGCGGGGCGGCGTGAAGACCGTGCACATCGCAAAGACCGTCTCCGACAGCGGCTCCGCCGCGGGCGACATCACGGTGGGCATGGGCAAGGCGCGTCTCCCCGAAGGGGACGTCACCGTGAGCGTCGGCGAGCACAGCTGGCCCGCGCGGAACGTGAACATGGGCAACCCCCACGCGGTCGCCTTCGTGGAGGATCTCGCCCACGCGGGAAACCTGTTCACACCGCCGCCCGTCAGCCCGGCGTCCGCCTACCCGGACGGGGTGAACGTCGAGTTCGTGGTCGACCGCGGCCCCGCCCACGTAGCGCTGCGCGTGCACGAGCGCGGCGCCGGCGAGACGCGTTCGTGCGGCACGGGCGCGTGCGCCGTCGCCGTGGCCGCCGCCCGCAGAGACGGCGCCGACCCCGCGGCCACCGGCACCCCGGCGACGTACACCGTCGATGTCCCCGGCGGGACCCTGGTGATCACCGAGCGGCCCGACGGCGAGATCGAGATGACCGGACCCGCGGTGATCGTGGCCGAAGGGGAGATCGACGCGGAATGGCTGGAAACCGCGGCTCGCTGACGGTCCGTAGCGCAACGGCCCGATGCCGGAAACCTTGGGTTTCGGGGCTCGTGAGGTCCGGAACTGCCTTGGGCCGCACGTCACATGGCGCGAAATCGCAAACATCCAGACCATCGCTCGAATGGGTGATCCGTTTCACGCTCGGCGAGAGGCGGTCAATCACGCGTGATGGGCTCGGTAGCATCAAGCACCGGCCCGGACGGGGGAACGAAGCCATCCCCTGAGCCGCCGTCCGCCATGGGGCAACCCCGTCCGCCGGTCCACGCAGCCGGAGGTGCCCATGAGTGCGGAGGCAACGAACCCTGCCGCAGGTCCCGTAGCCCCCACCGGGCCCCGCAAGAGGTCGCTCCCCAGGATCGACCTGCGCCGCCTGGGCCGCGCCGCGTTGCTCGGCCCCACCGCCCGCGACCGGCTGCCCGACGCCATCGGCCATGTCGTCGAGGCCCATCGCGCCCACTACCCCGCCGCCGCGCTCGAACCCCTGCGCCGCGCCTACGTGCTGGCCGAGTCCTCGCACCGCGGGCAGATGCGCAAGAGCGGCGAGCCGTACATCACCCACCCGCTCGCCGTGACGCTGATCCTCGCCGAACTCGGCGCCGAGACCACGACCTTGACGGCCTCTCTGCTCCACGACACCGTCGAGGACACCGAGGTGACCCTCGATCAGGTCGGTGAGCAGTTCGGCGCCGAAGTCCGCTATCTCGTCGACGGCGTCACGAAGTTGGAGAAGGTCGACTACGGCGCCGCGGCCGAACCCGAGACCTTCCGCAAGATGCTCGTCGCCACCGGCAGCGACGTCCGTGTGATGTCGATCAAACTCGCCGACCGGCTGCACAACATGCGAACCCTCGGCGTGATGCGCCCCGAGAAACAGGCGCGCATCGCCAAGGTGACCCGCGACGTGCTCATCCCGCTCGCCGAACGCCTCGGCGTGCAGGCCCTCAAGACCGAGCTGGAAGACCTCGTCTTCGCGATCCTGCACCCCGAGGAGTACGACCACACACGCGAGTTGATCGCCGACAACGCGGCGCTCCCCGGTGACCCGCTCGCCGAGATCGCCGAAGAGGTGCGCACCGTCCTGCGCGAGGCCGGCATCCAGGCCGAAGTCCTCATCCGGCCCCGGCACTTCGTCTCCGTGCACCGCGTGGCCCGCAAGCGGGGGCGCCTCAGGGGCTGCGACTTCGGCCGGCTGCTGGTGCTGGTGAGCGAGGACGCGGACTGCTACGGCGTCCTGGGCGAGCTGCACACCTGTATGACGCCCGTCGTCTCGGAGTTCAAGGATTTCATCGCCGTCCCCAAGTTCAACCTGTACCAGTCGCTGCACACCGCCGTCGCCCGGAAGGACGGCCAGGTCGCCGAAGTCCTCATCCGCACCCACCAGATGCACAAGGTCGCCGAGGCCGGCGTCGTCGCGCTCGGCAATCCCTACGCCCCCGCCCCCGAGGACCCGGCCGACGGCGAGCGCGTCGACCCCACCCGGCCCGGCTGGCTCTCCCGGCTGCTCGACTGGCAGGAGGCCGCCCCCGACACCGACACCTTCTGGTCCACCCTGCGCGAGGACCTCGCCCAGGACCGCGAGATCACCGTCTTCCGGCCCGACGGCGGCACGCTCGGCCTGCCCGAGGGCGCGACCTGCGTGGACGCCGCGTACGCGCAGTACGGCGAGGACGCGCACGCCTGCATCGGCGCCCGCGTCAACGGCCGTTTGGCGACGCTGAGCACGGTCCTGCGGGACGGCGACACGGTCCAGCTCCTCATGGGGCAGGACCCGGCCTCCGAGCCCTCCAGGGAGTGGCTGGAGCACGCGCACACACCGACGGCCAGGATCGCGATCCAACGGTGGCTCTCGACCCACCCCTCACCGGCCGAACCCGAGGCCGAGGCCGAGCGCGGTCCCGAGCCACCGTCCGCGTCCCCGCGTCCCGCCGCCGACGCCCCCGCCACCCGTCCCGGCGCCGCGAACGCGGTCGTCGACCAGCCCGGCGCGACCGTACGGCTCGCCGGCTGCTGTACGCCCGTACCGCCCGACGAGGTCACCGGCTTCCCGGTCCGCGGGGGAGCGGTGACCGTGCACCGCGTCGAGTGCGCCGCGGTGGCGCGTATGAAGAGCACGGGGCGCGCGGAGGTCGGCGTGCGCTGGGGCGACACCACCGAGTGCCGGGTCACCCTGGTCGCCGAATCGTTCGGCCGCCCTCATCTCCTGGCCGACCTCACGGAAGCGATCGCCCTGGAGGGCGCGGAAATCGTGTCGGCGACCGTCGAACCCCCGAGCCAGCAACGCGTCCGCCACACCTACACCCTCCAACTCCCGGACGCCGCCCACCTACCCGTCCTCATGCGGGCCATGCGGAACGTGCCGGGGGTGTACGACGTGGGACGGGCCCAGACACCGGGAGCGTGAGGGGCCGCGCGCCCCGCCTTCACGCGCGCGCCCCGCCTTCACGCGCGCGCCCCGCCTTCACGCGCGCGTGCCGCACCGTAAGACCCCCTTCAGGAACCCATTCGAGTGGGCCGGACGCGCGTCGTCGCCGTGCTCCGGGTGAGCCCTGGTAGCCGTGGTCCATGCTGCTCACCCCGCGCACCTCCCGCACTGCCCGACGGCTGAAGGCCGCCCTGCTCGCGTCTGCCGTGTCCGTCTGCCTCGTCGCGGCAGGCGCCCCGCCGACCCCCCTCGGCGTCGGCGACCGCCTCTTCCCGCATCTGGGCAACCCCGGATACGACGTGACGTCGTACGACCTCTCCTTCACCTATCCGGGCACCAACGACAAGCCCCTCCAGGCGGTCACGACGATCAGTGGCTGGACGACCACCGCACTGGACCGCGTCAACCTCGACTTTTCGCACAGCGAGGCCACGTCGGTCGAGGTCAACGGGGAAAAGGCGGCCTTCTCCAGCGCCAAGGAGGACCTGGTCGTCACCCCGGCCAAACCGCTGCCCGCCGGCAGCTGGATGCGGATCACCGTGCGGCACACCAGCGACCCCCGCCCGGCGGCCGGAGGCCGGGACGGAGGCTGGGTGCGGACCGCCGACGGGCTCGTCATGGCCAACCAGGCCGACGTCGCCCACCTGGTGTTCCCGTGCAACGACCATCCCTCGGACAAGGCGATGTTCACCTTCCGGGTCACCGCACCCGACGGTCACACCGCCGTCGCCAACGGGATGCCGGCCGGCGTCGACCGCGCGCGCGGGAAGACGACATGGACGTACCGGACCCGGCACCCCATGGCCACCGAACTCGCCCAGGTCGCCATCGGCCGCTCCACCGTGCTGCACCGCACCGGGCCGCACGGACTGCAGATCCGGGACGTCGTCCCCACCAAGGACCGCAAGCTGTTCGAGCCGTGGCTGAAGAAGACCCCTGCTCAGATGAAGTGGATGGAGGGCAAGGTCGGGCCGTACCCCTTCGAGACCTACGGCCTGCTCATCGCGGAGGCGGACACCGGCTTCGAACTTGAGACGCAGACCCTCTCTCTCTTCGAGAGAGATCTGTTCACCGAGTCCGGGTTCCCCGAGTGGTTCGTCGACTCGATCATGGTCCACGAGCTGGCCCACCAGTGGTTCGGCAACAGCGTCGGCCCCCGCACCTGGTCCGACCTGTGGCTCAACGAGGGGCATGCCACCTGGTACGAGGCCCTGTACGCGGAGGAGAAGGCGAACAAGCAGCTGCAGACCCGGATGAAGGCCGCGTACCGCTCCTCCGACGGCTGGCGTGCCGCCGGCGGACCACCGGCCGCGCCCAAGGTGCCCGAGCCCGGCCAGAAGATCGGCATCTTCCGTCCGAACGTCTACGACGGCGCCGCGCTCGTCCTGTACGCGCTGCGCGAGAAGATCGGCCGTCCGGCCTTCGAGCGCCTGGAGCGGACCTGGGTGCAGCAGCACCGGGACGGCTCGGCGACCACGGCCGAGTTCGTGCAGCTCGCCTCCGAGGTGTCCGGACGCGACCTCGGCGGGTTCTTCCAGGACTGGCTGTACGGCACGAAGACCCCGCCGATGCCAGGTCACCCGGACTGGAAGTCGGAAGCGCCCGGCAACTAGCTCGGAAGCGCCCCACGAATAACACAGTGACGAGACGCCCCGTGCCGTGCGACCATCGTCAGGCCGGCGGGGTACGGGGCGCGGGAATCTCCCGGAGTGCTCGTACGTTGTGCACAGTGACCGCCGAAATGGCATCTCCAACGACGTAAGGACCCAATGACCTCCTCTTCTTCCCCTTCCCAGGACACTCAGCGCCTCGCGCACGCCTACCCCGAAGGTCTTCGGGCCGATGCCCTGATGGAAGAGGACGTCGCCTGGAGCCACGAGATCGACGGAGAGCGGGACGGCGATCAGTTCGACCGCTCCGAGCGTGCGGCCCTGCGCCGTGTCGCCGGTCTCTCCACCGAGCTTGAGGACGTCACCGAGGTCGAGTACCGGCAGCTCCGTCTGGAGCGGGTCGTGCTCGTCGGCGTCTGGACCACGGGGACCGCACAGGACGCGGAGAACTCCCTGGCGGAGCTCGCCGCGCTCGCGGAGACCGCGGGCGCGCTCGTGCTCGACGCTGTGATCCAGCGCCGCGACAAGCCCGACGCGGCGACGTACATCGGCTCCGGCAAGGCCGACGAGCTGCGGGACATCGTCCTCGATTCGGGCGCGGACACGGTCATCTGCGACGGTGAGCTGAGCCCTGGGCAGCTGATCCACCTCGAAGACGTCGTCAAGGTCAAGGTCATCGACCGTACGGCCCTGATCCTCGACATCTTCGCCCAGCACGCCAAGTCCCGAGAGGGCAAGGCGCAGGTCGCGCTCGCGCAGATGCAGTACATGCTGCCGAGACTGCGCGGCTGGGGTCAGTCGCTGTCCCGGCAGATGGGCGGCGGCAAGGGCGGCGGCCTCGCCACCCGTGGTCCCGGTGAGACCAAGATCGAGACGGACCGGCGCCGGATCCGCGAGAAGATGGCGAAGATGCGCCGGGAGATCGCGGAGATGAAGACCGGCCGCGAGGTCCAGCGCCAGGTGCGCCGGCGCAACAAGGTGCCCTCGGTCGCCATCGCGGGCTACACAAACGCCGGTAAGTCCTCGCTGCTCAACCGCCTCACCGGTGCCGGTGTCCTGGTCGAGAACGCCCTGTTCGCGACCCTGGACCCGACCGTGCGCCGGGCCGAGACACCGAGCGGCCGGCAGTACACGCTGGCGGACACCGTCGGTTTCGTCCGGCATCTGCCGCACCACCTGGTCGAGGCGTTCCGCTCCACGATGGAGGAGGTCGGCGAGTCCGACGTGATCCTGCACGTGGTCGACGGTTCGCACCCGAATCCGGAGGAGCAGCTGGCCGCGGTGCGCGAGGTGATCAGGGACGTGGGTGCCACCGACGTACCCGAGATCGTCGTGATCAACAAGGCCGACGCGGCGGACCCGCTGACGCTCCAGCGGCTGCTGCGGATCGAGAAGCGCTCCATCGCCGTCTCGGCCCGCACCGGCCGGGGCATCGCCGAGCTGCTGGCACTCATCGACAACGAGCTGCCGCGGCCGTCGGTCGAGATCGAGGCGCTGGTGCCGTACACGCACGGCAAGCTGGTCGCCCGCGCCCACACCGAGGGCGAGGTGATCTCCGAGGAGCACACCCCGGAGGGCACCCTGCTCAAGGCACGGGTGCATGAGGAACTGGCGGCGGATCTCGCGCCGTACGTTCCGGCACCGCTCGCCTGACACCGTACGAAACGGACGGCCCGCCCCTGCTTCTTGCGGGGGCGGGCCTTCGGCGTGCACGGGCGGTCTCCGGGGTCACTGACCGCCGTACGTCTTGCCCATGTGCTCGCAGACCTCCTGAGCCTCGCGCCGAGCCGCGGATCCGCCAGCGAGCCAGGTGGTGTCGCCCGGCTTGCTTCATCTGCGGCACCGTGTGGCGCTCGTGCCGGTCGGCTCCGTACGGCACGCCACCGCCGGATCACATCACTGGCCGGCGAACTTCTCGCTCACCGAGTCGTACACGCCCTTGGCCACATCACCCAGCCGCGGACCCGCCAGCCAGCCCGCGGTCACCGGGCCGATCGAGGTGTTGGACACCAGCGTCTCCTCGCCGTCCGCACCCGTGGTGACCCAGCCGCCGCCGGACGAACCACCGGTCATGGTGCAGCCGATGCGGTACATCGTCGGGTCGGAGGCGTTGATCGACAGCCGCCCGGGACTGTCCTGGCACCGATACAGCGTCTGGCCGTCGAACGGCGCTCCCGCCGGGTAACCCGTCGCCGTGATCCGCTCCACCTGCTGGACGGCCGGAGCCTCGAAGTCCACCGGCAGCGCCGATCCGACGGTCTCCTCCAGCGACTTGCCGTCGCCGTTCTCGGGCGTCACATGGATGACGGCGAAGTCGTACGCCGCACCGTCCCCGCCCGTCGCACCGCCCTGCTCGATCCACTGGTCCGAGGTCTGCGCCCAGTCGCCCCACCAGACACCGTAGGGAGCGACCTCCTCCTGCGCGGCGTTCTCCAACTCCGCGGCCGACTCGCCGGAGTCGTTGTACGACGGGACGAACGCGATGTTGCGGTACCAGCCGCCGCTCCTGCCCGCGTGCACACAGTGGCCCGCCGTCCACACCATGTTGGACTTGCCCGGGTTGGCCGGATCCTGCACGACCGTCGCCGAGCAGACCATCGTGCCCTCGGGGGAGTCGAAGAACACCTTTCCTGCCGTGGCGGCATTGTCGTGGTACGTAGGCGGTACGGCCTCGGCGTCCACCGGCTCGGGCGTCGGGTCGGTCACGCCCTGGTCACCCGAGAGGTCGCTGTCGTCGACGCTCTGGTCCGGCTCATCGGCGTCCCGCATCCGGTCCGGGTTCCACAGGTCCTCGATGATGGGGTTGACGAAGTCCTCGGCCTCACGCAGCCAGTCGTCCCTGTCCCAGTTCCTCCAGGCGCCGTTCTGCCAGTTGTCGATGTCGATCCCATGCTCTTTGAGCCGGTCCGTGATGTCGTCCGGGATCGTGATCTTGCCGTCGCCCTCGGCGGATGCCGAGGTCTGGCCGCCCGCCTCGGCGTCGCCCGAGGAGCAGGCGGTCGCGGTCAGTACGAGCGCGGAGGCGAGCGCAACGGCCGCCAGCACGGGGGAGGTTCTGCGGCGTGCGCTCCCTTCTCGGCGAGCGGTGAACGAATGCCTTGTCGATCGCATGATCTGACTCCCCCTGAGGTAACGAGTTCGGCGCTGCGGCGTGCTCTCGCTCGGAGCCCACGTGATGCCGGCCGATGCCACGGCGCCCAGGAACGGCAACTCACACTATGCGCCCGCTATGAGGGACTTCCGACGGAACAGCAACAGTTCCGTCACGGGAAGGATCTTGAAGCAACCCGTAACCCGGTCAGCAGCGCGCGGTTGGTAGCGGTGGGGGGCGGCCTGCTGTGTGCGTGTGCGGTCCCCAGCGTCAAGTGGGCACAGCCAAGTGCGTATGGCCAAGTGCGCATCGCCAAGTGTGCGAGGAATGTCGGGTGTCGGGTGTCGGGCGGTTGATGCCGGGACCCGGGCGCCCCTGGACAGCGGGAGGACAGGGAGCCGTGACCGTGACCGAGTCTGCGCCCGGGGGGACTGCCGAGCCGGCCCAGGTGTCCGGGATGTCCGTGGCACGCCGTGACGCGGGGACGCGCTCCGTGCACGAGGGGATCCTGCGGCGCCAGTCGGCACGCGAGTCGGCGGCGCGCACCTACGCGCGCGCCCTGCCCATCGTGCCCGTGCGGGCACGCGGACTGACCATCGAAGGTGCGGACGGACGCCGCTACCTCGACTGTCTCTCCGGCGCCGGAAGCCTCGCCCTGGGGCACAACCACCCGGTCGTCCTGGAGGCGATCCGCAAGGTTCTCGACTCCGGCGCACCGCTGCACGTCCTCGACCTGGCGACACCCGTCAAGGACGCGTTCATCACGGAGCTGTTCCGCACCCTGCCGCCCGGCCTCGCCGACCGCGCGCGCGTGCAGTTCTGCGGACCGGCCGGCACGGACGCTGTCGAGGCCGCCTTCAAGCTCGTACGGTCCGCCACCGGGCGCACCGGGATGCTCGCCTTCACCGGTGCCTACCACGGGATGACCGCCGGTGCCCGCGAAGCGTCCGGGCACGCCCTCGACGTACGGGTCACACGGCTGCCCTACCCGCAGGACTACCGGTGCCCCTTCGGTATCGGCGGCGCGCACGGTGCCGAACTCGCCGCCCGCTGGACCGAGTCCGTCCTCGACGACCCCAAGTCCGGCGTGCCGCGACCTGCCGGGATGATCCTCGAACCCGTGCAGGGCGAGGGCGGGGTGATCCCCGCGCCCGACATCTGGATGCGCCGCATGCGGGAGATCACCGCCGCCCGGTCCATCCCGCTGATCGCCGACGAGGTCCAGACGGGCGTCGGGCGCACCGGTGCCTTCTGGGCGGTCGAGCACAGTGGAGTCACCCCCGACGTGATGGTCCTCTCCAAGGCCATCGGCGGCAGTCTGCCCCTGGCGCTCGTGGTCTACCGCGACGACCTCGACGTCTGGCAACCCGGCGCCCACGCAGGCACCTTCCGCGGCAACCAACTCGCCATGGCAGCGGGGACCGCGACGCTGGCCCACGTCCGCCAGAACCGGCTCGCCGAACGGGCGGCCGACCTCGGCACCCGAATGCTTTCCCAACTCCGCTCCCTTGCCGATGACTTCCCCTGCGTGGGTGATGTACGTGGGCGGGGGCTGATGATCGCAGTTGAGGTGGTGGATCCGGAGGCCACCCCCCGGACGGGACGTGACCCGGCGGGCGGCGGAGGGGGACCGGAGGGCGGTTCGACTGGTGTGGACCGTGCCGGTGGTGAAACCCACGCGGGTGCGGCTCCGCACGACCGTTCCGGAAAGACGGTTTGCCCAGCGGATGGGCAGGCAGTCTTTCGCGGTCCTCGCCCGGCCGCTCCCGAACTCGCGACCGCCGTACAGCGGGAGTGTCTGCGCCGCGGCCTGATCGTGGAACTCGGTGGGCGGCACGCGAGCGTCGTACGGCTCCTGCCACCGCTGACGATCAGTGACGAGCAGGCGACCGCGGTGCTCGACCGACTGGCCGATGCGGTGGCCGCGGTGGCCCGTGGGCACACCCGCCCCGGCGAGACGCATCGGTCGCGCCGATGTGCCGACGGCCCTGCGGAGCGAAAGGGCAGGCCGGCGCCCCAGGGCGGGCTCGCCTGAACGCCCGTGCAGCCACCCGTCGTTCGGGCACTGACCCGCCATCCGGTCGGCCTGTCGGCCTGTCGGCCCATGCCGTCTCACTTCCAGGTCGTCGCACAACGAACCAGAACCACCTCACGAGGACAGCGTTGAACACCACTCCCGCATCCGACACCCACGCCCACGCCGATCTGCCGGGCCCCGCGGAACCCGGAACTCCCCCGACGGCCACGGCTGAACCGATCTCTCCGTCATCCGCGTCATCCGCCGAGCGGCCGGACCGGGTCCCCGAGCAGGGCGGGGCACCCGACTGGGAACGCCGCCCCGGGCAGGACGGAGCCCTCGACGCCGGACGGCCACACGATGGGACCGCCGATCTCCTGGAACATCCCGACCCGCATACGACGGCACAGTCCGCGGCCGTGGAGAACCTGCTGCGCTGCTGGGTGCGCGAGACCGACATCCCCTCTCCCGGCAACGGCACCCTCCGCATCTGCCTGCCGGCCAGCGGTACGGCCCTGCTCGTCCCGGTCCGCTACTGGTCGCCGACCGGCTTCCACCGCTTCGGCCTTCCGCGCCTTGCCGACGCCCCACAGGCCTCCCCACCGGCCGACGCGGTCACCGTCGCGGCCCTTCTGTCCAGGGAGACACCTCCGGCGACAGGAACGACCGACCGGCCTGCCAGGTCCGCCGACTCGAGCCTCGGCCCTTCCCGGCGAGCCGACTCCAAAGCAGCCGGGCGCACCATCCCTGGTGCAGTCGACCACGCCACCCCCGGCGCAGCCGACGACGCCACGCCCGGCGCAGCCGACGACGCCACGCCCGACGCAGCGGCTTGCACGACGCCCGACGCGGCCCAACGCACCGACCTCGTCTCCCGTGTCGCCGACTCCGTCCGACTGACCGCCTCCTTCATCAAGGACCGTCGGCAACACCCATCAGATGTGTCCGACCTCTACCTCTCGGCTGAACAAGCGCTCCTCCTCGGCCACCCACTGCACCCGACCCCGAAGAGCCGCGAAGGTCTCTCCGAGCGCGAAGCGCGGTGGTACTCACCCGAGTTGCGCGGCTCCTTCCCGTTGCACTGGCTGGCTGTCGCCCCCTCCGTACTCGCCACCGACTCCGCCTGGACCGAACGGGGCCGTCTTGTCCCGGCACCGCAGCTCACCGCACGACTGGCGGCGGAACTGCCGCTGCCCGACAGTTATGCCGCCCTCCCGCTGCACCCCTGGCAACTGCGCGACATCCACGGACGCCCCGAGGCCGCGGCTCTGCTCGACGCAGGACTGCTCCGCGACCTCGGCGAGCACGGCCTTCCCTGGCATCCCACCTCCTCCGTGCGCACCGTTTACCGGCCCGGCGCCCCCGTGATGCTCAAGCTGTCCTTGGGCCTGCGCATCACCAACTCCCGCCGGGAGAACCTCCGCAAGGAGCTCCACCGTGGCGTCGAGGTCCACCGTCTGCTGCGCAGTGGCCTGGTCAAGCAGTGGCAGGAGGCGCACCCGGGCTTCGACATCGTCCGCGACCCGGCCTGGCTCGCCGTCGACACGCCGGACGGCAACCCCGTGCCCGGTCTCGACGTGATGATCCGGCACAACCCGTTCAGCCCTTCGGACGACGTCTCCTGCATCGCGGGACTTGTCGCCCTCCGGCCGTACCGTCCATCGGACACGGTCGCAGGACACTCCGAGTCCGGTGGGGCACCATCGCGGCGGCCACCCGTCACGTCCCGTCTGGCAGAGGTGGTGACGCGTCTCGCCGACCGAACCGGTCGACCTCTTGGCGCGGTCGCCGCCGAGTGGTTCCTGCGCTACCTGGAGCAGGTCGTCCGACCCGTCCTGTGGCTGGACGCGGAGGCGGGCATCGCACTGGAGGCACACCAGCAGAACACGCTGCTTCTGCTGGACGCCGACGGCTGGCCCACCGGCGGTCGCTACCGCGACAACCAGGGCTACTACTTCCGTCAGTCCCGGCGTGCGGAACTCGATGCCCGGCTGCCCGGTGTCGGCCGGCACAGCGGCACTTTCGTCTCGGACGAGGTCGCCGACGAGCGCTTCGCCTACTACTTGGCGATCAACAACGTGCTCGGCCTCATCGGTGCGTTCGGCTCCCAGCGCCTCGTCGACGAGCAGTTGCTGCTCGCCGCCTTCCGCCGCTTTCTCAGCGAGGTCGCTGTCGGCCCGGCCCGCTTGCGCGGCTCATTGCCCGCCCGACTGCTCGACTCACCCGTGCTGCGCTGCAAGGCCAACCTGCTGACCCGGCTGCATGGACTCGACGAGCTGATCGGCCCGATCGCCACCCAGTCCGTCTACGTCACCATCGCCAACCCCTTCCACTTCTGACCATCACCAACTCCCTTCACTTCCGAGGAACATGCCCCACCCCTTCTCCTGAGAGGAGCGTCACCGTGCCTCCCACTGACGCGAGCGCCGACGCCGGTACGGCAGCCGTCACCGACGTTGGCCCGGCCGCCGACGAGAGCGCCACCCGTACGAGCCCTGATGCCGACGAGAGCAGGACCGGGACGGACGCCTGCTCGGAGCCGGACTGCGAGGACACCCTCGACCTGCGCCTGCCCGACGAGTTCATCGCACTCCTCGCGAACGAACGGGCCGCGGTGGAAGAACGGACCACTGCGGAGGAGCGGACCGTCACGGAGGAGCGGACCGATGCGCGGGAGCCGGCCGACTTCGCGACGCGGACCGCCGCGCGGGAGCAGGCCGACGCCGGGACACAAACCGGCGCGGGGGAGCACGGTGCCGACTTTGAGGCGGACGGGCGGGAGCAGGCCGACATCGACTGGCAGCCGGACGCGCGGGAGCAAGCCGATGCCAACTGGCAGGAGGACGCGTACGGACCGGCCCACCCCGGAAGGCCAGCGGACACGGGTGAGCGGATCGCGGCTGGGCGGCAGGCCGGCAGGGAGGGGAAGCGGAGCCGCGGTGGGGACGCGCCTCATTCCATCCCTTCCGTGCAGATCGACGGCGACCTGCTCGACCACGTCGCCGACTGGGGGCCGGCCGTCACACCAGCAGGCGTGTTCCAGCTCGTCCCGGTGGACCTGGCACAGGACTTGCCGCTCATCTGCCGCTGGATGAACGACCCCGCCGTGGCGGCGTTCTGGGGTCTGGAGGGGTCCCAGAACGCGACAGAGGACCATCTGCGTGCCCAGCTCGCCGGAGACGGACGCAGCATCCCCTGCCTCGGGGTGCTGGAGGGCACGCCGATGAGCTACTGGGAGATCTACCGAGCGGACCTCGATCCGCTGGCCCGCCACTATCCCGCTCGACCTCACGACACTGGAATCCACCTCCTCATCGGTCGAGTCGCCGATCGCGGGCGAGGACTCGGCGGCACCCTGCTCAGAGCCGTCGCCGACCTCGCGCTCGACAAGCGGCCCGCCTGCGCTCGCGTCGTCGCGGAACCCGATCTGCGCAACACCCCCTCCGTGGCCGCCTTCCTGAGCGCAGGTTTCCGGTTCTCCGCCGAGATCGAGCTGCCTGCCAAGCGGGCCGCCCTGATGATGCGAGACCGTTCCCTGCGCCACCTTCTGTAGCGCTGTGCCATCACGCTGCCACTTTTGGTACGCCGCTCGAACCGATCCGGTTCCCACTCCACCTCCGTCCTCGCCGAGCCGGTCGGCGGCTTGTCCAAGGCTGGTCGGTGCCTGACCACGGACCCGCACAGCTCCGACGCACCCGACCCGCCGGCTCCCCGCTTCCCCGCTTCTCCGCTTCTCCGCAGAATCGTGCCCGCAGCTGCCCCCGCGATCGCCCCGCCCCAGCCCGCCCACAACCGAACCGAACCGATCCGAGCCACCAGTGACCCGCTTCCACCCCGATTACGTCACCCCCGACCAGCAACGGAACCGATCCGATCACCAACCGCGCAGCCCACGGTCTTGATCCAGTCCCTCGCCCCGCCTTGACCACTCGTTTGTCAGTGGTGGGCCGTAGGGTGGACGCGCTATGACGAAGCCCTCACTTCCCGAACTCCTGCATGCTGCCGTCACTGCCGTCGGCGGTACGGAGCGCCCCGGTCAGGTGACCATGGCCGAATCCGTCGCGGAGGCGATCGATGACGGCTCCCATCTGCTGGTCCAGGCCGGCACCGGCACGGGAAAGTCGCTCGGCTATCTCGTGCCCGCGCTCGCCCACGGGGACCGCGTCGTCGTGGCGACCGCCACGCTGGCGCTGCAGCGCCAGCTCGTGGAGCGGGACCTGCCGCGCACGGTCGAGGCCTTGCACCCCCTGCTGCGCCGCCGCCCGGAGTTCGCGATGCTCAAGGGCAGGTCGAACTACCTGTGTCTGCACCGCCTCCACGAAGGCGTTCCGCAGGACGAGGAAGAGGGACTGTTCGACCAGTTCGAGGCAGCCGCACCCACCAGCAAGCTGGGCCAGGACCTGCTCAGGCTGCGCGACTGGTCCCAGGACACCGAGACCGGTGACCGCGACGACCTCACCCCCGGCGTGTCGGATCGCGCCTGGGCGCAGGTGTCGGTCTCCTCGCGGGAGTGCGTGGGCGCCACGAAGTGCGCGTACGGCGCCGAATGCTTCGCCGAGATGGCCCGCGAGCGCGCCAAGCTCGCCGAGGTCGTCGTCACCAATCACGCGCTGCTCGCGATCGACGCCATCGAGGGCGCCCCGGTCCTCCCGCAGCACGAGGTGCTGATCGTCGACGAGGCTCATGAGCTGGTCTCCCGGGTGACTGGAGTGGCCACGGGTGAGCTCACCCCCGGCCAGGTCAACCGCGCGGTGCGGCGTGCCGCGAAGCTCGTCAACGAGAAGGCCGCCGACCAGCTCCAGACCGCCGCGGAGGGCTTCGAGCGGCTGATGGAGCTGGCCCTGCCGGGCCGTCTGGAGGAGATCCCGGAGGATCTCGGCTATGCGCTCATGGCCCTGCGCGACGCCGCCCGCACCGTCATCTCCGCGATCGGAGGGACCCGCGACAAGTCCGTCCAGGATGAGGACGCGGTTCGCAAACAGGCCCTGGCCTCCGTCGAGGCCGTGCACGACGTGGCGGAGCGGATCACCAACGGCTCCGAGTGGGACGTCGTCTGGTACGAGCGGCACGACCGCTTCGGCGCCTCCCTGCGCGTCGCCCCGATGTCCGTATCGGGTCTCCTCAGGGAGAAGCTCTTCACCGACCGCTCGGTGGTCCTGACCTCCGCGACTCTCAAGCTGGGCGGCGACTTCAACGGCGTCGGCGCCTCCCTGGGGCTGGCCCCCGAGGGCACGGAGAGCGACGACTCCCCGCAGTGGAAGGGCGTGGACGTCGGCTCGCCCTTCGACTATCGCAAGCAGGGCATTCTGTACGTCGCCAAGCACCTGTCGCGGCCCGCGCGTGACGGCGATCGCGCGGACATGCTGGACGAGCTGACCGAACTGATCCAGGCCGCCGGAGGGCGCACGCTGGGGCTGTTCTCCTCGATGCGGGCCGCTCAACTGGCCGCCGAGGAACTGCGTTCCCGCATCCCCGAGTTCCCGATCCTCCTCCAGGGCGAGGAGACCCTCGGCGAGCTGATCAAGAACTTCGGAGCCGACCCCAAGACGTGCCTCTTCGGCACGCTGTCGCTGTGGCAGGGCGTCGACGTACCCGGCCCGAGCTGTCAGCTGGTCGTCATGGACAAGATCCCCTTCCCGCGTCCCGACGATCCGCTGATGAGCGCCCGCCAGAAGGCGGTGGAGGACGCCGGCGGCAACGGCTTCATGGCGGTCGCCGCCACGCACGCGGCCCTGCTCATGGCCCAGGGCGCCGGCCGCCTGGTACGGGCGTCGGGAGACCGCGGCGTGGTGGCCGTACTGGATCAGCGGCTGGCCACGGCGCGGTACGGCGGCTATCTGAAGGCGTCACTGCCCGACTTCTGGTACACCACGGACCGAAACCAGGTCCGGAAGTCACTGGCCGCCATCGACGCGGCAGCGCATCAGGCGGGGTGAGAAGCGGCTCCGCCCCGTCGGGGTGGAGCCGGACAGCACAGGGCCCCGGAACCGGCGCAGGGGTCCCGGGGCCCGGTCAGAAGGCGGGCCTGTTCGGCCCGCCCGCCGCAGCCGTCACACGCGGCGCAGCACAGCGACCACCTTGCCGAGGATGGTGGCGTCGTCGCCTGGAATCGGCTCGTACGCCGAGTTGTGCGGGAGGAGCCAGACGTGGCCGTCCTCGCGCTTGAAGCGCTTGACGGTGGCCTCGCCGTCGAGCATGGCGGCCACGATGTCGCCGTTCTCGGCGACGGGCTGGCGGCGGACCGTGACCCAGTCGCCGTCGCAGATCGCGGCCTCGATCATCGAGTCGCCGACCACCTTCAGCACGAACAGCTCACCGTCACCGACCAGCTGGCGGGGGAGGGGGAAGACGTCCTCGACCGACTCCTCGGCGAGAATCGGGCCGCCCGCGGCGATACGGCCGACCAGCGGAACGTACGACGCGGCCGGCTTACCCGCGGTGTCCGTGGGCTGCACGGAGGTGGCCTGGTCGGAGCCACGCACCTCGTACGCACGCGGACGGTGCGGGTCGCGGCGCAGGAACCCCTTGCGCTCCAGTGCCATCAGCTGGTGTGCGACGGAGGATGTGCTGGAAAGCCCGACCGCCTGCCCGATCTCGCGCATCGACGGCGGGTAGCCGCGCCGCTGCACGGAGTCCCTGATCACCTCGATGACGCGGCGCTGCCGGTCCGTGAGGCCCGAGCTGTCCGCCCGGATGCCTGGAGGTCGGCCCGGCAGGGAGCGCTTGTGCCCCTCGGGATTGGTGGCTTCGTTCATCGCATGCACCGGCTCGGGTCGGCCCTGGGGGCGGTCCTGGGCAGTGATGGTGGCACTGTCTGCGGTGGTGGTCACGTCGGCCCCTCTCGATGGTCTCCCTGCTGGACAACGGTAGTTGCTTTCGAAAGGTTGCGCCAAACACACGTTCGAGTGAAAAAACGCGAATCGCCTGCCGCGATCATGTGTCTGGGTGTACAGCTAACGCGACACCTGGCGGACAAAAGCGGCCTATTGTGCACTCTTCGCCACCGGGGAACGACCTCTTGAGTCGTTGCCCCAGTCTGCCATCCGGCATCCGGTCAACACGGAACCGACCCTCATCTGCGCGGGAGTCGCACGACCTCTCCCTGCGGCGCCCACGGTATCCCCGCATGCGCCTCGGCGGTACGGCTGTGCACGTACGCGTGCCGGCGTGGCGGTGTTGCCGTACGGCACGGCTCGTGCGGGTGCGACACGCGGGCATGGCGTGCATGTATGAGCCAATCCCCACATCTAGTGGTTGGATTGCGGCAGCAGCCCAGAAGTTGTGGTCCCCCGGGTCTTCGGTCCCGCGATCATCGCCTATGCTTGGGGCTGCTTCGAGGGGCCCGAGTGGCCTTTCGAGGCTATTGAGTCTGCTGTGAGGAGGGTTGGGAGATCATGCACTGCCCCTTCTGCAGGCACCCCGACAGCCGCGTCGTCGACAGCCGTACGACCGACGACGGCACGTCGATCCGCAGGCGCCGCCAGTGTCCGGACTGCTCCCGTCGTTTCACGACCGTGGAGACGTGCTCGCTCATGGTGGTCAAGCGCTCCGGCGTCACCGAACCTTTCAGCCGTACCAAGGTCATCAACGGCGTGCGCAAGGCATGCCAGGGACGACCTGTCACCGAGGACGCGCTCGCCCAGCTCGGCCAGCGGGTCGAGGAGGCGGTGCGGGCCACCGGAAGCGCCGAGCTGACCACCCATGACGTGGGGCTGGCCATACTCGGCCCGTTGCAGGAACTCGACCTCGTCGCCTATCTGCGATTCGCCTCCGTCTACCGGGCGTTCGACTCGCTGGAGGACTTCGAGGCCGCCATCGCGGAACTCAGGGAAGAGACGCCACGCCCCGGCGCCGACGACGAAGACGCGCGCGCGGGGGGCCAGGAAGACGATCGCGGGCCCGGAGGGACCACTCACGTCCCCGTGCCCGCCAACGCCGCCGACTGACAGGCGGGCCGGACCCGGGCCCCAGGGCTCCGGGTCGGCCGGTCGGCGGCGAGCGAAGACCTGTTGCGGCGGCAGCGAGAGGTGCCCGCAACACCAGACAGAACACCGTGCCACGGGAACATCGTGGCACTTCAGGGCGTTTTAGCCCGTACAGGGAGGCGGCATGACAGAGACGGCGAGCGGTCCGGCACGAGGTTCCCGAGCCAAGGGCACCAAGGCGAGCAAGGGCCTGCGTATCGAGCGCATCCACACGACCCCCGGCGTACACCCGTACGACGAGGTGGCCTGGGAGCGCCGTGACGTCGTCATGACCAACTGGCGCGACGGCTCGGTCAACTTCGAGCAGCGCGGCGTGGAGTTCCCCGACTTCTGGTCGGTGAACGCGGTCAACATCGTCACCAGCAAGTACTTCCGCGGTGCCGTCGGCACCCCGCAGCGCGAGACCGGCCTCAAGCAGCTGATCGACCGCATCGTGAAGACGTACCGGAAGGCCGGTGAGGACTACAAGTACTTCGCCTCGCCCGCCGACGCCGAGATCTTCGAACACGAGCTGGCATACGCCCTCCTGCACCAGATCTTCAGCTTCAACAGCCCCGTCTGGTTCAACGTCGGCACCGCCCAGCCGCAGCAGGTCTCCGCCTGCTTCATCCTGTCCGTCGACGACTCCATGGAGTCGATCCTCGACTGGTACAAGGAAGAGGGCATGATCTTCAAGGGCGGCTCCGGCGCCGGCCTGAACCTCTCCCGCATCCGCTCCTCCAAGGAACTGCTGTCCTCCGGTGGCAACGCCTCCGGCCCGGTCTCCTTCATGCGCGGCGCCGACGCCTCCGCAGGGACGATCAAGTCGGGCGGCGCCACCCGCCGCGCCGCCAAGATGGTCATCCTCGACGTCGACCACCCCGACATCGAGGACTTCATCGAGACCAAGGTGAAGGAGGAGGAGAAGATCCGCGCCCTGCGTGACGCGGGCTTCGACATGGACCTCGGCGGCGAGGACATCACCTCCGTCCAGTATCAGAACGCCAACAACTCGGTCCGCGTGAACGACGAGTTCATGAAGGCCGTGGAGAACGGCGACAAGTTCGGCCTCCGCGCGCGGATGACCGGTGAGGTCATCCAGGAGGTGGACGCCAAGGCCCTCTTCCGCAAGATGGCCGAGGCCGCCTGGGCCTGCGCCGACCCCGGCATTCAGTACGACGACACCATCAACCACTGGCACACCTGCCCGGAGTCCGGCCGCATCAACGGCTCGAACCCCTGCAGCGAGTACATGCACCTGGACAACACGTCCTGCAACCTCGCCTCGCTGAACCTGATGAAGTTCCTCAAGGACGACGGCAAGGGCAACCAGTCCTTTGCGGCCGAGCGCTTCGCCAAGGTCGTCGAACTGGTCATCACCGCGATGGACATCTCCATCTCCTTCGCCGACTTCCCGACCCGGAAGATCGGTGAGAACACGCGCGCGTTCCGCCAGCTCGGCATCGGCTACGCCAACCTCGGCGCGCTGCTGATGGCGACCGGCCACGCGTACGACTCGGACGGCGGCCGCGCCCTGGCCGGCGCCATCACCTCCCTGATGACCGGCACGTCGTACAAGCGCTCCGCCGAACTCGCCGCGGTCGTCGGCCCGTACGACGGCTACGCCCGCAACGCGCAGCCGCACCTGCGGGTCATGGAGCAGCACTCCGACGCCAACGCGAAGGCCGTCCGCATGGACGACCTGGACACGCCGGTCTGGGCAGCCGCCACGGAGGCCTGGCAGGACGTGCTGCGTCTCGGCGAGAAGAACGGTTTCCGTAACTCTCAGGCATCCGTCATCGCGCCGACCGGCACCATCGGCCTGGCGATGTCCTGCGACACCACCGGCCTTGAGCCCGACCTCGCCCTGGTCAAGTTCAAGAAGCTGGTCGGCGGCGGCTCGATGCAGATCGTCAACGGCACCGTCCCGCAGGCCCTGCGCCGCCTGGGCTACCAGGAGGAGCAGATCGAGGCGATCGTCGCCCACATCGCCGATCACGGCAATGTCGTCGACGCCCCGGGCCTCAAGCACGAGCACTACGAGGTGTTCGACTGCGCCATGGGCGAGCGCGCCATCTCCGCGATGGGTCACGTCCGCATGATGGCCGCGATCCAGCCGTGGATCTCCGGCGCCCTGTCCAAGACGGTCAACATGCCGGAGTCGGCGACCGTGGAGGAGGTCGAGGAGATCTACTTCGAGGCCTGGAAGATGGGCGTCAAGGCGCTCGCGATCTACCGCGACAACTGCAAGGTCGGCCAGCCGCTCTCCGCGAAGACCAAGGAGAAGGAGAAGGCCGAGATCACCGAGAAGACCGAGGACACGATCCGTACCGCGGTCGAGAAGGTGGTCGAGTACCGCCCGGTTCGCAAGCGCCTCCCGAAGGGCCGGCCCGGCATCACGACCTCCTTCACCGTCGGCGGCGCCGAGGGCTACATGACCGCCAACTCCTACCCGGACGACGGTCTCGGCGAGGTCTTCCTGAAGATGTCCAAGCAGGGTTCCACCCTCGCGGGCATGATGGACGCCTTCTCGATCGCCGTCTCGGTGGGTCTGCAGTACGGAGTGCCGCTGGAGACGTACGTCTCGAAGTTCACGAACATGCGCTTCGAGCCGGCGGGTATGACGGACGACCCGGACGTGCGGATGGCCCAGTCGATCGTCGACTACATCTTCCGCCGCCTGGCGCTGGACTTCCTGCCCTTCGAGACGCGTTCCGCGCTCGGCATCCACTCCGCCGAGGAGCGCCAGCGTCATCTGGAGACCGGTTCGTACGAGCCGTCCGACGACGAGGTCGACGTCGAGGGCCTGGCCCAGTCGGCGCCGCGCGCCCAGGAACTGAAGGCCGTCGCCACGCCCAAGGCCGACATCGAGGCGGCCAAGCCCGCCCCGCAGCAGGCCCACACCAGCGCTGAACTGGTGGAGATGCAGCTGGGCATCCAGGCCGACGCCCCGCTGTGCTTCTCCTGCGGTACGAAGATGCAGCGGGCCGGCTCCTGCTACATCTGCGAGGGCTGCGGCTCGACCAGCGGCTGCAGCTGACCCCAGGTGGCGGGCAGGCCCTGAAACGAAGGGGCGCCGACCCTGTGCGGCGCCCCTTCGGGCTGATCAGGACCAGTGGTTGCCCATGACGCGGGTGAAAGTGGCCGGGTCGTCCTCGAAGCCATGGATTCCTGCATGGAAGTCCCATGCGCCCGATTCTCCGCGCACGAACTCGGCGACTGCTGCCGCTGTCGCCGCCAGCACACCGCCGAAGTCGTCCTGGGCCAGGACGTCATAGCCCTCGCTGATGCGCAGGTTCGGCTTGAGCACGCTGACGAAGGTCCGGTGTGCGGGGCGCTGTTGGATGACCACGCCGACGACCACGCGCGCGTACCGGCTGTCGAGCCGGTCGAGCTCCAGGGTCATGACCTCGTCCCAGCCGAAGCCCTTGCCGTCCGCGCTGTCCCGGTTGAGCGTGATGGTGCCGTCGGGAGAGCGGCTGCCGAAGTACACCGTGTAGGCGGGATCGCCGTGTGGATCGCTCGCCAGGTAGGTCGCGGCCACGAGGTCCATATCCGTGGGCGGTTGCCCTGCCGGACTCGGGTCCCACTTCAGTGCGACCTCGGCCTTCCGAATGCCCTTGCTGAGCCCGTTCACCAGACGTCCCCTTCCCCGTACGGACCTGCCCCAACTGCCGGACAGTCATGGTTGGTTGTCCATCGTGCCACGCGCGCGTGCACAGGTGCGCGGATGTGGTCCGCACGAGCGTGACCGAGGCCACGCTCCGTGGCCTTACGATGGCGCGGTGCTGGTCAAGTGGATTCGCTGCACCGTGGTGGACCGCCGCGGCTTCGAGCGGGGGCAGCGAAAGTGGGCGGGGCTTCTGGGGGAGCCGGGGTTTCGAGGGCAGGGCGGAGGCTGGAGTCGGGGGCGGCCCTCCGTCGCGCACATCTTCGCCTTCTGGGAGAGCCGTGCCTTCTACGACTCCTTCATGGCCCGTTCCCACGACCGGCTCGCGGCGGCCCAGTCGGGCACGTTCAAGGACGCTCAGGTCAGGCTGTTCGACTATCGCTTCGACGTGAAGACCGGCTTCGAGCCGCGTTTCACGGACGCCGATCTGCTCCGGGTCGCCCACTGCCGCGTCCATGAGGACCGCGCCGAGCACTTCATGCTGATGCAGGAGAAGGTGTGGAACCCCGCGATGGCCGGCTCGCCCGGCATGGTCCGCGGGCTGTTCGGTGAGGCGCCCGGGAATGAGTTCCTCGTGCTGTCGATGTGGCAGTCGGCCGCCGAACACGGCAAATACCGCACCGAGCGGGTGGAGCGGCTCGCCCTGCGTGCCCAGACCGAGGCGGACGTCGCAGCCCTGAGAGGTGACATCGTGGGGTTGGAACCGGCCTGGATAGTTTGATATCCGGGCCCAATGATTCGTGTGCCCTATGGGGCCTGTGTTGCAAGAATTGTGTGACCTACGCTGTATGGAGCCCGTACGAGTGCTCGATGAGCCGTCACTCGATCTAGGGTTTTGGCATGGCACGACCACGGCGCATCGTCCTTGTCCGGCATGGTGAGTCAACCGGCAATGTTGATGACACCGTGTACGAACGCGAGCCCGACCACGCCCTGGCACTGACCGAGCGGGGCTGGCGGCAGGCCGAGGAGACGGGAAAGCGGCTGCGCGAGGTGTTCGGCCGTGAGCGCATCAGCGTGTACGTCTCCCCGTACCGCCGTACGCACGAGACGTTCCGCGCCTTCCACCTCGACCCCGAGCTCGTCCGCGTGCGTGAGGAACCCCGGCTGCGCGAACAGGACTGGGGCAACTGGCAGGACCGGGACGACGTACAACTTCAGAAGGCCTATCGGGACGCGTACGGTCACTTCTTCTACCGCTTCGCCCAGGGCGAGTCCGGGGCCGATGTGTACGACCGGGTCGGCGGCTTCCTGGAGAGCCTGTACCGCAGCTTCGAGGCCCCGGACCATCCGCCGAACGTTCTGCTGGTCACCCACGGCCTCGCGTTGCGGCTGTTCTGCATGCGCTGGTTCCACTGGACGGTCGCGGAATTCGAGTCGCTGTCGAACCCGGGGAACGCGGAGATGCGGATGCTCGTTCTCGGAGAGGACGGCAAGTACTCGCTCGACCGGCCGTTCGAGCGCTGGCGAGATCCGGAACCGTACGGGATCACCGGGATGGAGTGGCAGAGCGATGACCGCTGACTCCGCTCTCGCCGGGCGCCTGGACCGCGCCCTGGCGAGCCTGCGCGGACTCGCGGTCGGGGATGCCCTGGGCTCGCAGTTCTTCGTGCCGGTGAACTACCCGCTCCTGAAGCGCCGTGAGCTGCCACAGGCTCCCTGGCAATGGACGGACGACACGGAGATGGCGTGCTCCGTCGTGGCAGTCCTCGCCGGTCACCGCCGCATCGACCAGGACGCCCTTGCCGGCTCCTTCGCCGAGCACCACGACTTCGACCGCGGCTACGGCCCGGCGGTCAACCGTCTGCTGAGGCTGGTCCGTGAGGGCGGCGACTGGCGCGAGCTCGCGGCTGCGCTCTTCAACGGACGGGGGTCCTGGGGGAACGGCGCAGCGATGCGGATCGCCCCCCTGGGCGCCTGGTACGCGGACGATCCGGAGCAGGCGACCCACCAGGCCGAGATCTCCGCATACCCCACACACCAGCACCGTGAGGCCGTGGTCGGCGCCATGGCCGTCGCCGCTGCCGCGACGAAGCCCATCGAAATGCCGTGGGTGAGTACGTCGTGCCCCCAGGGCGCGGGCAACCGCTGAGTCTTGGCGAACTCGGCCTTCTGCTCGGCCGAACCGTCGGCCATGAACTTCGGCAGTTGTTTCTCCGTCTCGTCCTTGCTGGCCGAGCCGAACACCGTCGTCAGGATGGACAGGCCCAGCGAACCGCCCACCTGTCGCGTGGCGTTGAGCAGTCCGGACGCCGCACCCGCCTCGTGCTGGGCGACACCGGACACCGCGGTCACCGTCAGGGTGACGAAGTTCAGCCCCATGCCGAAGCCGAACACCAGCACCGGCCCGAGCACCCCACCGACGTACGAGCTGTCGGAGCTGATCAAGGTCTGCCAGACGGTGTCCCTGGACCAACGACGACCAGAACACCGTCGCCAAGTACATCGCGCTCGACAAGACGACACCGGAGGCGGCGGCGAAGAAGTGGGTCGACGCGAACCCGGACAAGGTCGAGGCCTGGCTTGGCTGAGCGGGTCCGTCGAAGTCCGGTGCGTATCGGCTCGCCCCGAAGGGGCGCGGGGCTGTGTCGAGGTGCGGTTGCCGCCGCGATGGGGGTCCCCGGGTTCGAGCGAAGTCGGGAATTCGGGGGGAGCGACCAGCCACGGCGGACCCACGGCCGACGCACCGGACTTCCAGCGGAGCGCTGAGCGCCGGTCGGGCCCGGCGGCGGCCGGCAGCCCGGCGCACAGGCACAGCCGTTCCTGCGTCCGCTCGCAAGTTCCGCCCCTCGGGCATACGCCGCCCGGGGTCGCGCCGGCAGGCCGACGGCCTTGACGGGGAAGGCGGTCGGGGAGGCCGCCGGATCGTCGCGCACCGTCAGCTCGTCGGCAGGCACTGTCCGGCGAGCCGGCCGCGGACTCGCCGGCAGGGGAGGACACCGGGTGGAGGGGCACCCGCGCCCACCCGGGGCGGTGGGCCGCCGTGTCCCGGGACGGCGCCCCGGACGAACCCGGGTGGGGCACCGTCCCGGGGCCGGTCATGTGCCGGTCGGCCGGGGTGCGCGGGCCTCAGGGGCTGACCGTCAGCAGGTCCCGCTGCTCTTCCGGGAGCTCGACCTCGTCCGCGTACAGGAGCGCCTGGGCGGGCTCGAAGACGAGGGACACCTCCCCGGACAGTCCGCCCTGGCCGCTGAGGACCTGGACGACCTGGTCGCCGAGGCGGACGTCGTACTCGTAGCGGGAGCCGACGTAGGAGCTGGTGAGGACGTGGGCCTTCAGATGGTTGGTGCCGGAGGCCGTACCGGGCTGCGGGACGACCTCCAGGCGCTCCGGACGGATCGCCACCGTGACGGAGTCGCCGCCCGGGAGCTTTTCGTCGCTGTCGACCTGCACCACGTCGGCGCTGCAGTCGAGGAGGATGCTGTACCGCTTGCCCTGCTGCCCGACCACCCGGCCGGCGAGGAAGTTGCAGCGGCCGACGAAGGCGGCCACCGCGGGGGCGGCGGGACGCTCGTAGATCTCGGACGGCGTGCCGATCTGGATCATGTTGCCGCCCTCCATGACCGCGATCCGGTCACTGAGGGCGAGGGCCTCCTCCTGGTCGTGGGTGACATAGACGGTGGTGATGCCCAGCTCCTCCTGGAGGCGCTTGAGCCAGGCGCGGGCCTGCTCGCGGAGCTTGGCGTCGAGGTTGGACAGCGGCTCGTCGAGGAGCAGGACCGTGGGAGAGTAGACCAGGGCCCGGGCCAGGGCGACGCGCTGCTGCTGGCCGCCGGAGAGCTGGTGCGGGTAGCGGTTCTTCAGCTCGGTGAGGCCGACCTTGTCGAGCGCGTCGTGGATCAGGGTCTTCTGTTTCTCCTTGGGGACCTTGCGGATGGTGAGGGGCAGCGCGAGGTTCTTCGCGATGGTCATGTGCGGCCACAGCGCGTACGACTGGAAGACCATGCCGAGGTTGCGTTCCTCGGGCGGCAGGAACACTCCGGCCGAGGTGTCGACGAAGGGCCTTCCACCGACGGTGATGGAGCCCTCGGTGGGCTGTTCGAGTCCGGCTACGCAGTTGAGCGTGGTGGACTTGCCGCAGCCGCTGGCTCCCAGGAGGGTGAAGAACTCGCCGTCCTTGATGGTGAAGGTGACATCGCGGAGGACGGAGTTGTCCCCGAACGTCTTGGCCAGGTTCTTCACGGTCACCTCAGGCATGGTGCTTTCCCTTCATGAGCAGGCCCGCGAGTGCGACGAAGACCGCGGTGATGGCGATCTGGAGGGTCGCCAGAGCGGCGACGGATCCGGCCCGGCCCTGGGTCCAGAGGCTGAGCATGGTGGTGCCGAGGATGTTGTTGTCCGCGGAGCTGAGGAACACGGCCGGGGAGTATTCCTTGAGCATGATCACGAAGGTGAGGACCAGCGCTCCGGCGAACGCCGGGGTGACGAGGGCCCGCAGGACGCGGAAGAACGTCATCACCCAGTCGGCGCCGGAGACCCGGGCCGCGTTGTCCAGCTCGCCGCCGATCTGCATGATCGCCGGGGCGATGGAGCCGAACGCACTGGGCAGAGCGCGCATGCCGAAGGCGATGATGACGGCGTAGACGGTGCCCTGCAGCACTGAGCCGATGCCGAACGGGGCGAGCGCGAAGGCCCAGAAGAAGCCGATACCGATGATGATGCCGGGCAGCGACTGCGGGATCAGCGCGAGGTACTCCACGGCCCGGCCGAAACGGAAGGTGGAGCGGCGGGCGACCATCACCGCGAGCACCGCGATGGCGCTGATCGTCACCGAGCCGATCCCGGCGACGATGAGGCTGTTCCAGAGGGACTGCACGTAGTTGTCGGAGCCGAAGACGATCTCGTAGTTCTTTGTGGTGACCGTCTTCAGCGGCGACTGGAGCGGGGTGAATATCAGCGTGAAGGAGCGGAGGACCAGCCCGAGGATCGGGATGAGGGCGCCGGCGATGACGTACAACCAGATGCACACGATGCTCACCCACTTCAGCCAGCCGAGGTCCAGCTTGCGGGGGCGGGTCACCTTGCCGCGTACGGAGACGAAGCGGGCGGCGTCCTTGAGCAGCTTGGCCTGCACCGCGACCAGGCTCAGCGTGACGAACAGGATGATCGTGGAGGCCGCGCCCAGCATCGTGTAGTCGGGGTCCACCGACTGCAGGCCGTTGTGGTACAGGAACGTCGAGAACACATCGATGTCCACCGGCTGGCCGTACAGCAGCGGCACGCTCAGGGTCTCCAGCGAGACGGAGAACACCAGGATGGCGCTGTAGACGATGGGCGGTCGCAACAGCGGTACGACCACCTGCATCAGGATCCGCAGCGGTCCCGCGCCGCAGACCTGGGCCGCCGACTCCAGGGAGGCGTCCGACTGGCGCAGCGCGCCCGCGCAGAACACGTAGGCGATCGGGGCGAGTGCCACGGCCTCCGTGAGCGCCATCCCGGGAATCGAGTAGAGGTTCCACGGCACGCCGCCGAAGACCTGCTGGATCTGGATGCTGACGAACCCGGCCGGGCCGTACATGATGATCCAGCCGAAGCCCAGGATCAGCGAGGAGATGAAGAACGGCCACTGCATCGCCAGGGCGATCAGCCGGCCGCCCGGCAGCTTGGTGCGGACCACCACGATCGCCATCGGGATGGCGATGGCCAGGCTCAGCAGCGTGGTGAGCCCGGCGAACAGCAGCGTGTTGAGCGCTACGTCGCCGAAGCCGGCGTCGGTGAAGAGCCTGGTGTAGCCACTGAGGGTGAAGGCGCCGCCCGCTTCGTAGAGCGGGCGGTTGCGCACGCTCTGGTAGAGGGTCGGGACGATCGGGGCCAGTACCAGGACGGCGAGGAACGCCAGTACCCCGTACTGGACGACCTGGTCCCGCCCGATGCCGAGGGGACGGCGGTAACGCGGCGGCTTGAACGTTTTCTCATGCTCGCCGGCCGGCGTGCGGGGCGGCTGGGTCAGGGTTGACATCTGCTCTGGCTCCGATCGTCCCTTCAGGGGTGCCTACTTCTTGAGGAGTCCGTTGAACCGGTCGAGCCAGGCGTCGGCGTCGTTCTTCGCGACGGCCTCGTAGTCGACGTGGATGATCTTGTCCTCGCCGACCGCGTCGACGACCTCCTGGTAGGTGTGCAGGCCCTCGCCCTCGACGCCCTCCCGGTAGGACGACAGTCCGCCCTCGGCGACCGCGCGCTGGCCTTCCTCAGAGAGCGCGAAGTCCAGGAAGAGCTTCGAGGTCGCCGGGTGCGGCGCCTCGGCGGCGACGCCGAGGCCGCGGGGCAGGACCACGGTGCCGTCCTCGGGGAAGACGATCTTCACCAGTCCGGCGCTGTCCTCGACGACCGGGTACGCGGGCGAGGCGCTGATCAGGAAGCCGGCCGTGTACTCACCGGCGACGATCTTCTCCAACTGGGTGCCGGAGGAGGTCTCGGGGCGGGTCAGCGGGAGGATCGTCTTCAGCGAGTCCCACGCGCCGGGGCTGCCCTCGGTGAGGGCACGGGTGATCGTGAAGCCGAACGAGCCCTCCGGGTCGCGGACCGTGACCTTGTCCTTGAACTTGCCCTCGTCCGCGCTGACGATCTCGGCCAGGTCGGCGATGCCGGTCGGGGCCTGCTCCATCAGGGAGGTGTTGTAGGCGATCGTCATCGGGTCCTGCGACATCGAGTAGACGCTGGGCAGCAGCTCCGCGGATTCGCCGAGTTCGGAGAGCTCCGGGGACTTGTACTCCAGGACCGTGTCCCCGCGCCCGGAGAAGTCCGCCCAGGCGCTCGCCGCGCTGGAGATCAGCACGTCCGCCGGGGAGGAGCCGGACGCGTTCTCCGAGAGGACCTTCTGGAACAGCTCGTCGCTGTCGAGCTCGTTGATCGAGACGGTCTTGATCCAGTCGTACTTCTTCTTGAAGTCGCGGACGATGGGGGCCATGTTCTCGTCGCCGAGGTTGGAGTAGACGGTCAGCTTGCCGCCCTCCTTCTTGGCCTCCTCGATCAGGGCGTCGTAGTCCTCGGGGTAGTAGGCGGGCACCGCGCCCGTCGCGATCTTGTTCTCCGCCACCTTGGGCGTGTCACTGCCGCCTCCGCAGGCGGTCAGCGCGCCGCCGAGCGCGAGCGCCAGGGCGAGCGCGGTCGCGGGGTGGTGGGTTCTGGCCATGGTTCTCCTCCTCGAACGTGCCCGCTGGCACTTGTTGCCGGGAGGTTAGGAGTGACCGGAGCCACACCGGGAGTCTTGTGGGCGCAACCCGCTCTTCTGCGCACAAGCGGCGTTTTGCTCGTTGTGCCAACGGTATGGCGACGAAAACACGCCACAGGACTGGGCAGCGGCCCCTCGGGCGCTTACCTTTCGTTCACAACCGCGTCAATCGCATGAATCAATCCCATGAGTCGTCGGGCGATGGCGGGCGGTGGCGGGTGACGTCGGGTGACCAGGAAAGATGAGGTAGGCACGTGCGGATTCCCCGGCCCCGGCGTGTTTTCGCCCAGGTGCTGGCCGTGCAGCTGGCCATCACCACGGGTGTGACAATTCTCGCCACCGGACTCTTCCTCGCCCCGTTCGGCTCCCACCTCGACGACCAGGCGATGCGTCGTGCGCTCGCCATCGCCCAGACCGCCGCCCAGCCGGACATCGCACGCGATCTCGTCGCCACCGAGCCGAGTTCGTCGGGGCCGGTGCAGCAGAAGGCCGAACGCATACGCCGGGCCACCGGGGCGCTGTACGTCGTCGTGATGGACACCCACGGCGTGCGCTGGTCGCACACCAACCCGGCCCGGATCGGCTACCACGTCTCCACGGATCCCGATCGCGCGCTCGCCGGCCACGAGGTCATGGAGATCGACACCGGAACGCTCGGCCGCTCCGCCCGCGCCAAGGTGCCGCTGCTCGACGACCAGGGCGGCATCGTGGGGGCGGTCTCGGTCGGCATCGCCTACGGCAGCGTGCGCGACCAGCTCTTCGGCGCGGTTCCCGGGATGATGCTGTACGCGGGCGCCGCGCTCGCCGTCGGCGTCCTGGCCGTTCTCCTGGTCTCCCTCAGCCTGCGCCGCCGCACCCACGGAGTCGCGTTCGCTGACATCTCCGCCCTCCTCGACGAGCGCGAGGCCATGCTGCACGGCGTCCGGGAGGGCGTCGTCGCCTGCGACCGGCGCGGCAGGATCCGCCTGGTCAACGACGAGGCCAGGAGACTGCTGAACCTCGACACGGACGCCACCGGCCACACCCCGGACCAGGCGCTGCCCCCGGGCCGAACGGCGGACGTGCTGGCCGGACGCGTCGCCGGGGCCGACCTGCTGACCGTCAGCGGCGGCCGGGTACTGATCGCCAACCGCATGCCGACCCGGGACGGCGGGACGGTGGTGACGCTGCGCGACCGCACCGAACTGGAACTCCTCGGCCGCGAACTGGACAGCACGCAGGGGCTGCTGGACGCGCTGCGCGCCCAGGGCCACGAACACGCCAACCGTCTGCACACCCTCCTCGGGCTGATCGAGATCGGCCGCTACGACCGGGCCGCCCAGCTCATCGCCGATGTCGCCCACACCCGCCGGTCGTCCGCCGAGCAGATCGCCGAGCGCGTCCGGGACCCGCTGCTGTCGGCGCTGCTGGTCGGCAAGTCCGCCGTCGCCGCCGAACGCGGCGTACCGCTGCGGCTGTCCCCCGTCACGCGGCTGGCCGACCGGGTGGTCGATCCGCGGGAGCTGGTCACCGTCCTGGGCAACCTCATCGACAACGCCGTGGACGCGGTGGCCGGGCACCGGCCCTCCAACCCCTTCATCGAGGTGGAGCTGCGGGCCGAGGGCACCACCGCCGTCCTGCGCGTGGCCGATACCGGGCCGGGCATACCGCCGGAGATGCGCGAGCTGGTGTTCACCGACGGCTGGTCCACCAAACCCTCGGACCACCGTCCGCACGGACGTGGTATCGGCCTGGCCCTGGTCAGACACCCCATGTCGTTTGGTGTCAAGCGGTATGGGGTTGTGCGTGGTGCGACCAGGCGGTTGCTTCGTCGTAGAGGGTGCGGGTCTTGAGGCATCCGTGGAGGATGCCGACGAGCCTGTTGCCGACCTGGCGGAGGGCAGAGTTGTAGCCGGCCTCGCGGGCTCGCTGCTTGTCGTAGTACCGGCGGGCGCCGGGTGAGGCCCGCAGGGCGGAGAACGCCTGGCGCTGAAGCGCGTCGGCGAGCCGGTTGTTGCGCACGTAGCGGGCCTGGACGGTGTGGCTCTTGCCGGAGGCCCGGGTAACGGGGCTGGTTCCGGCGTAGTTCTTGCGGGCCTTGGCGGAGCTGTAACGGGTGGGATCGTCCCCGAACTCGGCGAGCACCCGGGCGCCGGTGATCTCTCCGATGCCGGGCATGGAGAGGTAGATCTCAGCGTCCGGGTGCGCGAGAAAATGCGCCTTCACCTGCTCTTCCATCGCGGCTATCTGTTCGTTGAGGGCGATCAGGAGACGAGCATGGGCGGTCGTGGTGGCCCCGTAGGCGGCGGCCACCGGCTCGGGCAGTTCCAGGTGCTTCTCGCGCAAGGCGGCCTGGATGGCCCCGGCCTTCTGGTCCCGGTTGTGGCGTCGGGCGCGGGCCAAGATGGCGGTGATCTGGATGCGGGTGAGCCTGGCCGCCGCCTGGGGGGTGGGCGCCTTGATGAGCAGTTCCAGCGCGTCGGTGCTGGTCAGCTCCAGGCTCGCGTAGGCGTTCAGGGCTGCGGGGAAGTACTCGCGCAGCGTGTTGCGCAGTCGTTGGAAGGTGCGGGTGCGTTCCCAGATCAGGGTCTGGTGGGCGCGGGCGACGACCTTGACGGCCTGGGCCTGGTCGCTGTCGCCGGCGATGGGCCGCAGCTGGTCGCGGTCGATGCGGACCATGTCGGCCAGCGCGTGGGCGTCGCCTCTGTCGCTCTTGGCGCCGGAGGTGCTGTACCGCTCCTTGAACCGGGCGACCTGCCGAGGGTTGATCGCGTAGACCCGGTAGCCGGCCGCAAGCAGGGCCTGCACCCAGGTGCCGCGGTCCGTCTCGATCCCGACGATCACGTCGCAGGGGACGAGGTCCTCACCCGCATGCTTCGCCACAAGCTCGTGGAGCTTGGTGATACCGTCCGCGCCCTCGGGCAACCTTGCGGTCGCGAGGCGGCGGCCGGTGGTGTCCTGGACTTCGACATCGTGGTGGTCCTCGGCCCAGTCGTCGCCGATCAGCAGCAACTCATCCTCCAGGTCAGGTACTTCCCGGTCATGCAGCCCGCGGAAGACACGGCACGCGGCCTAATGGATCCAGTGCTCACGCTCAGCTCGGCGGGCACGCCACCCCATCAGCGGTCATGGCCTTCCGGCCAACCAGCAGGGGCACGGTCTGACCACAGAACTCACAGTGGTTCCGGCGACATAAGTGCTCACCTGCTGGCGGCTACGGCACCGAGTCTCTCCGACCCGGCAGCTCCCATTAGGC
>NZ_WJBG01000215.1 GCF_009709555.1 Streptomyces blattellae | reverse complement strand
TGACCGCCCCGCCCCCGCGCCCCACTGACCGGATCAACTCCCCCACCTCGACCAGCCCCTGCCAACCGACCCCACCAGCCCACTACTGCAGGCGCCCGGCACGATCGCATGCCACGCACCCCGACACAACGGCCCGCGCCACGCACCCCGGCCGGCCCCGAATCCCGCAGTGACGGACCCGACCCCACCGCGGCCGACCCGACCCTGCGTCCCGAGTGATCCGGTCAACTCCACAGGGTCACATGAATGGCCGGCCGGAAGCGGCCCGCGGTGATACCGCCGGGGCCGCGCAGCATGGCCTGGGTGGCGCGGGGCGTGGTGACGAAGCGCCGCAGCTCGGCGGCGGCCGGCGGCGTCTCGCAGTCGGCGAGGGCGAGCAGGTTCCAGGAGCCGCGGGCGGGCAGGTGGGGACCGTTGAGCTGACGCAGGTCGCCGTCGGCGAGGTCCTTCGCCACGGCGAACGCCACCGCGAGGGCCACGCCCTTGCCGCGCTTGGCTTCGTCCAGGGCGGCGGCATGGCTCTGGAAGATGCGCTGGTTGTGCTCGGGCACGCCCAGTCGGCGCAGCACGGTGGGCACCATGCCCACCCTGCCGACGGCCGAGGGACCGAGCAGCCAGGTCTGCTCACGAAGCTCCACGGCGCCGACACCGGCCCCGGCGCCGCCGACCGCGAGTGGATGGTCGGCGCCCACGACCGCGATCACCTGGTAATTCAGGAAGGGAATGCAGGTCAGGGCGGAGCCGACGGCGGCGGGCGGGGGCCCGATGGCCACGTCGACGGTTCGGGCCACCAGCAGCGTCTCGAACCTCTGCGGATCGTGCACGCTCAGCTCAACGTCCAGGTCGTCGGCACGCCGGGCGAACACCTCGATGAGACCGGGAGCGGCGTACTCGGCGAACAGGCTCGATGCGGCGACGCGCAACAGCCTCCGTCCGGAGCCGGCCTGCCGCACCTCGATGACGGTCAGATCCTGCAGCCCCAGCATCTCCGTGGCACGGCTGGCGAGCCGCAGCCCGCCGGGTGTGAACGCGAGGCCGTGGCGGGTGCGGGTGAAGAGCTTGTCGCCGAGTTCCCTGCGCAGATGCGCTATGTGCGTGGAGACGGCGGCCTCGGTCACGGCGAGATCGGCCGCCGCGGCCTTCACGGAGCCGAGGCGGACCGTCGCCGCGAAGGCCCGCAGCTGTGCCGGGGTCAACGACGACCTCCCCCGCTCACCACGGGTGCCCTTCACCTGTGACCGTTTCTCACGTTAGCGCACGGGACAACCGGGATCCACAGGTGCGCCAGAGGCGACGGCTGGTCCGCGCGAATTGGCGAACCGCGGCTCAGATCCCGCAAGTTGGCCCCTTGTCAGCTCCACCGAGCGCGGGCGTGTGTCGTTGCTCAGCCGAGTTCGGGCCATGCGCTCAACTCGGTCGGCCGACCGTCGGCCTCGGCGGTCGGGGCAGGGTGGGAGAAGCCCGGGAGTGCGACGCGCAGTCGGGGGCGGACGGGGCCTTCGGTGGTGATGGTCAGGTGGTTGTCATCGGCGAGGCGGGCGGTGATGGCGGTTCGGTGGCCGCCGGCGTCGTTCAGGGTCGTGCGGGCCGTGCGGGAGGGCTCGGACTGTGGGCGGGGCCAGACGGCGGTCAGTTCCCGGAAGGGCGTGCTGCCTGCGCGGTCGGTGGGACTGGTGGTCAGGAGGAGCGCTCCGGCTCGCAGCCAGAGGGGGGCGGTGCGGAGGGGGACGTCGACGGGGTACCAGGCCGGGCCGGTGACCGGGGATCCACCGCCGTAGGGCAGCCACTCGCCCGGCGGGAACCAGACCTGCCGACGGCCTCCCGGTGCGTACAGCGGGGCGACCAGCAGGTCCGGGCCCAGCAGGTACTGGAGGTCGGCGGCGTGGGCATCCGGGCGGTCCGGGTGGTCCAGGGCCATGGGGCGGGCCAGTGGCTCGCCGGTGCGGACCGCGTCGGCCGCGGCCGAGTAGACGTACGGCAGCAGGCTCATGCGCAGGCGGGCCGTGTGCAGGACGGCCTCGTACGCCACCTCGCCGAAGTCCCACGGGAGCCGGGACGTCATCCCGTGGAACCGGCTGAGCGGGGACAGCAGGCCGAACTGCGCCCAGCGGACGAAGAGTTCGGTGCCCGGTGTGCCGTGGAAGCCGCCGATGTCGTGGCTCCAGAAGGGGTGGCCGGAGAGGGAGAGGGACAGGCCTGCGCGGAGCGTGGAGGCGAGGTCCTGCCAGCTCGCGTTGGGGTCGCCCGTCCACTTGGCCCCGTGGCGCTGGCCGCCGGTCCAGGTCGAGCGGCCCCAGGTCAGGCCGTGGCCCGCCCCCGCCTCTCGGGTGACCTCGGCGGCCAGGTCGTTGTAGAGGAGGGGGTAGAGGTTGTGCAGGCGGTCGCCGGTCATGCCGTTGTGGGCGACCGCGTCGGCGGGGACCGCCTCGCCGAAGTCGGTCTTCAGCACCGCTGCTCCCGTGGCGAGGGCCTGGCGGATACGGGCCCTGAACCAGTCGGCGGCACCGGGGTGGGTCAGGTCCAGCATGGCCGAGTCGGGGTGCGTGCCGCCCCAGACCTGGGTGATGTACGTGCCGCCCGAAGCCGTGCGCAAAAACCAGCCGTTGCGCTCCACCTCGGCGAAGTACGGGCTGTCCACGCCTACATACGGGTTCATCCAGAGCGAGACGTGGAAGCCCTGCCCGGCCAGGTCGGCCATCAGCCCCCGCGGGTCGGGGAACGCCTCGGTGTCCCAGCGCATGTCGGACCAGGAGCCGTGCGGCTGCCAGTACGTGTCGAGGTGCAGGACGTCGCAGGGGAAGCCGCGAGCGCGGATCCGGCGGGCGCGTTCGCGTACGTCGGCCTCGTTGTCCCGGCGGAAGCCGCCGGAGATCCAGGGGCCGAAGGCCCACTGGGGAGGCAGCAGGGCGGGACCGGTCAGGTCGCGGTAGGCCGTCAGGCACTGAGCCGGTGTGCCGGTGATCAGGTAGTAGTCGAGCACCTCGTCGGGGACGGTCATCGACCAGGCGCCGGTGTTGCTGTGGGCGAGGTCGAAGGACGCCGCGGTGGTGGTGTCCACGAGTACGGCGTAGCCCCGGCTGGACAGCAGGAAGGGGACGGCCTTGTGGGAACGGGTGCCGGTCGAGCCCTGGGCGTCCTCGATCCAGCAGTCGACCCGCTGCCCGCGCAGGTCCGGTCCCGTGAAGCGTTCACCGAGGCCGTAGAAGTGCTCGTCGGGTTCGGCGATCCAGCTGTCGTGGTGGGCCAGGCGGCCGTCCGTGAGTTCGGTGACGCCGAACGGCAGCACGGTCGTACGGTCACTGGGGTCGCTGATGTCGGTGGCCTGGCGCAGGGTCCGGTTGTGACGGTCCGTCACCTCCATGACGAAGGGCGCGAGTTGGATGTCCGCGCGCAGGGCGTCGAGGTGCAGGGTGAGCCTGTTCGGCGACCGCTCGACCGTGCAGTCGGTGTCCCTGAGGGGGGTGACGACGCGGACCCGGGGTGCCGTCACCGCGTCGGCCATCCGCAAGGTGACCCGCAGGATGCTGCCCGTCGCGGGGCGCAGACGGAGCGTGCCGGTGCGTCCGGCCGCGGTGTGTACGTCCAGGGTCGCGCCGTCGCTGTCGGCGTGGGCGACCCAGGCGCTGGTCACCGGGTCGAGCGCGGTGGGCCCGGCGGGCGTCAGGGGCGGCGGCGGTGCCACGAAGAACGCGTGGTCACGGGGGTGGAGGGAGGACATGACGGTCAGCCCCTCACGCTGCCCGCGGTGAGCCCGCCGACGATGAAGCGCTGGAAGACGGCGAAGACGCAGACCACCGGGATGCTGATGAGGGTGGCGGTGGCCATCAGCGCGCCCCACGAGGTTCCGTGCTGTCCGATGAACGCGTTGAGAAGGACGGTGACGGGCTGCACGTCGGGCCCCTCGGCGAGGGTGAGGCCGAACAGGAACTCGCCCCAGCCGATCAGGAAGGACAGCCCGGCCGCCGCGACCACTCCGGGAACCATGAGCGGAAGGACGACGCGCAGCAGCACACCCGGCAGTCCGCAGCCGTCGACCAGGGCGGCCTCCTCCAACTCGGGCGGCACGCTCCGCAGTACCGGACGCAGCACGATCACGGTGAAAGGCAGGGTGAGCGTCGTGTCGGCGGCGATCAGGCCCAGATACGTGTCCGAGAGACCGGCCCGGCGTTCCAGGATGAACAGCGGCGCCGCCAGCACGATGGCGGGCGGCAACTGGGCGACCAGGAGCGCGAGCACCATGGCGCCCGACCCTCGCAACCGGATCCGGGCGAGCGCGTAGGCGAGCGGAACGCCCAGCACCAGGGTGAGCGCCACGACCCCGCAGGAGATGACCAGGCTGTTGAGCAGGGCCCTGGTCAGTCCTTCGTAGCCCAGTGCCGTCGAGTAGTTCTCGCCGGTGACGGGAGTGGGCACCCACTGGGGAGTCGGGGTCTGGATGCGGTCCGGCCGCGTGAGGCTGGTCTTCACCATCCAGTACACCGGCAGCAGGAAGGCCGCGGTGATCACGGTGGCGACCGCGGTGAGCCGCCAGGGGTGGCGTGGCGGTCTCATAGGGCACCTCCTGCCGACGTCCTACGGCACCTCATACGGCACCTCATACGGCACCTCCCGCCGGCGCTTCGTCCTCCCGCCGCAGCCGTCGCACGTAGAACACTCCCGCGAGCAGCGGTACGACGAGCAGCAGCAGGCCGGCGGCGGCGCCCTGCCCGAACCGGAAGAAGGTGAAGAAGACCTCGTAGACGTAGAGGGGAAGCACGCGGGTGGCGTCGACGGGGCCGCCGCCCGTCATCACGAAGATGATGTCGAAGACCTTGAACGTGTAGACGAGGCCGAGGAGGAGGACGGTCACCGAGACCGGCCGCATCAGCGGCAGGGTGATGTGGCGGAAGCGCTGCCAGGCGCTCGCGCCGTCGACGGCGGCGGCCTCGTGCAGCTCGGGGTCGATGGTGTGCAGTCCGACCAGGAGCAGCAGCATGTTGAAGGGCACGCCGACCCAGACGTTGGCGAAGATCACCCCCGCCATCGAGGTGGACGGGTCGGTGAGCCAGTCGTGTGACAGGGCGCCCAGGCCGACCCCCGTGAGCAGGGCGTTGTAGGCGCCGGACTCCGCGTCCAGCAGCCAGCGGAAGAGGGTGCCGCTGACCACCGGGGGAAGCAGCCAGGCCACCATCAGCAGCGATCGCAGCAGGCCGCCCAGCGGGAACGGGCGGGCGAAGAGCAGGGCCAGGGCGAAGCCGATGGCGAACTGCAGCAGCAGCGAGCCCAGCGTGAAGATCAGCGAGAGGCGTACGGAGTGCCAGAAGGCCGGGTCGTCGAGCACGGCCCGGTAGTTCTCCAGGCCGTTGAACCGCTCGGCTCCGCCGAGCAGTTGCCCCAGCTCGACGTCGTGGACGGATGTCCACACGTTGTAGAAGAGCGGGTAGGCCAGGAAGAGGGCGAGGAAGGTCATTCCCGGAAGGCAGAACAGGTAGCCGGCGCGTCGGCGGCGCACGGACGGGGAGAGGAATCTGATCCGCGGCGAGCGCCGTCGCGGAGCGAGCCGCTGCCTCATTGCCGGCCCAGCGCTTTGTCGATCTTGGCGGCCGCGGTTCTCGCCGCCGCGGAGGGTGAGGCGGACCCGGTGAGGACGGCCTGTTCCGCCTCCGCGACGGCCTGCGAGGCCTCGGTGTAACGCGGGCCGTACTGGCGCGGACGGGCCAGGGGCAGCTGGCTGAGGAAGAGCCGCAGGGCCGGGTCCGATGCCCAGGTGCCCTGGTCGGCGAGGTCCTTGCGGGCGGGGAGTTCACCGAACGCCACCAGGTAAGGAACCAGCACCGACGGGCGCTGCGTGTACTCCAGGACCTCCCACGCCTTGTCCTGATGCTCGCTGCTCGCCATCACGACCCAGTTCTCGCCGCCGAGACAGGTGGCGGCCTCCTTGTCCCGGGGCAGGGCCACGACGTTCCAGTCGAAGTCCGCCTGCTTCAGTGTGGGGATCTGCCAGGGACCGTTGATCTGCAGGGCGGCGCGCTGGTTGAGGAACCGCGTGTTGACGTCCTGCTGGGTCCAGCCCACGCACTGTTCGGACAGGGAACCCTTGGCGATCAGGTCGTCCAGGAAGGACAGGGCGGTGGCGCCGTAGGTGGTGAAGGTGTCCAGGTCGCCGCCCGCCTGCCACAGGAAGGGCAGGAACTGGAAGACACCCTCCTCGGTCCTGATCGCGCTCAGTGCCAGGCCGTAGCGGTCCCCGCTGGTCAGCCGCTGAGCGGCGGAAGCCAGCTCGTCCCAGGTGGTGGGGGGTTCCACTCCGGCGGACTTGAGCATGCCGGTGTTGCAGTAGAGGGCCAGGCAGTTGCTGTTGTTGGGGATCCCCAGGGTCTTTCCGCCGATCTGGCAGCCGTCCCACGGGCCCTTGTAGTACTGGTCGGCCTCACCCCACCGCTCCACCCGGTCCGTGAGGTCGGCGAGCAGATCGTTGCCGCCGAGGGTGTTCATGGCGACGTTGTCGACGATGGCGATGTCCGGCAGCTCACCGGAGATCGCAGCCAGGGCGATCTGCCGGTCGAGCTCCGCGAACGGGAAGGTCCGCCGCTCGATCTTCACGTCCGGGACACCTGCCTCGATGTCCTTGATCAAGCGGTTCATTCCGGGCTGGAAGTTGTCCAGGGTGAAGTAGTCCCACCAGGTGAGGGTGACCGTGCTCGGTTCTCCGGAGCCGCACGAGGTCACGGCTGAGCCGAGGCCGAGGGCGGCCGCCGCCGCTCCCGCGGTACGCAGGAAGCCACGGCGGTCGACGGGGTACGGCATGCTCCACTCCTCGGGGTCGGTGATCAAGGGTTCGGTGATCAAGGGCTCGGTGAGCGATGTATCAGAAATCGAGGCCGAAGTCCGGGAACTCGGGTTCGGGTTCCGAACCGGGGTCCGACCGACAGCGGCCCGTGCTGGCGCGCAGGGTGATCAGGGGCTTCAGCAGGACGTGCCGGGGAGGCGAGCCGGGTGAGCGCAGCCGCCGCATCATCAGCTCGACGGCGACCCGGCTCATCTCCTTGGCGGGTATCTCCGCGGCGGTGAGCGGCGGGGACACCTGCTCGGCCCAGGGCGTGGCCGCCACGCCGACGACCGAGAAGTCGCGCGGCACGCTCTGGCCGTGCCGGGTGAGCCCACGGTAGATCCCCTCCAGGGCCGCCTCGTTCTGGGTGACCAGGGCGGTGGTCGCCGGGTCGTCCCGCAGGATCCGCTCCACCACCTCCTCCCCCGAGGCGAGGTCGTCGCCGCAGAGGTACGCGCGGGGGGTGAGCAGCAGTTTCTTCATCGCCTCGGTGTAGCCCTCGTCCCCGAGCCGGGCGAACCCGTACCCGCTGTTGAACAGCTGCTCCGACCGGTTGACGAAGGCGATTCTGGTGTGGCCCAGATCGGCGAGGTGCTGGACGCAGCCGCCGGCCAGTCCGGCGAAGTCCAGATCGACCCAGTCGGCCATGTCGGCCCGGTGGTTGCGGCCGATGGCCACGAAGGGGAAGCCCGCCTCGGCAAGCCGCTCGACCCGGTCGTCCTCCCGGCGGATCTCCATGACGATCACGCCGTCGACCCGCCGGTCGCCGATCATCCGCAGGAACAAGGGGTCGTCGTGCGAGTCGCCGGGCGAGAGCAGCAGGTCGTAGCCGTACGGGGTGGCGGCCTCGGCGATCCCGCCGACGAAGGCGAGCTGCATGGTGGTGTACTCGCGGTTGCGGCCGGACGGCGGGTAGAGCAACCCGAGTGTGTGCGTTCCGCCGTCGGTGGCCGCGGTGTGCGGTGTCGTCTGGTCTCCGGTGCGCTCTGCCATGGTCACCCGGCCGGGAGGGGTTGCTCGGCCCAGATGGTCTTGCCCATGGGGGTCTGGCGCGTTCCCCAGCCCTGGGTGAGCTGGGCGACCATGTGCAGCCCGCGACCGCCCTCGTCGTAGGTGCGGGCACGGCGCAGGTGCGGTGCGGTGCTGCTGGCGTCGGACACCTCACAGATCAGCGCCCGGTCCCGGATCAGCCTGAGTCCGATCGGTACGGCCCCGTAGCGGATGGCGTTGGTGACCAGCTCGCTCACCACCAGCTCGGTGACGAACGCCGCGTCCTCAAGTCCCCAGGCCGCGAGCTGCCGGGAGGCCTGGGCCCGGGCGTCGGCCACGATCGCGGGGTCGGACGGCAGGTACCAGGCGGCGACCTGGTCCGCGTGCAGGGCCCGGGTGCGTGCGAGGAGCAGGGCCACGTCGTCGGCGGGGCTCTCGGGCAGCAGGGCCTGCAGAATGGCGTCGCAGGTGGCGTCCAGCGAGGGAACGGGGCTGGCCAGGGCCTCGCAGAGCCGTTCGAGCCCGAGGCCGATGTCGCGGTCGCGCGCCTCGATCAGGCCGTCGGTGCAGAAGGCCAGCAGGCTGCCCTCGGGCAGCTCCAGTTCGGTGGCCTCGAAGGGCAGCCCTCCGACGCCCAGCAGCGGACCGGGGCTGAGGCGGACCACGCTGACCGTGCCGTCGGGGAGCAGCACGACGGGCGGCACATGGCCGGCGCTGGCCATGGTGCAGACCCGGGAGACCGGGTCGTAGACGGCGTACAGACAGGTCGCTCCGATCTCACCGGTGTCGTCCCGGATACGGCCCTCGGCACTGGCATCGTCCGAGGTGAGATGGATGACCAGGTCGTCGAGGTGGGTGAGGAGTTCGTCCGGGGGCAGGTCCACGTCCGCGAGTGTGCGCACCGCGGTGCGCAGCCGCCCCATGGTGGCGGAGGCGTGGATGCCGTGCCCGACCACGTCTCCGACGACCAGGGCCACACGGGTGCCCGACAGTGGTACTACGTCGAACCAGTCGCCGCCCACCCCCGCACCCGTACCGGCCGGCAGATAGCGGTGCGCCACCTCCACGGCGGCCTGCTTGGGGAAGTCACGCGGCAGCAGACTGCGCTGGAGGGTGAGGGCGTTGGTGCGCTCGCGGGTGTAGCGGCGCGCGTTGTCCACGCCGACCGCCGCCCGGCCGGCGAGTTCCTCGGCGAGGATCAGGTCGTCCTGCTCGAAGGGCGGGGAAGCCGCGGTACGAGCGAAGACCGCGACCCCGAGAGTGATGCCCCGGGCGCGCAGCGGGGTGGCCATGACGGAGTGGAATCCGTACTCCTCGACGCGGGCGGTGCGCCGCTCGTCCCCGGCGATCCAGCGGGCGAAGTCGGGGTCGTCCACGCCGCTGAGCACCGGTCGCCCGCCGGTCAGGCAGCGGGCGGGCGGGGAGAACGGGGGGTAGGTGTCGATCGCGCCGAGGTCGACGGCGGCCTCGGGCACGTCGGTGCCCTCGGCGGAGGACTGGTGCGCGACCCGGCGGAGCACCACGGCCGCGTCGACCGGTCCGGGGACCGGCTCCTCGCCGCGCAACACGGAGTCGAGCAGGTCCAGGCTGGCGAAGTCGGCGAGCCGCGGGACGGCGAGATCGGCGAGTTCCTGGGCGGTGCGGGTCACGTTCAGGGTGGTGCCGACACACGCGCCCGCTTCTTGCAGCAGGGCCAGCCGTTCACGGGCCGAGTGCTGGTCGGCGCTGTCGAACGCGGCGGTGCCCACGCCGACGACCTCGCCGGTGGCGGGGTCCCGGACGGGCCAGAGCTCGATGATCCAGGCGCGGTGCCGGGCGGCGTCCGGGGTGGCGGTGGTGGCAGGGGCGGAGGACGGCTCCGGGGCCGGGCGCTCGTAGCGCATCGGTGTGCCCTCTTCGGCCACCTGGCGGACACAGCGGAGGAAGCCCTCGTCGGCGTCGGCGGCCTCGTATGGCCCGCTTCCGGTCTCGGGGGCATGCTCACCGCCGACACCGCCGACCCCGGCGCCCCGCTCGCCGCTTTCCGCGGCCACGTCCAGCTGCCCTGAGGGGGACGCCGTGGGGTGGACGGAGAGCGCGATCGAGGACTGGGCGAACGCCCACTCCACCATCCTGCGATCGCGCTCCGACTCCGCGGGACCGGTGGTGACGATGACGACGAACCCCTGGGGGGTGCCGTCACCGCCCAGCGACGGATGGGCGTGCAGGGTCACCTCGACGCGGTGGCCGTCCCGGTGCCGCAATCCCGCCGTACCGCTCCATCCCCGGGAGGCGGTGAAAGTGGATCCGACCGCCTCTGGAACCTCCCGGCCGAGGAGCAGATCGGCCGCGGCGCGACCTACGACCTCCCGGGCGTGGTGACCCAGCAGCCGACGAGCGCCCTCGCTCCATCCGGTGACGACGCCATCCGGGCTGACGGTGACTGTCGCGACATCGATCGAGCACCCGCAGTAACCGTCTCCAAGATCGTAAGTGACCATTCTTGCTCTATTCGCGCGGTGAGGTACCTCACAGACCCAGCGTGCGCGCCGCCAAAGAAACGGACAAGTCGGATGGAGCGAACGTAGCGCCGGCGGCCGCACCGACCCGAGCACCGCCGGCCGAGGGCCGACGCGTCATCCGCGACCGGCGCGTACGCCCTTGCCCCGGCCACTCACCCCCACCTAGCCTGCATTTGTGCCGATAATAAACAAAACCCGAACGCACAACGCCGTGCCGGGCAGCGGCAACCCCCACACCCGACTCCGTGTCGCCCTCACCGTCTTCTTCGCCCTCGACGGCTTCGTCTTCGCCGGCTGGGTCGTGCGCATCCCGGCCATCAAGGAGCAGACCAACGCCTCCAGCAGCGCACTCGGCCTCGCTCTCCTCGGGGTCTCCGCCGGCGCGGTCGTCACGATGATGGTCACCGGCCACCTGTGCCGCCGCTTCGGCAGCCACCTGATGACCGTGATCTGCGGCGTCCTGCTCTCCCTCAGCGTCGCCCTGCCCCCGCTCACCCACTCCGCGGTCGCCCTCGGCGCCGTCCTGCTGCTCTTCGGTGCCGCGTACGGCGGGATCAATGTGGCGTTCAACAGCGCCGCGGTCGACCTGGTGCGAGCCCTGCAACGCCCCGTCATGCCCAGCTTCCACGCCGCGTTCAGCCTCGGCGGCATGATCGGCGCCGGACTCGGCGCGCTCGTCGCCGGTGCGCTCACCCCGACGCAGCACCTGCTGGGCCTCACCCTGACCGGGCTGCTCGTCACCGGCCTGGCGGGCCGCACGCTGCTGCGCATCCCGCCCCCGACCTCGCCGGAGAGCGCACCGCGGGAGCAGTCCACGCCGCGTCGCCCGGGATCCCGTACCCGTCCCCTCGTGATCACCTTCGGCCTCATCGCGCTGTGCACGGCCTACGGCGAGGGAGCCCTGGCCGACTGGAGCGCGCTGCACCTGGAGCAGGACCTGGACGCCACGGCGGGGGCCGCGGCGGTCGGCTATTCCTGCTTCGCGCTCGCCATGACCATCGGGCGGCTCACCGGCAGCCGGTTGCTCGAACGCCTCGGCCAGACCCGCACATTGGTGTACGGCGGCACGACCGCCGCCGTCGGCATGCTGCTCGGCGCCCTCGCTCCCGCGCTCTGGGCGGCCCTTCTCGGCTTCGTGATCACCGGGCTCGGTCTGGCCAACCTCTTCCCCATCGCCGTCGAACGCGCGGGCGCACTGGCCGGCCCCGACGGGGTCGCGATCGCGTCCACGCTCGGCTACGGCGGCATGCTCCTGGGCCCGCCCGCCATCGGGTTCATGGCGGACTGGTTCTCCCTTCCCACCGCCCTCACCAGCGTGGCGGCGCTGGCGGCGTCGGCCGCGCTCATCGCCGTCGTGACCCGACGTGCGGCGGCCGGCTGAGGCGCGCGCGGGACGGGACAGGTGGCGACGGGGACGGCACCCGCCCGTCGCATCGAGAGGTTCGCGTCGTGACGAAGCGGTGAGGTGCTCAGGATGTCGCGCCGCTTCATCACATCAGTCACTGGTTCACCGTGCCGGGCGCGGGCACCTTGTACGGCTATCTGCTGCACGGGTTCGTGGCTCAGGGCGCCAAGTTCTGGGGCTGGTACGACCCCGCCTGGGTCCATCGTCCGCTGGGCGGCGTCGCCGTCACCGTGGTGGCCGCCGGTGTCGTCACCGTGCTGTGCACCCCGCCCGTACGTCAGGCCTTCCGCTTCGCCGTGGAACCGAGGATCACCCGGGCCTTCCGACGGAACACGGAACACGGCCCGCCCCGCTCCCGACGGGGTCACCGTCTAGGGCCGCCCTAGCCCCGGGTACAAGGCCCGATCGGCCCCGCAGAGACCTTCAGCCCGGCAGTCGCTGCGTCACCCGCCACAGCCGGCGCGGCAGTTCGCCCTCCTCGAAGGCGTACACGTCGACGCCTTCCCAGCCCTCCGCCAGTTCCTCCACCAGCGTGCGGTCGAAGAAGTGCACCGCGAAGCCGCCGTGCTCGAAGATGTCGTCGCCGTGGGAGGCGCCGACGCCGTAGTGGGCGTCGCCGATGTGGCGGACGGAGTAGACGAAGGCGCCGCCGGGGCGCAGCACGCGGCGCACCTCGGTGACGAGGGCGCGGATCTCCTCCGTGGACAGGGCCATGCACAGCAGCATGTGTGCGAACACCCCGTCCTCGGACGCGTCGGGCAGCGGCAGCGCCTCGCGTACGTCGTGGACCGCCGTCGTCACCGACAGGCCGGATCCGGCCGCCCGGTCGCGGAGTTGCTCCAGGCCCTCGGCGCTGAAATCGGTGGCGTGCACGGCGAAGCCCTCGCGGGCGAGGTACAGGGCGTCCCGTCCGTGCCCCGCGCCCAGTTCCAGCACCTCGTGCGCGCCCGCCCGCCGGAAGACCTCGGCGGCGTACGTCGCGGGCGCGGACGGCTCGTCGCCGTACATGCCCGGATGGCCGGCGTACGTCCGCTGCCAGTGCCGCCGCTGCTCCCGCGCCAGTGACTCGCCGTGCTCCCGCTCGCCCATCGGTACTCCTCCGTTTCGTGAAGCCCCGACGGGGCCGAGGGCAGCCTAAGGTCCACGCGCCGGGTTACCGGGGAACCCGGCGGTCCGAGGTCCAGCCTCCGCGCTCTTCCCTTCGACCGCACTTCATACGGCACACTCGGCGCATGGAGACAGCCGAGTTCGTAGGGATCCTGGACCGGGAGGGACAGGCCCTGGCCACGGCCGCCGAGCGGGCCGGCACCGACGTGAAGGTGCCGACCTGCCCGGACTGGCAGGTGCGGGACCTGCTGCGGCACACGGGGACGGTGCATCGCTGGGCAGCGGGATTCGTCAGCGAGGGATACCCCTCCTACCGCCCCGACGACGGCCTGCCCGACCTCGACGGCAGCGAACTCGTGACCTGGTTCCGGGACGGGCACCGGCATCTCGTCGACGCCCTCTCCGCCGCGGCTCCCGACGTGAAGTGCTGGCATTTCCTGCCTGCCCCGTCGCCGCTCGCGTTCTGGGCGCGCAGGCAGGCGCACGAGACCGCCGTGCACCGTTTCGACGCCGAACTGGCGTGCGGCGGGACGCCGTCCGAGATCGCCCCCGCCTTCGCGGTGGACGGCATCGACGAGCTGCTTCTCGCGTTCCACGCCCGCCGCAAGAGCAGGGTGCGCACCGATCAGCCCCGGGTGCTGCGGGTACGAGCGACGGACGTGGACGGCGCGGTGTGGACCGTACGACTGTCTCCGGAGCCGCCCGTGGCCACACGCGACGATGTTCCGGGCGCCGACTGCGAGATCAGGGGTCCCGCGGCCCGGATCTATCTGTCGCTCTGGAACCGCCTGCCGTTCCCCGCCGTCACCGGCGACACCTCGCTCACCGCGCTGTGGCGGGAGAAGTCCGCCGTCACGTGAAGCTGAGATCCGCCGTCACCCGGAGCTGAGATCGGCCATCACGGGGAGCCGGAGCTGACCCCGGCGAGCATCCGCGTCAGCACCTCGCGCTGCACCGGCAGCACCTCGCCGTGCAGCGAGCGCCCCTTCGGGGTGAGCGCCACCTTGACGCCCCGCCGGTCCTCCGAGCACATGCCGCGCTCGACGAGACCGTCCCTCTCCAGCCGGGCGACCAGCCGGGACAGCGCGCTCTGGGTGAGATGGACCCGCTCGGCGATCTCCTGGACGCGGTAGGCACAGATGCCGTCCACCGCGCGCGCCTCGGCCAGCACGTCGAGCACCTCGAAGTCGCTTGCGCACAGGCCGTGTCGGTGGAGGGCACGGTCGAGTTCGCACTGGGTCCGCGCATGGAGTGCGAGCATGTCGCGCCACTGTTCCACGAGCGCCTGTTCGGGCTTCTTCGCCGCCATAGCGCGGCACCGTAGCAGAGAAGGAGCTTTGTTGCATCAGAATTAAATGCGCTTGCATTCGATGCATACGCATGTAGTGTCTTCGGCATGACTTCTCCGCTCACCACCCCCACGTCCGACGGACGTTGGACGCCCCGGCTGTGGGGAACCCTGCTGGTGCTCTGCGCCGCGATGTTCCTGGACGCGCTGGACGTGTCGATGGTCGGCGTCGCCCTGCCGTCCATAGGCGCCGACCTCGGTCTGTCCACCTCGACGCTGCAGTGGATCGTCAGCGGCTACATCCTGGGATACGGCGGCCTGCTGCTGCTCGGCGGACGGACCGCCGACCTGCTGGGCCGGCGCCAGGTGTTCCTGGTGGCCCTGGGTGTCTTCGCGCTCGCCTCGCTGCTCGGCGGGCTCGTCGACTCCGGCCCGCTGCTGATCGCCAGCCGCTTCATCAAGGGCCTGAGCGCGGCGTTCACGGCGCCCGCCGGCCTGTCGATCATCACCACGACCTTCCCCGAGGGCCCGCTGCGCAACCGGGCCCTGTCCATCTACACCACCTGCGCGGCCACCGGTTTCTCGATGGGCCTGGTGCTGTCCGGTCTGCTCACCGAGGCCAGCTGGCGCCTGACCATGCTGCTGCCCGCGCCCATCGCCCTGCTCGCCCTCATCGCGGGACTGAAGCTGCTGCCGCGCAGCGACCGCGAGAAGGACCACAACGGCTACGACATCCCCGGCGCCGTACTCGGCACCGCGTCGATGCTGCTGCTGGTCTTCACCGTCGTACAGGCCCCCGAGGTCGGCTGGGGATCCGCCCGTACGCTGCTGTCCTTCCTCGCCGTCGCCGTGCTCCTGACGGTGTTCGTCGCGGTCGAACGGCGTTCGCCGGGGCCGCTGATCCGGCTCGGCGTGCTGCGCTCCGGCAGCCAGATCCGCGCCCAGCTCGGCGCGATGGCCTTCTTCGGGTCGTACGTCGGCTTCCAGTTCCTGGTCACGCTGTACATGCAGTCGCTGCTCGGCTGGTCGGCGCTGCACACGGCGCTCGCCTTCCTGCCCGCGGGCGCGCTGGTGGCGCTCTCCTCGACGAAGGTGGGTTCGCTCGTCGACCGGTTCGGCACGCAGCGGCTCATCGCGGCGGGCTTCGCGCTGATGACCGTCGGGTACGCGCTGTTCCTGCGCGTCGACCTCGACCCGGTCTACGCGGCGGTCATCCTGCCGTCGATGCTGCTGATCGGCGCCGCCTGCGCGCTGGTCTTCCCCTCGCTCAACATCCAGGCCACCAACGGGGTCGAGGACCACGAGCAGGGCATGGTCTCCGGTCTGCTCAACACCTCGGTCCAGGTGGGCGGCGCGATCTTCCTGGCCGTCGTGACGGCGGTGGTCACCGCGGGCGCTCCCGAGAACGCCACCCCGCAGGCCGTCCTCGACAGCTACCGCCCCGGCCTGGTCGTCGTGACGGGCGTCGCCGTCGCCGGACTGCTGATCACCCTCACGGGCTTGCGCACCCGCCGTCCGCAGCGTTCCGTCGTCGTCGCCAAGTCCACGGTGCGGGAGGCGGAGCGCGTGGCCGTACGCGACTAGGCGCTCCGCTGGCTGTGTCCATGCGCGGCTCCGCCGGGGGCCGTGATGTGCCGTCGTTCGACCGCGGCGCCATCGTGGCTGGTCGCGCAGTTCCACGGGCCCCTTTGGGGCGCTGCCGAACCGTAGCCGACTTCGGCCGATCTGCCGAGGGGAACGCCTCCACGCGTGCGCCCGGCGGAGCCTGCTTGCTCCGCCGGGCGCACGCCTGTGAGACTGCGCGGGTGACCGGATACGGGGGACGGCGCGACCAGGCCCGGCGGGACGCGATCACCGTCGAGATCGGATACGCCCTGTGCAGCGCGGCGTTCGCGGCGGCCGTCGTGTTCGCGGCCGTCGCGGGTCCGGCACTGCTCTTCGAACTGCCCGACACCATGGAGACGTTGCTGCTGCGCACCGGGCTCGTGCTCGCGCCGGCGCTCTTCGCCGCCCGTGTCGTCAGCGTGCTGCTCCGCTTCCGGCAGCCGCCTCAGCCCAGCCGGCCCGGCCGCACCAGCCCCGACTCGTAGGCCGGCACGTCGAGTTGGGCGCGGTCCCGGGGCGTCCAGCCTCACCATCGTGCGGCTGACGTGTGGACGCACAACATGCGGGCCGCGGGCGGCGGTGAGCTGCGGCTCGGCAAGAAGGTGGAGACGTTCACCGCGACCGAGGTCGCCGACGACGACAAGCCCCCGCTGCTGCGTGCCTACCTCAAGCGATGGAAGGCCGAGGTCGGCGTGTTCTTCAAGGGCGTCGGCCCCGGCTCCTCCGACGAGGAGCTGCGGCGCATCGCCCCCGACCACCCGGTGTTCCGGATCACGGTCGAGAGCTGACCTCGCCCGCCTCCCCGGCATCACCGGCCTCGCCGCCCACCGGCCGGCGGTCCAGCGCGGTCAGGGCGCGCTGGGCCATCGGATGGGAGCGGACGAGCTCGCCCAGCGACGTCACACCGCGCGTGATGTCCGTGAATGCCTTCCAGGCGGGCCGGAAGCCGGTCAGCGCCGCATGGAAGAGCCCGGGGCGGCGCTCGAACAGGGTCAGCATCCGCTTGCCGACGGCCATCTCCACGCCCAGCCCCGCCTTGATGGCGAAGGCGTAGTTCAGGGCCTGGCGCCGGGTGTCCACCGCGTCGTTCGCCTCGGCGATCCGCACCGCCCACTCCCCCGCGAGCCGCCCCGACCGCAGCGCGAACGAGATGCCCTCGCGCGTCCACGGCTCAAGCAGCCCCGCCGCATCCCCGCACACCAGCACCCGCCCCCGCGACAGCGGCGAGTCGGCGGCGCGGCAGCGCGTCAAGTGGCCGGAGGAGACGCTGGGTTCGAACCCGGCGAGCCCGAGCCGGCCGACGAAGTCCTCCAGATACCGCTTCGTCGCCGCTCCCTCGCCCCGCGCCGAGATGACCCCGACCGTCAGTGTGTCCCCCTTGGGAAACACCCAGCCGTAACTGCCGGGCAGGGGCCCCCAGTCGATGAGCACCCGCCCCTTCCAGTCCTCGGCGACGGTCCGCGGCACCGGGATCTCCGCTTCCAGGCCCAGATCGACCTGGTCGAGCTTCACGCCGACGTGCGCCCCTATCCGGCTGGCGCTGCCGTCGGCGCCCACCACGGCCCGCGCGAGCAGTGTCTCGCCGCCCTGCAGGACGACGGCGACAGTCCGCCGGTCCGGCACCGCCGACCCGTGCTGCTCGACCCGCGCCACCGTGACGCCCGTACGCAGGTCGGCGCCCGCCTTCTGGGCGTGCTCGACGAGTTGCTGGTCGAACTCGGGCCGGTTGATCAGGCCGAACAGCATCTGCCGGGAGCGGCGCGTGCGCGTGAAGCGCCCGTTGTTGGAGAACGTGACCGCGTGCACCCGGTCCCGCAGCGGCAGTTCGAAGCCGGGCGGCAGGGAGTCGCGCGAGGGGCCGATGATGCCGCCGCCGCATGTCTTGTAGCGCGGCAGTTCGGCCTTCTCCAGCAACAGGACGCGGCGCCCCGCCACCGCCGCCGCATACGCGGCCGAGGCCCCTGCGGGTCCCGCACCCACCACGACGACGTCCCACACCCGCTGCACGCCGTCCGCCGAAGAGTTCTCGCTGCTCACGATGGTCTACTGCTCCCGATCAAGCCGCTGCCGCACCTGTCTCCCGCATCCTACGGCGGCCGTCGCCGAAGGCCGCTGTGGGAGGATCACAGCACTTACTCGTCACAACGTCGCACCCACAAGGAGCGTGCCCATGTCGTCGAATCCGGTCGCCGAGACCGTCGCCTCGCTGATGCCCGGGGCGCGGGCGGAGCTCACCGAACTGGTGGCGTTCAAATCGGTGGCGGACTTCGGCCAGTTCCCGCGGAGCGAGAGCGAGGGCGCCGCGAACTGGGTCGCCGACGCGCTGCGCGCCGAGGGCTTCCAGGACGTGGCCCTGCTCGACACCCCCGACGGCACACAGTCCGTGTACGGGTATCTGCCCGGCCCCGAGGGCGCGAAGACGGTCCTGCTGTACGCCCACTACGACGTGCAGCCGCCGCTCGACGAGGCCGCGTGGACCACCCCGCCCTTCGAACTGACCGAGCGTGACGGCCGCTGGTACGGGCGCGGTGCCGCCGACTGCAAGGGCGGCGTGATCATGCACCTGCTCGCGCTGCGCGCCCTGAAGGCGAACGGCGGCGTGCCGGTGCACGTCAAGGTGATAGCCGAGGGCTCCGAGGAGATGGGCACCGGCGGTCTGGAGCGGTACGCCGAGGAGCATCCGGACCTCCTGGAGGCCGACGCCATCGTCATCGGCGACGCGGGCAACTTCCGCGTCGGCCTGCCGACGGTCACCTCCACCCTGCGCGGTATGACCCTCGTCCGGGTCCGGATCGACACGCTCGAAGGCAACCTGCACTCGGGCCAGTTCGGCGGCGCCGCGCCCGACGCGCTGGGCGCGCTGATCCGCGTACTGGACTCGCTGCGGGCGCAGGACGGTTCCACGACGGTCGACGGGCTCACCGACGGGACGTCGTGGGACGGGCTGAGTTACGACGAGGCGCAGTTCCGCACGGACGCCAAGGTCCTGGACGGCGTAGAGCTGATCGGCTCCGGCACGGTCGCCGACCGCATCTGGGCCCGCCCCGCCGTCACCGTCCTCGGCATCGACTGCCCGCCCGTCGTCGGCGCCACCCCGTCCGTGCAGGCGAGCGCCCGCGCGCTGATCAGCCTGCGGGTGCCGCCGGGCGTGGACGCGGCCGAGGCGACCAAGCTCCTGCAGGCCCACCTGGAGGCCCACACGCCGTGGGGCGCCCGGGTGCACTCCGAGCAGATCGGCCAGGGCCAGGCTTTCCGCGCCGACACGAGCAGCCCGGCGTACCAGGCGATGGCGGACGCGATGGCGGTGGCCTACCCGGGCCAGGACATGCAGTACGCCGGCCAGGGCGGCTCCATCCCGCTCTGCAACACCCTCGCCGCCCTCTACCCGGCCGCCGAGATCCTGCTCATCGGCCTGAGCGAGCCGGAGGCCCAGATCCACGCGGTGAACGAGAGCGTGTCCCCGCAGGAACTGGAGCGGCTCTCGGTCGCCGAGGCCCTGTTCCTGCGCAACTACGCGGGCAGCTGAGCCGCCGGGACATGTCCCCCACGGCACGCCTCGACGCGCACGGCGACATCGCGACCTGTCTCGCTCTCCTCAGCGACCACGAACTGGCCGAGCTGGTGGCGGCGAGCGCCTCCGTCACCACCGGTATCGGCGGGCGCGGCGCGGTCGCGGAGGTGGACGGGCACCGCGTGTTCGTGAAGCGGGTACCCGTCACGGACCTGGAGCTGCGTCCGGCGAACGTCCGCTCCACGGCGAACCTCTTCGGGCTGCCGGCGTTCTGCAGGTACAACATCGGCGGCCCGGGTGGCGGGGCCTGGCGTGAGCTGGCCGCCCACGAGATGACGACGAACTGGGTGCTGACGGGCCGGTTCCCCGGGTTCCCGCTGCTGCACCACTGGCGGGTGCTGCCCGACGAGGTCCAGCCGCTCCCGAAGGAACTGGCCGACGTGGAGCGGACCGTCGCCTACTGGGGAGGCGCCGAGCAGGTGCGGGCGCGGATCGAGGCGCTGCGGTCCGCTTCCGCGAGCCTGGCCCTGTTCCTGGAGTACGTGCCCTACACCCTGCACGACTGGCTCACCGGGCAACTCACCACGGACGACACGGCCTGCGCCTTCGTGGAGAGCGAACTCGATGCCGTCGTCGCCTTCCTCCGCGACCACGCACTCCTCCACCTGGACACCCACTTCGGCAACATCCTCACCGACGGCCACCGCCTCTATCTCACCGACTACGGCCTCGCCCTCTCCTCCCGCTTCCGGCTGACCACTGAGGAGAGGGACTTCCACGACCGGCACCGTGACTACGACCGCGCGTATGCCACCGGGTATCTCGCGAACTGGCTCGTCACCACCCTGCGGGGCTGCGACAGCGAGGAGCGCGACGCCTTCATGCGCGCGTGTGCCGAGGGGGCGCCACCGGCCGGGCTGCCGCCCGTCGCGGCGAGCGTCGTGACCCGGCATGCCCGGACGGCCTCGGTGATGGCGGGCTTCATCCGACGGCTCCGGGACGAGAGCCGTCAGACGCCGTATCCGTACGAGGCGCTCCGCACCGCGCTCACCCCGCGCCCGTGACCAGGCGAGGTCACGGCGTCGGAATCCCCGCCTCCAGATACAGCGCGGCCCCGCGTTCCCGTGCCCGCAGTGCCCACCGGAGCCGCTCGTAGCGGACGGGTGGGAGCAGGTCGGCGGCCTCCGCCTCGGTGGCGAAGCGCCAGTCCCGCAGTTCGGGGCCGGGCAGCAGGAGCCGGTGGGCCTCGGTGGAGTCGAGGTGCCCGCCGTCGTAGAGGAGGCGCAGGCCGCCGAAGCCGGGCGGGGCGGGGGGTTCCCAGTCCACGACGAGGAGACGGGGTACGTCGTCGAGCCGTATCCCGGTCTCCTCGGTGACCTCGCGCATGCCCGCGCGCGCGGGCGCCTCACCGGGTTCGACGACGCCGCCCGGGAACTCCCAGCCGGCCTTGTAGGTCGGGTCGACCAGCAGCACCCGGTCGTGCTCGTCGAAGAGGAGGACACCGGCGGCGATCGTCTCGGCGGTGGGCTCCGGGGTTTGTACTATGTCACATACCGGAACGCTCCCACTGCTGACCGCGTCGACGATGCGGACGGCGGTCTCGTACGGGGTGAGGGCGCTGGTGTCGACGGGGTGGGCGTCGGCGGTGAGCCAGGACGCGAGGGCGGCGCGGTACGGCTCTATATGGTCGTACGACCACTGCCGTACGCGCATCTCGCCGTCGGGCAGGTCGGGCGGGAGCTCCCGCCCGGCTATTCGCTCACGCAGGATCGTTTCCGCCGGGGCGAGGAGGACATGCCGGACACTGATCCGGCGTGCGGCGAGTCCGCCGAAGATCTCGTCGCGGTAGTCCTGGCGCAGCAGGGTCATCGGGACCACCAGCGTGCCGCCGAGTTCGGCGAGCAGCGCGGCCGCAGTGTCGATCACCAGCCGCCGCCAGATCGGCAGATCCTGGTAGTCGCCGACCTCGGCGAGGTGCTTGGGCGGGAGCAGGTGGGTGAGCGCTCCGCCGATGACCTCAGGGTCGAAGAGCGTGCTGTTCGGGATCAGGTCGATCAGTTCCCGTGCGGTGGTGGTCTTCCCCGCACCGAACGCACCGTTGATCCAGACGATCACGGTTCCCCCTCTTCTGTTGGCCCCCTGTGGCTTGCCCGCTCCACCCTGCCACCAAAACCAGCCCTCGTTGAGGGCGCACAGACGCAGGACGCCGGTGGCCCCGACAGCGGGGACACCGGCGCCGCGCTCCGGCCGTCGGCCTCGTCAGCCGATCTTGCCCTTGCCCTTCTGCCCGTGCGGGGTGTCGTCCAGCGCCATACGGAACTCCCTGGCGAGGAACGGGTCGACGGTGCCCACGGTCTCGTCGACGTCGACAACCGCCGGACTGTGGACCACAGCCGGGCTTCCGCCGAGAACAGCCGGACCGTGCAGCACGGCCGGACCGTGGAGAACGGCCGAGTCGTGGGGGGCAGCGGAACCGTCGGGGGCAGTGGGACCGGTGGGCGCGGCCGGATCGTCCCCGTGGGCGTGGGACGGCGACACGGCCGCGACGACGAAACCGGTGGCGAGGGAGGCGATGGCGAGCATGCTGCGCTTCTTCATGCCCCGCTCAACTGCGCGGACCGGGCCGGGGTCACGCACCTCTTCCCGAGGGAACCGGAACGGATGGCATCCCTGCCCACCTGGCATGCTCTGCTGTGGCAGGCCACGCCGGGGAGGGCGGATGAGCGAGCAGGACCGACACATCCACGTCGACGCGAAGGCGCTGCGCGACACCGCCGCCACGCGCAACATCCTGGCGTCCGCGTTCGCTCTCGCCGGCGACCTTCCGAGCACCGTCACCACCGGCTGCGGCCTGCGCGTGCCGTACGCGATGACCTCCTCGCGCCCGGAGCGCGTCACCTGCCTGCCCTGCCGCGAACACGCCGCTCGCGAACACCTGCGCCTCGCCGAGGAGATCGAGCGCCTGGGCGCCATGGCGGGCTCCACGATCCCGCGGAACCAGGCGGCGGATGCGGCAGCCTCGCTGCGCGACCTCGCACGCCGCTTCTGGGATACGTGAGCACAGCCCGCCGCCGACCGGCCGCGCGCCCCGCACCAAGTGGGTCCGTCACCGCCCCAGGGACGCCTACAGGGTCGTACGACCTGCCCCTCAAGGCGAGTCACCGCTACCCCCGGCGTTCCCGCCGAGGCCCCGCCTCAGACCCCCGCCGCTGCCGCGTCCGACCGCTTGGCGAGCGCGGCAGCGGCGGCGCCCACCAGTCCCGCGTCCGTCCCCATCTGCGCCGGCACCACGGCCAGGCGCTGCACGAAGGACAGCGTCGCGTAGTCGCTCAGCGCCTTGCGCAGCGGCGTGAAGAGCACATCGCCCGCCTTGCCGACGCCACCGCCGATGACGGCGATGTCGATCTCGACGAGAGTCGCGGTGGCCGCGATCCCGGCGGCCAGGGCCTGGGCGGCTCGTTCGAAGGAGGCCACGGCGACGGGGTCGCCCTCGCGGGCGGCGGCGGCCACCGCGGCGGCGGACGTGTCACCGTCGGGGCCCGGACGCCAGCCGTCGTCGAGCGCGCGCCGCGCGATGTTCGGGCCGCTCGCGATGCGCTCCACGCAGCCGCGCGAGCCGCACGGGCAGTCGTCACCGTCGAGTTCCACGCTGATGTGCCCGATGTGGCCCGCGTTGCCGGTCGGCCCGGGGTGCAGTCGGCCGCCCAGGACCAGGCCGCCGCCGACGCCCGTGGAGACGACCATGCACAGCGCGTTGTCGTGGCCGCGGGCGGCGCCCTGCCAGTGCTCGGCAGCCGTGATCGCCACCCCGTCGCCGATCAGCTCGACGGGCAGCCCTCCGGCGGCGGCCCGCACCCGCCGTACGAGCGGATAGTCGCGCCAGCCGGGCACGTTCACCGGGCTCACCGTGCCCGCGGAGGCGTCCACCGGGCCCGCGCTGCCGATGCCGAGGGCGCCGGCCCGTCCCCACAGTTCGTGCGCGGCCAGTTCGCCGAGCACCTCCTCGACGGCCCGCATCACGGTGTCGCCGTCCTCCTGTGCCGGGGTCGCGCGCTGCGCACGCGCCACGATGCTGCCGCGGCCGTCCACCAGCGCTCCGGCGATCTTGGTGCCGCCGATGTCGAGCGCAGCCACGAGGTCGGTGTGCATCTGTGTCTGATCTCCCGGTCAAGGATCGGTTCTCCCCGTCAATCACGGGAAAAAGGCGGGCCGGTCTCACGGTGGGGCGCAGACCGGAGATTGCGATGGACAGTGTCTCCCGCATCTGACAACGTTGTCCAGGCTCTATGCTCGACGCCACATCCTCATACATACCCATGGCCCGACGCATCCCCGTGGACGACAGGACAGGACACCGCACCGTGCCCGACACCAGCCGCCGTGCAGATCGCCTCGCAGACCGTCTGTCCGGGAGCCGCTACGGCAATCGTCCGACCATGAAGGACGTGGCGGCGCGTGCGGGAGTCGGACTCAAGACCGTCTCGCGCGTGGTCAACGGGGAACCGGGGGTCACCCCCGAGACGGAGCAGCGGGTCCAGGAAGCCATCGACGCGCTGGGCTTCCGCCGCAACGACAGCGCACGGGTCCTGCGCAAGGGCCGTACGGCCAGCATCGGCCTGGTCCTGGAGGACCTCGCGGACCCGTTCTACGGGCCGCTCAGCCGCGCGGTGGAGGAGGTGGCCCGTGCGCACGGCGCGCTGCTCATCAACGGCTCCAGCGCGGAGGACCCGGACCGTGAGCAGGAGCTGGTGCTGGCGCTGTGCGCACGGCGGGTGGACGGGCTGGTGGTCATCCCGGCCGGGGACGACCACCGCTATCTGGAGCCCGAGCTGAGGGCGGGCGTGGCCACCGTGTTCGTGGACCGTCCGGCCGGGAAGATCGACGCCGACGTGGTGCTGTCGGACAGCTACGGCGGTGCCCGCGACGGTGTGGCCCACCTCATCGCCCATGGGCACCGGCGGATCGGATTCATCGGCGACATGCCCCGCATCCACACGGCCGCCGAGCGGCTGCGCGGCTACCGGGCGGCCATGGAGGACGCGGGCATACCGGTCGAGGAGACCTGGATGTCGCTGGGCGTGACCGACCCCGAGCGGGTGCGCCGCGCGGCCGAGGAGATGCTCTCCGGCCCCTCACCCGTCACCGCGGTCTTCGCGGGCAACAACCGGGTGACCGTCACCGTGATCCGGGTGCTCGCCGAGCAGTCCCGCCGGATCGCACTGGTCGGATTCGACGACATCGAGCTGGCCGATCTGCTGCAGCCGGGCGTCACCGTCATCGCCCAGGACGCCGCCGCCCTCGGCCGTACCGCGGCCGAGCGCCTCTTCCGCCAGCTGGACGGCTCCCTGGTCGTCCCGGAGCGCATCGAGCTCCCGACCCGGCTGATCACCCGCGGCTCGGGCGAACTGCCGCCCACGGACTGAGGGTACCCGTGGAGGACCGCACCCTGGAGTCGCTGGGCCTGGCCGAGGCTCCGCGCGATCATCCGCTGCTCTACCCCGGCGTGTGGCCGACCGAGTCCGGCCTCCTGGACGGTGACCGGCTGCTGCCGCTCGACCGTCTGGTGCACGAGGACCGCGTGCCCGTCCTCGCGGTCGGCTCCAACGCCTCCCCGGCCCAACTGCGGCACAAGATGGCCGAGGCCCAGATCGCCTCCACCGTGCCGATGGTGAAGGCCCGGGTCACGGGCGTCGAGGTCGGCGTCTCCGCACATGTGAGCCGCATGGGGTACGTCTCCGCGTCGCCGTTCGAAGCGCCGGGTCGGGTACGGGAGTTGTTCGTCACCTGGCTGGATGCCGAGCAGCTCGCGGTGGTCGACGCGAGCGAGGGCGTGCCGCTGAGGGACGGCAACTACGGCCGTGCCTGGCTGCCCGCGACGGAGGTACTGGTGGAGTTAACCGACGGCACCGCGCTGCCCGGCGCGTACGTCTACGTCAATCGCCGCGGCGTCCTGCACGACGGCACCGGCGTGCCCCGCACCCACCCGGGGCAGCGGCCCCTGCTCACCGAACTCCTCACGGGATCGGCGCGGTTGAGGGAGCTGTTCGGCGTCACGCCCGAGGACTTCTGCACGCGCGCGCGTGCCGACGGGCGGCTGTGCGCGGCGGGGACGCGGCTGCTCGGCGAGGAGAAGCTGGTGACGGCCTCGGGGCTGGAGCGGTATCTGCCGGTACAGCAGGCCGGGAGGCCGGGGACCGGCGCGACGTCGCCGCCGCCCTTGATGTAGACGTCGCTGACGCGGACGTTCGCGTTGCCGCTGTCGTCGTCCGTCTTGGCCCACCAGCCGTTGACTCGGGGATGGCGCACCCGGGCCGCGGCGCGGGCCTCGCGCCGTATCCGTACTCGGAGATCGGCGAGTGAGGTCGGCGAGTGACGGCTCTCCCAACCACGCCCGTACCGCCGCGCCCGGCTGCGCCACGTCGCGATGGCGCCCGGCCGACAGCCGACCGGTCCCTCCGCCTGTCCGTACTCCCCCGAAGACACCGCTGCCCCTCTCCCGTGACACGTCCGATGCGTGCTGCTCACATTACGGGGCGCCACTGACAACGCGGCCGGGAGACCTCGGCTGTGACAGCTCCGCCGCTTCGTCACTTGGCAGAGATCACTTGGCAGAGATCACATGGCGGAGATCACATGGCGGAGGCCGTCAGATCAGCGCGCCTGGGCGCCGCGAAGCCCTCCAGGTCTGCCCGGGTCAGCCCGGTCGCGCGGGCGATCTCGGTGATGTCGAGCGCACCGCAGTCCAGACCGCGCAGCAGATAGCCGCTGAGGGCCTTGGCGGTGGCCGGCTCGTCCATGACGTCGCCACCGGCCCGGTTGGCGTACCGGGTGAGGCGGGCCGCGGCCTGCTCGAAGCCCTCGCGGTAGAAGGCGAAGACGGCCGCGTACCGGGTCGGGATGTGCCCGGGGTGCATGTCCCAGCCCTGGTAGTAGGCGCGGGCCAGCGCGCGCCGGGTGAGGCCGTAGTGCAGTCGCCAGGCGTCGTGGACCTTCTCGGTCGTACCGACCGGGAGGACGTTGGTGGAGCCGTCCGACACGCGTACGCCCGTGCCCGCCGCCGCGACCTGCATGATCGCCTTGGCGTGGTCGGCGGCCGGGTGGTCGCCGGCCTGGTGGGCGGCGGAGACGCCGAGGCAGGCGCTGTAGTCGAAGGTGCCGTAGTGCAGTCCGGTCGCGCGGCCCTCGGCGGCCTGGATCATGCGGGCGACGGTGGCGGTGCCGTCGGCGGCGAGGATGGACTGGCTGGTCTCGATCTGTATCTCGAAGCCGATCCGGCCGGGCTGGAGACCGCGCGCCTCCTCGAAGGCCTCCAGGAGCCGCACCATGGCGGTGACCTGCTCGGCGTAGGTCACCTTGGGCAGCGTCAGGACCAGCCCGCCGGGCAGCCCGCCCGCCTCCATGAGGCCGGTCAGGAAGATGTCGAGGGTGCGGATGCCCCGGTCGCGGACCGGCGCCTCCATGCACTTCATGCGGATGCCCATGTACGGCGCCGCCGTGCCGTTCTCGAACGCCGCCGCGATCAGCCGGGCCGCGCGGGCCGCCGCCTCGTCCTCCTCGGCGTCCGGGCGCGGGCCGTAGCCGTCCTCGAAGTCGACGCGCAGGTCTTCAACGGGCTCGCGTTCCAGTTTGGCGCGCACGCGCGCGTACACGGGCTCGGCGAGGCCGTCGGCGAGGCCGAGGACGGAGGCGAAGGAGGCGGCGTCCGGGGCGTGTTCGTCGAGGGCGGCGAGGGCCTGGTCGCCCCAGGAGCGGATGGTGCCGGCGGCGAAGACGTCTCCGGGGACGTAGACGGTGTGGACGGGCTGGCGGGTGCCGGGGTCGCCGGGGTAGCGGCGCTCCAGCTCGGCGTCGACCGGGGCGAGGGAGGCACTGATCTCCTCGCTGACGGCACCCGCGAGGCTCGTCGCCACCTTCTCCTGCTGCCCTTGCCCCATCCATACCCTCCTGATTTTCGCAATACGGAATATACAATCCGTATAACGAAGTTATACGGGGACCTCCCCGCCGGTCAACACCACTTCCGTACCGGTCCACTCCGGGCTTTCAACATGTTCACGCCCATCTCACATGACGGTAGAACACTTCCGTACGCACGACTCGTCCGGCAGCCCTACCGAAGGAGCCCCCGTGCCGCACCACAGCCGAGTCACGCGCCGCCTGGGCCTGAAGGCCTCGTTAGCGGCGACGGTCGCCGTTCCGCTCTCCAGTACAGCACTGTCCGGACCGTCCGCCTCGGCCGAGGAACCCCGCCCTGGGAAGCGCCTGCTGAAGGTCATGTCCTTCAATCTCCGCTTCGCGAGCACCACCGAGCCCCACAGCTGGACCGTCCGCAGACCGGTGATGCGCGCGCTGCTGCGCCGCGAGTCCCCGCACGTCATCGGCACCCAGGAGGGCATCTTCCACCAGTTGCTCGACATCGGGAGCGATCTCGGCGGCCACTACGACTGGATCGGCACCGGCCGCCTGCACGGCAGCCGGGACGAGTCCATGGCGGTCTTCTACGACAGACGGCGCCTCACCCCCGTCGAGTACGACCACTTCTGGCTTTCCGACACCCCGAACGTGATCGGCTCGAACACCTGGGGTGCCGGCTTCGCCCGGATGGTCACCTGGGTCCGCTTCCGCGACCGGCGCGACGGCGGACGGGAGTTCTGCGTCCTCAATACACACTTCGACCACGCGAGCCAGTACGCACGCGAGCGCTCCGCCGCGCTCATCGCCCAGCGGCTCACCGGCCTCGACCGCTCCCTGCCACTGGTGGTGACCGGCGACTTCAACGCGGTCGCCCACAAGAACGTCGTCTACGACACCATGCTGGGCACCGGTCTGGTCGATACCTGGGACACGGCGGCCGAGCGGGGCCCGCTGTACGCGACCTTCCACAGCTACCAGCCGCTGACGCCGAACGGCGACCGTATCGACTGGATCCTGGCCACGCCGGGGGTGACGACGCACCACGCGTCGATGAACACCTTCGCCATGAACGGGCAGTTCCCGAGCGACCACCTGCCGGTGCAGGCGTCACTGACCCTGGGATGAGCCGAGGCCCCCGCGACCGTCGGCACGGTCGCGGGGGCCTCGTTCAGCCGTCTGCGGATCAGCCCTTGCGGGTCTTGATCTCCTCGGTGAGCTGCGGGACCACGTCGAAGAGGTCGCCGACCACGCCGTAGTCGACCAGGTCGAAGATCGGGGCCTCGGCGTCCTTGTTGATCGCCACGATCGTCTTCGAGGTCTGCATACCGGCACGGTGCTGGATCGCACCGGAGATGCCGGAGGCGATGTACAGCTGCGGCGAGACCGACTTACCGGTCTGGCCGACCTGGTTGGTGTGCGGGTACCAGCCGGCGTCCACGGCGGCACGCGAGGCACCGACGGCCGCGCCGAGGGAGTCGGCGAGCGCCTCGATGAGGCCGAAGTTCTCCGCGCCGTTCACACCACGGCCACCGGAGACCACGATCGCGGCCTCGGTCAGCTCCGGACGGCCGGTCGACTCACGCGGCGCACGGGCGGTGACCTTGGTGCCGGTGGCGTTCTCGGAGAAGGTCACGGCGAACGCCTCGACCGCACCGGCGGCCGGGGCGGCCTCCACGGCCGCGCTGTTGGGCTTGACCGTGATGACCGGGGTGCCCTTGGAGACACGGGACTTGGTGCTGAAGGAGGCGGCGAACACCGACTGGGTGGCCACCGGGCCCTCGTCGCCGGCCTCCAGGTCGACGGCGTCGGTGATGATGCCGGAGCCGATACGCAGCGCCAGACGGGCGGCGATCTCCTTGCCCTCGCCGGAGGACGGGACCAGCACGGCGGCCGGGGAGACGGCCTCGACCGCGGCGTGGAGGGCGTCGACCTTCGGAACGACCAGGTAGTCGTCGTACTCGGCGGCCTCGTGGGTGAGGACCTTCACGGCGCCGTACTCGGCGAGCGTGGCGGCGGTGTCGGCGGCGCCGTCGCCCAGGGCGACGGCGACGGGCTCGCCGACGCGGCGGGCCAGCGTCAGCAGCTCCAGGGTGGGCTTGCGGACGGCACCGTCCACGTGGTCGACGTAGACGAGAACTTCAGCCATGGGACTTCTTCTCTCCTGCTTGCGAAAGATGAGGGGCGGTCAGCGAATCCGGGCTCAGATGAACTTCTGGCCCGCGAGGAACTCAGCGAGCTGCTTGCCGCCCTCGCCCTCGTCCTTGACGATCGTGCCTGCCGTACGGGCCGGACGCTCGGCCGCGGAGTCGACGACCGTGTAGGCACCCTCCAGGCCGACCTCCTCGGCCTCCAGGTCCAGGTCGGACAGGTCCCAGGACTCCACCGGCTTCTTCTTGGCCGCCATGATGCCCTTGAAGGACGGGTAACGCGCCTCACCCGACTGGTCGGTGACCGACACGACGGCCGGCAGCGAGGCCTGAAGCGTCTCGGAAGCGGCGTCGCCGTCACGGCGGCCCGTGACGGTGCCGTCCTCGACGGAGACCTCGGACAGCAGGGTGACCTGCGGGACGCCCAGACGCTCGGCGAGCAGCGCCGGTACGACGCCCATGGTGCCGTCGGTGGAGGCCATGCCGGAGATGACCAGGTCGAAGCCGGCCTTCTCGATCGCCCTGGCCAGCACCAGCGAGGTGCCCATGGCGTCGGTGCCGTGCAGGTCGTCGTCCTCGACGTGGATCGCCTTGTCGGCGCCCATCGAAAGGGCCTTGCGGAGCGCGTCCTTGGCGTCCTCGGGGCCCACGGTCAGGACGGTGATCTCGGCGTCGTCGGCGTCCTCGGCGATCTGCAGCGCCTGCTCGACGGCGTATTCGTCGAGTTCGGAGAGCAGACCGTCCACATCGTCCCGGTCGACGGTCAGGTCATCGGCGAAGTGCCGGTCGCCGGTGGCGTCAGGCACGTACTTCACGGTGACAACGATCCTCAAGCTCACGCCGGCTCTCCTACTGCATCGACATTTCTCTGCTGCCCACTTGCAGGCAGCATAGGCGCCCCAAGCGGCCGATCCCGGTCGGGGCGGCTGCGCTCCGACCGAATATTACTCGTCAGTACATCCAGTTCATGCCCACTAAGCAAGCGCTTTGAACTGTGACCTTTGCAACGCAGCGTAACCGGAAGTCGACGCTCTCGCAGAAGAGTCCGCAGCATGATCAGTCCCACAGTGCGGTGCACCGCCCCGAGTGGTACACGAGCGGACATCCGGGAGAATCACGGAGATCGGCTCACCTCGCTCCGAGCACCTCGCCCAGTGCCGCGATCACATCCGCCTTGCGTGGTTGGCCGGTTGCCCGCCGCACCACGTGGCCGTCGGCGTCGAGGACCAGCACGGTCGGGGTCTTGAGGATGCCGAGCCGGCGCACGAGCTCCAGCCGGGCCTCGGCGTCGACCTCGACGTGAGCCACCCCGGGCACCATCCGGGCGACCTCACCGAGGACCCGCCGGGTGGCCCGGCAGGGTGCGCAGAAGGCGCTGGAGAACTGCACGAGGGTGGCGCGCTCGCCGAGATCCTGTCCCAACTCGGCCGCGCCGAGCCGCTTTCCTTCGCCCCGCCCACGCATCCGCGCTCTCCCGTTCCGCCGCCGGCGCGGCACTCCGCAGGCGCTCGCCGCCACCTTGCCCAATGCTGCATTCGGGTACTGCCTGGGCCGCGAGATGTGCTGGTCGCGTGGAGGATTACGGTACGTGCCCAGTAAAGGCGGCGTAAAAGCCCGAGGTGGATCATGGGGTCGACGTGACGAGAATCTCGCCGTTCTCCGGCACCAACACTGGCTGTCCGTGCGTTCTTGGGGCACGATCTGCGAGATGCCGTAAACCTACGGCTGCGTAACTTTCCCGCCGGGAGCCGTTTCCCGGGCAGATGAGGAAGGGTTCACCCCGTCCATGGCAGAGCTTGTCTACCGTCCCGTTGTCGGTCTCGCCCTCACATTGTTCAAGGCGTGGGACCTGAAGATCGACTGCAAGGGGTCGGAGAACATTCCGCGCTCGGGCGGCGCCGTGCTGGTGAGCAATCACATCAGCTATCTGGACTTCATCTTCGACGGCCTGGCGGCGCTGCCGCAGAAGCGGCTGGTCCGCTTCATGGCGAAGGAGTCCGTGTTCCGGCACAAGATCTCCGGTCCGCTGATGCGCGGGATGAAGCACATCCCCGTGGACCGCAAGCAGGGTGAGACGGCGTACCAGCACGCGCTCGACTCACTGCGCTCCGGCGAAATCGTCGGGGTGTTCCCCGAGGCCACGATCTCGCAGTCGTTCACGCTCAAGAGCTTCAAGTCGGGCGCGGCGCGGCTGGCCCAGGAGGCGGGCGTACCGCTGATCCCGATGGCCGTGTGGGGTACGCAGCGGCTGTGGACCAAGGGCCACCCGAAGAACTTCAAGCGCAGCCACACCCCGATCACCATCCGGGTCGGCGAGGCGATCGAGGCCTCCCGCGACAAGTACGCCGGTGCCATCACACGCCAGCTGCGCGAGGCCGTACAGGACCTCCTCGAAGCCGCGCAGCGCGCCTACCCCGTACGCCCCAGGGACGCCCAGGACACCTGGTGGATGCCGGCCCACCTCGGTGGTACGGCTCCGACACCGGAAGAGGTCCGCGCGGCCGAGGCCCGCTGACAGCGGGCGCTGCGCCGGCCGACCGGGACCCGGCCGCGGTGAGTGCGGAGGGTCAGCCCCCGCGCCGGGCCATGCTCTCCAGCAGGAAGACCGCCGAGACGGTCTCCTAGGTGAGCCGGGTGCGCGGTCCCTGGTGCCAGTTCCAGCGGCGGCAGGTCACCCCGGCCCCGGGTCCGTTGACAAGGCCGTGCGCCGCTACGGCGCGGCCCTTCCTCAGAGTGCGGTGGGCAGCGTCTGCCACAGATGCGGCCGGTCACGCGCCGCCTTGAGGGTGTTCAGCACGACCGGATGGGGTTCGGCGTACAGCACTGGATAGTCCATCTCATTGGACTTGACCTCGGGTGCGAACGCCAGCCGCTCACCGTCGAGCGAGAACTGGGCGTCGACGCCTGGCTTGTTGCCCCTGGGGTCCTGCCGATGCCAGGCGCCGTTGAACCGGACGGCGACCAGACCGTGCACGACATGTCCGTCACCGTCGCCGTCCGACAGCCGCTGATAGCAGAACGCCGTCGGGATGTCCTCGGCCCGCAGCAGCGCCGCGAGAGCGTGCGCCTTGGCGTAGCAGATGCCCGTGCCCTGTTCCAGGACGTCGGAAGCGCGCCAGGTGACCCGCGGGTCGCCGGAGTCCTGCGAGTGCGGGATGGCGTCGCGCACGAACTCGAACGCCAGTCGTGCATAGGCATACGAGTCCTGCGCCTTCTCGGCCAGGCGGGCAGCCGTCGCCCGTACGCGCGGATGATCATGGTCGATGGCGTCGCTGGCGGCCAAGTAGGCGGACAGGTCAGAGGTTTCCTGCGTGAGCTCCATGCCCGTAGAGCATAGGAAGACGATCAACCACCGGTCAATTAATTTTCCGCATCCCACATATTTATGCAGCACCTGCGGTCACTGACGAACGGCGCGGCCTCAGCGAGCCATCTCCTCCTTGAGCGCCGCCACGAACGCGTCCACGTCCTCCTCGGTCGTGTCGAAGGCGCACATCCAGCGGACGTCGCCCGCCGCCTCGTCCCAGAAGTAGAAGCGGAACCGCTTCTGCAGTCGCTCGCTCACGTCATGCGGGAGCTTCGCAAACACGGCGTTGGACTGCACCGGGTAAAGGAGTTCGACGCCGTGCACCGCGCGCACGCCCTCCGCGAGGCGCTGGGCCATCTCATTGGAGTGCCGGGCGTTGCGCAGCCACAGGTCCTTGGCGAACAGCGCCTCCAACTGCACCGACACGAAGCGCATCTTGGAGGCGAGCTGCATGGACAGCTTGCGCAGGTGCTTCATGTGGCTGACGGCGTCCTGGTTGATGACGACGACCGCCTCGCCGAGCAGCGCGCCGTTCTTGGTCCCGCCCAGGGAGAGGATGTCCACGCCGACCGCGTCGGTGAAGGTCCGCATGGGCATGTTGAGCGAGGCCGCCGCGTTGGCGAGGCGGGAGCCGTCGAGGTGCACCTTCATGCCGTGCGCGTGGGCGTGCTCGCAGACGGCGCGGATCTCGTCCGGCGTGTAGACGGTGCCGAGTTCGGTGCTCTGGGCGATCGAGACGACCTGCGGCATGGCCCGGTGCTCGTCGTCCCAGCCGTACGCCTGCCGGTCGATCAGCTCGGGGGTGAGCTTGCCGTCGGGCGTGGGCACGGTGAGCAGCTTGAGGCCGCCCATGCGCTCGGGGGCGCCGCACTCGTCGACGTTGATGTGTGCGCTCTCGGCGCAGATCACCGCACCCCAGCGGTCGGTGACCGCCTGGAGCGCCACGACGTTGGCGCCGGTGCCGTTGAAGACGGGGAAGGCCTCGGCGGTGGCGCCGAAGTGGCTGCGGATGATCCGCTGGAGGTTCTCGGTGTAGACGTCCTCGCCGTACGCGACCTGGTGCCCGCCGTTGGCCAGGGCCAGGGCGGCGAGCACCTCGGGGTGGGCCCCGGCGTAGTTGTCGCTGGCGAAACCGCGGATTTCCGGGTCGTGACGGCGACGGGCGTCGGTCTTCGGAGGGTTCACGGCTTCTCGGCCAGCCACAGACGTTTTCCGTTCACTTCGGCGGCGGGCTTCTCCCAGACTCCGAGGACGGCCTCGGCGAGGTCATTGACGTCCGTGAAACCCGCGAACTTCGCGTGGGGGCGCTCGGCGCGCATCGCGTCGTGCACCAGTGCCTTCACCACCAGGATCGCAGCCGCCGCGTTCGGGCCCTGCTCGCCCCCGGCCTTGCGGAAGTAGTCGGCCGTGGCCAGCGTCCACGCCTCGGCGGCGGCCTTGGCGGCGGCGTAGGCGGCGTTGCCCGCGGTGGGCTTGCTGGCACCGGCCGCGCTGATCAGGACGTACCGGCCGCGGTCGCTGCGCTGCAGGGCCTCGTGGAAGGCGAGGGAGGTGTGCTGCACGGTGCGGATCAGCAGCAGCTCCAGGAAGTCCCAGTCGTCGAGGCTGGTGCGGGTGAAGGTCTCGCTGCCGCGCCAGCCGCCGACGAGGTGGACCAGGCCGTCGACCCGGCCGAAGTCCTTCTCGATACGGGTGGCCCAGTCGTGGGTGGACTGGAGGTCGAGCAGGTCGACCGTGTCACCGATGACGGTGGCACCGCCGTGCGCGTAACTGGCCGCGTCCACGGCCTCGGCCAGCCGCTCCGGGTCGTTGTCCGAGCCGACGACGATCGCGCCCGCCTCGGCCAGTCTGAGCAGCGCCGCCCGCCCTGCGGGTCCACCCGCACCGGCCACCGCGACCACCGCACCGCTGAGAGCCCCGTTCCCCATGATCCTCGCCTCCTGACCAGCGTGCGCCTCTTGATCGGTCGTTCGCCTGCGGGGCGCCACCGCCTCACTCCCTGTGCGGTCGCTCACGCGGCGACTCGCTCGGCGGTGTCGGCCGTGATGCCACGGGTCGAGGCAATCACGTTCTTCAGCTTCTTGGACAGCGCCTCATAGAACATGCTCAGCGGAAACTCGTCCGGAAGCACGTCATCGACGAGTTTGCGCGGCGGCAGGGTCAGGTCCAGGGCGTCGGGGCCCTTGGCCCACCTGGAGCCGGGGTGCGGAGCGAGATAGGTGGCGACCAGCTCGTAGCCCTTGAACCAGTGGACGAGCTTGGGGCGGTCGATGCCGTCCCGGTACAGCTGCTCGATGTCGGCGCACAGCTGGTTGGTGACCTGCGGTGCCCGCTCCCAGTCGATGGAGAGCCTGTTGTCGGTCCAGCGGACGACGTCGTGCTGGTGCAGGTAGGCGAAGAGGAGCTGGCCGCCCAGGCCGTCGTAGTTGCGGACGCGCTCACCGGTGACCGGGAAGCGGAACATGCGGTCGAACAGCACCGCGTACTGCACGTCACGGGCCTGCGGGACACCGTCGGCGGCCAGCCGCACGGCCTCCTTGAAGGCGGTGAGGTCGCAGCGCAGCTCTTCCAGGCCGTACATCCAGAACGGCTGGCGCTGCTTGATCATGAACGGGTCGAAGGGCAGGTCGCCGTGGCTGTGGGTGCGGTCGTGGACCATGTCCCACAGGACGAAGGCCTCCTCGCAGCGATTCTGGTCCTGGACCATGGCGGCGATGTCCGCGGGCAGGTCGAGGCCGAGGACGTCCACGGCGGCCGCGGTGACGCGACGGAAGCGGGCGGCCTCACGGTCGCAGAAGATGCCGCCCCAGGAGAAGCGCTCCGGGGCCTCGCGCACGGCGATCGTCTCGGGGAAGAGGACGGCGGAGTTGGTGTCGTAGCCGGCCGTGAAGTCCTCGAACTTGATGCCGCAGAACAGCGGGTTGTCGTAGCGGGTGCGCTCCAGCTCGGCCAGCCAGTCCGGCCAGACCATGCTCAGGACGACCGCTTCGAGGTTGCGGTCGGGGTTGCCGTTCTGTGTGTACATCGGGAAGACGACCAGGTGCTGGAGGCCGTCCGCGCGGTGTGCGGCGGGCTGGAAGGCCAGCAGTGAGTCGAGGAAGTCCGGCACCCCGAATCCGGCGTCGGCCCAGCGGTGCAGGTCCTCTACGAGGGCCTCGTGGTAGACGCGGTCGTGCGGGAGCAGCGGGGACAGCTCCGAGACGGCGTCGGTGATCCGGCGCACGACGAGTTCGGCGTCCGCGGGATCGGGGGCGCCCTCGGCCGCGAAGTCGATCGACCCGTCCTTGGCCTGCCAGGGCCGGATCCGCTCCACGGCATCCTTGAGCACGGGCCACGCCGGGTGCTCCACCACCCTGGCCATCGAAGGAACCTGGTCCCCCGCACCCACCTGCACAAGAATTTCCGTCATGTCCCATCCTCCACGGGAGAACCTCGCGTAAGGACACCGTATGCATATGAGGTTTCCCCCAGCAAGGGCAGCCTCGGTGAATTATCCTGCGTACCCCCCGGTGTCACCGAACTTTTTCCTGCCAGATGCCCTGACGGCGACTACTTCGGCCGCGAACGGGCAAGCGTGGCACGGGATCCAGGAGGGCCGGCGGTCAACGCGCGCAGGACTCGCCCACGCCCGGGTGAACGCTCGGGGTGACGGCGGCCGGGCCCGCCATGCGCGCCACGCCGATCGCCGGTGAACGCGCGGGTACATCGCGGGGCAGGGCCACTAGGCTGCGGCCCTGCCGCGCGAAACATCCGCCCCGGTTACGCGCGTGCCCGAGCCGCCGTCGACGGAAGCGAGTTGGAACCTTGAACTTCCTTACCATCGGTCACCGCGGAGTCATGGGTGTCGAACCCGAGAACACCCTCCGTTCCTTCGTCGCCGCCGAGCACGCCGGCCTCGACGTCATCGAACTCGATCTGCACCTCAGCAAGGACGGCGCCCTCGTCGTCATGCATGACGCGGACGTGGACCGCACGACCGACGGAACCGGCCCGATCGCCGAGCAGACGCTCGCCGAACTGCGCGCCCTGGACGCGGGTCGCGGAGAGCGCGTGCCGGTCTTCGAGGAGGTCCTGGACGCGGTGAAGTGCCCGCTCCAGGCGGAGATCAAGGACGAGGCGGCGGCGCGGGCGCTGGCCGGGGTCATGCACAAGCGGGATCTGGTCGGCCGGGTCGAGGTGTCCTCGTTCCACGACGAGGCGATCACCGAGATCGCCCGGCTGGTGCCCGGCGTCCGCACCGCGCTCATCGCCAGCCGCTATGACACCGATGTCGTGGACCGCGCCGTCGAGACCGGTGCGCGAGCCGTCTGCCTGAACATCCGCCGGCTCACCCTGGAGATCGTGGAGCACGCCCGGAAGGCGGACCTGAGGATCATCGGCTGGGTGGTGAACACGCAGGACCACCTGCGGCTCGTACGGGCTCTGGAACTGGACGGTGCGACCACCGACTACCCGGAGATCAAACGCACCGGCCGCTTCACCGCGTGACGTTCAGCCGAGTTCCTTGACCAGCAGCTCGAACTGCAGGTCGTCGCGGAGTGGGATGCCGAACCGCTCGTCGCCGTACGGGAACGGGGTCATCCGTCCCGTACGGCGGTAGCCGCGCCGCTCGTACCAGGCGATCAGGTCATCGCGTACGGAGATCACGGTCATGTGCATCTCCGTGGCACCCCACTCCTCGCGGACCGTGCGCTCCGCCTCGGCGATGATCACCTTGCCGAGGCCGTCGCCCTGGAGCCGGGGGCTGACCGCGAACATCCCGAAGTAGGCGTGGTCGCCGCGGTGTTCGAGCTGGCAGCAGGCGACGACCTGCCCGTCCCGCTCGACGGTGAGCAGCCGGCTGTCCGGCGACTTGATCACGGCCCGCACTCCCTCCGGGTCGGTCCGCTGCCCCTGAAGGATGTCCGCCTCCGTGGTCCATCCGCCCCGGCTGGAGTCACCGCGGTACGCCGACTCGATCAGGGCGACCAACGTGTCCACATCGCTGTCGACGGCGTCTCGGAACGTCGGTCCGGTGGCTGCGGTCTCCATCGAGTACGACTCCGATCTCCGGCGCGGCTCAGGCACGGACGAGAGTAGCCCAGCCACTAGGCTCCGGCTGCATGGTGCACGTACTGAGCAGCCGGATCCTTCTGCGACCCACCGATCCCGAGCGGTCCCGGTTCTTCTACGGCGAGCAGCTGGGCCTGGCCGTCTACCGGGAGTTCGGTACGGGCCCGGAACGCGGCACGGTCTACTTCCTCGGCGGCGGCTTCCTGGAGGTCTCCGGCCGGTCCGACCCACCGCCGTCCCCGGCCGTACGGCTGTGGCTCCAGGTGGACGACGTGACCGCGGCGCACGAAGAGCTGCGGGCAAAGGGCGTCGAGATCCTGCGGGAGCCGGTGAAGGAGCCGTGGGGCCTGATCGAGATGTGGCTCGCGGATCCGGACGGAACCCAGATCGTGCTGGTGGAGGTGCCCGAGGACCACCCGATCCGATACCGTCCGGGAATCTGAGCGCCCCGCAGGGAGCGCGGGCAGCTGCCCGACCGGTCACGGCGGACCCGCAGAGGATCAACGGCCTGGCGCGGGCATCCCGCGGAGCCCTCAGCGGCGGTCCGCGCGAGTCAGTTCCCGGAAACCCGCCGAGGTCAGGTGGCCGACCATCGCCCGGCCGGTGGCCGCTTCGTAGGCGAGAAGGCGATCCGCAGCCGGTCGGCGGCTCGGGCAGGACACGCTCGCGTCGGGCAGGGCGAACGAGGCGACCGCGTCGGGGTGCGGACGATATTCCTCACTGACGGTATTCCTCATTCCTCACTGACGGTATTCCTCACTTGCGTGCTCCCTCACATGCCCCCCGCGTACACCCTTGCGCTCGTATGCGCGCCGCCTGCTCCGGGCATCCCCTGAGCGAGTGGCCGCGACCGTCGACCGCGGAGGTGCGTGTGCACGGACCGGCTTCGACCGGGTGGCTGCTGGTCGCGTTGTGCGCGGCGACCGGCGCCTACTGTCTGCTGCGGATGCGCAGCAGTGTCGAGGAGCAGCGCCGCGCGGCGGGCGGTGAGGCACTGATGGGTTTCGGGATGGCAGCGATGGCCGTACCGGCCGCGGTGTTCACGCCGCCTTCGTGGGCCTGGCCCGTGTACGCGGCCGTGTTCGGCGGGGCCGCGCTGCACGCGTTGTGGGCGGCACGGACGCATGCCCACCATCTGCACCACCTGGTCGGCGCCTCGGCGATGGTCTACATGGCGCTGGCGATGGCCCGCTCGCCGGGAGGGCACGGCGATTCCGGGGTCCCGCTCGTCACGGCGGCGCTGCTGGCGTACTTCGTGGGGTATGTGCTGCTGTCCGGCGCCCGGCTGGTGCCCGTCGCCGCCGGTGGCGGGAGTGTGGGGTGGGGCGACCGGCCGGAGCTGGCGCGGGCCTGCCGGCTGTCGATGGGGATCGGGATGGTCGCGATGCTGCTGACGCTCTGAGGTATGCGTCACTTGGCCCGACAAGCCGTACCTCCGGGCGTTCCGCCGCTCATAGGGTGCTCCCATGATGGTCCCCGCGGCACTGTTGCTGCTCGGCGCCCTGACCGCCGTGGTCGCCCCTCGGCTGATCGCCCGCGCCGACTGGCCGGACCGTGAACCGGTGGTCGCCCTGTGGGTGTGGCAGTGCGTGGTGGCGGCGGTGCTCCTGTGCTGTGCGCTGTCGATGACGCTCAGCGCGGCGGCGGCCTGGCAGGCCGTCCGGGGCCATGTGTTCGCGACCGCGCCGCACTCCGTCGTGGAGGCCTACGCCTTCGGTCCCACCGGCCCGTGGGCCCCGACGACCGCGGTGGCGCTCGCGCTGGGCGGGGTGTGGAGCGCGGCGATGCTGGTCCGCGAGGTCGCACGGGCACGTGCCCGGCGCCGGCAGCGGCGAGCCGAACTCCTCGTCCGCGCCCCGCGGTTGCCCGGCGAGGAGCCCGAACGGCACCGGCTGGTCGTCCTTGAGGGCGCGCGGCCCGACGCCTGGTGGCTGCCGGGCTCGCCGCCCCGACTGGTCGTCACCACCGCCGCGTTGCGTCGGCTGAAGGGCCGGCAGCTGGACGCCGTGCTGGCCCATGAGGAGGGGCATGCGCAGGCCCGGCACGACTGGCTGCTGCACTGCTCGGCCGCGCTGGCGGGCGGGTTCCCGCGGGTGCCGGTGTTCGCCGCGTTCCGCGACGAGATGCACCGGCTGGTCGAACTCGCCGCCGACGACACGGCCTCCCGGCGCTTCGGCCGCCTGACCACCGCTCTGGCGCTGGTGGAACTGAACGAGGACCGGGGCGTGTTCGGTCACGGCCCGGCCCCGCACGCCCATGTGCCGCAGCGGGTGAACCGGCTGCTCGCTCCCCCGGACCGGCTCTCGGCGGCCCGGCGACTGCGGCTCACCGCGGCGGCCTCGCTGGTGCCGGTCGTGCCGGTCCTGGTGGCGTTCGTACCGGCGCTGCGGACGCTGGGGTAGCCGATTTCAGGACCCCGGAATTCGCCTCACACCCCGTCGTTCGGCGAGGATCACAGCATGCACACTCCGTCCGTCGACTCCCCTCCCCGCCCGAGCGGCCATCGCGGCGCCGTGCGCTCCGCAGCCGCCCTGGCGGCGTCCTCGCTGCTGCTGCTCATCCTGGTCGCTGCGGAGTGGGGGCCCCTGATGGAGCTCGACGGCGACATCGCCCGCCCCACCCACCGCTGGGCGGTCGACGGCCCCGGGATCACTCAGACGTGCCGGATCCTCACGGACTGGGTGTGGGATCCGTGGACGATGCGCGTCCTGTGCACGGCCGTCGTGCTGTGGCTGATGTGGAGACTCAGGGACTGGTGGACCGCTCTGTGGCTGGCGGCCACCGTGGCGCTGGGCACCCTGGTGCAGCAGTCCCTGAAGGCGGCGGTCGGCCGTGCCCGCCCGGTATGGCCCGACCCCGTCGACTCGGCCCACTACGCGGCGTTCCCGTCCGGCCACGCCATGACCGCCACGGTGGTCTGCGGCCTCCTGCTGTGGCTCCTGATCCACTACGGCGCCGGCCGCACCGTGTGGCGTACGGCGGTGGCGGTGGCGGTGATCTCCGTGGCCGGCGTCGGCCTGACCCGCGTGTGGCTCGGCGTGCACTGGGCCTCGGACGTCGTCGGCGGCTGGCTGCTGGGCGCGACGCTGGTGGCGCTGGCGGTGCTGGTGCACCGGCGGTGGGTGCCCCGGACATCACCGGCTCTCCCCACCCGGCGGATCACATCCCCGTAAGATCACCTCATGACTGCCGTGCTGTTCGATTTCTCCGGGACCCTCTTCCGTGTCGAGTCCACCGAGTCCTGGCTGCGGGGTGCGCTCACCGAGGCCGGGATCGAGCTGCCGGACCCGGAGTTGACCGAGACGGCGCAGGCGCTTCAGACGGCGGGGGCGCTGCCCGGCGGGGGCGATCCGGAGCGGTTGCCCACGGCGGTCGCCGAGGTGTGGGACGTGCGGGACCAGAGCTCGGAGCTGCACCGGGCGGCGTACACCGGGCTCTCCCGGCAGGTGCCGCTGCCCGACCCTGGGCTGCACGACACGCTGTACGACCGCCATATGCTGCCCGCCGCGTGGGCGCCGTACCCCGATGCCGCGGAGGTCCTGCACACGCTGCGCGAGCGCGGTATCCGGGTCGGCGTGGTGAGCAACATCGGCTGGGACCTGCGCCCGGTGTTCCGCGAGCACGGCCTCGACCCCTACATCGACACCTACGTCCTGTCGTACGAGCACGGCATCCGGAAGCCGGACCCGCGGCTGTTCGCCACCGCCTGCGCGAAGCTCGGCGTCGAACCGCGGGACGCGCTCATGGTCGGTGACGACCGCCGGGCGGACGGCGGCGCGGCCACGCTGGGCTGCGGGGTGCACTTCGTGGACCATCTGCCGGTGACCCTGCGGCCCGACGGCCTGCGGCCGGTGCTGGACCTGGTGGGCTGAGCCGGCCCGGTGTCGCCGCCTCCTCCTCGGACGATCCCCCGCGTCGCCCGAGGAGGACGGCAGCACCGGACGGCCCGCGGAAAGGGGCAGGCCCGGACGCGCTGAGTATAGTTGGCTGCCAGCCAGTCAACGCAGGAGTTACAGCATGTCCCCGCGCAGCGCCTCGGTCAATGAAGAGTTGCGGCGGCGTTCCCGGGAGCGGCTTCTGCATGCCGCGGTCGAGTTGGTCGACGAGCGCGGGTTCGAGGCGACGACGCTGGGCGACATCGCGGACAGAGCGGGCTCGGCGCGCGGTCTCGTGTCGTACTACTTCCCCGGCAAACGCCAGCTGGTGCAGTCCGCGGTGCACCGGCTGATGAACCGCACGCTGGAGGAGGCCCTGGAGCGCGAGCCGCGTACCGAGGACGGCCGGGAGCGCATGGCGCGGGCGATCGACGCGATCCTGGGTCTGGCCCGGGACCGGCCCGTGTTGATGCGCCAGCACGTGGCCGGGCTGCTGCAGGCCGAGGGGTTCATGCCGTGCCCGGAGCAGCGGCGGCTGGCCGAGCTGCTGCGGGACACCGTCGCCCGCGCCGGCTCGCAGGACGTGGACACCGACTACCCGATGCTACGTGCCCAGCTGATGGGCGCGGTCTGCGCGGCGCTGGTGCCGGGTGCTCCGATGCCCCTGCCGGTGCTGCGGGCCGAACTGTTCAACCGCTACCGGCTGGACTGGGCGCTGGGTGTCCCGCCGGACACCGAGGTGGCGTCCGGCGGGACGGGTGACGCGGAACTGTCGCGGTTCTTCGCGACCGGCGAGCGGCCCGCGGATCAGCCGAAGTAGTCCGGCTGCGTCTGCACGTTGAGCTCGCTCAGCCGCACCCGGTTGGCCGGGTCGGTGCGCCGGTCACTGATCTTGAGGACGTCGAGCCCCTTGGCGATGTCGTTCGAGTAGATGTAGCCGTTGTAGTAGTACGCCGACCACGAACCGGCCGTGGTGACCCTGTCCATGGTCAGCGGGCCGCGCTCGAAGTAGGCGATCTCCTTCGGGCGGGCGGAGTTTGTGAAGTCCCAGACGGAGATGCCGCCCTGGTACCAGGCCTGGACCATGATGTCCCTGCCCTTGACCGGGATGAGCGAGCCGTTGTGGGCCACGCAGACCTCGGTGTCCGCCTGGTGGCGGTCGATCTTGAAGTAGCTGCGGAAGACCAGCTTGCTCTTGTCGCCCTTGCCCACGATGTCGTAGATGCCGTCGGCACCGCGGTTCGGGCCGATCTCCTCGTTGCAGGTGGCCGCTCCGCCGCCGCCCAGCTCGTCGGTGAAGACGACTTTGTCGGCACTCTGGTTGAAGGTCGCCGAGTGCCAGAACGCAAAGTTGACGTTGTCCTGGACCTGGTCGATGACCTTCGGATGCTCAGGATCCCTGATGGAGAACAGGATGCCGTCGCCCATGCAGGCGCCCGCCGCCAGGTCCTTCGAGGGCAGCACGGTGATGTCGTGGCAGCCGGTGGTCTTGGAGACGCCGGGGTTGGTGGGGGCGCCCGGGTTGCCGCCGCCGTCGGCTCCCTCGCCGGGGAAGAGGACCGGGAAGCCCACCACGGCCGCCTTCTCGGGGGCCTTGCGCGGCACCTTGATCACCGAGATGCCGTCGTGCGGTGGCTGGCAGTCGGGGTAGGTGGCGCTCGGCGAGTACGAGGAGACGTAGATGTAGACGTTGCGGCGCTCGGGCACCAGCGTGTGGGTGTGCGAGCCGCAGGCGGTCTCCACGGCGGCGACGTACTTCGGGTTGGCCTTGTCGCTGATGTCGAAGACCTTCATGCCCTCCCACGACGACTTCTCGGTCACGGGCTGCGTGGTGCTGTTGCAACTGCTGTCGCTGCGCGAGGAGTCGGTGGACAGGAAGAGCAGGTCGCCGGAGACGGAGATGTCGTTCTGCGAGCCGGGGCACAGCACCTGCGAGACCGTCTTCGGGGCCTTCGGGTTGCTGATGTCGAAGATGCGGAAGCCGTCGTAGTTGCCGGCGAAGGCGTACTTGCCCTGGAAGGCGAGGTCCGAATTGGTGCCCGGTAACACGTCCTTGGGGATGTTCGTCACGTGCTGGATGTTGGCGGAGTGGACGATCTCGTCCTGACCGGGTATCTCGCCGCTGTCGAGGGCCCGCCTCACTTCGGCCTGGGTGCTCTGGGAGACCTCCTTCTCCGCCGCCGGGCCGTCCCCCGGGTCGGGGGTCGCGGCCGCCGGACCGCCCGTGAGCAGCGCGGCCAGCAGCCCGACGGCGACAGCGCCGACTCCCAGGCGTCTGTGCCGCGTTCGGGGATCGTTCAACAGGATCACTGTTTCCTCCCTTGTTCCGTTCGCGTGGGAACGGTTCATGCCCGTCGAAGTATCGTCTTGGGCATGCACATACCAACAGAGGGACACAGACATGTAATGAAGCTTTTCAAGCGGTCCTCTACGGCGGCACTGGCCGCCTTCGCCGTTCTGGCGCTGGGAAGTTGTGACTCCGGATCCGACGCCGACTCCGCCTCGGCGAGCGGGCCTTCGGTGATCGTGCCGGGCGAGCCCGGCGAGGAGAACCACACGCTGTCCGCCGAGGACGCCGCACGGCAGCGCGCCGACGACGACTCCCCCAACTCCGCGGACGTCTCGTTCGCCCGCATGATGATCGAGCACCACTCCCAGGCTCTGGAGATGACCGAACTCGTGCCGGACCGCGCCGAGTCGGCGCAGATCAAGAGCCTGGCCGAGCGGATCTCGGCCGCGCAGAAACCGGAGATCGAAGCCATGAGGGGCTGGCTGAAGACGCACGGTGAGAAGGAGACGGGCGGCGGGCACGACCACGCTTCGATGCCCGGGATGGCGACCGAGGGTCAGCTCAGCAACTTGCGCGCGGCCGAGGGGAAGGCGTTCGACCAGCTCTTCCTCACCCTCATGATCACCCATCACGAAGGGGCGGTGACCATGGCCACGGATGTGAAGGCGCAGGGCAACAACATTCAGATCGAGGAGATGGCGGACGACACGATCGCCCAGCAGACCAGCGAGATCGACCGGATGCGGGACCTGCCGTGAGCCGAGCCCGCCTCAGCGGCGGGCATGGCGTGCCGTCAGGAATCCCGCGTCGCGGGCCTGGGCGATCAGACTGAGGGACCTGCGCCGGCTGTGCCCGGTCGCGCCCATCACGGCGAGGACGGGGTCGGCGCCCTCCTTCTGTGCCGCTCGGTACTCCCGGGCCACCAGCCACTGCCCCGCGATCCCGCGCGGCCACGCGGGACGGGCATGCCGCGAGGCCCCCGGATCGCCGGCGGGCTCGACTCCGCAGACCTCGGACAGCGGGCCCTCGACCCACTCGGCGAGCACCGCCAGATCGTCGAGGGACAAGGCCGGCCGGGCCCGCACGTCCTCGATGCAGACCCCGGCGCCGGACACCACGGCGAGCAGGTCGACCTGCGCGCCGTCCGGGAACGCCAGCCGAACGCCCCACCAGGACGTCACACCGGCGTCGTCCCCGTCGGCTCCGTCTTCCCGCACTTTCCCACGCGGGCCACACGGACACCGCACCGTCCATCGGACAACGATCAGAAAGATCAAGAAAGGATGCGTCCAACACACACGCAACGTAACCTCATGATCACATTCCATACGAACGAACACGCACGCCTGTACCCGGTACAGCACCCTGTCAGCGGAGCATCCGCGGTGCGATGCTGGAAGCATCAGCGATCTCCGACGGTCCTTCGGGGTAAGGAGTTCCGCCGTGCTTCATGTCGCCGTCGTCGGCTCCGGACCGAGCGGGGTCTACACCGCCCAGAGCCTTGTCCAGCTCCACTCCGACGTGCTGGTGGACGTCCTGGACCGGCTGCCGTGCCCGTACGGCCTGGTCCGCTACGGAGTGGCACCGGACCACGAGAAGATCAAGTCGCTGCAGAACAACCTGCGGACGGTCCTGGAACACGAGCGGGTGCGGTTCCTCGGCGGCGTTCAGGTGGGCCGCGGCGGGGTGCCGGCCGCGAGGCTGCGCGAGCTGTACCACGCGGTCGTGTACTGCGTGGGCGCCGCGACCGACCGCCATCTGGGCATCCCCGGTGAGGAACTGCCGGGCAGCTGGTCGGCGACCGAGTTCGTGTCCTGGTACAGCGCCCACCCGGACGCCACCGCCGACGGCTTCGTGCTCGGCACGCCCTCCGCGGTGGTCATCGGCGTCGGCAACGTGGCCGTGGACGTCACCCGGATACTGGCCCGCGGCCCGGCCGAGCTGAGCCCCACCGACATGCCCCAGGCGGCGCTCACCGCGCTGGCGGCGAGCCGGGTGACCGAGATCAGCATGGTCGGCCGCCGCGGCCCCTCCCAGGCCCGCTTCACCACCAAGGAACTGCGCGAGCTGGGCGCCCTGCCGGACACCGAAGTGCGGGTCGACCCCGCGGAGTTGGCGCTGGACCCGGCCTACGCCGACCCTTCCGGCCTGCCCGCGGCGAACCGCCGCAACGTGGAGGTGCTGCGCGGCTGGGCCGGGGCACCGGCGAAGGAGGCCCACCACCACATCCGGCTGCGCTTCTTCCTGCGCCCCGTCGAACTCCTCGCCGAGGCGGGCCGCGTGGGCGCGGTGCGCTTCGAACGGACACGGCCCGACGGCCACGGCGGGGTGACGGGCACGGGCAGCTACGAGGACATCGGGGCCCAGCTGGTGCTGCGCTCGGTGGGCTATCGCGGAGTACCGCTGGAAGGCCTCCCCTTCGACACGGCGACCGGCACGGTGCCGCATCTCGCCGGCCGCGTACTGCGCGAGGACCTCGTCGCGCCGGGCGAGTACGTGGCCGGCTGGATCAAGCGGGGGCCGACGGGCGTCATCGGCACGAACCGGCCGGACGCCAAGGAGACGGTGACGTCGCTGATCGACGACGCCGACGTTCTCGTACAAAAGGATCTGCCCGGGGATCCGCTGACGGCCCTGCGCGGCGAGGGGATCGAGCCGGTCGAGTGGTCCGGCTGGCAGTCGATCGAGCGGGCGGAGGCGGAACTCGGGGCATCACTCGGCCGAGGGGTGGTGAAGCTCCCCGACTGGCAGTCACTGCTGAACGCCGCGCACGGCAACGCGGGTTAGGGGCGAGGGGCTTTGTCACGGTGCGGCTCCGCCGCGTTGGAGGCCCCTTGAGCAACGCCGGGCCCGGTGAGGTCCGGGACGGTCGCCGTGGGCGTGCTGCCAGTCGGCATCAGGCGCTCCGGAGGCGGACGGCCTGGCGGGTGGCGGCGTCGAGGAGGGTGTCGAGCAGCCCCGGGAAGAGGCCGTCCAGGTCGTCCCGGCGCAGGCCGTTCATCTTGGCCGTGCCCCGGTAGGTCTGCCGGATCACTCCGCTCTCGCGCAGCACCCGGAAGTGGTGCGTGGTCGTGGACTTGGTGACCGGCAGGTCGAAGTGCGAACAGGACAGCTCGCCGCCGTCGGTGGCGAGTTCTCGCACGATCTGCAAGCGCATCGGGTCGGCGAGCGCGTGCAGGATGTCCTCCAGCCGGATCTCGTCGCGCGCCGGGTGCGGAAGATCACGACTGGTGGTGGCGGTGGTCACGGCGGCTCCAGTTCGTCGGACGGACTTCCATTGTACGAAGGGTCTCGTAGTTTGACACTTCACGTACTACGATGCCTATCGTACGAGTCGTCCATCGACCCCCGTGACGATTGGAGCAGCTCGCCATGAGCGCCCTCTTCCAGCCTTTCCGCCTGCGCGACGTGACCGTCCCGAACCGGGTCTGGATGGCCCCGATGTGCCAGTACTCGGCCGCTCCGGAGGGCCCGGACGCCGGGGCCCCGGCCGACTGGCACTTCGCCCACTACGCGGCGCGCGCGGCCGGCGGCACGGGCCTGATCCTCGTCGAGGCGACCGCCGTCGGCCCCGAGGGGCGGATCTCCCCGTACGACCTGGGTATCTGGAACGACACGCAGGTCGAGGCGTTCCGCCGGATCACCCGCTTCCTGGTGTCGCAGGGCACGGTGCCCGGGATCCAGCTCGCGCACAGTGGCCGCAAGGCCTCCGTAGCCCAGCCCTGGAAGGGCGGGGCGCCGGTGGGCCCGGAGGCGTACGGGTGGCAGCCGGTGGCGCCCAGTCCGGTCGCGTTCGACGAGCGGCATCCGGTGCCGGACGAGTTGACGGTGGATCAGATTCACGAGATCGTCGGCCAGTTCGCGGACGCGGCCCGCCGTGCTCTGTCCGCCGGCTTCGAGGTCGCCGAGATCCATGGCGCCCACGGGTATCTGATCAACGAGTTCCTCTCCCCGTACTCCAACCACCGCACCGACGCGTACGGCGGCTCGTACGAGAACCGCACCCGCTTCGCCTTCGAGGTCGTCGACGCCGTTCGTGCGGTGTGGCCGGACGACAAGCCGCTGTTCTTCCGGATCTCGGCGACCGACTGGCTGGAGGAGGGCGGCTGGGGCGCGGACGACACCGTCCGTTTCGCCGCAGGCCTCCAAGCCCACGGCATCGACCTGCTCGACGTCTCCACCGGCGGCAATGTCTCCGGCGCCCGCATCCCGACCGGCCCCGGGTACCAGGTGCCGTTCGCCGCCCGCGTCAAGGCGGAGACGAGCCTCTCCGTCGCCGCCGTGGGCCTCATCACCGACGCCGGACAGGCCGGGAAGATCCTCGCCAACGACGAGGCCGACGCGGTGCTGCTCGGCCGTGAACTGCTGCGGAACCCGTCCTGGGCGCGGCACGCGGCACGCGAACTGGGCGGGGAGGTCCACGTGCCGGACCAGTATCACCGCTCGGTCTGACCGTCCCCAGGACCGCCCGTGCGGGACGATGGTCGACCGGAGACACCCCGGTCGTCTGTTCCCGTATCAGCCGTACGACCGCGCTCACCGATGCGAGCGCGGTCGTACGGACTGGGGCAGGGTCAGCCGCTTGCCAGGCCGAAGAAGGTCAGCACACGAGCGGCCATACCCGTGGCGTACAGGTCGGGGTGGCCGACGCCTTGGAGGCTGATGCCTTCGACGGGGGCCTGGTCACCGGTGCCGCCGTAGCGGGTGCGGGTCCAGCTGGACTGGGGCGAGTCCGTGACAGCCGGGGTCTGACTGACACCGAGCACGTTCGCCCACTGCTCGATCTGCTCCTTGAAATTGGGGTAGCACAGCACGTCGTCCTCGGTGCCGTGCCACACCTGCATCCGCGGCCGGGGCCCGTTGTAACCGGGATACGCGGCGCGCACGAGGTCCCCCCACTCCTGCGGGGTGCGGTCGATGTCGCCGTTCGCGCACGGGTGGTTCCATTCGGCGCCGTCGGTGGTGGCGAAGCAGCCGAACGGCACACCGGCGAAGGACGCGCCCGCCGCGAACACATCGGGATAGAGGGCCAGCAGGACGTTCGTCGTCATCCCGCCCGAGGAGATGCCGGTGGCGAAGATCCGGCTCGTATCGGCGTCGTACATCCGGGTCACCCAGTCGACCATGGACTTGATGCCCACCGGGTCGCTGCCGCCGCCGCGGCGCAGGGCCTGGGGTGAGGAGACGTCGAAGCACTTGGTGTCCCGGGTGACCGACGGGTAGATCACGATGTACCCGTAGCGGTCGGCGAGCGAGGCGTACTCGGTCGTGGTGTGCATCGCCGGGCCGGAGCCCCCGCACCAGTGCGGGGCGACCACGACGGCCGGCTTGTCGCTCACGTTGTCCGGAACGTACAGGTACATCTGCAGGTTGCTGGGGTTCTCGCCGAAGCCGGTGACCTCGGCGAGGGCCGCGGTGGGCTCGTCGACGCGGGCGTTCGCCGGGGGTGCGGTGACGAGGGCTGCCGCGAGCATTCCGGAGAGGGCGGCGAGCAAGGTGCGAAGTGGTCTGCGCTTGGTGGTGGCAGGCAAAGTGTCATCCCTTCGTGATGGGGGATCCTGGGGCCGTCGACAGGGAGATCAGCAGGGCATCGAGCGCTCCCATGCGGCGAGTTCGACTGTTCCCCCGCTGAGCGGGGGTGTCCGAATGTGTTGTGCACAAAGCGTGGAGCAGGAGCGCGGGTCGCGTGGGGCGCAGTTCAGCGAGCTGACCATTCAGGGCCTTCCTCAGGCCGAAGCCGCGCTATCTCTCCGTTATTCGTTCCGTATAGCGAGCGTGGTACACATATATGAACACTCATGGCCACCCGAACAGGCGCATCCGTATGCGCACAAGCACTCCGGACACGCGCACGCCCTCCCTGTACGCGCACAGCAGCGCACCCTGCTACCGGCTGAGCCGCACCGCCGCCCGTTCCAGCTCCGGCAGCACCCGCTGTCCCGTCACCGCCAGAGCGATGGCCGCCGCCACGCCGGTCCAGGCGACCGGGCCCAGCGGTGTGCAGCCGAGGGCGTTGCTCACGCCCGGGGTCTGGACGAGCAGGACGAGGGCGGCGGCGGAGCCGAGGGAGGTGATGCGGACCAGCGGGGAGCCCCTGCGGTCGGCCAGGGTCTGGGCGAGCTGGGTGCCGACGACCGCGCACAGGGCCATCGTGGTGGTCCGGCGGGCCGAGCCCGGTGTGAAGCGGCCGATGAGCCAGGCGGCGACCGCGCCCAGGCAGGTCGTCAGCGCCCGGTGGCGGATCTGCCGCATCAGCGGCGTGCCGAGCAGGGTATTGCCCTGTGGCGCGCTGACATCGGTCTCCCCGTCCTTCTGCGGTGTCACCGCCACCGCCATCGCCGGGAACAGGTCCGTGAACAGGTTCACCAGCAGCATCTGACGGGTGGACAGCGGCGCGGCGCCGGCGAGCAGCGTGCCCAGGATCCCGAAGCCGACCTCGCCCGCGTTGCCGCCGATCAGGATGGCGATGGCGTCGGCGACGCTGTGCCACAGGGCCCGTCCCTCGACGACCGCCTCGACGAGCACCGTGAGGTCGTCGTGGGTGAGTACCAGGTCGGCGGCGTTGCGGGCGGCGGCCGAGCCGCGGGCGCTGATGCCGACGCCGATGTCGGCGGCGCGGATGGCGGCCGCGTCGTTGGCGCCGTCGCCGACCATGCCGACCACCCGGCCCGCGTCCATCAGGGCCTCGACGACCTGGAGTTTCTGCTCGGGCGCGACCCTGGCCACGACGTCCACGTCGCGCAGCATCCGGGCGCGTTCGGAGCGGTCCGCGGCGGCCAGTTCGTCGCCGGTGACGACGGCGGTGTCGTCGGGCCAGCCCAGCTCGACGGCGATCGCGCGGGCGGTCTGCGGGTGGTCGCCGGTCAGCATGACGGGTCGTACGCCCGCCTCACGCAGCCCGCGCACCAGGGCGGTGGACGTCTCGCGCGCTACGTCGGCCAGCGCGAGCAGTCCGGTGAACTCCAGCTCCGACAGGGGCTCTTCGCAGACGTCCGCGTCCTTCTCGTGGTCGTTCAGGCGCCGCCGTGCGACCGCGAGGACCCGCAGTCCGTCGCGGGCCAGCGACTGCGCCGTGCGGGAGGCGTGTTCGGGCAGGTCGCGGCAGGCGGGCAGGACGATCTCCGGGGCGCCCTTGACCACGAACTCCCGTGTCCCGTCGGCCGCGTGGCCCACGGCTCCGGCGTATCCGCGCCCGGCCTCGAACGGCCTGCCCTCCGTCTGCTCCCACTCCGGATCGCGCCCGGCCGCGTCCAGCACCGCCTCGTCGGTGGAGTGCACCGGCTGGTCGGGGCCCTCCTCGGGCTCGGGGCAGGCGCGTACGGCGACGCGCAGGGTGGCCGTGGCGGCGGCCTCGTCCGGCTTGCGGGCGGTGCCGTCGGTGCCGGTGACCCGGACGAGGCGCAGCTTGTTCTCGGTGAGGGTGCCCGTCTTGTCGAAGCAGATCGTGTCCATCCTGCCGAGGGCTTCCAGCGTGCGCGGGGCGCGGACCAGCACGCCCCGCCCGCTGAGCCTGCGGGCGGCGGCCAGCTGGGCGACCGTGGCCACCAGGGGCAGCCCTTCGGGGACGGCGGCCACCGCGACCGCGACCCCGCCGCTCACGGCCCGGCGGATCGGGGTGCCGCGCAGCAGCGCGAGGCCGGTCACGGCGGCGCCGCCCGCCATCGTCAACGGCAGTGCCTTGCGGGTGAGTTCCTGCAGCCGGGCCTGCACGCCGGCGGCCGGCGGCTTGCGGGCGGCGAGGTGGACCGCGCGGGCGGCCTCGGTGTGGTCGCCGGTCTCCACCACGACGGCCCGGGCCTGTCCGGCCACCACGGTCGTACCCTCGTACACCATGCAGCTGCGGTCGGCGACCGGTGCGCGCGGTGTCGGGGCGGTCTGCTTCTCCGCGGGCAGGGATTCGCCGGTCAGCGCCGACTCGTCGACCTCCAGGCCGTCCTCCCACAGCAGGCGGGCGTCGGCGGGTACGACGTCGTCGGCCTTCAGCTCGATCACGTCGCCGGGCGTGAGGCGTGCGGCGTCGACGGTGTGGGGCTGGTCGGAGGTGTCGTCCGGCGCGACGCGCGCCTTCTGCTTCTGCTCCGCGAGCAGTCCGGACAGCGCCCGTTCGGCCCGCAGCCGCTGTACGCCGCCGACCAGGGCGTTCAGGTCGAGGGCGCCGACGACCAGCAGGGCGTCCACGACCGAGCCGAGGATCGCCGACGCGGCCGAGCCGACGGCCAGCACGGGGGTGAGCGGATCGTCCAGCTCGCCCCGCACGGCCCGGCCGAGCCGCAGCGCTCCCTTGGCCGGCACGAACACCGGGTTACGGCCGACGGTCCTGGCCGCCTGCCGCACCTTGGAAGTCGCCTCGGCCGCCAGGGTCGGGGACTCTTCCAGCCGGTGCCCCAGCCGCTGTCGTACGTCCTTCGCCTTCAGCGCATGCCAGGCCACGCGCGCCCGGGGACGCGGTGCGCGGGTGACCGCGACGCCGAAGGCGGCTCGCACCCCGGACAGCAACGCCACCGCCGCGCCCACGTCGACGGGCGCGTGCCGCAGGCCGGGCAGCGGCGAGTGGGTGCCGCGCCCGGATTCGCCGACGGCCACCAGCAGCCCGGACAGCGCCGCACCGGACCGGGCCAGCGTCTGCGAACGCCGCCCGACCTTCCGCGCCACCGGTACGGCCGCGAGCAGCCGCCATACGTCGGCCAGACCGCCCGGCGCCACCACGTCCGCGCCCCAGGCCACGGCCGCGTCCCCGTCGGCCAGCGCGACGGCGACATCGCCGGCGAGCAGCCCGGACAGGGTGTCGGTGTCGTCGGCCGACTGCGGCCGGGCCACGGTCAGGACGCCTCCGCGACCCCGCAGTTCGTGCACCGTCCGGCTGAAGGACCGCTCGGCTGACACGACATGATCGGCGAGGGCGGTGAAGTCGCCCAGCGCGGGATCGCCCGGCACGACGACCCGCAGTCCGGCCCGCCGTGCCGCGTCCAGGACGGCCTCGGCCCAGGGGTCCGCGGCGCCGTCGGGGGTGTGCAGCGCGCTCGGGTGCAGGAAGACGGTCGCGAGGGTCTCCAGTTGCCGCATGCGTTCCATGTGGCGGACGAGCACGCCGGTGCGGGCGAGCGCGCAGCCCAGTGCGGCGTGGAAGGCGGCGGGTCCGTAGCGGGCCGCCTTCGGGGAGCCCGCGAGGACCGCTTCGGCCGCCTCGGAGCCGTCGTGCTTCACCAGCAGCGTCACCGCCGCGCCGACGATGCTGCCCGTCTCGGCGTGGACCGCGTACTCGTGTGCCGGCGTGGTCCGCAGTGGCGGGCGCGGGAACCGGTCCGGGGAGACGTCCTCCCGCTCGGGTCCGCACACCCGGTCATGGACCGCGTCGAACGCCGCCGCGCGTGCGACCGCCTCCGCGAGCTGCACGGAGCGCAGGCCCGCGTCGAGCACGAGGGCCGTCGGGGTGCGGCCCGCGCCATGGGCCGCGGCGTTCGACACGGCCAGGATCAGGTCCATGCGGGAGAACCCGAACCGTTCGCGCAGCCAGGCGCGGAAGCGGGGGTTCTCACGCAGCAGGGTCGCCGCCGCCGTGACAGCCCGGGGCGAGTGCGGCAGTCGCAGGACGGAGCCGGTCACCGAGACCAGCACGCCCGCCGCGTCGGCCGCGAGTGCCGCCGCGCTGGTCCGTACGAGGGCCGGGTCGCCGGGGTGGGTGAATTCCTCCGCCGCTTCGTCCGCGGGTACGTCCGCCGGTTCCAGCCCGTGTTCGGCGGCGAGCGCGTGCGCCTTCTCCGCCACCCGCTCGGACACGGCCGCCTCGCTCGCGGCCACGACCAGCCGCGCGAGGCCGCCGTCCCAGTAGGCGTAGGCCACGTCCGGCTGTTCGGCCAGCGCCGTGGCCACCCTGCGCGCCGCCTTGGCCATCCCGCCCGCCCGCCGTACCCGCTCCGGCTCCGTGGGCCGGAGCGGCAGGTGTGCCCGGTGACCGGACCGCCAGGTGTGGTCACCGCCCGGCAGCGCCCGGCGGGCCACCCGTGTCACTCTGGCGACGGCGTCCGCACCTCGCACACCCGCCCGCGCCGTCCCGGCCACGGCTCCGGCGGCCGCACCCACACCGGGCGCGGCCCCGTGCACCAGCAGTCGCGGCCCCGCCAGTACCGCACCGGACAGGGCCGTGGCAGCCCCCGTCAGCACTCCCATGACTCACCTCAGCTCTTCGTGCTCGCGCGCTTCGACGCCGTGCTCCGGCTCTTCGGCGCGCTCTTGCCGCCGCCGGAGGACGTCGACCGGGTGCTCGACGTGCGGCGGGTGCCGCCGGACGTCTTGCGGGTGCCCGTGGACGTCTTTCCGCCGCGGCTGGATGTCGTACGACGGCCGGTGGCCGTCGTACTGCTGCTGGACGACGTGCGACTGCTGCCCGCCGTCGTCTTCCGCTCGCCCGTCTCTCCGTTCCCGCCGGGTTTGGGCTGGGTCAGCCAGACCACTGCCGCCCCCGTGAGCGCGATGGGCCATTCGACGATGCCTGCGACTCCGAGGAGCCCGGCCCCGGTGTACGCGACCATGCGCCGGCCGCGCGGGGACACGGCACCGACCGTGTCCAGCGTGCCTTCGGCCGCCCTGGTCACGACACCGGCACCGGGGACCCTGCGCAGCGCCGACGCGGTGGTGTGCAACGGTTCGCGCAGGGGTTCCGGAAGATCGAGCGACGGCTTCTGCCGTGTCATGGCTCTCGATGCCTCCCTCACAGATCGGCTCTCTCTTCACGGCCGGGTTCCCGCGAAACGGAACGTCACCCGTGGGCAGGGGGAGTGGCTGCCGCGAGGTGTGCGGACCCGAGGCGTGGAAACGCTCCCATCTCCCGGTGCGGCGCTCACCTGCGGTGTCCGAATGTGTTCTGCGCAAAGCGTTGACTAGAAAGCGCTTGCCCCCTACGTTCCGTTCAGCAGGCTGACCGGCTGATACCCCACCAAGCCGGAATCAGCGGCATGCCCCAGCGCAGCGTTCAACATGGCGTACGTCATTCACACATACGACCAGTCAAGGCATCCCGAAGGGACGCACCCGCATGCGTACAGGCCTCCTCCGTACACACGCGCAAAGAACCCCCCTGGTGACGGCCGCCGCGGCCGTTCTCGCCATGGCGGCCGCCCTCGCCCTTCCCCGGCCGGCGGGCGCCGCCGAGACCTCGCCGGTCGGATTCGGCGCCGGCACGACCGGCGGCGGCAGCGCCGGCGCGGTCACCGTCTCGACGCTGGACGCCTTCAAGTCGGCCGTCACCGGCAACGCGGCCAAGGTCGTCCGGGTGAACGGCCTGATCTCGCTGAGCGGTCAGGTCGACATCGGCTCCAACACCACGGTCCTGGGCGTCGGTTCGTCCTCCGGGTTCACCGGCGGCGGGCTGCGGCTGAAGGAGGTGACGAACGTCGTCATCCGCAATCTCAACATCAGCAAGCCGGTCGCGCCCGCCGACGGCATCACCGTCCAGGAGTCGACGAAGGTCTGGATCGACCACAACTCCTTCTCGGCGGACCGCGATCACGACAAGGACTACTACGACGGTCTGCTCGACATCAATCACGGCGCCGACAACGTGACCGTCTCCTGGAACACGTTCAAGGACCACTTCAAGGGCTCGCTCGTCGGGCACAGCGACAACAACGCGAGCGAGGACACCGGCCGTCTGAAGGTGACGTACCACCACAACCACTTCAGCAACGTGTACTCGCGCATCCCCAGCCTGCGCTTCGGCACCGGCCACTTCTACAACAACTACGTGGAGGGCGCCGACACCGCCTGCCACTCGCGCATGGGCGCCCAGATGCTCGTCGAGAACAACGTCTTCCGTGCGACGAAGATCGCGGTCACCACCAACCGCAGCAGCGACGTCGACGGATACGCCAACCTGCGCGGCAACGACCTCGGTGGAGCCGCCACCGAGATCTCGCAGGTCGGCGGCTTCACCGCCCCGCCGTACGGCTACACCGCGGAGTCCGCATCGACGGTCGTCTCCTCGGTCACGTCCGGCGCGGGCGCCGGAAAGATCTGACCACCCCCCATGACCACCCCCCACATGACCACCCCCCAACTGGAAGAAGGCATCGGGACATGACTTCACCAGCACTGCCGCGCGCCCGCCGGCGCGCGCTGACCGGCACCGTGGCCGCACTCGGTTTCTCGTCTGTCATGATCATGACACTCGGAGCGCCCCCGGCGAGTGCCGCCACCTGGCCGACGCCCACCAGCAGTCAGCCGGTGAGCTCCACCATCTCCGTGTCCGGCGTCCGCGACGGCGGCATGGTGCGCTACTACGGCAGCGGCGACCTGGCCGGCGACGGCCAGGAAGAGGGCCAGGACCCGATCTTCAGGCTGGCGGCCGGCGCGACCCTGCGGAACGTCATCATCGGCGCACCCGGTGCCGACGGCATCCACTGCGAGGGCAACTGCACGCTGCAGAACGTGTGGTGGGAGGACGTCGGCGAGGACGCAGCCACCTTCCGGGGCGGCTCCACCTACACCGTGACCGGTGGTGGCGCGAAGAAGGCCGCCGACAAGGTCTTCCAGCACAACGGGCCCGGCACGCTGAACATCTCCAACTTCGCCGTCAGCGAGTTCAAGACGCTGTACCGCTCCTGCGGCGACTGCTCCACGCAGTACACGCGCAGGGTCAACCTCAGCAACATCGAGGTGACCGGCACGGGCTCCACCGCACGCCTCGTCGGCATCAACGTCAACCGGGGCGACGTGGCGACGCTGCGCGGCATCACGATCCTCAACGACGCGAGCCGCAGGGTCATCCCGTGTCAGAAGTACAACAACAACACCGCGGTCGGTACGGGCCCGGACAGCACCAACTGCCTGTACTCCACCTCGGACATCACCTACCGCTGACCCTTCCCCCCACGGTGCAGGCGGCCGTCCGGAGCGTCCCCGCACGGCGCTTCGGACGGCCGCCGTGTCATGCCCGCCGCTCCCGCACGACCCGCGTGAACTCCCGCCGGTAATCGGCGTACGCGGCGCGCAGTGCCGGTCCGGGCCAGTCGGCGGGGAGGAGTTCTCCGGGCAGGACGGGGTCGAGGAGCAGATGGCGTACGACGGCGGCGAAGGCCGTGAGCCGGTCGGCGGGGCGCTCCACGCGCGCGATGTGGCCGAGCAGGCCGTGCGCCGTGCGGGCCCAGGTGCCGAGGGGCCAGAGGGCCGACGCCAGCTCGCGTGCGGGTTGTCCGGGGCGGGCCGTGAAGGGCCGGAGCACGGTTTCGAGGTCCCCCGGGAGCGAGCGGCGGAGATTGGCGGGGCGCAGCCAGACGCCTTCGCGCAGTTCGGCGAGGCGGAGGGTGGTCAACCGGGCCCGCAGTTCGGCGCGTTCGGCGGGCCCCCGGCCCGTCGCCGTGATCACGGCCATCTCCCAATCGCCGTCCCACGCGCGCGTACTGGGCTGCACGGCGTCGTCCTGACGGCGCTGGCGCTCCAGGAGACGGTCGCCGATGCGATACCCGGTGTCCGTGCGCCGCAGATCACCGGCGGCCGTCATCCGGCTGAGCGCCGCCCGCAGGGTGGAGCCGCCCACGCCGAAGGGCTGCACCGCGCGCGCGAGGTCCTTCACCGGCAGCTCGGGCGGGTGGGTACCGAGGAGCAGGCTCAGGACGACCGAGCGCGCCGACAGGGGGCGCAGATGCAGCTCGTCTGCCTGGACCGTTCCCATGGGGACGTACTGTACGGGCCGGAGCGGGGCGTTGCAGGATTGCTGCGACCGCAGGAATAGTGCAACACTCGCCGTATGGCCTCGATACCCGCGCACGAAGAAGGCCCTCAGGGCCACGCCACGCACGACGTGACCAACCAGCCCCCTGCCCTGGCCCCCTACGACGCGGCCGACGACACGGCGCTGCTCGAAGGGCTGCGCCGCGAGGGTGCCGGGTGGGCCGAGGAGGGGCTCCGGCGGCTCGGGCTGCGGGCCGGGAGCGCCGAGGCGCAGGAGTGGGCCGAGCTGGCCAACCGGTACGAGCCCGAGCTGCGCACGCACGACCGCTACGGCAACCGGATCGACGAGGTCGAGTTCCATCCGAGCTGGCACCACCTGATGCGCGTCGCGGTCACCGAGGGACTCGCCGCGACGCCCTGGGCCGAGGACCGGCCCGGCGCGCATGTCGCCCGGACCGCGGGCGGGTTGGTGTGGGGGCACACGGAGGCCGGGCACGGCTGTCCGACGTCCATGACGTACGCGGCCGTTCCCGCGCTGCGCCGGCAGCCCGAGCTGGCGAAGGTCTACGAACCCCTGCTGACCGGCCGGGAGTACGACCCCGGGCTGCGGGTGCCCACCGAGAAGCGGGGCCTGCTGGCGGGCATGGGGATGACCGAGAAGCAGGGCGGTTCCGACGTCCGGACGAACACGACGACGGCGACGCCCAGCGCCGAGCCCGGCGTGTACACGCTGCGCGGGCACAAGTGGTTCACCTCGGCGCCGATGTGCGATGTGTTCCTGGTGCTGGCGCAGGCTCCCGACGGGTTGTCCTGCTTCCTCGTGCCGCGCATCCTGCCGGACGGCAGCCGCAACACCTTCCGCATCCAGCGGCTCAAGGACAAGCTGGGCAACCGTTCCAACGCGTCCTCCGAGCCGGAGTTCGACGGGACCGTGGCCTGGCTGGTCGGGTCCGAGGGCCAGGGCGTGAAGACGATCATCGAGATGGTCAACTGCACACGCCTGGACTGCGTGATGTCCTCGGCGACGCTGATGCGCAAGACGCTTGTCGAGGCCGGGCATCATGTACGCCACCGCAGCGCGTTCGGCGCACGGCTGGTCGACCAGCCGCTGATGCGCAACGTCCTGGCCGACCTGGCGCTGGAGTCGGAGGCCGCCACGACGCTGACGCTGCGGTTGGCGGGCGCGGCCGACCGGGCCGTGCGCGGGGACGCCGGTGAGGCGGCCTTCCGCCGGATCGCCACCGCCGTCGGCAAGTACTGGGTCACCAAGCGGGGTCCCGCCTTCACCGCAGAGGCCCTGGAGTGCCTCGGCGGCAACGGCTACGTGGAGGAGTCGGGCATGCCCCGCCACTACCGGGAGGCTCCGCTGCTGTCGATCTGGGAGGGCTCGGGGAACGTCAACGCCCTCGACGTGCTGCGGGCGTTGCGCCGCGAGCCCGGCACCGCGGACGCGTTGTTCGCCGAACTCGCCCTGGCGCAGGGGGCGGACGCCCGCCTGGACGCGGCCGTCGACCGCCTCCGGGACGGGTTGTCCAAGGGGTCCGAGTCGGGCGCCCGCCGCCTGGTCGAGCGGATGGCGCTGACCCTCCAGGCCTCCCTGCTGGTCCGGCACGCCCCGTCCCCCGTCGCCGACGCCTTCTGCGCCAGCCGGCTCGGCGGCGACTGGGGGCACGCCTTCGGCACCCTCTCCGACGCCGCCGACGTGGACGCGATCCTGCGACGGGCCCTTGCGGCGGCGGCCTGACCGGATCGCGCACCGTCACGCTCCGATCCCGCCACGTTGTCAGTAGACCTCAGAGCTCAGACCTCAGACCTCAGCCTGTCTTCCGTCCCCACAGTGGGCCGAGCAGCGCCCACTCCGCGTCCCACATCTGCATGCGGCTGCGCTCCAGCCGGCCGCGCAGGACCCGGCCGCCGACGAAGGGAACCGCCGCCGCTGCCACTCCCATCAGGGTGCCGGTCAGCGCGGCCTGTGAGCGGGCCTGGGAGGCGGTGGCGGGCCTGGTCACCAGGCGGCCCTGCGGGTCCGTCCACACGGTGACCGGGGAGCCGACGGCGCTGCCCTTACGGACCCGCGCCTGGCCGGTGTGGACCGAGCCGTCCGGCGCGGTCCAGCGCACCTCGCCCCACACCCGCTCGCTGCTGACCGCGCCCGAGTTCGTGACGGCCGGGCCGGGTGCCCGCTCGGTGAGCCGGGCCACGGCGGGACGCCACTCGATCCGCTCCCGGGCCAGTCCGTGCTCGACGGACCGGTTCACCGCCAGGCCCGCGGACACCCCGACGAGGACGGTGAACGCCCACGCACCGAGCACCACCCATGTCTCCACCACGTCGGCCTGACGCTTGAGCGGGTTGCGTCGCCAGCGCCACAGCCACACCTTCGGACCACGGAACGCCATCGAAGGCTTCCTCCTCATGAGCACACGAACACCCCCGACCGTCCTTCCATACGTCGCACGGCTCGCGGATGCTCAGGGATGGTCCCCGGGCCGACGGTCCCACGGGCTCGACGCGCTCAGCGGCGTCTGACGGAAAATGACCGGATCGTTCCGGGATCGGCCCCCTGCGGAGCACCGTGCGCCACCCCCGGCACGGACCGCCGCACCGCCCTGACCTGGGAGGAAGCCGTCTCCAGAGGTGACTGTCAGTGGTGGGGTGCAGACTGGCCGGTGTCTGAGACGAAGATGTCGCGGAGGTGATCGGCATGACCGGGGTACTGCTCGCCGTGGGCACGCGCAAAGGCCTGTTCATCGGGCGCCGGCGCAGTGGCGCCTGGGCGTTCGACGAGAGCCCCTACTTCAACGCACAGGCCGTCTACTCGGTCGCCGTCGACACCCGCGGCGACCGCCCGCGGCTGCTGGCCGGCGGCGACAGCTCGCACTGGGGTCCGTCCGTTTTCCACTCCGACGACCTGGGCCGGACCTGGACCGAACCGCCCCGGCCGGCCGTCAAGTTCCCCAAGGACACCGGCGCTTCGCTGGAGCGGGTGTGGCAGCTGCACCCGGCCGCCGCGGAACCGGACGTGGTGTACGCGGGCACGGAACCGGCCGCGCTGTACCGCTCCGAGGACCGCGGCGAAAGCTTCGAGCTGGTCCGTCCGCTGTGGGAGCACCCCACCCGCTCGCAGTGGGTGCCGGGCGGCGGCGGTGAGGGCCTGCACACGGTGGTGACCGACAAGCGGGACCCGCAGGCCGTGACGGTCGCCGTGTCGACCGCGGGCGTGTTCCGCAGCACCGACGGCGGCGCCAGCTGGTCACCGTCCAACTCCGGTGTCTCCGCGGTGTTCCTGCCGGATCCCCACCCGGAGTTCGGACAGTGCGTCCACAAGATCGCGCAGGACTCCGTCACTCCGGACCGGCTGTATCTGCAGAACCACTGGGGCGTCTACCGCAGCGACGACGCGGGCGCGCACTGGACGGACATCGGCGAGGGCCTGCCCTCCACGTTCGGTTTCGCGGCGGCCACACACCCCCACCGCGGCGACACCGCCTATGTGTTCCCGATCAACGCGGACGCGGACCGGGTGCCCGCCGACCGCCGGTGCCGGGTCTTCCGCACGGCGGACGCGGGCAAGACCTGGGAGCCGCTGTCGGCGGGCCTGCCGCGGGAGGACCACTACGGCACGGTGCTGCGCGACGCGCTGTGCACCGATGACGGAGACCCGGCGGGCGTCTATTTCGGCAACCGCAACGGCGAGGTGTTCGCATCGGCCGACGACGGCGACAGCTGGCAGCAGCTCGCCTCGCATCTGCCGGATGTGCTCTGTGTCCGTGCGGCGGTGGTCAGTTGAGCACTTCGACCGGCCTTGGCCACCGGTTGATCGCCACTGCCCGTACGGCAGTAGGGTGACGCCTGTGGCCCGCTCGGGTGCCGATGTCGGCGCGGTCGCCCGGGAAGCCACGCTCGCCGCGGTACGGGAGCCGGGTCTGGGCCTGCGGGAGCGGCCCGACCCCCCATGGTCGGCGGCCAGGAGGACATGATCACCGACGTCGCCCTCGACCTGGCCGCCGCCCGCGACGGGGGTGTACGCGACCACTCCGCCTGAACATACGCGGCGCCGGGCCGCACAGCCCGACCTGGTCCGGCGCGATGTCCGGCCCGCCGCCCCCGCCGCCGAAGCCATGGGCCATCTCGCCATGACCGACCTGATGGCCCGCCACATCACCGGCGGCGCCGCCCTCTCCCGGCGCGACCCGGCATCGTGTACCGCCATGAGACGGGGAACCTGCCGGTACTTTGCGGGCAGGCAGACCCGGACGCAGCGAGGGCTGCGGCCTACGGCAGTCGCCAGTCCACCGGCGCGGCCCCCTGACCGACCAGCAGGTCATTGGCCCGGCTGAACGGCCGCGAGCCGAAGAAACCGCGATCCGCCGACATCGGGGACGGATGGGCAGACTCGATCGCCGGAAGATCCCCGAGCAGCGGCCGCAGATTACGCGCGTCACGCCCCCACAGGATCGACACCAGCGGTTTCCCGCGCCCCGCGAGAGCTCGGATGGCCTGCTCGGTGACCTCCTCCCAGCCCTTGCCGCGGTGCGCGCCAGGCTTGCGCGGGGCCGTGGTGAGCGCCCTGTTGAGCAACAGCACGCCCTGCTGCGTCCATGGCGTGAGATCGCCGTTCGACGGCCTGGGCAGCCCGAGGTCGGAGTGCATCTCCCGGAAGATGTTCTCCAGACTGCCCGGCAGCGAACGCACCTCGGGCGAGACCGCGAAGCTCAGCCCGATCGCCATGCCCGGTGTGGGGTACGGATCCTGCCCCACGATCAGGACACGGACGTCATCGAAAGGCTGCTGGAAGGCCCGCAGGACATTCGCCCCGGACGGAAGATAAGTCCGGCCGGCCGCTATCTCGGTCCGCAGGAAGTCCCCCATGGCCGCGATGCGTTCAGCCACAGGTTCAAGAGCCTTCGCCCAGCCTGCTTCAACAAGTTCATGCAAGGGTCGTGGTGCCACGGCGCGTCACCCTACTGGCACACACCGGGGGTTCGCACACACAGAACCCCGCACGCACGGCCGCCGCTCCGGACGCTACTCTTCCCCCTCATCGAGATCCTCGAACCGGTCGAGCAGCTCACGCGGCCGGTCACCGGGACGGAGCAGAGCCTGTTGCATCCAGCGATCAAGCCACTGGGCCATAGTCATCATGCCTGGTCAGCCCCCGTGTCCGCCGACCGCGGCTGCTCCGGTTCCCGCCCCTTCAGCCGCGCCGACGACCTGCTGAACCAGCAAGGAGGTCAGCCGGTGGACGGGCGCCTGCCGTGACGGGTGCGGGGGCCGGTTTCCTCGCCGTCGACTCCGGTGGCTCCGGCCTGCGTGTGGTCGTGGCGACCTCGCAAGGGGACGTGAGGGCCCAGCGGGAGTCCCGTGTGCCGGTGCGGACCGGTGCGCGTGGTATCGAGCCGGGGCATCTGATGGAGCAACTGGTGCCCATGGTGCGGGCGTTGGCCGCGGAGACCGGTGTGCGACAGCTGGACACCGCTGCCGTCGGAGCCGCCGGTCTGTCCACGCTCGGCGACGCCCTGCGCGCCGAACTCCCCGGTGCGCTGCGACGGGAACTCGGTGTCCGGACGCTCGCGCTCGTCGCCGACGGCGTCAGCGCGTATGTCGGCGCCGTCGGCCCGCGGCCCGGTGCCGTGGTGGCCGCCGGTACCGGACTGATCGCCATCGGGACGGATCTGACGAGCTGGCGTCGCACCGACGGGTGGGGCCATCTGCTGGGCGACTGCGGCGGCGGTGCCTGGATCGGGCGGGCCGGGCTGGAGGCGGCGCTGCGGGCGTACGACGGGCGGCCCGGTGGGTCCGCCGTGCTGCGGGCCCGCGCCGAGGACGAGTTCGGGCCGATGCCGGGGCTGCCCGGAAAGCTGTACCCCCGGCCGGACCGGCCCGCCGTGCTCGCGTCCTTCGCACCGCATGTGGCCCGGTGCGCGGCGGACGGCGACCCCGTCGCCGCGGGCATCCTGCGCTCGGCCGCCCGGCACATGGCCGAGTCGGCGGCTGCCGTCTGCCCGCCGGACGCGGATGCCCGGGTCGCCGTCACCGGCGGGCTGCTCAGGATGGGCGCCCCTCTCGTCGTACCGCTGGACGACGAGCTGTCCCGGCGACTGCCGTGGGCCCGCCGGGTTCCGTCCGCCGGCGATCCGCTGGACGGGTCCGTGCGTATCGCGGCGGACCTCACGGCGGGAGCGCTCACCCTGCCGGGTGACGAGGCGATGCTGAACGTGGTCACCGTCAAGGGGGACTGACCCATCACCTGGCCGAAACCCGCTGAACACTTCTGATCCGACCGTAACTCATCAGACAAAACCGGACGGATACCGCTCACCTGCCCCCTCCCCGAACAGAGGAGCCCAGGAAGCCAGTAACATGCGGCGCCATGAGCTCCCCCACTGGGCCCGCGTCCGGCCTGCCAGTACGAATGCCGCGCCCCCGCCAGCCCGGTCGGCACCGCCGACCCGAACCCCTGGCGGCTCCCGAGGGCGCCCCCGCGCTCGTCCTCGCGGTGCCGGGCACGCCCAGCGCCGCCACGCGCGGCCTCTCCGAGGAGGTCGTGAGCATCGCCCGCTCCGAGCTGCCCGGCCTGGACGCGCGGATCGGGTACCTGGACGGGGACGACACGGAGTTCCCCAAGCTCACGTCCGTACTCGCGCACTCCGCCCAGGAGCGCACGGCCCGCTACGAGCAGGCGCGCGCCGCGGGTGTGGACGTCAAGGAGCCGGACGGCCCGGTCGGCGTCGTCGTGCCGCTGCTCGCCGGACCGGACGGCTCGCTGCTGCGCCGGGTCCGCCAGGCGGTCATGGACAGCCGGGTCGCGGCCGATCTGACCGATGTGCTGGGCCCGCACCCGCTGCTCGCCGAGGCGCTGCACGTGCGCCTGTCGGAGGCCGGTCTGGCCCGCGCCGACCGCGCCCGCCTGTTCACCGTGGCGACGGCGGCGGACGGCATCATCCTGGCCTCGGTCGGCGGTGACGAGGCCGTGCAGGCGGCCGGGATCACCGGCATGCTGCTCGCCGCCCGCCTCGCGGTGCCGGTGATGGCGGCGGCGCTCGACCAGGACGGCTCGATCTCGTCCGTCGCCGAGCAGCTGCGTTCCTCGGGCTCGCAGCAGCTGGCCCTGGCGCCCTATCTGATCGGCCCCGAGATCGACCCGGGCCTGGTCGAGGCGGCGGCCAAGGAGGCGGGCTGCTCCGCCGCCGAGGCGCTCGGCCCCTACCCCGCGATCGGCAAGCTCGCGCTGGCCAAGTACACGACGGCGCTGGGCATCGCCCCGCAGCAGCCGCAGGGCGCTCCGGCCCGCTGACCCGCACGGTTCGCGTACGACGCCGAAGGGCTCCGTTCCCGGGATGCCGTTGGCGAGGTCGCCGGGCACAGAGATGAGTGGGCGCACCGTCTCAGCGACAAGCCGTGAAGGCGGCATGTCGCTGAGGCTCTCGCGCCGCTTACCGAATCGGCCGACAGCATCCTTGCCGGGAGCGCCCTCGGCGTTCCGGGCGTCCGCGAACCCTTTTCGGTGGCCCGCGCGGCCTGTTGTGGCCGGCGTCGGCACGAACGTTCCGGACCCGCTGACATGCGCAGGATCGGCCCAGCAGGCGCCATGGCGTCGGCTGGGCCGAGGCGTTCCGGGCCGGGGTCAGCCGATGACCACGCAGGAGGCGGCGGTCACCTCGATCAGACCGCCGGGCCGCGGCAGGCCGCTGTCCGGGTCGACGGTGAACCAGGTGACGTCGCCGGAGCGCTCGTTCGCGGCGTAGAGGAAGCCGTCCGCCGCGGTGAGGGCCCGGGGCCAGTGGCCCCCGCAGGTGACCGTGCCCACCAGCTTCAGCTCCTCGCCCTGGACGGCGAACGTGGACACCACGTCCTCGCCTCGGGTGGCGGTCCACACGAAGCGGCCGTCGGAAGAGGCGACGATGCCCGACGGGTAGGCGTCACCGGCCGGCTGCCTCGCCAGCACCGAGGTCTCGGCCAGCGGTTTCAGCGAGCCGTCGGCGGCGTCCCAGCGGCAGACGGTGACGGTCGGCGTGAGTTCGTTGAGCACGTACGCGTACGAGCCGCGCGGGTGGAACGCCAGGTGACGGGGCCCGGAGCCGGGGCGCAGGGCGATCTCCCGGTGGACGTCGAGGCTCCCGTCGGTCAGCGTGCACACGCGTACGGAGTCCGTGCCGAGGTCGACGCTGACGGCCCACCGTCCGCTCGGGTCGGGCTGCACCTGGTGGGCGTGCGGGCCCTGCTGGCGCGGTGTGTGCGGACCGGAGCCGGTGTGCCGGAGCACGCCGGACGCGGCCGGGGCGAGGGTGCCGTCGGCGCGCAGGGGCACGGCGGTGACGCTGCCGGAGCCGTAGTTGGCGGTCAGGAGGTGTCCGGCGAACAGGCTGAGGTGCGTGGGACCGCTGCCGCCCACCGGCACCGGAGGGCCGACCGGTTCGGGCTTGTCGCCGGTGACGCGGTACGCGGCCACCGCTCCGTCGGCGGTCTCGCTGACCGTGTAGAGCGTGTCCCCGTCCGCCGACAGCGCGAGGTACGAGGGGTCGGGCACGCCGTCCTCGCTGCTCAGGACGGTCAGCGCCCCGGTGCCGGGGTGCATGGCCGCCGTCACGATCCCCGGGCCGCCGGCCGCCGTGAACGACCCGATGAAGGCCCGCCGCTGCCGCGTGTCGCCGTCTGCCACCACTGTCCCCTCTCGGCGCCCTGTGCTGTCGTGGGTGACGCTAGCAGTCGATCACGATCGGTCTAGACCAAGACGGGCCGCCAGGGCCTGTATTGGGTTGCCCCGTGGAAGCAGGAGCGGCGCTGGGTGCGTGCGATCGCAAGGCACCGGAGCGCCCTAACAGCGGAGCCATTCGGGCGTTTCGGCAACGCCGCGTGGGGGTGCCTCCACGCCTTTGAGGCAGTGGGGGAGTGCGTGCCCAGGGTCGCGACGCCGCGGGGCAACCCAATACAGGCCCTAAGGGCCTCACGCGCCGACGAGTGGCGAGCGCGACGCTGCCCGCAGCGGCTTGGCGAGGCCCGCGAGTGCCCGCTCCAGACCGTGCAGGTGGGCGAGTGCCGCGGCCTCCGCGGGGGTGGCCTCGGTGGCCTCGATGGCGGATACGGGGATGTCGCCGTCGCCGGTGAGCGCCTCGACGGCGGCTTCGACGCGCCGGCAGGCCGCGGCAAGGCGTGCGTCGTGCGAGGCCTCGGGGTCGGCGGCGACGGCGGCCAGGCCGTGGATCTCGCGGGCGCAGTCGTCGAGCAGGGCGAGCACCCGGCGAGCGCGCCGCTTGCGGCCGAGCATCGGGGTGAGCGGGTGGACGAGCGGGGCGACCGAGAGCCGTACCCGGCCGAGCAGTTGCTCCAGCTCCGCCACGCGCGCGGTGGGGTCGGCGGCTGCGCTTCCGGCGAGCCGGGCGGCGGCCTCTGCGGTGCAGGCGTGGACACAGCGCAGGGCTCGCCGGATCCAGGCGTCGGTGACGGTGTGGGTGGTGACGGGCAGCACGATGAGGCCGGCCAGTACGGCGCCGAGCGCGCCGACGCCGGTCTCCGCGAGCCGCAGCGCGAGCAGCGCGGGATCGAGGACGCCCAGCAGGCCGTAGAGCAGCCCGGCGAGCACCGTCACGCAGAGCATCATCCAGGTGTACGACACGGCGGCCGTGTAGAAGATCCCGAAGACGCAGACGGCGAGCAGTACGGCCGTGGGGACGGCGGTCCCGTGCAGCGGGACGGCGACCAGCAGGCCGAGGCCCATGCCGATCACGGTGCCGAGGACGCGGCGGAAGCCCCGTACCAGGGTCTCGCCGCGCGAAGTGGTGTTGACGAAGACCCACCAGGTGGCGCCGACGGCCCAGTACCAGCGCTCTCCGGAGAGCAACTGGCCCACGACGAGGGCGAAGCCCGCGCCGGCGGTCGCCTGGATCGCCTGGCGGGTGGTCACGCGGGCCAGGCCGGTGCCGGCCGACGGGGCGGGCGCGGGTGCGGGAGGCAGTCGGCGCTCGTAGCACCACAGCCCGAAGCGCACCGCTGAGGCGGTGAGCACGGACAGCAGGACGGCGGCGTACAGCTCGGGCAGCTGCCTGGGGGTCGCGTGCAGGAACTGCGCCACGAAGTAGGTCATGAACGCGAACACACCGAGGCTGTGTCCGCGCGGGCCCCAGCGGCGTGCGTACACGCCCGCGCCGGCCACGGCGAGGAAGGCGAGGTCCCGGGCCACGGGCTGGTCGTGCAGTTCGGCCGCGGCGGCGAGGACGGGCAGGCCGACGACAGGCAGCAGCGCGGTGGTGACCGCCTGTCCGCGGACGGTGGCGTCGGTGACGGTGAACAGGGCGAGCAGCGCGGCGAGTCCGCCGGTGACCGCACCGGCGAGGGAGTGGCCGGCGAGGCCGCAGACGACGACCGCGAGGCCGACGCCGACGACGGCCCGGGTGGCGAAGCGCAACCGCAGCCGCCCCGGGTCCGAGGCCACGAACACCCTCTTCAGCACTGCTTCCCGCTCCCTTGCGCACCGGAATGAAAAAGGCGCCGCGGGGATCCGCAGCGCCATCGACGCGTTCATTGCAGCATCAAGGCGTAGCGTGGCTCAAGTGCCGCTCGGATCACTGGACCATTGGCACAGAAGAACCGGCTGCGGCTCGTCCACTGACGGGCCAACGGACCAGGTATGAGGAGACGGGGCGCCATGGCCGTGGACGAGCTGGACACCCGCATCCTGCGACTGCTCCTGGAGCGGCCCCGCACGAGCGTGCGCGAGTACGCCCGCGTCCTCGGCGTCGCCCGTGGGACGTTGCAGGCCCGCCTGGACCGCCTGGAGCGGGACGGCGTGATCACGGGGACCGGCCCGGTGCTCTCCCCCGCCGCTCTCGGCCACCCGGTGCTGGCGTTCGTGCACATCGAGGTCACTCAGGGCCATCTCGACGACGTGGGCGACGCGCTGGCCGCCGTGCCGGAGATCGTGGAGGCCTTCTCGATCACGGGCGGCGGGGATCTGCTGACCCGGGTGGTGGCGCGGGACAACGCGCACCTGGAGGACGTGATCCAGAAGCTGATCAGCCTGCCGGGCGTCGTCCGCGCCCGTACCGAGGTGGCCCTGCGCCAACGTGTGCCGCACCGGCTGCTGCCGTTGGTGGAGTCGATCGGCCGCACAGCAGGGAAATGATCATTGGCATGCTGGTCCCCATGAACAGTCTCGGCACCACCGCGGTCATCTTCGATCTCGACGGAACGCTCGTGGACAGCGAACCCAACTACTTCGAAGCGGGCCGTCAGGTCCTCGCCGAGCAGGGCGTCCCGGACTTCACCTGGGCGGACCACGAGCGGTACGTCGGGATCAGCACGCAGGAGACGGTGGCGCTGTGGAAGGAGCGGTACGGCCTGGGCGCCCCGGTCGCCGAGCTGCTCGCCGCGAAGAACCGTGCCTATCTGGAGCTGGCCCGCACCGCCACGCGCGCGTACCCCGAGATGCGCGCCTTCGTGGAGCGGCTGGCCGATGCGGGCGTGCCCATGGCGGTGGCCTCGGGTTCGTCACCCGAGGCCATCGAGGCGATCCTGGCCGGCACCGGCCTGGACGCATGGCTGCGCACCGTCGTGTCGGCCGACGAGGTCGAGCGCGGCAAGCCCGCCCCCGACGTCTTCCTGGAGGCGGCCCGCCGGCTCGGCGCGGCCCCGCCCGACTGTGTGGTCCTGGAGGACGCCGCGCCGGGTGCCGCCGCCGCGCACGCCGCGGGGATGCGCTGCATCGCCGTCCCCTGTGTCGCCGCGCAGGCCGACGCCCCGGAGTTCACGACCGCGGGGCTGCTCCTGCGCGGCGGTCAGACGGAGTTCACGGCACGCGCCGCGTACGACTGGCTCGTGCGCTCCGTCTCGACTGCGTGACCCTCCGGGCCGCGCCTCGTGCCGCGGCCCCGGGGCGGGCCGGGTGCTCCGGGGCACCGTCAGCAGGCCACGCTGCTCGGCCGCCGCGAGCACGGCCACTCCGTCGGCGAAGTGCGCGGCCACGCGCGGGCGTTCGACCGCCGACGGCACGATGTCCGGCTGCTCCAGGGCGTCCGCGGGCGGGGCGTCCGGCGCCCGCCGCCGGGCCGGTGCCGCGTGCACGGCCGTGGGTGGCGTTCCCTCGGTACACGTGCACGACCGTGGGCCGCCCCCGGTGCACGTGCACGACCATGGCTGCACTGCCCCGGTGCACGTGCACGACCATGGGCCGCACTCCCCCGGTGCCGCCCGCCGCGACGAGCGCCGCGGATCCGGTCACGTCCCCCGCCTCTCGTGCGGCCGGGCCAGTCGGGCCGGTTCGGGCCCGCGCTCGCGGATCCCCCGGCGATCAGCCGGAACCGAACGCTCCCGACCCGTTGACGCTCTTCCGTCCCCTCTCTATCGTCTGGTCGACTATTCGTACAGCGTTCGAAATATCGAGCCGGTAAACCAGTCGATTCACGGAGGAGCACACATGGCACCGCCCCTCTCCCGCCGATTCCTTCTCCAGGCCGCGGCCCTCGCGGCGACGACCCCGCCACTCTCCTTAGCGGCCTCCGGCCGGGCCGCCGCCGCACCGGCCGCCCCAGCCGCAGCCGCCGCGGCCGACGCACCCGCCACCTGGACCACGCAGCCCTTCGCACTCGACGAAGTCAGGCTCGGGCAGGGGATGTTCGCCGACAAGCGGCAGTTGATGCTGGACCACGCCCGCGGCTACGACGTGAACCGGCTGCTCCAGGTCTTCCGCGCCAACGCCGGGCTCTCCACGGGCGGCGCGGTGGCACCCGGCGGCTGGGAAGGGCTGGACGGCGAGGCCAACGGCAATCTGCGCGGCCACTACACCGGGCACTTCATGACGATGCTGTCGCAGGCTTTCGCAGGCACCGGTGAGCAGGTCTTCGCCGACAGGATCGGCACGATGGTCGGGGCGTTGACGGAGGTGCGGGAGGCGCTGCGCCGCGACCCGGCGGTGCTGAGGACCACCGGGAAGTTCGGCACCGCGACGGAGCACGTCCGCGGCTCCTACCAGTACGTCGATCTCCCCTCCGCGGTCCTCGGCGGCGCCTCCGCGATCACCCTGTCCGCCTGGGTGAAGCCCACCCACGACGGCAACTGGGCCCGCGTCTTCGACTTCGGCAACAACACCACGCGCTATCTGTACCTGGCCGCGCGCAACGCCGGCGGCGTCCCCCGCTTCGCCGTCACCACCAGCGGACCCGGCGGCGAGCAGGGCCTCAACGGCACGGCCGCGCTGCCGCTGAACCAGTGGAGCCACCTGGCGGTGACGATCGCGGGCGGTGCCGGCATCCTTTATGTCAACGGCACGGCCGTGGCGCAGAACACGGCGATGACCCTCACGCCTGCCGCGCTCGGCACCCTGGCCAACAACTGGCTCGGCCGCTCCAACTTCTCCACCGACCCCGTCTTCGCGGGCGCCTTCGACGAGTTCAACGTCTGGTCGCGTGCCCTGACCGCCGCCGAGATCACGCAGCTGCAGGGCAGCCGGGCCGCCGACACCACGGCCGGACGCGGCAACCTGGCGTCGTACGCCTTCGACGAGACCACCGGCTCGGCCTTCGCGGACGCCTCCGGCCGCGGGCTGACCGCGACCCTGCGCCGCACCTGGGGAGCGCCCAGCCATCCCGGGTTCCTGGCCGCGTACCCGGAGACGCAGTTCATCCAGCTGGAGTCGATGACGGCCAGCGACTACACGCGGGTGTGGGCGCCGTACTACACGGCCCACAAGATCCTCCGGGGACTGCTGGACGCGCACGCCGCGACGGACGACGCCCGGGCGCTGGACCTCGCGTCGGGCATGGGCGACTGGATGTACTCCCGGCTGTCCCGACTGCCCGAGGCCACCCTGCAACGCATGTGGGGCCTGTTCTCCAGCGGTGAGTTCGGGGGCATCGTCGAGGCGATCGTCGATCTGCACACGCTCACCGGCAAGGCCGAACACCTGGCGCTGGCCCGCCTGTTCGACCTGGACAGGCTCATCGACGCCTGCGCCGCGAACACCGACACCCTCGACGGGCTGCACGCCAACCAGCACATACCGATCTTCACGGGCCTGGTCCGGCTGTACGACGCGACGGGCGAGACGCGCTACCTCACGGCCGCGAAGAACTTCTGGGGCATGGTCGTACCGGTGCGGATGTACGGCATCGGCGGCACCAGCACCGGAGAGTTCTGGCGGGCCCGGGGCGTGATCGCGGGCACGATCGGCGAGAGCACCGCCGAGAGCTGCTGCGCGTACAACATGCTCAAGCTCAGCCGGACGCTGTTCTTCCACGAGCAGGACCCGAAGTACATGGACTACTACGAGCGGGCCCTCTACAACCAGGTGCTCGGCTCCAAGCAGGACAAGGCGGACGCGGAGAAGCCCCTTGTCACGTACTTCATCGGTCTGACGCCCGGCCATGTCCGCGACTACACGCCCAAGCAGGGCACCACCTGCTGCGAGGGCACCGGCATGGAGAGCGCCACCAAGTACCAGGACTCGGTGTACTTCAAGCAGGCCGACGGCAGCGCGCTGTACGTCAACCTCTACAGTCCGTCCACGCTGAACTGGGCGGAGAAGGGCGTCACGGTCACCCAGACCACCGACTATCCGAGGGAGCAGGGCAGCACGCTCACCATCGGCGGCGCCGACGCCTCCTTCGAACTGCGGCTGCGGGTGCCGTCCTGGGCGACCCACGGCTTCCGGGTGACGGTCAACGGCAGCGCGGTCAGCGGTACTCCGACGGCCGGCAGCTACTTCACCGTCTCCCGCACCTGGCACAGCGGCGACACCGTGCGCGTCACCGTCCCCTTCCGGCTCCGGGTCGAGAAGACCCTCGACGATCCGACCCTGCAGACCCTGTTCTACGGCCCGGTGAACCTGGCCGCCCGCAACGCCTCCACCAGTTACCTGCAGTTCGGCCTCTACCGCAACGCCGCGCTCTCCGGTGACCTGCTGCCCTCCCTCGCCCCGGTCACCGGCAAGCCGCTCCACTACACCCTCAACGGCACGGAGTTCGCCCCCTTCGCCGAGGGCACCGAGGATCCGACGCATGCCTACTTCCGGCGCTCGGAACCCCGGGTGGTCTTCGGCACCACGGACTCCGGCGTCGCGAACCCCGCACGGGCCGACGGCACGACCCTGCTCGACGAGGTCTGGGCCGGGGCTCCCTTCGCCACCAAGGACGCGCTGGTCGCCCGGGTGCGGTCCACCGTGAACGCGTGGGTGTCGGCGGGGCTGCTCAGCCAGGCGAACGGGCAGACGGTCGTCGCCACGGCGGAAAGCGCGACGTTCGTGTCCTGACGGGCCGGACTACGACCGGCGGCGGGGTTTGCCGCGCTTCGCACCCTTGGCGCCACCGCCGCGGGTGGGCTTTCCCGCCGCGGGCTTGCGCCGCGCGCCGGTCGTCTCGACCCGCTCGGCCTTCGGCTGAGACTGAGACTGAGACTGAGACTGACGCCCAGACTGACGCTGACGCTGGGCAGCAGGCTGTGCGCGCCCCCTCGTGCTGTTGACCGTGCGCCCCCGGACGATCCCGATGAGGTCCTCGACCAGGTCGGTGGTCGCCTCCTCGGGCCACGACAGCGCGACGCTCGACTGGGGGGCGTCCACGACGGGCCGGTACGTCACATCCCGGCGGTGGTGCAGGCGGGCGAGCGACTGGGGTACGACGAGCAGGCCCACGCCCGCCGCCACCAGTTCGACGGCGTCCTCCGTGGTGGCGGGGCGCTCGAAGGCGGGCTGTCCGGGCGGGCGGTCCCAGCCGAGGACGTCGTCCAGGGGATGGAACACCACCTCGTCGGCGAGATCCGCGACGGACACCTCCTCGACGGCGGTCACCAGGTGGTCCTTGGGGACCACGACGACCGTCGTCTCGGTGTAGAGGGGGATCGCGCTGAAGAACGTACGGTCCACCGGGAGCCGTACGAAACCCGCGTCCGCTGCGCCTGCGCGCAAGACGTCGGATGCTTCCGCGGCCGGTACGGCGACCAGGTTCAACGGGGTGTCGGGCAGGCGCTCGTTCCAGATCCGCGCCCACTTGGCGGGCGTCACCCCGGGGACGTACGCGAGCCGGAACGAGGGGGAGCTTTCCGAGCCTGTCACCCCGCCAGGTTACCCGGCGTGGTCGGAGCTCTCTTGCCCGGTCGTTAGTCTTGACAGCATGAAGTCGCACCAGACCACCCAGACGATGAAGCCCGCGACCGCGGCGAAGAAACTGGGTGTGTACCTTGAGGCCACCCCCGCCGAGTTCCAGGAGGGTGTCGTCTCGCGTGCCGAGCTGAACGCGCTCCAGACCGATCCGCCGCAGTGGCTGCGGGATCTGCGCGCCGACGGCCCGCACCCGCGTCCGGTCGTCGCGGCGAAGCTCGGCGTGTCCATCGCGGGCCTCGGGCGCGGCGGGATCACAGCGCCCCTCACCACCGAGCAGATCGAGGCCCTGAAGAAGGACATGCCCGAGTGGCTGGAGAAGGAGCGGGCCACCCAGGCCGAGGTCCGCAAGGAAGCGGCCCGCATCAAGCGGAAGAACGCCGAGCGCGCCGCCCGGCCCGACTAGCCGAACAGGCCAGGTGTCCGCCGGCCGCGGAGCCACAGGCGGCGGGCGAGCCACGCGAGCTGGTCCCTGCGCGGTTGTCCGAGGAGGCCTCGACGATCCGGCGACGACGAGAGCCGCTGGACAGCGCGCTGGTGGGCAATGTCGTACGGCGTGGCCAGGGCCCGGCCGTGCTGCGTCCGCCGCGCAGTCGCGCCCTGAGCTGCGAGGTCTCCGACGGCAGCCTCACCACGCCCCGGATCCGCCGGGCGGCCGAGACGGACGAGGGCGGCCGGGGCCTGCGACGGGTCGCCGGCCCCGACTGCCCCGATGCGCTGCCGGCCTCCTCCGGCCAGGTGGCATGAGGCGGCGGCGGTCAGGCCGCGGCGGCCCGTGCGCCACGCACCACGTCGAGGCCCGCCCCGACGATCGCGTCGCGCACCGCGTCCTCACCGAACTGCGCTCCGCGTACGACCACCCGGCCGGCCCGCACATCGATGTCGACCTCGGTGACGCCGGGCACGGCGACCACCTCTTCGGTGACGCTCGCCGCGCAGTGGCCGCAGCTCATGCCGATGACGGTGTACTGCTTCTCGGCCATGGCAGGTACTCCTGTCGTCCGGGATCGGTGTGCCCTGAGGTACGGGACCGGGACGGGTGATGTTCAACGGCCTTACGGGGAAGGCTGGTTGAAGGCGGACCTCACTCCGCGCCGCCCAACGGCACGAACGCCAGCTCCTGCCAGCGGATCTCGTGCTGCTTGCGGTCCTGGACGGCCTCCACGAGCCGCGCGCCGTCCACGGTCAGCGTGGCCTGCCGGCCCGAGGCGCTGCGCAGCCTGCCCTGCAGGAGCCGCGAGTCACCGAGTGCGGTGCCGTAGGCGAGTGAGATCCTCGGGCGTTCGTCCTCGTAGTCGTCGGCGTCCTCACCGAACACCTCCACGACCGCGTCCCTGGCCTGGTGCCGCAGTTCCTGGAACTCGTCCTCGGGCGCGAGGTCGAGCAGGACACCGCACCGGCCCGCCACCGCCGCGCCCACCGTCACCGTGAAGGGGCGCACCGCGCCGAGCCGTTCCCGCAACCGGGCCTGGAACAGGGCGAGTTCCGCTCCGGTCACCTCGCTGGCGGGCCGGTCGTCGACGACGGCCAGCGTCTCGTGCAGCCACTCGTCCTTCACCGGCGAGACGAACCCGAACCGGGCGAGGACCGGGCGAAAGGTGTCGGTCACCGGTTTGATCTCGGGGAGCCGCGGGACGAAGTCCACCCTGAGCTTGGTCCACCCGTCGGGCCAGAGCCTCGCCCCCCTGAGATACCGGTCCATGAAACTCCCTCTCGTCCAGCCGGAATCGACGCCTTTCGTACCGCCCACCCGGTGCCGCGATCAGCCCGCACCCGGGTACGGCTCACGGCAGTCTGCCGCACCCGGGGCTTCGGTGGGTAACGACCGCAGTACCGGGAGTCGTCACCGAATACCCCCCGGTTGACCAGGAGTTGACGCTCAAGCACCTCGACGCAGAACGCATCCGCGCAGGTCAGCAGGGTTTCGGCACCGGCATTCACCGGGGCGCAGAGGTCAGCCGTCCGCGATGCGACGCGAGTTGACGTCGTACGAGTTCGCGGATCAGACGTGTACACCCACCGACCGTGTCCGGTACCTTGACCCTCTGAACCGGGACATCACCCCCGCAGCGCCAGCCGTCGCATCTCGCCCGGCCGGACGGACACGGTGCGGTCCGGTAGGCGGATGTCGATCGGGTCGCGGTCGGAGGCGGGGACCGCTATCTCCAGGCGCCCGTGTTCCAGCCGTACCTGGATGCCCCAGTGGCCCTGGTAGTGGATGGCGAAGCCGTACGAGGACAGCTCTGGCAGGGGTACCGGGTCGAGGCACAGGGCCCCGCCGCTGGTTTCCAGGCCGGTCAGTCCGCGCTGGACCAGGTCGAGGGTGCCGGCCATGGCGCCGAGGTGGATGCCCTCGCCGGTGGTGCCGCCCTGGAGGTCGGCGATGTCGCCGCGCAGTGCCTCCTGGCAGAACATCCACGCCTCCGCGCGCCGGGCCCGGGCCAGCACCCAGCCGTGGACCAGGCCGCTGAGGGTCGAGCCGTGGCTGGTGCGCCGCAGGTAGTAGTCGACCGTGCGCCGCCAGGTGTCCGGCTCCAGCCGGTGGCCCAGCCTGCTGAAGATCCCTTCGAGTACGGACGGTGAGAAGAGGTAGCCGAGCATCAGCACATCGGCCTGCTTGGACGCCTGGTAGCGGTTGACGGTGTCACCCTCAGCTTCCAGGATCCGGTCCAGGCGCCGGATGTCGCCGTAGCGCTTCCGGTAGCCCTCCCAGTCGAGTTCGGCGAGGTCGCCGTAGCCCTCGAACTGGCTGATGACACCCTGGTGGAAGGGCACATGAAGGGTGCGGGACACCTCCTCCCACTGCTCTCGCTCGCCGCCGTCGAGGCCGGTGCGTTCGAGGAGTTCGCGGCGGCGGGGTTCGGGCAGGGCACGCAGCACCTCCAGGGTGCGGGTGAGCACCCATGCGGCGGTGACGTTGGTGTACGCGTTGTCGTCGAGGCCGGGCAGCTTCGCGTCGGGGTAGCCGTCGTGGTATTCGTCGGGCCCGACCACGCCCCTGATGCGGTACCGGCCCAGGCCCTCGTCGTACACCGCCGAGTCCGCCCAGTAGCGGGCGATCTGCAGCAGCATCTCGGCGCCCTTGGTGTGCAGGAACTCGGCGTCGCCGCTGGCCTCGCAGTACTGCCACACGTTGTACGCGATCGCCGAGCCGACATGGTGCTGGAGCCGGGAGTGGTCCGGCAGCCAGCGCCCCGAGCGCGGGTTGAGATGCAGTTTCTGCGTCTCCTCCCGTCCGTCGCTGCCGCTCTGCCACGGATAGAGCGCGCCGCGCCGCCCGGTCGCGCGGGCGGCGGCACGGGCCTGGTCCAGGCGCCGGTGGCGGTAGCCGAGCAGGGCCCGGGACACCTCCGGGAAGTGCAGGTTCAGATACGGCAGCACGAACAGCTCGTCCCAGAAGACGTGCCCCCGGTACGCCTCGCCGTGCAGTCCCCGGGCCGGCACGCCCACATCCAGGTCGGCGGTGTGCGGGGAGAGGGTCTGCAGGACGTGGAAGAGGTGCAGCCGGAGTATGCGGCCCGCGGCCCCGGGGACGTCGATCTCGGCCCGCCGCCACAGCTGGTCCCAGGCCGTGCGGTGGGCCTTCAGCAGGTCCTCGAAGCCGGAGGCCGCTTCCACCCGGTCGACGGCGGCGTCCAGCGGATCGCTGATGGCCGGGTCGCGGGAGGTGTGCAGGGCGACGGTCTTGTCCACGGTGACGGTATGGCCGGGGATCAGGTCGAGGCGGATGCGCTGCACGGCGCGGCTGACTTCGAGTCGCTCGGTCACCGGTACCTCGGCGGTCAGGCGGGACGCCATGCCGATCCGGATGTCCGAGGTCCGGGTCCGGCAGCGCAGCCAGACCGTGTCGGGCGCGGAACTCCCGGAGTGCACGTGGGTCAGATGGTGGCCGTCCAGATCGCGGTAGCGCGCGACCCCGGCGTTGGTGACGCCCCCGTCGAGCGCCGCCTCGACGTCGAGGCCGCCCGCGAAGCCCTCGGCGGTGAACTCGGTGCGCAGGACCGCCAGATGGGGGTCGGCCATGTCCACGAACCGCTGCTGCCGCACGAACAGGGCCCTGCCCTCCCCCAGCGCGTACCGGGTCAGCCGCTCCAGCAGCCCCGAGTCGAAGTGCAGCACCTGACGGTGGTCGAGGACCGTCGCCGTGTCGGGTGCGAGCCACCGCCCGCCGGGGCGGCGGAAGCGCAGCGACAGCCAGTTCGGCAGGTTGACCATGTCCTCGTTCTCGACGCTGCGTCCCGCGACGTCCGAGGTGAGCCGGTTGTAGCAGCCGGCCGCGTACGTGCCGGGGTAGTGCACCTCGTCGACAGTGCACTCCGGGAACGCGCCACGGGTGGCGACGTATCCGTTGCCCAGGGTGCACAGCGATTCCCTGAGGTGTTCGTCGGCTGCTTCGTAGCCGTCGTACTCCCAGGTCCAGGACGTCGGTGCGGTCACCGCGGTACTCCTTCCACGAGCAGTTCTCCGAGGTCTCGTACGACGATGTCGGCGCCGTGCCGCGGCAGTCCCGCGCCGGTGTCCGCACCGGCGGCCCGGTCCACGCCGGCGACGAGTGCGAACGCGCCCCGGCCGTCCACCAGGGCGTCGAAGACGTCCCGGACCCCGGCCCGGGTGAGCAGCTCGCCCGCGTGCCGGGACGCCGAGGCCGCCGCCACGGGTACCCCGGCCTCACGCAGGGCACGCACCAGCCGTACCGTCCCGGGATACGCCTCGACGCCGTGTGCGCGCAGCCGCTCGGTGAAGTGCCGCTCCTTGTCCGCGGCGACGGCCCGCCCGCTTCCGCCGGAGGTGTCGAGGTCGCGGGAGGCGAGGAAGGCGGCGGCACCGTCGAGCGCGGCGATGAGGGTCCCCCCGGCCGGAGACTGGAGGAGGGGCTTGCCGTCCACGTGCCGCAGACAGTCGTCGCGCAGATCGAAGGGGCGCCCCTGCTCCGGATCCTCGGGCGGGTGTGCGCGCAGGCAGGCGTCGAAGGCGGTCCGCCAGGCGGCGGCGTGCACCCGGGCCGAGTCGGTGATCACTCCGTCGGTGTCGAAGACGACGGCCCGCACGTCCCGCAGTGCGGGTCCGAGGGCGGGGTGCGTCGGGTCGGTCATCGCGGCTCCTGAGGCGGTGGGTCCCCTGCCGGTCCGGACATCCCCCTGAAACCAGTGTGCGGTCCCGCGCAGTGGGCACACGGTGGACATGGTCGGTGACATGGGCGACGACATCACGGCGCGCAGGCGCGGGGTGAGCGGGCACCGGCTGGTGCCGCACACGGCTGACGTGCGCGTCGAGGCCTGGGGGGAGAGCCGCGAGCGCTGCCTGGTGGAGGCCGTGACGGGCATGGTGGAGGGCTTCGCCGATGTCTCCGGGACCCGGCCGACCGGCGTGGCCCGGCTGCGGCTGGCCGAGGGGACCCCGGAGGATCTGCTGACCACGCTGCTCGACGAGGTCGTCTTCCGGCTGGAGGTGCACGGCCAGGTTCCGGTCGATGTGGAGGCGGAGGCGTTCGACGAGGGGCTCGATGTGCGGATGGCGGTCGCCGACCTCGGTGTGGTGGAGGTCGTCGGCGCCGCGCCGAAGGGCATCGCGTGGGAGAACCTGCGCATCGAGCCCGGTCCGTACGGCTGGTCCTGCGCGGTGACCATCGACGTGTGAGCGCATCGGGCTCATCCCTTCACCACGCCCAGCGGCACGAGCTTGGCCACGGTCCGGCACAGTCCCGCCGTCTCGCTCGCGGCGACGACCGCGCTGACGTCCTTGTATGCCTCCGGGGTCTCCTCGGCCAGCCCGCGCCACGACTTCGGCCGCACGGCGATACCGGCCCGTTCCAGCCGGGCGCGCAGTTCCCTGCCCGTGATGGTGCGGGCGGCCCGGTGGCGGCTGAGGGTGCGGCCGGCGCCGTGGCAGGTGGAGTGGAAGGCGTCGCCGCCGGGGACTCCGGTGAGCACGTAGGAGGCCGTACCCATGGTGCCGGGGATGAGCACCGGCTGGCCGAACTCCCTCACGTCGTCGGGCAGTTCGGGGTGGCCGGGCGGGAAGGCCCGGGTGGCGCCCTTGCGGTGCACGCACAGCGGACGCCGGGCGCCGTCCACCTCGTGCGTCTCCATCTTGGCGAGGTTGTGGGACACGTCGTACACCAGCGACAGCCGTACGCCGGTGACGCGGCGGAAGACCCCGCGTGCCGCGTCGGACAGCAACTGGCGGTTGGCGCGGCCGTAGTTGGCGGCGGCGGCCATCGCGCCCAGGTAGGCCCGGCCCTCGGGTGAGCCGACCGGGGTGCAGGCCAGCTGGCGGTCGGGGACGGTGATGCCGTAGCGGGCCATGGCCTGGTCCATCGCCCGGACGTGGTCGGTGCAGATCTGGTGTCCGAGGCCGCGCGAACCGCAGTGGATCATCACGCACACCTGGCCGCGGGCGAGCCCGAAGGCGGCGGCGACCGGTTCGTCGTAGACCTCGGCGATCTCCTGGACCTCCAGGAAGTGGTTGGCGGAACCGAGGCTGCCGACCTGGCCGAGGCCCCGCTCCCGGGCCCGCTCGCTGACCTGTGCCGCGTCGGCGTCGGCGACCGCCCCGCCGTCCTCGCAGCGGGTGAGGTCGCGCTGCTCGCCGTGGCCCTGCTCGACGGCGTACCGGGAGCCGCCCCGCAGGATCCGCTCCAGCTCCGCCTGACCGCCGAGCCGCCACACGCCGCCGGGTCCGGCGCCGCGCGGTATCCGCCGGTCCAGGCCGTCCATGACCGCGGGCAGCGCCCTGCGCAGCTCCCGGCCTTCGCAGTCGGCCGCCAGCAGCCGCACCCCGCAGGAGATGTCGAAGCCGACCCCGCCGGGCGAGACCACGCCGCCCTCGTCCACGGCGGTCGCGGCGACGCCGCCGATGGGGAAGCCGTAGCCCCAGTGGATGTCCGGCATGGCGTACGAGGCACCGACGATGCCGGGCAGCGTGGCGACGTTGGCAACCTGCTCCAGCGACTGCTCGGCGTCGCTCAGCAGGTCACGGGAGGCGAACACGACGCCGGGCACCCGCATCCCGTCGTGCGGGTCGATACGGAAACGGCAGGGGCGTTCCTCGATCAGGTCCATCGCTCCGCCTCCGTGGAGTGGCGTGTCGGCGCATGGAATCGGGCGGATCAGCCTCTTCGGACACCTGTGCTTCGGGGGACCGGAGTGGTCAGAGGGACCGGAGTGGTGAGAGAGACCGGGGTGGTTAAAGCGTCTGGCGGGGCGGATACCCCGGCGCCCGAATCGCCGCAGTGACACTCACGGCCGAGCCAGGCCTGCGGTGTGCCGTCGACGCCGACCAGGACCGTGCCGGTCGCGTCAGTCACTCGCTTCTCCTTCGTCAGCCGGGCAGGGTGTGGGAGCCGTGCAGCGCGTCGAGGACCTCGTCGTCGGTGAGCTGGTCGAAGTGCTCGTACCACAGGCCGACGGCCATGAACTGCTCCGGCTGGTGGAGGCAGACCACGTCGTCGGCCTCGTCGCGCAGCAGCTCGACCGCCTCCGGCGAGCAGACCGGCACGGCCAGGACGACCTGCTCGGGCGCGTCGCGGCGGACCCGGCGCAGCGCGGCGCGCGCGGTCGCGCCGGTGGCGAGGCCGTCGTCGACGACGATCACGGTGCGGCCCCGCAGGTCCACCGGGGGACGGCCGCGCCGGTAGCGCCGTTCGCGACGCCGTACCTCCTCCTGCTCCCGTTCGACGGTCTCGGCGAGGACTGCCTCGCTCAGGCCCAGCCGGTCGAGGGCCCGTTCGTCGAAGAGCGGCGGGTCGTCACCGGCGATCGCGCCGACGCCCAGCTCCTCCTGGAACGGCGCCCCGATCTTGCGGACCACGAGGACGTCCAGCGGGACGTCCAGCATGTGTGCGACCTCGCGGGCGACCGCGACGCCACCGCGGGGCAGCGCGAGGACGACAGCGTGCGGGAGAGCCCCCTTCTCCTGCAGGGTGCGCAGCCGCTCGGCCAGTTCCCGGCCGGCCTGCTTGCGGTCACGGAACTGCATGGCTGCTCCTTCCGTTGCCTCCGTGCGCGGCTGCCGGGTACCCGGCCCTCCGGTCGCCCACACGGCGTCACCGCCGCCGCGTGCCCAGGCGTTCCACGCACCACTGCCGGGCCAGGCCGGCGACCTGCTCCAGGGCGCCCGGCTCCTCGAACAGGTGGGTGGCGCCGGGCACGACGCGCAGGGTGCAGGGGGCGTGCAGCCGCCGGGCGGCGTCCTCATTCAGCCGCAGCACCTGCTCGTCGTGGCCGCCGACGATGAGCAGCACGGGTGCGCGTACGAGGTCCAGCGCGTCGCCCGCCAGGTCGGGCCGTCCGCCGCGCGAGACCACGGTCAGGACGCGGTCCGGCCGGTCCGCCGCGGCCATCAGCGCGGCAGCCGCGCCGGTGCTGGCCCCGAACAGGGCGACGGGCAGTGCCTGGACGCCGGGTTCCGCGTCGAGCCAGTCGATCGCGGCGACCAGGCGGCGGGCGAGCAGCGGGATGTCGAAGCGGTGTTCGGCGGTCAGCGCGTCCCGCCGGTCCTCGTCCTCGGTCAGCAGGTCCATCAGCAGGGTGCCCAGACCGGCGGTGCGCAGTTCGGCCGCCACCTGCCGGTTGCGCGGGCTGTGCCGGGAGCTGCCGCTGCCGTGCGCGAAGAGGACGACGCCGTGGGCCGGCGCGGGGACGTCGAAGTCCCCGGGGAGCTCGACGCCGTCGACGGGCACCAGAACGGTCTGCGAGATCATCGGAGCCGGCCTTTCTCCGTCCGGAGCAGTCCTGACCTGGCCCGGGTATCCGTCGCGCGGAGATCCACACGTCTTCTTGATATGTCCGGCCAGGTGCGGGTACTCCGGGCCGCATGACCGGCATCGATCTCAAGAGCAGCGCATTCACCGACCACGCCCCCGTCCCCCGCCGGTACGCGCTGGAGGGCGAGAACGTCTCCCCGCCCCTGACCTGGTCCGGCGTGCCGGACGACGCGGCCGAGCTGGTCCTGCTGTGCGAGGATCCCGACGCTCCGTCGGGCAACTTCGTGCACTGGATCGTGGTGGGCGTCGACCCCCACAGCGACGGCGTGAGCGAGGGGCACAGCCCGCCCGGCGGCACCGAACTCGTCAACGGCTACGGCCGTCCCGGCTGGGGCGGACCGCACCCGCCGCCCGGGGACGAGTCGCATCACTACGTCTTCCACCTCTACGCCCTCGCGGAGCCGTGCGTCCTCCCGGACGCCCCGCACGCCGACGACGTGCGGCAGGTCGTCGAGAAGCAGGAACTCGCCGACGGCACGCTCATCGGGCTGTACCGCCGCTAGGGCCTGTCCGGCGGATCAGGCTGGCTGCACGGAACAGCACCTCATCAGTGCAGGTGAGCGTGCCAGACCCCGCGACGCCGGCATGATCCGCCGGACAGGACCTCAACGCTCCGCGGGACGGGAAGTGCCGCGACAGGTCGTCGATCGTCTGCGGGCTCGTTGTGGCTGCTCGCGCCCACTCGGCGGTAGCCGCACATCGACTGCAGCCCCGCGCCCCTATGGGGCGCGGCCCTTGAGCAGGAAACGTCGCAGGCGGGTCTGTGGCCAGGTGTTGATCACATCGTGCTCGGTGAGCCAGCCGCGCTGTGCCGTGCCCACGCCGTAACGCATGTTGGCCAGGTGGATGACGGAGTGCGCGTCGCTGTCGACGGCGAACTTCGCCCTGTACCGCCTGGCCCACAGGATGTGCTCGTCGGACAGGTCGAGCCGGTCAGGGTGGGCGTTGATCTCCAGGGCGGTGCCGGTGCGGGCGCACGCGGCGAAGAACTCGTCGAGGTCGACGTCGAGGCCGGGCCGCTTGCCGATGAGACGCGTGGTGGGGTGGCCGATGACGTTGACGTAGGGGTTCTCGCAGGCGCGGACGAGCCGCCGGGTCAGCGCCCTGCGGTCCTGGTTGAAGTGGGAGTGCACGGAGGCCACGCACAGGTCGAAGCCGGCCAGGAAGTCCTCCGGCCAGTCCACCTCGCCGTCCGGGTCGATGTTCAGCTCGGCGCCGTGCAGCAGCCGCATGCCGGGCTTGCCATAGGCGCGATCGAGTTCCCGCACCCGCTCGCGCTGGGCCAGCATCCGGTCGTCGGTCATCTGCTGCATGTAGAGGTTCGGCCCGTGGTCGGTGATCGCGTAGTAGGCGTAGCCGCGCTCGGCGGCTGCGGCGACCATCTCCTCCAGCGGGGCGAGACCGTCGGTGAGGTCGGTGTGGGTGTGCAGGTCGCCCCGGATGTCCCGCTCCTGGACCAGCTCGGGCAGTTCTCCGCGCAGCCCGGCCTCGATCTCGCCGCGGTCCTCGCGCAGCGGCGGCGGGATCCACGGCAGCCCGAGCCGGGCGTACACCTCCTCCTCCGTCTCGGAGACGGTCTTCTCGCCGCTCTCCACGTCGAACAGCCCGTACTCGGAGAGCTTGAGCCCGTGCCGCACGGCCAGTTCCCGGGTGCGGATGTTGTGCGCCTTCGAGCCGGTGAAGTACTGCAGCGCCGCTCCCCACGCGTCCGGCGGTACGACACGCAGGTCGACGGCGAGGCCCTTGCTGGTGCGGATCGAGGTCTTGGTCTCGCCGTGCGCGACGACCTCGGTGACGTACGGCAGCTCGGTGAGCGCCGTCATGAGCGGCCCCGGCTTCCTGGCCGCGGCGAGGACGTCGATGTCGCCGATCGTCTCGCGGCCCCGGCGCAGCGAGCCCGCGTACGCGCAGCGCCGGCAGCCGCGTACGCGGGACAGTGCGGCGACGACGTCCTCGGCGAGGTCGGTGGCGACATCGAGCTGGACGCGGTCTCCGGAGGACTGCAGAAGGCCGATGCCGTGGAGGATGTTCTGCTCCGTCCTGGGCCCGAAGCCCTTGAGGTCGCGCAGCCGTTCCTCGTGGATGGCGTCGGCGAGTTCGTCGATCGAGGAGATGCCCAGCTCTTCGTAGAGGACCAGTGCCTTCCTCGGGCCGAGGGTGGGGACGGCCGTCAGCCGCCGTACCCCGGCCGGGATCTTCGCCCGCAGTTCCTCGACCGCGGAGACTCGGCCGGTGCCCATGTACTCGACCACCTTCTCGGCGATCGACCTGCCGACGTTGGGGATCTCCGTCAGACCCTTGGTGTCCAGCGTGGAGACGTCGGCGTGATAGCCGCCGATCGAGCGGGCGGCCTTCTCGTAGACACGGGTCCTGAACGCGTCGCCGCCGGTGATCGCGATCAGGTCCGCGTACTCCTGGAACAGCGCGGCGACCTCGTCGTTGGGCCGTGCCATGTGCGCCCCGCTACCGGTTGGGCTTGGAGGCGCTGATGTTCCCGAGCGGCGTTTCCGGGGCCCGGTCGACGGCCAGGTCGCCGAGGGAGACGATGCCCACGGGGTGCTCGCGGTCCACGACCGGGATCCGGCGTACGGCGTGCTCGCGCATCAGCTCGGCCACCCGGTCGAGGTCGTCGTCGGGGCCGACGCTGAACACGTCGGCGGTGCACACCTGGGCCACCGTCGTGTGCTCCGGGTCCTCGCCCGCGGCGACGGCACGGACCACGAGGTCCCGGTCGCTGACGATGCCGCGCAGCCGTCCTTCCTCGGTGACCAGGACGTCCCCGATGTCCTGGTCCCGCATCAGCCGGGCCACCGCGGTCACCGACGTGAGCGGTTCGACCATGACGGGTGTGCTGGTCATGATGTCGCGTACGTGCTGGGTCATGGCACGCTCCTTCTGCGTCAGCGGGTGGGATCCGCCCTGCTGATGTCGGCCAGCGCGGAACGCGGGTCGTCGGCCGTGGCGAGGTCGCCGAGGCTGACGACGCCGACCGGGCAGCCGCCCCGTTCGACGACCGGCAGCCTCCGGACGGCGTGGTGGCGCATCAGCTCGGCCGCCCGGTCGGTGGTGTCGTCGGGCGTCAGGGTCACCACGGGCGGGTGCGTGCACACCGATCCGACGGCGGTGGTGTCGGGGGCGCGGCCCTCGGCGAGGGTGCGGACCACGATGTCGCGGTCGGTGAGGACGCCGAACAGATCGCAGTCGTACGCCACCAGCACATCGCCGACGTTCTGCTCACGCATGAGTTCGGCCGCCCGCGTGACGGTCGTCATCGGTTCGACGGCTGCCGCGCCGGGCGACATCACGTCACGTATCTGCCGGGTCATCGGACCTCCCGGATCCACGGAGCAGGGCACGCCGCCCGCGTAGCCCGTACGGGCGGCGGCAAACCCGTCCTCACCCCTTGACGCCCACGAACCCCGTTGGCACACTCACCGACCGCTCGCAGAAAACGCTTGCTACAGCCTCGCCGCGCGCCGCGCGACCCTTCGGAGCCACGACCCTCCAGGTCACGCACCCCCTGATCGTGAATCGATTCAGTCGAATGGGAGTCGAACGGGAACGGGAAGCGGGAGTCGAACGGGATTCAACGACGGCACCGGCGAGGGACCCAACCCCCCGCACACCCCACACGGATCACTTGGAGAAGACGAGATGCGACGCAGAGCCGCACAACACCTCGCCGGCACTCCCGCGACCGCCCGCAGCGGACGGGCCGTCGCCGCTGCCGTCTGCGCCACCGCCCTGCTCACCGGCGCGGCCCTGCTCACCGAACCCGCGAGCGCGGCCGCTCCGCCGCAGCCGGCGGCGGCCTGCGGCGAGGGCTCCTACCAGGCGGAGGCGGTACTCAGCGGAAGCACCTGGACCGCCCGGCGCGGCAGCAGTGTCGTGTACACCGGCAGCGACATGCGCGCCGCGATGCAAGCGGCGGTCAACAGCCTTACCGCGGGCCGCACTTCGAAGGAACGGGTCGTCGTGCGCGGCTCGGGCTCCATCGGCGCCGGGTCCCGGGTCTCCCTGCCGAGCTACACCGTCCTCGACGTCTGCGGCACGATCAACGTCACCGGATCGGGCTCCGGCGACCAGGCGCCGGTGTACGCCCGCGGCGTCCGGGACATCGAGGTCCAGCACCTCACCCTCACGGGCAGCCCGCTGTACGGCGTCTTCCTGCGCAACGTGCAGAACGTCGTACTCGGCGAGCTCGACATGCGGCTGTCGGGGGGCCTCGGCGTACGCGTCGACAACCGCGGCGACACCAGCCAGTGGACGCGGAACGTCAGGATCGACAACGTGTACGTGTCCGGCGCGAGCAGCCACGCCGTGGAGACGTACGGCGTCGACGGCCTCACCGTCGGAACCGTCACCGCGCGCAACGTGGGCGAGTCCGGGCTGCTGCTCAACCAGACCATCAACGCCACCGTCACCAGGGTCGACGCGGACGGAGCGGGCACGGGCACCGGCTACGCGGCGTTCCGCATGGCCAACCGCAACGGCCGGGTGGGCAGTTCCTACCCCACCAACATCCGGGTGGGTGAAGTGATCGCCCGCGGCGGGGGCCGCGGCGTGTTCTGCGTCTCCGAGAGCGGCGGCGCGGTCATCGACCGGGTGAACCTCTCCAACACCGGCAACAACTCGATCCTGATCGAGAACTGCTCCAACGTGAACATCGCCGCACAGAGCGGCAGTGTCACCGGCGGCGGCGAGATCCGGCTCGCGGCCCGCTCGGAGTTCCCCAACAACTCCGACATCACCATCCAGAACCTCACGGTGACCAACTCGGCGATCAGGGAAAGCCCCTGCGGCACGAACACCACGTTCCGCAACAACACGCTGGTCAACAGCAGCCAGAACATCTGCTGAGCGGCCTCGCCGGGGAGTGAGTTCCCGGCGTGCCGGGCGTCGCGGCAGGGCGAACGCCGCCTGCCGGGGCACGGGCCGGCCGCACGGAACGGGACCGCGTCAGTGCTGCGGCGCCGGCATGATCCGCCGGACAGGCGCTACGCGCGGGCCTCGTCCTCGGGCCGCAGGCCGGTGAGGCGGTCGCGGAAGCGGTAGCGACGTTCGGGGCGGCCGGCGGCGCCGTAGCGCAGGGAGACCTCCGCGTGCCCGGTGGTGTGGAAGTACTCCAGGTAGCGGCGGGCGCTGACGCGGGAGATCCCGGTCAGGGTCGCGCACTCGGTGGCGGACAGGCTGCCGGGGCAGTCGCGGAGGGTGCGCTCGATGAGTTCGGCGGTCTCCACGCTCATGCCCTTGGGCAGGGCGGCGACGGCCTGCGCCGGTACGGCGGATCCGGCCAGGACCCGGTCCACGTCGGCCTGGCTGCGCACGACGGTGGTGAGCTGACGGCCGCGCTCGGCGGCGTACCGCTCCAGGCGGGAGCGCAGGTCCTGGAACTCGAACGGCTTGAGCAGGTAGTCGACGACGCCTCGGCGGACGGCCCGGCGTACCGTGTCGGCCTCCCGCGCGGCGCTGATCACCATGACGTCGCAGTCGTGGCCGGCGGTGCGCAGCCGCGGGATGACGTCGAGGCCGAAGACGTCGGGCAGGTAGAGGTCGAGCAGGACGACGTCCGGGCGGAGTTCGTCGACGGCGGCGATGGCCTCCTCGCCGTTGGTGGCGACGCCGACGACGGTGAAGGGCGGGACGCGTTCGACGAAGGTGCGATGGACTCTGGCCACCATGAAGTCGTCGTCGACGATGAGGACGCCTATCGTATTCGGGTCGTCGGTCATATCGCTCCTTCCGCCACCGCGTCGGTGGGGTGGCTCACGGTCATGCGCGCGGTGAACATGGCCCCCTCGGGGGTGTCGGTCACCGAGATCTCACCGCCGTGACGTTCGCAGACCAGCCGGGTGAGCGCCAGGCCTATGCCGCGCTCGCCTTCCTGGGCGGCCTTGGTGGTGAAGCCGTGCTGGAAGACCTCCTGGGCGAGTTCGGGTGCCACGCCGGGACCGGAGTCCCGCACGACGATCTCCACGCTGGAGGCGTCCTGCCGCAGCTCGACCTCGGCCCAGCGTCCGCCGTGGTGGGCCGCGGCGTCCACGGCGTTGTCGACCAGGTTGCCGACCACGGTCGCCACGTCGGCGGCGTCCTCCGGGGTGAGCCGGTCGAGCGCGGTGTCGTCCGAGATCCGCAGCGTGACCTTCCGTTCGGCGGCGAGCGAGGCCTTCGCCTGCGTACCAGGGGTGTGGCGGCCAGTTGCTCGGCCAGCGCGGCGGCGCGGCGGCCCTCGACGCGGTCGAAGGTGGCCCCGGACTGGGCGAGGGAGACCGCGGCGACGGCTACCAGCACCACCACGACGATGGCGGGTTGGAGTACCAGCAGCTCACCCGCGAGGGTCTGGCGACGGAAGGTGGTGACCACGACCTGCTCAATCTCCATCCTGGTGGTTCGGGTGCCGGGACGGCCCCATGACGGCGTCGGCCCGGGAGCCGGGGGAAGACATCCGTCGCCGCCCTCCCGCTGACACAAAGACCAAAACCTCCGTTGGTTCCGGAAGCGAGACACGTCGTCGACGCCCGTGCACGATGTGGCCCACATCACGCTCCACATACCCGCATCGACCGACAGGTGGTGGCACTCGTGCGTCTGCGCACACCGCTCGCCCTGTTCGGGGCCGTCGTACTGGTCCTGCTGGGACCGCCGCTGCTGACCAGCGGCGGCGGCTCCGACACCGGCACACAGATCCCGGGCCTGCGCTTCATGGTCCCCAACACACCCGGCGGCGGCTACGACATCACGGCCCGGACCGCCGCGAAGAACGCCGAGGACGCCGGACTCACGCACTCCATCGAGGTGTTCAACCTGCCCGGCGCCGGCGGCACCGTCGGCCTGACCCGGCTGGTGGACGAGCACGGCAACGGCAAGCTGGCGATGTCCATGGGGCTCGGCGTGGTGGGCGCGGCCCGCTCCAACGACGCGCCCAAGACCCTCGCCGACACCACCCCGATCGCCCGGCTCACCGAGGAGCAGGACGTGGTCGTGGTCTCCAAGGACTCCCCGTACCGGACGATCGACGAGCTGATCGAGGCCTGGAAGACCGACCCGGGCGAGCTTCCGGTCGGCGGCGGCTCCTCGCCCGGCGGACCGGACCATCTCGCGCCGATGCTGATGGCGCGGGCCGCGGGCATCGCCCCGAAGGAGGTCAACTACATCCCCTTCGACGGCGGCGGTGAGCTGCTCGCCTCGATCCTCGGCAACAAGGTCGCGTTCGGGGTGTCCGGCGTCGGCGAGTACCTCGACCAGATCAAGGCGGGCGAGCTGCGGGTGCTCGCGGTCACCGGCCCGGAGCGCGTCGGCGAACTCAAGGACGCCCCCACGCTGATGGAGTCCGGCTACGACGTGAACTTCACCAACTGGCGGGGCATCGTCGCCCCGCCCGGTCTGTCCACCGCCGAGCGCGACAAGCTCACCCGGCTCGTCGAGGAGCTCCACGACTCCTCCGAGTGGCAGAAGTCCCTGGAGCAGAACGGCTGGGAGGACGCCTTCCTCACCGGCGACGATTTCGGCGACTTCATGGAGGCCGAGGACAAGCGCGTGGTGTCGGTGCTGAAGGAGCTGGGACTGTGACGACGCAGACGGATTCTCCCTCCGCCGAGACGGCCGAGCGGCGCTCATGGCTGCGCGAGCACTCCGAACTCGGCGTCTGCGCCCTGCTGCTGGCGCTCGGGGTGCTGGTGCTGACCGACGCGCTGACCATGGACGTGGACATCGCCCAGCGCGGCCCCGTCGGCCCGAGGACCGTGCCGATCGTCGTCGGCATCGGGCTTCTCGTCATCGCGGCGCTCCTCGCCGTGGACGTGCTGCGCGGCGGCCGTGGCCAGGCCGAGACCGGCGAGGACATCGACCTGTCCGAACCGGCCGACTGGCGCACGGTGTCGCTGCTCGCCGGGGTGTTCCTCGGCGCGGCCGGCCTCATCGAGCCGCTGGGCTTCCCCGCCGCGGGCGCGCTGCTCTTCTGGGGTGCCGCCTTCGCCCTCGGCAGCCGCCGTATCGACCGCGACCCGCTCATCGCGGCCGTCCTCTCCCTCGTCACCTACGCCGTCTTCAACAACCTGCTCGGAGTGCCACTGCCCGGTGGCCCGCTGATGGAAGCGCTGTGACATGGACTCCCTGAACTCCCTTCTGGACGGCTTCGGTACGGCCCTCACCCCGGTCAACCTGCTGTGGGCGGCCCTCGGTGTGCTGCTCGGCACCGCGATCGGGGTGCTGCCCGGCATCGGGCCCGCGATGGCGGTGGCGCTGCTGCTGCCGGTGACGTACGGACTCGACCCGATCGCCGCGTTCATCATGTTCGCGGGTATCTACTACGGCGCGATGTTCGGCGGCTCCACCACCTCGATCCTGCTCAACACGCCCGGTGAGAGCGCCGCCGTGGTCGCAGCGATGGAGGGCAACCCCATGGCCAAGTCGGGGCGCGGCGCCCAGGCTCTGGCCGCTGCCGCCATCGGTCACTTCGCGGGCGGCATCATCGGCACCGTCCTGCTGGTGGCGCTGGCGCCGACGGTCGCCGATTTGGCCGTGGACATCGGCGCTCCGGACTACTTCGCGATCATGGTGCTGGCGTTCATCGCCGTGACGTCGGTCCTCGGCTCGTCCCGGATCCGGGGACTGGCCTCCCTGCTGATCGGCCTGACGATCGGCCTGGTCGGCCTGGACCAGATGACCGGGCAGCAGCGCCTCACCTTCGGCTCCCTCCAACTCGCCGACGGCATCGACGTGGTGATCGTGGCGGTGGGGCTCTTCGCGATCGGCGAGGCGCTGTGGGTCGCGGCGCATCTGCGGCGCAGTCCGGGCGAGGCGATCCCGGTGGGCCGCCCGTGGCTGAGCCGTGGGGATGTGCGGCGGACGTGGAAGTCGTGGCTGCGCGGCCCGTTCATCGGCTTCCCGTTCGGCGCGATTCCGGCGGGCGGCGCGGAGATCCCCACCTTCCTGTCGTACGTCACGGAGAAACGGCTGTCGAAGCACAAGGACGAGTGGGGCAAGGGCGCCATCGAGGGCGTCGCGGGACCGGAGTCGGCGGCGTCGGCCTCGGCGGCGGGCACGCTGGTGTCGATGCTGACGCTGGGGCTGCCGACGACGGCGGTCGCCGCGGTGATGCTGGCCGCGTTCCAGCAGTACGGCATCCAGCCCGGGCCGCTGCTGTTCGAGCGCGAACCGGAGCTGGTGTGGGGGCTGATCGCCTCGCTGTTCGTCGGCATGGTGCTGTTGCTCGCGCTCAACCTGCCGCTGGCGCCGGTGTGGGCGAGGCTGCTGCGCATTCCGCGGCCGTATCTGTATGCGGGGATCCTGTTCTTCGCGATGGTCGGCGCGTACGCGGTCGGCGGCGAGGTCGTCGACCTGGTCACCCTGCTGGTCATCGGGCTGATCGGCTTCGGCATGCGGCGCTACGGCCTGCCGATCCTGCCTGCCGTCATCGGTGTCATCCTCGGTCCCAACGCCGAGCAACAGCTGCGGCGGGCCCTGCAGATCAGCGACGGCAGTGTGTCGGGGCTGGTCAATACGCCGTTCGCGGTGACCGTCTACGCGGTGGTCGCGCTGCTCCTGGTCTGGCCGCTGCTCCGGAAGCTCGTGGTCCGGGACGGCGCAAAGGCTTGAGAGTTCATCTGCTGCGGTCAGTGTCCCCGGAACGCCTCCTCCAGCCACCAGGCCCCGTGTTCCCGGACCACCTTGGCGTCGATCAGCAGCGGAGCGGAGCGCGGCCCGGTCACCCAGTCCTCGACGGCTTTCAGGTCCGCCCGGGTGTGTACGGTGACCGCCTCGAAGCCGTAGCCCCGCGCCACGGCGGCGATGTCGGTGGGCGGGAACTCGACCAGGCCGAGCGGGTGTCCGTCGGGCCCGAAATGGTGCACCTCGGCTCCATAGGCGTCGTCGTTGTAGACAGGGCAGCTCCCATGGTGACAGCAGATCGCTTTCCGCTCGGCTCCACCACCACGCTCGCGGAGCTGGCCGGCACCCCGCACCCCAGGCTGGCCCTGCTCCGTGCCCACGAGCCGGCTTCCTGGCTCCCCGCGCTGGGCGGCTGGCTGGTGACCCGGCGGGATCTCGCGCTGCGTGTGCTGCGCGACACGGACACCTTCACCGTGGACGACCCCCGCTTCTTGACCGCCCAGGTGGTCGGCCCCAGCATGCTCTCCCTGGAAGGCGCCGAGCACGCGCGGCACCGCGCTCCCTTCACCGATCCGTTCCGCCCGCGAGAGGTGCGGGAGCGGTTCGCCGGGTTCGTGGCGGACGAAGCAGCCCGCCTCGTGGAGACCGTCCGGCCGCGGGGCCGCGCCGAGTTGCGGCGGGAGGTGGCCGGGCCCCTGGCCGTCGCCGTCGTCGCCGAGTCCCTGGGCCTGGTCGACGCCGACGCCGACGCCGCGACGGTGCTGTCCTGGTACGACGCCGTCGTGAGCGCGGTCTCCGACATCACCGCGGGACGGCCCGCGAATCCTGCCGGAGCGGCGGCGTTCGACCAGCTGAGGAGCAGCGTCGAGGCGACCGTCACCGCGGGCGCCACCTGCCAGGAGCGCGTGGCCCAGTACGAACGCTGGTGCGGTGGCCGGCTGCGCGGCCTGTCCCTGTTCGCACGCGGTGCGCTCGGTACGGGCGCGCTCACGGCCGGCGATCCGGAGGCGGCGCGTGCGCACTTGGCGGCGGCGTTCGCGATGGCGGAGGAGATGGGGCTGGTCAACCCGTGCCTCATGCCGTGGATCGCCGATCTCGCCAAGGCCTGTCTGCGCACGGGGGCGCGGGACAGGGCGGTCACCGTCGCCGACTGGCTGCGGGAGCGTGCCGTGGCGACCGGTCTGGCCTGGGCGGCGGCCGCGCACGCGCGCTGCCGGGTGATGCTCGCACGGTCCGCCGAGGAGGCCGCCGACTGGCTGGCCGTCGCGGAACGCGTCCACGCCGACCAGGAGTCGGCCTTCGAGCTGGCTCGCACACGGCTCGTCGCGGGAGAGGTCCTACGGCGGTTCCGGCGGCCCTCCGCCGCACGGGAACCGCTGCTGCTCGCCCAGCGCACCTTCACCGCGCTCGATGCCGTCCCGTGGGCGGTCCGGGCCGAGGCGGAAGTCGCCGCGACAGGACACCGCACCGCCGTCCACGGCAACGAACCACCGCCGGTCGCCCTGCTCACCCCCCAGGAGCTCCAGGTGGCACGCGCCATCGGCGAGGGACTCAGCAACGTGGAGGCCGCAGCGTCGCTGTTCCTGTCCCGCAAGACGATCGAGGCCCATCTCACTCGGGTCTACCGCGAACTGGGCGTTCGGTCGCGCTCCGACCTGGCCAGGTGCCTGGCGCATGCGGGGGTGACGGGGTGACGGTCAGTGGGACACGCCAGGGACGGTCGCCGTACCGTCTTCGCCGGTCGCCGCCGGGATCCCCATGGCGTCCGGCCCAGGGCTTTGGCGGGTGACGGCCTCACCCGGTCTGCCGCGGCCTGCCGCCGTCAGGGAGGTGTTCGGGCCGGCCTTCCTGCCGGGCCTCCGGGCCTCCCTTGCGCCGACGCGCACCCCCTCTCACGTCGCGGTGTACCCGAGTTGGCGCCTCATGTACGGCGTCATCAGCGTCTTCGCCTTGGCCCGGACCGACGGACGGCTGCCGATGACCGCGGCCTCGCCGCCCGGCACGGGCAGCACGGTCAGTCCGTCGGCCGGGCCGAACGGCACGACGATCGGGCTGCGGTGGATCGGCCGGTACAGACGGGGCTCCTTGCGGTGCCGGCCCGAACTGTTCAGGTAGGTGCGGATGTTGTGGGCGGCGAGGTCCGCCTGGACGATCGCGGCCGGGGTGATCTTCAGCTCGGTGGCGTCGTTGACGTCGCCGACCGCGAACACGTCCGGCTTCCCGTCGACCCGGAGCGTGCGGTCGACCTTCACGTGCCCGGCCGCGTTCAGCCAGGCGCCGTGCCCGGCCAGGCGCAGCCAGAGCGTGTTGGGGGTGATACCCGTCGCCCAGAAGGAGAGGTCGGCCTCGACGATGTGGCCGTGGGCGTCGCGGTAGGTGCCGAAGTCGTTGCCGGGCGCCATGAAACAGCCGAGCCGCACCTCCACGTCGTGGGATTCCAGCCAGGTCCGGGCCCTGCGCCCGGCCCGCGCACTGCCCGTGGTGCCGAGCAGCGCCGGCCCGGCGTGGGCGAGCGTGATCCGGGCGTCCGGACGGGCCAGCCGGATCTCGGCGCTGAGCTCGACGCCGGACGGCCCGCCGCCGACGACGAGGACGTGCCGGGCGGCGGCGATGTTCCGCTGGTGCTCGGCGAACGACTTGACCGCCTCCTCGGCGGTGGTGCCGGTGAAGCGGGCCGGTTCCGGGTAGTCGGCGCCGGTCGCGATCACCAGCGCGTCGTACGGCAGCCGTTCGCCGGTGGCCAGCACCACGTGCCGCTCATCGGTCTCGATACGGACCGCCTTGCCGACGACCATCCGGCCGTGGCGCAGCAGCCGGTCGTACGGGATGAAGGGCGTCACCGACCACTCCGGGCGCACTCCGGCGCGCAGAGAGGCGATGCGGTGGAAGAAGATCTCCTTGCGGTCCACCAGCGTGACCCGTGCCGTCGCGTCCAGCCGTTTCGCCAGCCGGACGCCGGCGTAGCCGCCGCCGATCACCACTACGTCGCCGTCATGCACAACGAGTCTCCTGTGCCTGGTGGGGGGAGCGAGTGCCGAGCCTAACGCTTGAAACATAAAGTTCCAGCAAAGGTCTGTGGGCGTTCCGAGCAGCAAGCGCAACTCCACGCCAGGGGCCCGGCCCTTCGTAGTCTGTGACCCGTGCCGTCCTCCCGTCTGCGTCGTGTCGCCGTTCTCGTGCTCGAAGGTGCGAAGCCGCTCGATGTCGGCATTCCCGCGCAGGTGTTCACCACTCGGGCGAGCATGCCGTACGACGTGCGGGTGTGCGGCGCGGCGCCCGGTCCGGTGACGGGCGGCGACGGACTGTCGTACCACGTCGCCCATGGCCTCGGCGCGCTCGCGTGGGCCGACATCGCCTTCGTCCCCGGCTACCGGTTCCCGGACCGCGACGACCCGCCCCAGGCCGTCGTCGAGGCGCTGCTCGCCGCCCATGACGGAGGAACCCGGCTGGCGGCCATCTCGACGGGCGCCTTCGCACTCGCCGCGACGGGCCTGCTCGACGGCAAGCGGGCCACGACGCACTGGCACTACACGCGGGCGCTCAAGCAGAGGCATCCGCTCGTCCAGGTCGACGAGAACGTCCTGTTCGTCGACGAGGGCAGCGTGCTGACGTCGGCCGGCGCCGCCTCCGGCATCGACCTGTGCCTGCACATCCTGCGCGGCGACCTCGGGGTGGCCGCGTCGAACCACGCGGCCCGGCGCCTGGTCGCGGCGCCCTACCGCAGCGGCGGCCAGGCGCAGTATGTGCCACGCAGCGTGCCCGAGCCGCTCGGCGAGCGGTTCGCCGCCACCCGGGAGTGGGCGTTGCACCGGCTCGACGAGCCCCTCAGCCTCGAAGCCCTCGCTCAGCACGCGGCCGTCTCACCGCGCACGTTCTCGCGGCGCTTCGCCGAGGACACCGGGTACACACCGATGCAGTGGGTCATGCGCGCCCGCATCGACCTGGCCCGTGAGCTGCTGGAGCGTTCGGAGCGGGGCGTCGAGCAGATCGCGGGCGATGTGGGACTGGGCACCGGCGCGAATCTGCGGATGCACTTCCGGCGCGTCCTCGGGACCACGCCCAGCGAGTACCGGCGCACCTTCACCCAGGGCGAGTAGCCCGTCGTACGGCGTTGGCACGATCCTTGCGAACCTTGGCAATCACGCCACGGCCACGGCCCAGTGCGGCACGCGACGCTGGTGACGAAGCGAAGGGACACCATCCATGACACGCATCGCCATCAACGGATTCGGCCGCATCGGACGCAATGTGCTGCGGGCCCTGCTGGAACGCGACAGCGGCCTCGGAATCGTCGCCGTGAACGACCTCACCGAGCCGGCCGCCCTTGCCCGGCTGCTCGCCTACGACTCGACCGCCGGCCGGCTCGGTCGCCCGGTGACCGTCGACGGCGACGCCCTCGTCGTCGACGGCCGGCGCATCAGGGTGCTCGCCGAGCGGGAACCGGCGCGGCTGCCGTGGGCCGAACTCGGCATCGACATCGTGCTGGAGGCGACCGGCCGCTTCACCTCGGCCGGGGCCGCCCGCGCCCACCTCACCGCGGGCGCGAAGAGGGTCCTGGTCAGCGCGCCGTCGGACGGAGCCGACGTCACGCTGGCGTACGGGGTCAACACCGGCGCCTACGACCCGGCCCTGCACACGATCGTCTCGAACGCCTCGTGCACGACCAACGCGCTCGCGCCGTTGGCCGCGGTCCTCGACGAACTCGCCGGCATCGAGCACGGCTTCATGACCACGGTGCACGCCTATACGCAGGAGCAGAACCTCCAGGACGGTCCGCACCGCGACGCGCGCCGCGCCCGCGCCGCCGCCGTCAACATCGTGCCGACCACGACGGGCGCCGCCAAGGCGATCGGCCTGGTGCTGCCGAACCTGGACGGAAAACTGTCGGGCGACTCGATCCGCGTGCCGGTTCCGGTGGGCTCGCTCGTGGAACTCAACACGACCGTGGCCGACGAGGTGACACGCGACGACGTGCTGGCGGCGTACCGTACGGCGGCGGAAAAGACCCTCTCCGGCATCCTTGAGTACTCGGACGACCCGCTCGTCTCCTCCGACATCACGGGCAACCCCGCCTCGGCCGTCTTCGACTCGGCCCTCACCCGCGTCGACGGCCGCCACGTCAAGGTGGTCGCCTGGTACGACAACGAGTGGGGCTTCTCCAACCGAGTCATCGACACCCTCGAACTGCTCGCCGCACGCTGACCGATTCGCCGGGCCTAGGCGTTTTCGCTGGGCCTAGGCGTCGCCGTGGCCGCCCCCGGCGTGCGCGAGGGCGCTGGGGGTGCGGCAGCCGACGATGGCCGGGGCCTCCTGGACGAGCGTGTCGTCGGTGAGCGCTTCCACCATGAACAGCGCGAAGTCGACGCGGCGGGTCAGGTTGCTGGCCAGCACCGGGTCTCCCACGTGCCGGCTCCACACCGGCAGGCCCTGGCTCTCGCCCTCCTCCAGGCTGCTGCCACGCACCACGGTCCACCGGGTGTCGCTGGCGAACACCCGTCGGCACGCCTCCACCTGGTCGTCGATCTCGGCGGCACGGACGAGCTTGGCCAGCGCGGCGGCGACCCGGAGGGCGAGGGTGAACGTCCGCGAGTACGTGTCCTTGCCGTCGCGCGTGATGTGCCAGCCGCAGGAGAAGACCAGACGCGCGCCCGGCCGGGCATGGTCGAGCACCGCCTGTGCCGTGCCCGACGAGTACTGCCGTACGCCCCAGGGGACCAGCACCGTCAGCACCCCGTCGCACCCGGCGACGGCCCGCCGGATCACCTCGGGGTCGTTCGTGTCTCCGGGCACGACGGTCATCCGGCCTTCGAACCCGGCCAGCTTCGGCACACTGCGCTCCCGGCACACACCGACCACCTCATAGCCGCGTTCCAGTGCGTGCCGGACCATGTACTGCCCGAGCTTCCCGGAAGCTCCGACGATGCAGACCTTCTTCACCCGATCCGTGCCCATGGCGCAAGCCTTTCGCCGGCATCCTGACCTTATGTTGTAAGGTACGCTAGCCTTATGCCGTAAGGCGGTCAAGTGGGATGGAAGGGGAGGCCGGATGGGCGAGAGCGGCAAGGGAGCTCGGCGCAGGGCGTCGGCACGCACCCCGCTCAGCCGCGAGCGGGTGATCCGTACGGCGATGGCGGTGGCGGACGACAAAGGCTCGACCGCCGCACTCACCATGCGGGCCATCGCCGAACCGCTGGGCGTCGAGGCGATGTCGCTCTATCACCATGTGACCGGCCGGGAGGACATCCTCGACGGCCTGGTGGACGCCGTGTTCGACGAGATCGATGTGCCGCCGCAGGACACGGACTGGAAAAGCGCCATGCACCACCGCGCGAACTCCACCCGCGCCGCCCTCAAGCGCCACCCCTGGGCCATCGGCCTGATGTGCTCGCGCTCCCAGCCCGGCCCCGCGACCCTGCGCCACCACGACGCCGTGCTCGGCGCGTTGCGCGCGGGCGGATTCTCCGTCCCGATGACCGCGCACGCCGTCTCACTGATCGACAGCTACCTGTACGGCTTCGTGCTCCAGGAGCTGAGCCTGCCGTTCCGAGGTGCGGCGGAGCTGGACGAGGTCGCGAGCGCCATCCTGCGCGACATGCCGGCCGACACCCACCCCCACCTCACCGAGCTGGCCACCGAGCACGTCCTCAAAACCGGCTACGACTACGCCGACGAGTTCACCTTCGGCCTCACCCTCGTCCTCGACGCCCTCCACCCGGACGAGACCGCGAGCACGTAGCCGGCCCGCCCTCTTGCACACCGCCCGCGACGCGTACAGGCTCGCCCGAACTGGAGTATCCCGGGACCCCTCCCGAGCTCTTCCCGGCACAATGGCGGGGTCTTTTTCCCTGGGTGGAGGGCGAGTTGATGGCGGAGGAGAGTGTCGAGGTCGTCATCGCGGCGGACGGCACCGTGGAGGTGCACGTCCAAGGGGTGGCCGGCACGCGGTGTGTGGCGGACACCGACGAGTTGGTCCGGCTGCTCGGCGGGGCGGTGGAGCACCAGGTGCTCACCGAGGAGGCCTATCAGCAGGACGGGACCGAGGAGCAGGACCGGCTGTGGCAGGGGTGAGCGGCCTGGACGCACCGTGGCGGCTGCATGCCGTGGTGCCTCGAAGTGCCGCCAACGGTCCGGGAGTTCGGTATGTGGTGTGGAGTCAGGGGTGTGCCTTGGGCTGCCCCGGCTGCTTCAACCCTCAGACGCATTCCGGGTCGGGCGCGGGTGTCGTGCGGACGGCCGGCGAGGTGGCCGAGGAGGTGCTGGCCGACGCCGCGTGCGTCGAGGGGGTCACGGTGACGGGTGGTGAGCCGCTGGAGCAGCCCGCCGCGGTGGCCGCGTTCTGCGGCGCGGTGCGGGCCCGCAGCGGACTGTCGGTGATCGTGCTGAGCGGGTTCTCCCGGGCCGAGATCGAGGCGGACGCGGCCCGCTCGGCGGCCGTCGCCGACGCGGACGTGGTGATCGCCGGACGCTACAACGCGCGCCTCCGTCTGGCGCGGGGGCTGCGGGGCTCGGCGAACAAGGAGTACTGGCTGCGCACCGGGCGCTACACGGCCGGCGACCTGGCCGCCGTACCGGAGTTGGAGATCACCGTCACGGACGACGGGACGCTGACATTCACCGGGATGGCCGCACCGGAAGGGGAGTTCTGACGTGGGCACGGTGAACATCCACGACGAGATCCGGCTGTACCTGCGCGCCCGGGTGGCGCTGATCGTGCTGGTCACGGTCGAGGAGCAGCGGGCACTGGACGTGCTGGACCAGGTCCGCCGGGACCGGGACCCCTCCTCCGACCTCATCACCTGGGACATCGCCGACGGCCTGGAGTCGGCGTCGGGCCGTCAGCTGCCCAGGGCGGCCACCCCGCCGGACGCCCTGACCAAGATCAAGGAACTGGCGCAGAAGGAACCGCACCGCCGCGACCTGTACGTCCTCAAAGACTTCCACGCCTTCTGGGAACGCGACCCGGCCGTGCGCCGGCGCCTGCGCAACCTCGCCCACAAACTCGTCTTCACCGGCTCCTCGCTGATCGTCACCACCCCGGTGCGCGACCTGCCCGTGGAACTGGGCGACGACGCGGTGGTGGTGGAGATGCCGCTGCCCGAGGCCGACGCGCTGCGCCGGGAGCTGGACCATCTCATCGACAGCACCAAGGGGGTGAAGTCCACGCTCACCGCGGCGGGCCGCAGCCGGCTGGCGCAGGCCGCGCTGGGCCTGACCGCCGCCCAGGCCCGGCGGGCCTTCGCCAAGGCCATCGTGCGGGACGAGGTCCTCGACGACCGCGACATCGAGGCGGTGCTGGCGGAGAAGAAGGCCGTCATCCGGGAGAACGAGGCCCTGGAGTTCTACAGCGCCGAGGAGAGCCCCGACGACCTCGGCGGCCTGGACGTGCTCAAGGAGTGGCTGCGGCTGCGCGAACGCGCCTTCGGCGACGCCGCCCGCCAGTTCCGGCTGCCCGCGCCCAAGGGCATCGCGCTGATCGGTATCCCCGGCACCGGCAAGAGCCTGACGGCGAAGATGATCGGCGGGCTGTGGCGGCTGCCGCTGCTGCGCCTGGACGTCGGCGCGCTGTTCGGCTCCCTGGTCGGCGAGTCGGAGGAACGGGTGCGCCGCGCCCTGCGCCTGGCCGAGACCGTCTCCCCGTGCGTGCTGTGGATCGACGAGGTGGAGAAGGCGCTGTCGTCCGGCGGGCACGACGGCGGCACCTCGCAGCGGGTCTTCGGCACCGTGCTGACCTGGATGCAGGAGAAGACCGCCCCGGTGTTCGTGGTGGCCACCGCCAACGACGTCAGCGCCCTGCCGCCGGAGACCCTGCGCCGGGGCCGCTTCGACGAGGTGTTCTTCCTCGACCTGCCCACCGAAGAGGAACGCCGCGAGATCATCACCGTCCACCTGCGCAAACGCGGCCGCAAGCCGCAGATGTTCGACGTGTACGAACTGGCCCGGGTCTGCGACGGATTCGTCGGCGCCGAGCTGGAACAGGTCGTGGTGGACGCGATGTACGAGGCGTTCGCCGAGGAACGCGACATCACCACCGACGACATCGCCCGCGCCGCCGCCCGCACCGTCCCCCTCAGCCGCTCCCAACGCGAGGTCATCGAGGACCTGCGCGCCTGGCTGCGCGAAGGCCGCGCCCAGTCGGCGTCGTTCACCGGGGCGGACCGGGCGGCCGAGCACCAGGTACCGGTACTGGAGGTGTAGGGCCATGGCATGGTCCGGTGGAGCGAAGCGGCTCGGTGGAGCGAAGCGGCTCGGTGGAGCGAAGCGGCCCGGTGGAGCGGAGCGGCTCGGTGCCGTCGCGGTTCTGGTCTGGCTTGCGCTGCCGGGCGGCTCCTGCCTGCGCCGCGAGGCCCACAGCATGGCCTGGGCGTCCTGGCTGCGGCGGTCGGCGCCGTTCGCCGACCGCCGGGCGTCACCTGCCGGGCGGCGGCCGGCCGCCCGTACGGCGCCTGTGCCCGGGTTCCCCGTGGACACGGCCTGGCGCGACCGGCTGGACGAGGCCGGAGCGGGGCTGTGGGCGCTGCTGAAGAGGTGGGGGCGGCCCGCGTCCCACGTCGCCGACCTCGCCGACCCGTGCGGTCTCAGCCGACTGGCTCTCGGCCGCCAAGAGCCGCCCCCCGACGCCCGGCAGCCCGCCGGCACCGGCGCCCGCTTCGACCACCCGATCGGCGAACACGCCCGGGACCGGCTGCTCGCACCGGCCTACCGGGCGGCCGACGCGGAACCGCGCGGGCGGCTGCGTACGGCTCTGGCCGGGAGGGCGCGGGGGAGGCGATCCGAGTGGTGAACACCGGTGAGCAGCGGGACCGGATCGCCGAACTGTCACACGGCGAACTCGACCGTCTCCGCGCACGTGCAGCCGTGGAACGGCCGCTGCTGCACACCACCCCGCATGACCGGCGACGCGTACGGATGTTGTGCTTGCGGATCGGGGCTCCTGCCGTACGAAGGACTCTCGGGCTCCACGACGTGTGCCGTGCGGAGCGCTTCCGCGGGGGCCTCGCGCCGGACCCCGGGCCGGCCTCCGCGGGCGGGCCGCAGGACGTAGCCCCGGGCGAGGACCGGCCAGGGCGATGATCATGCGTCCACGCGTAGCCGCACTGCTGCTGCGGCTTCCCCTGCGAGGGCAGCGGCTGGACCGGGCCCTGTTCACCGTGGTGCGCGCGGCCGACGCCGGTGAGCCCTCGGCTTCGCGGGCCCTCGCGCGGGCCGTCGCCGCCCGGGGGCACGAAGCGCTGTGGCAGGTGTGGCTGGAACCGTCGCTGTCCGACCGCCCGGCACGGCCGTGGGCCTCCCCCGTGCTCGACGAACTGGCGGCCGACGCCTCGACGGTTCCCGGCTGGGTCGTCGACGCCGCCTGGAGCGACTGGCTGGCGGAGCACGACAGCGAGCTGTGGTCCCTGCTGAAACGGTGGAATCGCCCCGCCACACCCGACGCCGTGCCCCCCGCGCACTCGCTCAGCCGACTGGCACGCCGACGTCCTTGCCCACCGGTCCGCTGCGCCCGATGTGCGGGAGCGGCTGCGGACGCCCGTGGCGGCCGAGGGCGACACCGCGGTGATCCGGGTGGTGGTCACCGGCGACCCACGCGACCGGATCGCCGAGATGGCGGACGACGAACTCGACTACGCCGGGCACCAGTTGGCCGAGCACCACCGCTGGGACCAACTGCGGGTGGAACAACCCCTGCTGCACGGCGGCCCCCAGGACGCGCAACGCGTACGGGACCTGCGTACGAAGATGGGCGACCCCGTGCTACGAGACGCACCGCACCTGCTGGCGGCCTGTCTCCGCGAGCGCTTCGGTGGGGACATCGCGCTGGGCTCCGGTCCGGTGACCGTGAGTGCCGCCACGGACATCGCTCTGGGCAAGGACGGAGAGAGGTGAGGCCGATGGGGGTATGGACCGCCGCACTGGTGCTACGGCTGCGGGCCACTCCGGAGTCGCGGCTGGGCCGCCGGGCTCTCGCTGCCGTCTTGCGTGCTGCCGACACGGGCGTGCCCCTGGCCCTGCGCGCCGTCGCCCGCGCGAGGGAGACCTACGGCCAGGAGGCGGTGTTCCGGTGCTGGCTGACGCCGTCGGCGTCCGGGCCGTCTCCGGGGCGGTGGGCTTCGCCTCTCATGGCGGAGCTGACACAGGGTTCAACGCCCGTACCGGCCCTGCTCATCGAGGCCGCATGGCAGGACTGGCTCGACCGGGACGACGCCGAGCTGTGGTCACTGCTGAAGCACTGGGGCCCCGCCCCAGCGGCCTCCGAGGCCCGGATGCGCTCCCTCAGCCGCCTGGCGCTCGACGACGTACCCCTGGAAGACGTACCCCTGGAACAAGGCACGCTCGTCGATGCCGCGCTGCGCTTCGGCCACCCGCTCGGCGAACGTGCCCGGGCCCGGCTGCTCGCTGCGGGCGACCCCGAGACCATCGACCTGTTCTGCGCGGCGGCTCTGGACTCCCCCTGGGCGGCAGCCTTCTGCGCCGAGCACCACCTCGCGCCCGCCGATCAGGTCCAGCGTGCCGTGTTCTTCGTACGCACCGGGCAGCTGGCGCAGTATCGGGCGCTGGATCCCGACGGCTCTCTCCTGGCGCTCGGCTACCGGGCTGCCTCCGACGAGCAGCGTTCGGTTCTGCGGACCGAGATGAGCAGACTGGGCGCCCTGGATGTGCTGCGCGTGCTGGCGGGACAGAGTGCCCAGCGGGGAGACTTCGCCTCCCTCTCCAAGGACGAACGCAGGTATGTGGCAGATCGGTTGGCGGATCGACGTGACTGGGACCGCTTGTGGCCCCTCACGCTGCTGATGCCACTGCCCGATGCGGTGCGAGTGGCCGACAGGTTCGGCGACTGGCGGCCGTCCGGCGAGGACGACCGCCGTGTCTTCGAAGCGCTGCGTGCGGCGGACTCGAAGGCCATGGCCCGGTTCGTGGAAGCCCTGGCCGGCGCGGGTCCGCTCAACTCCATCCCTCGCACCCGGATCTGGCCGAGCGCCCCCGACGAGCAGGCGATCGCGGTGCACGCTCTCGACTTCGGTCCGGACGGCAGCCAACTCGCGTTCGCCGGGCGGGGGCCGGGGCATTGCGCCGGTATCGTCGATCTCGCCGGTCTGACGTTGGTATGGCTGGACGACGACCTCCCGCATCCGGCGCGGCGGATCGCGCATCTGGGCTCCGACGCCATGGCCCTCGTGGCGGGTAAGCAGATCCACTACGCCGCCGAGAGCGGCACGCTGACGCTGGCCAACCAGCCCAGCGACGTGCGTGGCGTGGAGCGCATCACCGGCGACCGTGCCTTTGCCGTGACCGCGAGGGCCCCCAAGTCGAGCATGTGGGCGGTGTTCGTCGGCCGCTCCGGCGGGGGCCTTACCTACAGCGACAAACTGGGTGGGACGGAGTATTTCGCTCCGAGGGCCACCACAGTCGATGCGGAGGGGCGCGTGATCGCGGTGGTCAGCGAAAACGCCCACATCGTGGTCGACCTCGCCAATTCCGTCGTGCACCAGCTCATTCGCCCCGAAACCCTGAGATACGGCATCCAGTCGGCCGCCATCTCGCCCTCCGCCCTTGTCTGCGGCACCGGATCCGGCGGTCTGCATGTGTGGCACGAACCTCTGACGACCTCAGAGGTACCACTGATGTCCCGGGCCTGGACGTACGGGACAGTTCCGGTCCACCTCGCCTGGTCACCCGCACTGGACCGGTTCCTCGCCGTCACGGGAACGCATCTGCAACTCCTCGACGTGCCGCCGACGCGTGACACGCCCATGCCCGAAGACCCCGTGTCCGAGCAGATCCCCCTACTCGCCGACACGCCTCGTGCCAGGGCGCGTTGCGCACGGGTGTCGCCAGGGGGAGACCTACTGGCGGTGGCGGGCCTGGAAGAGGGCGCCGTCGACATCTACGTCCTCACCGCCCTCGCCCTTCGCCCGTTCGTCGCCGGCCCCATGGGCGTGATGGGCCACGGGGAGCTGACGAAAGTGGTCACGGTGATGGAGCACCCGGTCCTGAACGAATCGTCCCGGCAGGCGCTGGGACTGCTGCGGACGTGCCTGGAACACCGGTTCCGGCACGACGTGGGGCTCGGAGACACGCACGCCACCGCGCGTGCCGGGGACCACGAGATCGAGTTGGGCGGGTGAGCCGTATGACGAAGTCGCTCGGCGCACCCCAGGCCTCCCGGCTGACCGAGCTCGCCGCGCGCCGACGGGCCGACGGCTCCCGCGGGTGGCGTGCCCGGCGTGCCTGGTCGCAGGTGGTGAGGGCGTGCGCCGCGGGCGATCCCGCCGTGCACGAAGCGGTACGCCGCCGGGCCGCCGACCTGCCCGACCCAGATGTCGGGGACCTGCTGGCGGTGGCACCGTCCGAGCCCGCCGACCAGGCCGCGTATCTCACCCTCATCGGGCAGCCGGCCCAGCGCCAGGCCCTCGATCCGGACGGCTCACTGCTGGCCCTGGCCTACCGCGCGGCAACCCCCGGGCTGCGCGGACGACTGCGTACGGTCATGGCCGCCGAGGGTGACGGAGAGGTCATCCGGGTAGTGGTCACCGGTGACCGGCGCGACCGGATCGCCGAGATGACGTACGACGAACTCGACTACCTCGCACACCATCTGGCGGAGCGTCAGGACTGGGCTGAGCTGCGCCGCCTCACACGCGACCTGCCGCCGGCCAAGGCGGCCGCGGCTGCCGCCCTCCTGCCCGTGCCGGAGCGCGCCGGAGGAGTGGCGGAAGTGCTCTCGGGAGCGTCGGTGCGGTCTCCCGGTCAACTGCGGGACCTCGTCGACCGGTTGCCGCAAAAGCCGCTGATCACGCACGTAGTCTCCGCTGAAGTCCCCGCGTGGTACTACAGGGCGTCCTTCTCACCGGACACCTCCGAACTGGCCCTGAGGTACGGCCGCTCGAAGTTGAACCTGAGCAGCGAGCTCTGTGTGGAGACACTCCGGATCGGCACGGGCGAAGTCACCCGTCACTTCGACGGAAAGGCGCTGTCGAGACAGGAGACGGGAAACTCGGTCCTGCACCTGGGCGACGAGATTCTGGTCAGACACCCCATGTCGTTTGGTGTCAAGCGGTATGGGGTTGTGCGTGGTGCGACCAGGCGGTTGCTTCGTCGTAGAGGGTGCGGGTCTTGAGGCATCCGTGGAGGATGCCGACGAGCCTGTTGCCGACCTGGCGGAGGGCAGAGTTGTAGCCGGCCTCGCGGGCTCGCTGCTTGTCGTAGTACCGGCGGGCGCCGGGTGAGGCCCGCAGGGCGGAGAACGCCTGGCGCTGAAGCGCGTCGGCGAGCCGGTTGTTGCGCACGTAGCGGGCCTGGACGGTGTGGCTCTTGCCGGAGGCCCGGGTAACGGGGCTGGTTCCGGCGTAGTTCTTGCGGGCCTTGGCGGAGCTGTAACGGGTGGGATCGTCCCCGAACTCGGCGAGCACCCGGGCGCCGGTGATCTCTCCGATGCCGGGCATGGAGAGGTAGATCTCAGCGTCCGGGTGCGCGAGAAAATGCGCCTTCACCTGCTCTTCCATCGCGGCTATCTGTTCGTTGAGGGCGATCAGGAGACGAGCATGGGCGGTCGTGGTGGCCCCGTAGGCGGCGGCCACCGGCTCGGGCAGTTCCAGGTGCTTCTCGCGCAAGGCGGCCTGGATGGCCCCGGCCTTCTGGTCCCGGTTGTGGCGTCGGGCGCGGGCCAAGATGGCGGTGATCTGGATGCGGGTGAGCCTGGCCGCCGCCTGGGGGGTGGGCGCCTTGATGAGCAGTTCCAGCGCGTCGGTGCTGGTCAGCTCCAGGCTCGCGTAGGCGTTCAGGGCTGCGGGGAAGTACTCGCGCAGCGTGTTGCGCAGTCGTTGGAAGGTGCGGGTGCGTTCCCAGATCAGGGTCTGGTGGGCGCGGGCGACGACCTTGACGGCCTGGGCCTGGTCGCTGTCGCCGGCGATGGGCCGCAGCTGGTCGCGGTCGATGCGGACCATGTCGGCCAGCGCGTGGGCGTCGCCTCTGTCGCTCTTGGCGCCGGAGGTGCTGTACCGCTCCTTGAACCGGGCGACCTGCCGAGGGTTGATCGCGTAGACCCGGTAGCCGGCCGCAAGCAGGGCCTGCACCCAGGTGCCGCGGTCCGTCTCGATCCCGACGATCACGTCGCAGGGGACGAGGTCCTCACCCGCATGCTTCGCCACAAGCTCGTGGAGCTTGGTGATACCGTCCGCGCCCTCGGGCAACCTTGCGGTCGCGAGGCGGCGGCCGGTGGTGTCCTGGACTTCGACATCGTGGTGGTCCTCGGCCCAGTCGTCGCCGATCAGCAGCAACTCATCCTCCAGGTCAGGTACTTCCCGGTCATGCAGCCCGCGGAAGACACGGCACGCGGCCTAATGGATCCAGTGCTCACGCTCAGCTCGGCGGGCACGCCACCCCATCAGCGGTCATGGCCTTCCGGCCAACCAGCAGGGGCACGGTCTGACCACAGAACTCACAGTGGTTCCGGCGACATAAGTGCTCACCTGCTGGCGGCTACGGCACCGAGTCTCTCCGACCCGGCAGCTCCCATTAGGC
>NZ_WJBG01000214.1 GCF_009709555.1 Streptomyces blattellae | reverse complement strand
GGGCGTACGGGGCGACGGTCCGGGTCGTGCGGGCGTACGGGGCGACGGTCCGGGTCGTGCGGGGTCTGGCGTGCCTCATGCTTCAGGCCCGGCCGTGGGGATGTGCTTCGTGAACTCGTCGTGACCGGGCCAGGACAGCACGATCTCGTCGTCCCCGATGCGGGCCCTGGCCAGGACAGGGGTCATGTCACGGTCGGGGGCGGCGGCGAGCGCCGCGGCGGCCGTGGCGTACGGGGACAGCTGACGCAGGGTCGCGATGGTGGGCGGCATCATCAGCAGCTCGCCCTTGTCGTACGCCGCGGCGGCATCGGCCGGTGCCGTCCACACCGTGCGGTCGGCCTCCGTGGAGACGTTCCGGGTGCGCTGGCCCTCGGGCAGGGCGGCCACGAAGAACCAGGTGTCGTAGCGGCGGGGTTCGAACTCCGGGGTGATCCAGCGGGTCCAGGCGCCCAGCAGGTCCGAGCGGAGGACCAGGCCACGGCGCTCCAGGAACTGGGCGAAGGACAGGTCCCGCGCGACCAGGGCGGCCCGGTCCGCCTCCCAGTCGTCGCCGGTGGTGTCGCCGACGACCGAGTCGGGGGTGGGGCCGGCGAGAAGGACGCCTGCCTCCTCGTAGGTCTCCCGTACCGCCGCGCAGACGATCGCCTGGGCCGCCGTCGTCTCGTCGACGCCGAGTCTGGCCGCCCACCACGCGCGCGTGGGGCCCGCCCAGCGGATGTGGTGGTCGTCGTCGCGGGGGTCGACGCCGCCGCCCGGATACGCGTACGCGCCTCCGGCGAAGGCCATGGAGGCGCGTCTGCGCAGCATGTGGACGACGGGGCCGCTGCCGGTGTCCTTCAGGAGCATGACGGTGGCCGCGCGCCTCGGGGTGACCGGGGTGAGGGTCCCGTCCGCGAGGGCGCGGATGAGGACCGGCCACTCCTGCGGATACCACTGCCCGTTTGCCATGGGCGGAGGGTATCCCGGGGCGGGCTGATGTTCGAGACGCACCCCGGGGCCGTTACGGCACCAGCTCCACCTGGACCTCGACCTCCACGGGCGCGTCGAGCGGCAGTACCGCCACGCCCACCGCGCTGCGCGCGTGTACGCCCTTGTCGCCGAGGACCTCGCCCAGGAGTTCGCTCGCGCCGTTGAGGACGCCCGGCTGCCCGGTGAAGTCGGCGGCCGAGGCGACGAAGCCGACGACCTTCACCACGCGCGCGATGCGGTCCAGGTCACCCGCGACGGACTTGACCGCGGCGAGGGCGTTCAGCGCACAGGTGCGGGCGAGGGCCTTGGCCTCCTCGGGCGTGACCTCGGCGCCCACCTTGCCGGTGACCGGAAGCTTGCCGTCCACCATCGGGAGCTGCCCGGCGGTGTAGACGTACACACCGCTCCGCACGGCCGGCTGGTACGCGGCGAGCGGCGGGACGACCTCCGGCAGGGTCAGCCCGAGCTCGGCCAGCTTCGTCTCGACGGCGCTCACTGCTTCTCCCGCTTCAGGTAGGCCACCAACTGCTCGGGGTTGTTCGGCCCGGGCACGACCTGGACGAGCTCCCAGCCGTCCTCGCCCCAGGTGTCCAGAATCTGCTTCGTGGCGTGGACGAGCAGTGGCACGGTTGCGTATTCCCACTTGGTCATGGGGCCGACTGTATCCGCTGCCGCACGCGGCCTCGCGCACACGTTGTCCACAGCCTCCCGCGTACGTTGTCCACAGCCTCCCGCGTACTCCGGGGGCCGTTTGGTTAGGCTCGAATACGTGAGCAGGCTCCAGGTCGTCAGCGGCAAGGGCGGAACCGGTAAGACCACGGTGGCCGCCGCACTCGCGCTGGCCCTGGCCACCGAGGGGAAGCGCACGCTTCTCGTCGAGGTCGAGGGTCGGCAGGGCATCGCACAGCTCTTCGAGACGGAGGCGCTGCCTTACGAGGAGCGCAAGATCGCCGTCGCTCCCGGGGGCGGGGAGGTGTACGCACTCGCCATCGACCCCGAACTGGCCCTGCTGGACTACCTCCAGATGTTCTACAAGCTGGGCGGTGCGGGCCGGGCCCTGAAGAAGCTCGGCGCCATCGACTTCGCCACCACCATCGCGCCGGGCCTGAGGGACGTACTCCTGACCGGCAAGGCGTGCGAGGCCGTGCGCAGGAAGGACAAGTCGGGAGGATTCGTGTACGACTACGTCGTCATGGACGCCCCGCCCACCGGGCGCATCGCCCGCTTCCTGAACGTCAACGACGAGGTGGCCGGGCTGGCGAAGATCGGCCCGATACACAATCAGGCGCAGGCTGTGATGCGGGTGCTGAAGTCCAAGGAGACGGCCGTCCACCTGGTGACGCTGCTTGAGGAGATGCCCGTGCAGGAGACCGTGGACGGGATCTCCGAGCTGCGGGCGGCGCGGCTGCCGGTGGGGCGGATCATGGTGAACATGGTGCGGCCCGAGCTGCTGGACGCGGCCGATCTGGATCTCGTACGAGCCGTGCCGCGGACCTCGGTCGCCAGGTCGCTGTCGGCCGCCGGACTCGGCGGCGCGCGGCGCGGCGGGAACGCCGAGAAGCTGGTCGATCCGCTGCTGGAGCAGGCCGAGGAGTACGCCGAGCGGTACACCCTGGAGCACGAACAGCGGGACGTTTTGAGCGAGCTGGGCCTGCCGCGGCACGAACTGCCGCTGCTCGCCGAGGGCATGGACCTGGCGGGCCTGTACGAACTCGCCACCGAGTTGCGGGAACAGGGGATGTCATGAGTCCGGAGCACTCGGCCCACACGCACGACACCGCCCGCCACCACCTCTCCCCCACGCGCATGCTCGACGTCGATGCGCTGCTCGACGATCCGAAGACGCGCATCGTGGTGTGCTGCGGCTCGGGCGGGGTCGGCAAGACGACCACGGCGGCGGCGCTGGGGCTGCGTGCCGCCGAGCGCGGCCGGAAGGTGGTCGTCCTCACCATCGACCCGGCCCGCCGGCTCGCCCAGTCCATGGGCATCGACTCCCTGGACAACGTCCCGCGCCGGGTCAAGGGCGTGGAGGATCACTCAGGGGCATCGCGCAGCGATTCAATTGAGAGTGGTGGGCGACGGGCGGGCGGCGAATTGCACGCCATGATGCTCGACATGAAGCGCACCTTCGACGAGATCGTCGAGGCGCACGCGGACCCCGAGCGGGCGGCGGCCATCCTGAGCAACCCCTTCTACCAGTCGCTCTCGGCGGGCTTCGCGGGCACGCAGGAGTACATGGCGATGGAGAAGCTGGGGCAGCTGCGTGCGAAGGACGAATGGGACCTGATCGTCGTCGACACGCCCCCGTCCCGTTCCGCGCTGGACTTCCTGGACGCGCCCAAGCGCCTGGGGTCGTTCCTGGACGGCAAGCTGATCCGGGTTCTCCTCGCCCCCGCGAAGGTCGGCGGGCGGGCGGGGATGAAGTTCCTGAACGTCGGGATGTCGATGATGACCGGCGCGCTGGGCAAGCTGCTGGGCGGTCAGCTGCTGAAGGACGTACAGACCTTCGTGGCGGCGATGGACTCGATGTTCGGCGGCTTCCGTACCCGCGCGGACGCGACGTACAAGCTGCTGCAGGCGCCCGGGACGGCGTTCCTGGTGGTCGCGGCGCCGGAGCGGGACGCGCTGCGGGAGGCCGCGTACTTCGTGGAGCGGCTGGCCGCCGAGGACATGCCGCTGGCGGGCCTGGTACTCAACCGGGTCCACGGCAGCGGCGCCGCCCGGCTGTCGGCCGAGCGGGCGCTCGCCGCCGCGGAGAACCTTGATCTCGCGGGCGAACCCGCGGGGGAAGGCGCGAACGAACCTGCAGGGGCAACCGCGAGCGAACCGGCGGGGGCGACCGTGGTCGATTCCACGGGGGCGACCGTCGTCGATCCCACGGGGGCGACCGTCGTCGATTCCACGGGGGCGACCGTCGTCGATCCCACGGGGGCGACCGTCGTCGATCCCACGGGGGCGACCGTCGTCGATCCCAGCGGGGATCCCGTGAACGACCCCGGCCGGGACCCCGTGGACGGTGCCGCTGCGGAAAATCTTGAAGAGCCCCGCATTGTCGATCAGGAGGGTGGGAAAGCTGGACTTCGTAACTCTCCCGACCCGTACGGCAGTTCAGAATCTCCCGCTTCCGCGACATCTCCCGCTTCCAGGACACCAGCGCCGGCCGAAGGCTCCCCCGCCGACCCGGACCCGGAACGCTCCGTCGACCAGCTCACCGCAGGCCTGTTGAGGCTGCACGCCGAGCGTATGCAGCTGCTCTCCCGCGAGCAGCGCACGCGCGATCGCTTCACCGCGCTCCACCCAGAGGTGGCGATGGCCGAAGTGGCCGCGCTGCCCGGCGACGTACACGACCTCGCGGGGCTGCGGGACATCGGGAACCGGCTCGCGGCCAACCGGCCGGAGCTGCCGAGCAGTGACTGAGGGAAATCCCTGAAGGGGGAAACCCTGAAGAGAAAACCCCTGAAGAGGAAACCCCTGGAGGGGCAGCCTCAGCTCACCGCCGCGTAGTTCTCGTACACCTCGTCGTCATCGAGGGGCAGGATGCCGGCCCCCCGCTCGTACTCCGTCCGCGCGGTCTCCAGCAGCCGGCGCCAGGAGGTCACGGTGGGGCGCCTGCGCAGCAGTGCGCGGCGTTCCCGCTCCGTCATGCCTCCCCACACGCCGAACTCGACGCGGTTGTCCAGCGCGTCGGCCAGGCACTCGGTCCGCACCGGACATCCGGTGCACACCGCCTTGGCCCTGTTCTGCGCTGCTCCTTGAACGAACAGTTCATCCGGATCGGTAGTGCGGCAGGCCGCCTGCGCACTCCAGTCGGTTACCCAGCCCATACCGGCGCCGTCCTCTCCCGAATCGAGGCTCCCCCACGGCGGCAGCGGCATATTCACCGCCGCCAGTTGAGGACGTTACGGAAGGTGGGCACAGCGCAACACCCCCAGCGGGCCCAATCTTGAATGGCCCGAACGGACTATGGGTAAGCGGCAGATCACCCGGGGGAGTGAGGTGACGACATGCGTGATCATCCCGGCAAACCGGGACAGTTCTTCAGGGTCACAACGGACGCCGAGTGACACACAAGGCGGATTCGGGCACGCGCCCCACAAAAAAGTTGGGCTACTTCCAGAACGATTCGGGGTCGCCGGACGTATTGATACGTGACCTCACTGCTGTGACAGTTGAGAGCAGCTTAGGCCAAGGCCTGTCGGCGTGTCCGGCGAATGAGAAGGTAGGCGGTCGGCGTTGCCATGCCGTGATGCGGGCGAGCCCTGGACACCTGCGTGAACCCCTGTATGTGACGGGTTCGAACCTCTCGGGACGCACCGCTCCCTCGGATCGGACTCAGGTACGGATTAGGCTGCCCCCATGCCAAAGAAGCGCTCGGGTGGTGGGCTGTCGCCCATTCAGCAGGCCGCCAAGTTCCTCGGTGTCAGTGTGCTCGCGGGAGCCGTGATGGCCGGCATCGCGCTGCCCGCCTTCGGCGCGCTGGGGCTGGCGGCCAGAGGGTCGGTCGAGGCGTTCGACGACATCCCGGCCAACCTGAGGACCCCGCCGCTGAGCCAGCGCACCACGATCCTCGACGCCAACGGCGACCAGATCGCCTCCGTGTACTCACGTAACCGCACGGTGGTCAACCTCAAGGACATCTCGCCGTACATGCAGAAGGCGATCGTCGCGATCGAGGACGCCCGCTTCTACGAGCACGGCGCGGTCGACCTCAGAGGCGTCCTGCGCGCGCTGAACCGGAACGCCCAGAGCGGCGGCATCGCCGAGGGCGCGTCCACGCTCACCCAGCAGTACGTGAAGAACGTGTTCGTGGAGGAGGCCGGCGACGATCCGGAGAAGGTCGCGGAGGCCACCCAGCAGACCCTCGGCCGCAAGATCGAGGAGCTGGCGTACGCGATCCAGGTCGAGGAGGAGCTCGGCAAGAAGAAGATCCTTGAGAACTACCTGAACATCACGTTCTTCGGCCAGCAGGCCTACGGTGTGGAGGCGGCCGCCCAGCGCTACTTCTCCAAGCCCGCCAAGGACCTCAACCTCCAGCAGTCGGCCCTCCTCGCCGGCATCGTCCAGTCCCCCAGCCGGTACGACCCGGTCAACGACGAGGCCGAGGCCACCAAGCGGCGCAACACCGTACTGCAGCGCATGGCCGATGTCGGCGACGTCTCCCAGGCGGAGGCCGACAAGGCCATGGCGACGCCGCTGGACCTGAAGGTCAGCCAGCCCAAGGAGGGCTGCATCACCGCGGTCCAGGGGGCCAGCTTCTTCTGCGACTACGTCGAGAACGTCTTCCTCAGCGATCCGGTCTTCGGCAAGACCAAGGAGGCCCGGGCGAAGGTCTGGAACCGGGGCGGCCTGACGATCCGTACGACCCTCGACCCGCAGGCCCAGGAGTCGGTGCAGCAGTCCCTCAAGGACCACGTCAACCAGGACGACAGGGTCGCCGCGGCGTCCACCCTGGTCGAGCCGGGCACCGGCAAGATCCTCGCGATGGGCCAGTCGAAGCCGTACGGCTACGGCAAGAACGAGACCGAGTACAACTACTCGGTCGACGCGGCCTACGGCGGCTCCAACTTCGGTTTCCCGACGGGTTCGACGTTCAAGCCGTTCGTGGCGGCGGCCGCGCTGGAGGAGGGGCGGCCGGTGACGCAGGAGTATTCGTCGCCGTACGAGATGGAGTATCCGAGCCCGGTCCAGACGTGTGACAGCACGCCATGGGTCAACCAGGACGGCGACACCGTCGAGAACGAGGACGAGTCCGAGGTCGGCCCGTACCGCCTGCAGGAGGCGATGGAGAAGTCGGTCAACACCTACTTCGTCCAGATGGTCTCCGACATCGGCCTGTGCCCGGTGATGGAGATGACCGACGCGCTGCACGTGGTGCAGGGCGACGGCACCAAGCTGCCGGAGCGGCCCGCCGTCGCCCTCGGTTCCGTGGGCCTGTCCCCGCTGACGATGGCGAACGCGTACGCCACCTTCGCCTCCCGGGGCATGTACTGCACGCCGGTCGCCATCGAGTCGATCACCCAGAAGGTCGGCAACCAGCAGAAGTCGCTGGAGGTTCCGAAGTCGACGTGCTCGCGGGCGATGAGCGAGAAGACCGCGGACTCGGTGAACACCCTGCTGCAGGGTGTGGTCGACTCCGGTACCGGTCAGGAGGCAGGTCTCACGGACCGCGCCAACGCCGGCAAGACGGGTACGACGGACGAGCGCAAGAACGCCTGGTTCGTCGGCTACACGCCGAACCTGTCGGGCGCTGTCTGGGTCGGCAGCGCCAGCCAGCAGGTCAAGATGGTGGACATCAACATCGGCGGCGTCTACCACGACAAGGTCTACGGCGGCTCGGTGCCGGGCCCCATCTGGCGCGACGCGATGACCGGCGCGCTGGCGGACAAGGACGCGCCCGACTTCAACCTCGTCGACATCCCGGACGAGGACAGCGACCGCGGCGACGGGAACGGAAACGGGAACGGAAACGACGACGGTGACAACGGCGACGACAACGGCGGCTTCATCGGCGGCCTGATCAGCGGCGGCACCGACGACAGCGGCGGCACGAACGGCGGCACCGAACCGGCGCCGTCCGTCTCCGTCCCGGAGAACTTCTTCGAGGGGCAGGACGGCGGGAACAACGGGAACGGCAACGGGGGCAACTGGCCCTGACGGTTCCGGTACGACGTGATGGGGGCGCCCCTTTTCGAAGGGGCGCCCCCATTGTCGTAATGCCGCGGGTGTTCCCCGTAGGTAGCGGGTGTTCCCCGTAGGTAGGGGTAGAGCCGCTGGACTTCGTAAGGCCGCGGGGACCGACTGCTGTCAGCCCGCGAGCAGCTTCTTGACCGCGGCGGCGACGCGGCCGCCCTCGGCCTGCCCGGCGACCTTGGGGTTCACGATCTTCATGACGGCACCCATGGCGCGCGGCCCCTCGGCGCCCGCCGCCCTGGCCTCCTCGACGGCCTGGGTCACGATCTGCTCCAGCTCGGCGTCGCTGAGCTGCTTGGGCAGATACGCGGCGAGCACCTCGCCCTCCGCCTTCTCCCGCTCGGCCTGCTCGGGTCGACCGCCCTGCGCGAAGGCGTCGGCGGCCTCGCGCCGCTTCTTCGCCTCGCGGGTGATCACCTTCTGCACCTCGTCGTCGGAGAGCTCGCGCTTCTCCTTGCCCGCGACCTCCTCCTTGGTGATCGCGGAGAGCGTCAGCCGGAGCGTCGAGGAGCGGAGCTCGTCGCGCTCCTTGATCGCGGTGTTGAGGTCGTCCTGCAGCTTCGACTTGAGCGTGGTCATGCGTTTGATTGTCGCAGGTACGGGAGCACGAACGCCCGCTGATTTAGCGGGAGAGGCCCGGGGGGGGAAGGCGGGAGAGGCCGGAGGAAGGCGGGGAGAGGCCGGGAGAGGCCGCGGGGAAGCGGGAGAGGCCGGAGCGCGGGAGCACGACCGGTCGAGGGCCGGACGCGGCGGATGCCCGCGGTCTGACACGATGGTTGTATGCGCGCGCGATACGGAGTCCCCCTGGGAATCGCGGCGGCTGGCGCCGCCGGTCTGGTGTATGCGGCGGGCTTCGAGGCCCGCTCCTTCCGTCTGCGACGGGTGACCGTCCCGGCCCTGCCTGCCGGGATGCGGCCGCTGCGCATGCTCCAGGTCTCCGACATCCACATGGTGAGCGGCCAGCGCAAGAAGCAGCGCTGGCTGCGCTCGCTGGCCGGCCTGCGCCCCGACTTCGTGCTCAACACGGGTGACAACCTGTCCGACCCCGAGGGCGTCCCCGAGGTGCTGGACGCGCTGGGCCCGCTGATGGAGTTCCCGGGCGCGTACGTCTTCGGCTCCAACGACTACTACGGCCCCAAACCCCGCAACCCCGCCCGGTACTTGATCGAGAAGGTCCAGGGCAAGCACGGCCTCAACGGCAACCCGCCGGTCGTGGGCGCGATCCACAACCCGTGGGAGGACATCCGGGACGGCTTCGACGCGGCGGGCTGGCTGAACCTGACGAACACGCGCGGGACGCTGAAGATCGAGGGCGCGTCGGTAGAGCTGACGGGACTGGACGACCCGCACATCAAGCGGGACCGCTACGAGTACGTGGCCGGCGGTCCCTCCGGCGACGCCGACTTCTCGATGGGCGTGGTGCACGCACCGTATCTGCGCACGCTGGACGCGTTCACAGCGGACGGCTATCCCCTGATCCTGGCCGGCCACACGCACGGCGGCCAGCTGTGCATCCCCTTCTACGGCGCCCTGATCACCAACTGCGACCTCGACACGGAGCGGGTGAAGGGGCTGAGCAGGCATCGGGCAGAGGGCCGTACGGCGTTTCTGCATGTGTCGGCGGGGTGCGGGACGAACAGGTACACGCCGGTACGGTTCGCGTGCCCGCCGGAGGCGACGTTGTTGACGCTGGTGGAGCGGGAGTAGGGGGAGCAGCGGGAGCAGCGGGAGCAGCGGGAGCAGCGGGGAGTATCTGGGCGGCGGGTAGACCGCTGATACTCCGCGCGGACCGGGGTGGGCCGAGGTGGACTGTCCTGGGCCGGCACGGGGCAGCGTGGACCGGCGTGGACCTGACGCTGGGCAGCGGTAACGGCGAGCGATGACCAGGTAACCCACACGGACCACCCGCATCGCCCGTTTTGTCCATTCTCTTTAGCGTGAGGGCATGACCGCCCCGATACCCAGGGACATCCCGGACCTGCCCGCGATTCCCAGAGTGCCCGCGCTGCTGCCCTCGCATGTCCCCGCCACGGCGGTGGTGCCTCCGGTACGGCGCCCGGTGGCCGCCGTGTTCCGGTTGCTGGTCGCCCTGACGGCGGCCGGAGCCGTGGCCGTCGACCTGGCCCTCGGCAGCCCGGTCCGGGTCCTGAGCTACTTCACGATCCAGAGCAACATCCTGCTGGCCCTGGTCCTCATCCTCTCGGCCCGCCGCGCCTGGACCGCCCGTCGCCCACTGCCGTCGGCCCTGACCGGCGCGACGCTCCTCTACGTCGCGATCGCCGGCCTCGTCTACCACCTGCTGCTGGCGAACGCCGCGAGCCCGTTCTCGATGACCGACGAGATGGCCGCGCCGACCGGCATACAGGCGATCACCAACCAGGTACTGCATACGGTGACACCGATCGCGGCGGTCCTGGAGTGGCTGCTGCTGACGGCGCCCGGCCACCTGCACCTGCGCCAGGCGGCGACATGGCTCCTCTACCCGCTCACCTACCTGGCGTTCTCCCTCACCCGAGGCGAGCTGATCCTGCCCGGCACACCGGCCCGCTACCTCTACCCGTTCCTCGACGTCGACCAGCACGGCTACAAGAGCGTCCTCGGCAACGCCCTTCTCCTCGGCCTCGCCATCTATGCCCTGGCGGTCCTCCTGACAGCCCTCGACCACATCCGCCCCAACCCCCTCCGTCACCGCCCCCATCACCGCACGAAAACCGGATTTCGTCTCCAGCCACCGGTGGGCTAAAGTAAACGACGTCGCCGCGACGAGCAGCGACGATCGGGGTGTAGCGCAGCTTGGCAGCGCGCTTCGTTCGGGACGAAGAGGTCGTGGGTTCAAATCCCGCCACCCCGACAGAGAAACACCAGGTCAGGCCCGGCGCTGAGAGATCAGCACCGGGCCTGATTTGCTGTGCGGCCCCGTTTTGGGAGCCATTTGGGAGCCAACTGGGTGTGGCCTTCGGGATCCGGCTCCCGGGTGGCTCCCCGCCAGGGCGTTCCGCCTTCGAGCGCGCTGTGCGCTGCATGCGCCCTGGAAGGGTCACCCCACGGCTTGTGCCGAGAAGACCACAGACGGTACGACGATCGCCATGCACCCATGGTCTCCGTTAAACGACCGGCAGCTCTCACTCCTCACCCGCATCGGCGACGGGACCGACCCCGTCACGTCGGACAGCCCCGAGCTCGCTCTTACCGCCCGCGCGCTCAAGGAGCGGCGCCTGATCACCATGCCCAAACAGGATGGGAAATGGCAGGCGGAGATCACCGACGCGGGGCGCTTCTATCTGGAGCACGGCCATCACCCGGACCGCCCGGAGCCAGCCCAGCGCAAGCAGCGGTTGACGGGTCCCGAGCAACGGACACCAGCGACCCCTTCACCACAGAAGCAAGCCGCAGCCCCGTCCACGACGAAGCCAGCGCCGCAGCGCGCAGCCAAGCCCCCACAGCCGTCGCCGGCGGAAGTCGGCACGGCTTTGATCGCGGAAGTACAGCAGGCTGGGCGGTTCCTCAGGATCCCGGACCCCAGCGACGAGGAGCGGGCCCGTTACCGCAGGGCGTTCGACGCGGCGCGGCAGTGTGCGCCCGACGGGTATCACCTGAAGTACAGCGGGCGGGCGAAGGGGGACTTCTTCCTCGGTCTGCTCAGGGTGACCGGCGAGGACGAGACCGAGTGGAACCGGATCCGGCTGGCGCGCAGCCGTGTGATCACCGATGTCAAGGACGTGATCGCTGCAGTCAGCGCGGACCACAGTGCCTTCGAGATCTCGGAGGAGGTCCTCCCTCGGGTGCTCTCGCTGCTCCGGCTCCTCGCTGAGCAAGCCCTCGCACGCCACGGCGAGATCGCAGTGTCGAAGAAGCGCAGGCAGCCGAGGCCGCTGCTCACCGTCCACGGCAGGACGTACGAGGTCAGCTTCCGCGAACGGCAGAAGCCGGTCCGGTACGTCCCCAAGCAGCCGGGCCGCCGTACGTACGACTGGCAACGTGTCACCCCAGCCCAGAAGTTCGAGCCGTCCGGCGAACTGGAGCTGCTGGTCAGCCAGCAGTCGGGCTACAGCTACGGCTGGAAGAAGGAATGGTCCGACACGGCTGAGAAGCCTCTGGAGGAGCAGATCGGTTCAGTCTTCTGGGCGTTGAAGGCTCGTGCGGAGGAGCAGGAGCGGGCTCGGCTGGAACGTGAGGCGGAGCAGCAGCGCCTGCGAGAGGAGCGGGAGCGGCAGGAGGCCGAGCGCCAGCGCCTGGAAGCGGAGCGGGAGGAGCGCGAGCGGCGGGAGTGGGAGGCCGCCGTCAGCGTGGCTTCGATAAGAGCGGTTCACGCGGCACGGGCCGAGCACTTCGGTACGGCCCTTGAGAGGTGGCAGGTTGCAGGGGAGATCCGGACGTTCTGCGCCGCTCTGGATGAAGCCGCCGCGGCGTCGGAAGACGCCCTCGAAGCCGAGAGACTGCGAGAGTGGTCGGCTTGGGGGAAGGCGGAGGCCGACCGGCTCGACCCCACCAAGAACGGAAAGGGCCTGGCTTCTCTCAACTTCCACGCGGAACCGACAGGAGATCAGCTACGACCGTTCCTCGACGGCTGGCACCCACACCGACCGGAGAAGGAGAAGAAGCCCGCTACACAGCCAGTGCCGCCCAAGGCGGAGCCAGATCCGTGGCGCGGTCTCATCGACGCACGTCAGGATCAAGGCTGGAGATATGGACGCCAAGGTCGCGCTCAATGGTGGAGGCGATGACGCCGTGGCCGCGATCGCGTAGGGCCTTGACCGCCTTCTCGACCAGTTCCCCGAGCCGGATGACCTCGGCGCGTAGGGCAACCAACTCGTCGTAGCGGTCGGCCTTGTCCTGGCCGCACCACACCCGGACGGTTCGCAGGACGGCTGCCTCCGCGTCCAACTTGCGATCGTCCCGGCGGCTGTAGGAGTACCAGGAGGGCTGGGCACGCTCCTGCTCGATGTCCTGCTGCTTGCGGTCCACCTCCGGAAGGATCTCGTCGGCGAGGCGTCCGGCCACGTGGCGGGCGATGCGCTCGGTGACCGTCCAACCGGCCAGGCACATGCCGTGGCGGTTCTCGCACACCATGGTGTCGCCGCGTAGTTCGGCCGCGTCCATGCCGATGAGCGGTGCAGTCTCGTCGATGCGGTTCAGCTCCAGAACGCCTGCGTCCGCCACCGTTCGGCGCAGGCGCAGCCTGTTCTTCGGGCGGACGAATCCGAGGACCATGCGGGCGGCCTCGAACTCCGTGCTGCCCCGGACGTGGCGGGATGCCTCCACCAATGCCAACTCCGTTGCGTCATCCGCTCTGAAGGACTCGACGTCACTCCACGAGGCCACCAGGCAGGCGAGGCCCACCCACTCCTGCAAGCCGGCCTCGTCACCATCCAGGAACCGCACGTGTACGTGCCCTGATCTTCCAGAGCCGCGGACCCGGACGATCTCCACCTGGCGCACCGCGCCGCCCAGCTCCTTCGGTGTGGCCCGATACGCCCAGCGTTCCCCATTCTCCATACGTCCATTGAGCCAGGTCGACGACACAGCCACGCCCCAATCAGCAGATCCGAGATATGTCTCGTTTCCGCCGTCCTCTCGGCAGAAACCTGAGAGAAGATCACGGGTCAACTTCTCCCAGGGGGATCTCACATGACCGACCAGCACAACCGCACCTGCGGGCGTCCGACCCGCTCCGGGAACCCATGCAAGGTCCGGATATCGGGCTCGGACGTGGCGTGCGGCACGCATGCCACGGAGCAGGACAAAGCCGTGGCCGAGGCTCACCGACGCGGGTGGAGCGAAGGCTACAAATCCGGCAGCGAGAGCAGCGCGACCTTCTCCAGATCCCGGATCGAACGGTTGGAACAGCGCGTCAAAGAGCTTGAGGAACAACTGGACGACGCGAAGCGCGTGTACGAGATCGACGGCCATCAAGTTGTGGACGTCGGCGGATACGCCTACCGCTGGCGCGGGAGCACACCGCTCGAGGTCGGTGACCGGGTACTGCTGCCCGAAAACTACGTGAGCCGCATGAAGAGCGGACCCGGCCCCACCCTGGGCGTGGTGAGCAAGCTCGGCACCACCTATCGCGGGCCTCTGTCCGACATCGTCAGTCGGGCACCGGCAACGGACGGGTAAGAGGACCTTGGGCACCGTGCCCGTGGAGACTTCGGCACGACGCGCGATGTCGACGAGCTTCGCCAGTGAGCCCTGCCCTGCCCCGTGCTGCCGGGCATGGGCCCCATCTTCGGGGCCGAATTCGTCGTCGCCGCAGCGACATGACCCCCTATACGGATGCCGACCACCTGGCGTCTGCAGCCGGGCTGATGCCCGTTCCACGCGACTCCTGGCGTCGCACCGGCAACCTGCATCGCTCCAACCGCTACAGCCGCCGCCTGCGCAGAGTCTTCTACCTCACCACGTAGACCAGCATCATCTGCGAAGGTCCAAACCACACCTACCACGTAGAGCTGCTGCGGTGGCTACAAAGACGTCCAAGCCGCCATCGCCCATGGCACGGCGCCCGACCAGCATGCTCTGAGCACTCGTCCGCGACAAGGCGAGCCAGCCCACCCCGCCAGTCGCAGCGGCGGCTTGACTCAACCAGGAAACGCCGCCAGCCTCACATCCAATGCTGACTCCAGTCGCGATTCACAAGCGAGGCTCACATCCTTTGAGAGCTCCTTTGGGACTACTCTGACTGCAAGACTTCCCCCAAAGGAGCCTCAAACGATGCCATCCTCGGTCCTCCCAGTGCTGGAGAAGGTCCTAGCCGGCACGACTGCAGCCAAGTGCGAGTCAGAGACCCTGGACTTCAAGCAGGCCAAGCCCAACCAGAAGGACGCCTTCACTGACCTGGCGGAGGCCGCCGTATGCTTCGCCAACGCCAGCGGCGGGAAGATCGTCGTAGGTGTTGTCGATGCCCGCAGCGGCGAGCAAGCCTTCATCGGCTGCGACCTGGATGCATCCACCTTGCGGGGCCGGATCCACCAGCTCACGACCCCATCTCTACTGGTGGAAGTCGACGAGGTCACATTTTCCGGCAAGAGGCTTCTGGTCATCTCAGTACCCGAGGGCCTTGAAGTTTATTCCACAGCCAAGGGCTACACCTACCAGCGAATCAACACTGACTGCATCCCGATGCGCCCGTCCGATGTCACCCGTTTGGCAGAGGAACGCCGAGGATTCGACTGGTCAGGTACACCCAGCGGCCGCTCCGTCGATGATATTGACCCCTTGGCGTTTCGCTACTGCAGAAGGCTTTTGACTAGTTCTATCGACGTCACACGCCAAAGGCATGGAAGGCTTAACGATAGCGATCTGCTGCAGGCGATGAAGGCCGTGGCGGATGACGGCACGCTTACCCGAGCCGGTGAATTGATGTTGTGCCAGGACGCGGCATCATCTCCAGCCGAAGCCATTGTCTATCAACACCGCCGAACTCAAGCGGGTGAGACTGATGCAATTCTCAGGCTCGGCACACCGCTCGTTCTGGCCTTCGAGGAAATCCTCCAGGCCGTCCGGGCGCGCCAGGGGATCACGCCGGTAACCCTTCCTGACGGCCGCCAATTGCAAATTGAAGACTACCCATCCGCAGCCGTTCGCGAAGCAATCGTAAACGCACTGATCCACGGCGACTGGCGCCTCCGCGTTCCTGTACGCATCGAGCATTCGCCGCAGTACCTGAAGATCGACTCTCCCGGCCCTCTTGTGTCCGGCGTTACGACGAGCAACATCCTCACTCGGGGGTCTCGGGCCCGATACCCGGCGCTCGCTGCGTCGTTCCGGCTGCTGGGCCTCGCCGAAGAAGTTGGCCAGGGCGTCGACCGAATGTTCCGCGAGATGATTCGCTCCGGGCGCGATGTACCCGTCATCTCGGAGGATTCAGAACAAGTTTCCGTGCTATTTCGGGGAGCACCACCTAATACACGAATCGCAAAGTTTCTCGCCTCCCTCCCTGAGGACGAGCAAGACGACACTGATGCACTGCTCATCATTCGCATGCTCTGCAGTAAGCGCACCGTCAAGGCGTCCGAAATTGCGCACGTGATTCAGCGGACCGAGGAGGAGGCCCAGGCGGCACTCCTCAGACTATCCGTCGACCCCCTCAACATTTTGGAACCCAGTCGCGGAACCATGCGGAACAGATTCCCCACGTATCGCCTCCGGGCAGAAGTAGTAGCCCGACTTGGCAGTGCCGTCACATATCACAGTCGAGCAATCGATGACATCGATAAGAAGATTATCGAGCACATCGTCGACTACGGCGAGGTGAACAATAGGACGATTCAGCGCCTATTTGATGTGGACGTATATCAGGCACGGGATATTCTCCGCGATCTCGTTGGTCGCGAAGTAATCACGCGAACATCCGAACAAAAGCGCGGAACAGCCGTCCGTTATGGACCTGGCCCCGCATTCCCGAAGGCAAAAAGGACGCGCCCCCGAAAGAAGATCGCACCTGAGGGGGAGGATAACGGACCAGACGAAACGATCTTCTGACTCGTGCCCATCCAGGTAGGTCCGCGGTTCCGACGGGCAACCACTATCGGCTGCGGCTCGACTGCAGGATTGGACTCCAGGGCGAAGTGTGTGCCTATCTGCGCTACAACGCCCGCGCACGGCGGCGGACCGGCATGGACGCCCATGCAGCATTGCAGCAGGTGAGAAAGACACCGACTCATAGTCCAGCCCGCCTATGTTGCTTTCGGGAAGAAGAGGCCGCGCCCCGCCACCGACGGTGAAACACCAGGTCAGGGCCTGATCCGCATCGCGGGTCGGCCCCTGCCTGATTGTGGGGCCGTTTCGGAGCAACGATTACACGAAGCAAACACCTGTGCCCCGCGAGGTGATCGCGTGGAGCACAGGTGTCGCACGTCATCCAGGCATGGTCACACTGCGGGCCTCGCTGCGTGCACGCAGTAGATCGTTGAGGACCCGTACCGGTGACGTGGCATACATCGCCAACCGGGCATCGAGCGCCGTCTCCCATTGCTCAGTCAGTCCGAGCATGAGGCGCTTACGCATGCCAGGGGTGACGTGGGCGTAGCGCGCCGAGACGGAGCCGTCGATGTGGCCCATGCGTTGGTCCATGAGGACCTTCTCGGTGCCGAGGTCCTCCATCATCGTCCGGTGGGTGTGGCGGAGGCCATGGGGTGTGAGGCCCTTGGCTATCGGGAGCCAGCAGGCGTCGGCCCGGGCGCCGGCGCCGCGTCCTCGGGCCGGAACGCCGGGCCATGGCTCGCCGAGCAGCGGTACGGGACGGGCCTCTTGTGGTGCTTTCTTCGGGTACCAGCCGGAGACCGCCGGGGTGAACAGCCACGTCGCGAAGCCGTTTCGGCGCCAGTGGGCAGCGTGCTCCGAGACCGCGCCGCCTCGCACGAACCCCAGGTCCGCGATGGCCTGCTCCACCCTCAACCGTTTGGCTTCGGTAACTCGGTCGGGGTGGTTGAGGACGTTGGACACCGTGCCCGTCGAGACGCCGGCGCGGCGCGCGACGTCTACGAGCTTCGCGCCCTGGTGGCCGCCGGTGCGAGCCGTGCCCTGCCCGCGGAAGACGTACGTCCTGCCGTGACACGGGCAGGGGGTCGGCTTCGTGCGGGCGACGTGGTTGGCGACCAGGGCCGACAGCCAGTCCATCGCGTCGATCTTGCGGTAGCTGTCGTCCTTGGGCGGGCAGCGCACGAGCTCGCCCGTGTCGAGTTCGTACAGCTGCCATTCGACGCGGATCGAGCCGGGGCGGGCGAACGCCGTCTCCAGGCCGACGATCTCGCCCCAGCGCATGCCGGTGTAGCCCTTGAGGACCACGGCAACGAACTCGTCGTCGCGGCCCGAGAGCAGGGCGGCCCTCTCGGCGGTCAGCAGGATGCCGAACGCGTCGGTGACGACCTTCTCCGGGCCGCGATCGCGGGAGCGGCCGGCGCGCTTGCCTCGCCCGCGCCGTCTGGCTGCGGGGTTGGAGGTGATCAGGCCCTCGTCAATCGCGTCCTCGAAGATCAGGTGGAGTGTCGAGCGCCAGGTCTTGACGCTGGAGGCCGCGTAGACGGCCTTCTCCTTCTTCTCCCACAGGTCGACGTCCGTGCGCAGGATGCCGGCGAGCGCCTTGTCCTCGAAGTCAGGGAGCAGGTGCTCTTCGATGTGGCGCTTGTAGTTCTGCATGGTCGAGGCGGCCAGGTCCTGGGCCTCGTACCAGCGGTTCGCGTACTCGCCAAAGGTCTCCTGGCCAAGCACCGGGTCGCGCCAGTCGCCGCGCCGGTACTTGTTCTCGGCCTCACTCGCGGCGCGCTGGGCCTCGCCCTTGGTGGCGAACCGGATCGCCTTGCCGTTCTCGTCGACGACCGTGTTGTGCTTGCCGGGTGCGGTCTTGTACCGACCGCGCCAGTAGTTTCCGCGCTTCTCCGCGAAACCCAACTTCCGTCTTCCTCCCCCTGCTCGTGGCTTGTGGCTGACGTGGACGCGCTACGCGACGGTGTCGTACTGGGTACGACGCGGCGGCCGGGCCCGCAGACGCCCCGCCGTCGAGGCCGTAGGGGGCCGGCGGGACTGGGAGGCGCGGGCTCGTGCGGCGGGAGGCGTTGCCGCTGCTGGGGCGGCTGCCGCGTTGTCTGCGGATCGTGTTGGGCGCGCTTCGTGAAGGCGGACGATCTCGGCGAGGTGCTCGGCGGTGAAGCGGTAGGCGCGGCCGACGCGTGTGTGCGGAATGAGGCTGCGCCGGGCGCGGTCCTTGACCCACCAGGCTGAGCAGCCGAGGGCCTCGGCAATCTCCTCGGGGCGGTAGAGACGAGGCAAGGCAGCTTCGCCCTCGGTGCTGGGACGGTGGTGCACGGAGGCAGGGGGCATCGCGGAGTGGTGCAAGAAGCGTGGGTCCTAACTCGGTTGGGGGCGTGCTCGGTCAGCGGTGCTGGACGGCCCTCGTCACAGTGGCGGTCGGCCCCTGCAGCAGCACGAGGGGCGAGATGAGGAGGGCTTCGGCGATCACGACAAGGTCGTCGACGTCGCAGCGACGCTGGGCGCGTTCGATGCGAGAGAGCATCGTGTTGGACATGGGGTGGCCAAGGGCGGTCACACGGCCAGCCAACTGACGCTGGGCGAGACCGCGTTCGGTACGGAGGATTTCGATGGTGTGGGCGACCCTTATGCCTGCCGGACCTATTTCCAGAGAACGTGCTGCCATGACTCCAGTTGTAGCTTGCATTCGCCGGTTTGGTTAACCGGCGATCGTCGGCTATGTTGCGCCCCGCTCGGACGGCGGGCAGGGCAGTTTTTCCATCCCCCATATCCAAGGCGAGCGCCCTCCGCGCACACCTCGATGCGCTTCTGACGTGGGGTGTTGTGTTGTAGCTTGCCCGTCGCCAGCGGGTCAACGGCTTCCCGCTGTGATGCTTCTGGCTCGGTCGGCAGGACAACTATTTGGTCAACCGGCGATCGTGCCCTACGGTTCTGGTCCCGCCCGCCATCCAGCATGATTTCCTGCGGCCTTTCTGCCGTCAGAGATTGCGCCGGATAGGGCTGGACTTGCGTGGCCCGGGTGTGGCTATGTTGACGACACCCCCGGAAAACGCGATCGGTCGTCAGCGCGCCCGCGCCGAAGTCCGGCAATTCCCTCTGCCCCTCAGCCCTTACCGCCCCAACCGACGGTGAGCCGTGGTGCCCGTGCACCGGCCACCGAGTGAGGACCGCCCCGCACTTGGCACGCATCCGCACCATCAAGCCGGAAGCCTTCGTCTCCGAGTCCCTGGCCGCCGTCTCCCTGACCGCCGAGCGCACCTTCTTCGGTCTGCTCACCCAGGCCGACGACCAGGGCCGCCACCGCGACCACGCCGCGATCATCGCCGGACAGTTGTGGGTCCTGCGCCCGGAACACGGGCCCTCGGACGTCGAGAAGGACCTCGCCCAGCTCGCCGACGCCGGGCTGATCTGCCGCTATAAGGGCACGGACGAGAAGCGGTACCTGCACGTCGTCACGTGGCGCCTGCATCAGAAGATCAACCGGGCGAGCAAGAGCCGCCTGCCTGACTGTCCGATCCACGATGCCCGGGCTGGCACTGCGCACAGCGTGGAGGCGGTCGGCGTCACTGAGGCGGTGATACCGGCATCGCACCCAGCCCTCCGGGAGGACGCACAGGGCTCTCACGGAGGAGGCGGTGAGGATGCGCGGCAACCGCACGAGCCTGCACTGAATCCGTACCCGGACGAAGAAGTTGCAGGTCAGAATCGGTTCCGGGAGTCGTCAAGGAAGGCTTACGGAGGTGTGCGTGAGCCTTCGGGGACGTCTCACGGTACGGATCTAGGACCTAGGATCATGGATCTAGGAGATACCCCTTCGGGGGGCGCGAGCGCCCCCGCGCCCGACATTGTCTCGGCCCAGCAGCTCATCGCTGAGTACGCCGCCTCCTGTGCCCACCGTCCGCCCAAGGACGTCCTGGGCCATCTCGGCCGGGAGGTGCACAAGCTGCTCGGCGAGGGCATCGCCCTCGCCCACATCCGAGCCGGGCTCGAACGGCACCGGGCCAAGGGACTGCACCCCAGCACCCTGCCGAGCCTCGTCCACGAGGCCATGAACGCCGCACCCACGGCGGCGGTTGTCCACAGGCCGTGGACGAACCCCACCGATGTCGACGCCGCCTACGGAGGTCACCTCTGACCGCCACCCTCGCCCGCGAGCCCCACCACGTCGGCCCGCTCGCCAACCGGCTCAACACCATCCTGGCCAGCCGCGGTATCGACCCCGGTGTCACAGCCGAGGAACCGCCGGCGGAGCCCGTCACGGCACTGGAACTCGCGGACGCCCGCATCCCCGCCCGCTACCGCCGCGCCCTGGCCGACCACCCTCAGATCACCGCCTGGGCCGACCAGATCGCCCGCGCCGGACGCCCTGGCCCGAGCGGACCCGGCATCGCCGAAGGCCCGTCGCTACTGATCGCCGGCCCCACCGGCACCGGCAAGACCCACCAGGCGTACGGCGCCGTCCGCGCCCTCCTCACCCGAGGCGTCCGCCTGCGCTGGGAGGCAACGACCTCCGCCGACCTGCACGCTCGGCTCCGCCCCCGCGCCGGTCACGACGGCGAACGGGAGCTCCAGACATTCGCCCGATGCCCGCTGCTGCTCCTGGACGACCTCGGCGCGGCCAAGACCAGCGAGTGGACCGAGGAGCTCACCTACCGGCTGATCAACCACCGGTACGAGCACATGCTCCCCACCCTCATCACCACCAACCTGCCGATCCCTGAGCTGCGTACCGCGCTCGGCGACCGCGTCACCTCCCGCCTCGCCGAGATGACCGAACGCGTCATCCTCACCGGGCCGGACCGGCGCCGTATTGCGCTCGCCGTCTGACCGGCCCGCGCTCCCTTCCCTCACTGTCTCGCATCGCCCGCCCGCGCTTCCGCCTGCCCTGCACCGTGCGGGCCCCTTGGAGAGCCTCTGCATGACACCTGGCACCACCACGCTCATCAGCGCCGTCGACCTCGGCGCACCCGGCCTGCCGCACTGGATCGCCGCACCTGCGGCCATCGCGGTCTTGCTTCTAGTCGCCGCGCTGTCCGCCGCCTCGCGCCGACGCCGACGAAAGCCGGGAGCCGAACGGCTCCGTGACACCGTCGCCATCCCTGTTGCCGCTGTCGCCGCGATCGGCTGCACCGCCTACAGTGCGGACACCAGTTGGCGCTTCGCCTCCGACTACCTCGACATGGGCAGCACCGTCGAGCGCGCCTTCATGTTCGCCACCGCTGAACTGGCCTTGTTTGCAATGGCCTTGATGGCGCGCGCGCCAGAACCTGAAGGGCCCCAGGCAGGCGCCGGGACCGCCTGGCGTCCTGGTATGGGTGATCACCGGAGGCCAGATCATCCCCGCCTACGCCGAGTCCGGACCCGTCGGCGGCACGGTCCGCTCCCTGATCGGCCCGATCATGGCCGCAGTCCTCTGGCACCTAGCCATGGGAATCGAGCTACGCAACCACACCCCCGAGGCCGCCTCACGCAGCCTGCTCGCGATCCTCGGCCGGCAGGCACGCGAGCGACTCCTGGCGCGCCTGGGCATCCACGACCAGGACGCCGATGCCGCACGACTCATCCGCGAGCGCGCCCTGAGCCAGGCCGTCACGTTGATCCTCCGCATCGAAGCAATGCCCGAGACGAAGCGCAACAAGGGGCGTGGCCGACGTGCGACTCGGCGCCTGCACGAAGCGTTGGAGAGGGCCGACGTCGACGGTGATCTTCGCCAGGACGAGCTGCTGCTGCGAAAGCTCGGAACCCGGCAACAGGCCACACGGCTGGCCTCGCTCCCGCTGCCCGAACGGTGGGAGACGCCCGGAGACCGAGTCAGCCAGCCCCGCACTGCCGCGGCGAAGCGGGCAAGGCGCGAGCGCCCGGAGCTCGTACCGAATCCGGGCGACGAAGGCGTACACCGGTCGGACTGCCCGGAATCCATCGTCCGCCCTCGATCCGCTACTGATGCAGGCTCGGAGGTGAGGGCGGGCAGAGACGCGAGGGCCGAGCCTGGCGAGAGGCCGGAGCCGAAACGCCCGGGGCGCAAGCCCGACCTGCCGCGGGATGCCCTCATCACGTACGCGGAGCGCGTCTACCGCGAGACGGGTCGCCTCTCGCGTGACTCCCTCAAGGCAGCCGTCCGTGCCGACGGCCACCAGGTCGGCACCGACCTTGCCCAGAGCATCGTCAACGCGGTCAAGGCCGAGCACCAGGACTCCGCCCGTACAGGCCACCCCCACTGAACTCTCCCCCGCACCTCTAACCACCCATCGCCGAAAGGCCCGCCTGCCATGCCCCGTTCGACCGTGTCCGCCTGGACCTGCAACTACGACGCCTGCCCGATCTGCACCGCTCCGGAACGCGACGGGATGAGCATGCTGCGTTGCGCCATCCTCACCCTGCTCGACCAGGGCCGATGGATGGCCAGCGACGACATCCCCCTGCCCGACATCCTGTCCGCCGGCGGCGGCTACCTGAACCGTCTCAGGGGCACGGCCGGTGAAGGGATCCCGGTGCCCGCCACCGAGCACTGGGCCTGGCTCGAGGCCGAGCTGCGACTGGTTGTCGCCCGCGCCGCCGGACTGGATGCCGTCAGCACCCTCGACCCGCGTATCGACGACGTGCTAACCACCGCCGCTCGCCTCCCGGAGCGGCGTCAGGTGGATCTGCTCGACCTCGCCGCCGAGCAGTTCGCCGAGCTCATCACGCAACCGCGCGCCGCCTGAACCCACCGCCCCCGCAACCCCGACACAAGGACATCTCGTCGTGCGCGACCAGTACCCCGAACTCCCCATCCCCCAAAAGCAGATGGTCACCACTCCCGTCACACGCGCAGCAAGCAATGGCGATGGACCGTCCATAGGCCAGTCCATCGCGGACTCCTCCGCCCCGGGGGTGGCGGAGGAGCAGCTCCGGCACGAGGGCGTGCCGGAGCAGGAGCGGGTGGGCGCCGGCGAGCAGCCGCGCGATCCCTCCGTTGGGGCCACGCAGCGTGCGCCGTACCGCCGCGCGAACCTCGATGCGCAGCGCTCCGAGCACGTCACCGCGCGCTTCGCGCCGCACGAGAAGCACGACATCCAGTCGTCAGCGAAGACCGCTCACGTGACCATGGCCCGCTACATTGCCGACGCCACCATGGCCCGCGTCCGCGGTGAGATCACCGTCGCTGCCGAGCGCACGGTCTACGACGATGCGGTCGACGAGCTCGCCGCGATGAGGGCGCAGATCGCCCGGATCGGCAACAACGTCAACCAGATCGCCCGCCGCCTCAATGCAGACGGCGATCCACACCCTGTGGACGCCGCGATCCTCCACCGGGCGGACCGTCTGCTCACCACTGCCCGCGACACGGTCCGGGCGATCGACGACGCCGCCTTCCGGGCAGCCGGGCAGAAGTGGGCGGTGTGAGGTGATCGCGAACATCGTCAAGCCGGGCAGCCACACTTACGGCGTGCTGGCCTACCTCTTCGACAAAGGCCGCGCCAACGAACACACCGACCAGCACATCGTCGCCTCCTGGGACGACTTCATCCCCGACCCCGGCCCCTGGGACAGCCCTGGCCACAAGCAACGGCTCGGCCAGCTCGCCCAGGCCCTGGATCTGCGGGTCAAGCAAGCCGGCGACAAGGCGCCTGAGGGGCACGTGTGGCACTGCTCGATCCGCGCTGCGCCCGAGGACCGCATCCTCACTGACGCCGAGTGGGCCACCATCGCCCGGCGCATGGTGCACGAGACCGGCATCGCACCCGACGGCGATCCGGGCGGCTGCCGCTGGGTAGCTGTGCGGCACGCGGAGGATCACATCCACATCGTCGCCACCAAGGTGCGCGGTGATCTGCGCCCGCCGCGGAACTGGAACGACTACCGCCGCGCCATGAACGAACTCACAGCCATCGAGGAAGACTTCGGCCTCACCCGGGTTGCACGTGGTTCCGAAGATGCTGCTGGTACCTCGGCGGTGAAGCGCTCCACCCGGGCCGAGGAGGAGAAGGCCAAGCGACTGGGCCGCGACAAGACCGCGCGTGAGCGGCTGCGGCACATCGTGCGTACCGCGCTGTCCCATGCGAAGGATCTGGATGAGTTCTTCAACCTGCTCGCCGATGCCGGCCTTCAAGTCGAGACCCGCACCCTGCCCTCCGGTGACCTTCAGGGCTACAAGGTCGCCCTGCCCGACGACGGCACGCCCATCTGGTTCTCCGGCTCCAGCCTCGCCACCGACCTGTCCCTCCCTCAGATCCGACAGCGCCTTACCGCCGCCGAGGCACTGCCCACCGCAGCCTCAGCAGCTCGCCATCACCGCCCCAGCCCGTGGCACGTCGCAACCGCTGCCGCCGAACGCATCCCCCACCACCTCGCCCACGCCGACGACGGCGCCGTCCAGGCCCACCTCACCGTCTTCGGCGAAGTCCTCTACGCGCTACCCGCCCATGCTCCTGTCCGACTCCAGGCCGAACTCCACCGTGCGGCTGCCGCCTTCGAACAGGCCGCCCACACCCGCGCCCGCGCCGACCACCAGCACGCCCGCGCACTGCGGGGCGCGCTGAAGGCCATGCGCTACCAGCCCGCGGACCACACCGGGCTGGCCATGCTCTTGGACGCCGCCATCCTCGTCGTCCTCGCCGCCCAGCGCCGCAGCGCACTACACCACCACGACCGGCAGGTGGCCGCCGCCCGTCAGACGCTCACCCACCTGCAAGCCGCCTATGACCTGATAGCCCCCACCAGCCTCGCCGCACTCGCCAAGCACGATCCCCCTGACAGCACGGTGCACCGGTACGTCCGCACCCTGCACGAGGTCCTGCCCCGCCACGCCGAACAGATCCTCACCGAAAACGCCTGGCCCGCCCTCACCGCCACCCTCGCTGCCGCCGAAGCCACCGGCCACAACCCGGCCGCCGTCCTCCAGCAGGCAGCCCAGCACCGCCCCTTGGACGACGCCAAGTCAGCATCCGAAGTCCTCGTCTGGCGCATCCAACGCCTCGGCGACCGGCACGCACCCGGCCACGGCGCACGAACCGCGCAGGCTCGCCGCCTTCGCACTCAGACCGCCCCACAGACCGGTTCTGGACTCCCGGGCGCGTACACGCCGCCCACATCCCGCCCAGGACAGTCCCGCTGAGCAGGACCCCCTGACGCAGACGAGCAACGACACCACGCGCAGCCACGAACCGATACGAAGCGACGGATCGTAGCTGTACATCCCCGGTTACCGAAACCGGTGATTCTCCGGATCCTATGTGTTGCCCAACCGCCCCACCCCTCAAAAAGGAGCACCCACATCCCCCTCACCGAACCCCGCCGGCACGTCGTCGCCCAGCTGTGCGGCGCGTACTTCAAGTACCACTTCGGCACCAGGACCTGGCTCCACCACGATGGAGGCCCCTTTACCAAGGCGGAACAGGCCGCCGCCCTCGCACCCACCATCGACGAGGTCAAAGAGGCGAACGAGCAGATAGGCCGGTGCCACGAGTACCTGCAGACCTGGCTCGAAGCCCCCGAGGTCCTGGACCGCTTCCTCGCCCCCTCCTTGGGCCAGCTTGACGAGAAGTCCTTCGGCAACGCCATCGACATCATGAACAAGAACGAGCATCTGAAGCTCCAGCGGCTGGTCAACGCGGCGATTGAACCTGTCCGTCCATTCACCCCGTACGCCTTCTGACAAACGACGGCACCAACCGCATCCCCACATGAGGAAGGGGGCCAGTGACCGGGAAAACATCCCCGTCACCGGCCCCCGTCACGTCCCCCGAAGTCACCGTATGCGCCGCACTTTGTCGACGGCCTTGGCCAAGTGCGCGTCGACAAGGCCCGGCGAGCCGGAAACAACCACGACCACCGCCCCGGTGCGGACGGCTGTCTGCTTGACGATGCTGCTACGCCCGCCAGAGGAGAAGGTCAGCAACTGGCTCCACTGCTCGTCGCCGAACCGGGCGGCGAGCGCCTTCTGAGCCGTGACCGTGACGGAGGTGCTGCCACCGAGGACCTGGTACGTGGGGCAGGAGGTCATCGCCTCGAATATCCGGGCCACGCCCTTCGAGAGCCTGGTCTCGGTGTCGCTGTACAGCTCCTCGGACACCTGGGAACCGCCGTCACCGACGTAGGTGAAGGACGCCTTCGCCTTGTGGGAGAAATCGAGGCTGCCGCCGACCACAGCCTCAACACCGAGCTCCTCCAGCGCTGGACAGCCGATCACCGAGACGTCATGGTGCCGCTCTGGGCGCTGCGGCTGCCGGACGTAGCCCTCACCCAGATCCCTCTCGTCCAGGAGCCGCTCCGCCAGCGCGGACGAGGACTGTGAGGCCGACACCGGGGCATTATCGCCGTCTGAGTGCGCCGAGACGGCCGTCGAGGGAGTGGGGCCGATGGAATCAGCACTGCCGGTCGAACAGCCTGTCAGGGCGAGGGCTGTGAGGCTGAGGACGGTCGTGGTGTGAAGGCGCATGAGAACCCCTTGGTGATCTGCGGAGCGGACAGGTTGACCAGGCCGTGCTCTCCGAGCGCCGACAGGGAAACGGGGTCAACTGGATTCCGGGGTTCAGTGGCCGAGGTGGCGCAGCCCGTCCTCAAGGGTGGGGTGCCAGCGGTCGGCCGGACCGGAGTGGCAGTTGTACCAGGCCGCATCCAGGCCCAGTTCCCTCGTCTCATGGCCGGCACGGCACCGCAGCCACACCGAGTCATCGCGCATGCAGCAGACAACCCAGTTCCGGTACGCGCCGCACTCGGGACACTCGCGTACCTCATCGTCAATGACGAGCGGCTGGTCCCAGCGCATCATGAAGCCAGCGACGTCCTGGCGGGACGGCGCCCGAAAGTCCGGCGGCAGGAAGTCGGGCACCACCGCAGCCTCGGTGGTGCCCTGGGCGATAGCGGCGACGGAGCCGGGCGCGTCGGGCCAGAGCATTTCGGTGTGCATCCTCAGCAGTTCTTGGCCCGCACGCTGGGCATTACGGAACTCACGGTCGGCGCGAGCACGTCGCAGGAATATTCGGAACATACGGGTCTCCTTCTCTGCCAGCTGGCGAGTTCGGGGAACGGTCCGCTCAGGGAAATCGGTGGTCGGCGAGGAGCAGCACAACAGCCACTCCCAGAGCGTGGGTCGTCATCTGCGACGGACGATCATGAGTCGGCCCTCGGCGTCCTTGGGCAGGGTCCGGCGGGACACGAGGGCAGGCGAGGCCAGAGAGGAGGCGAAGGCGGCGACCAGGTCATGGGGGACGTTGGCGCTGAAGCTGGCGCACCACAGATATGGGGCGCCGAGAACGGGTTCCGCCCATGCCTGCCACCCCATCAAGTCAGGGCGCGGGTCCGCGTCCTGGACCAGCGGCGGCTGCAGCCCCAGGGAGACGGTGGCGGAGAACCCGGGGTCCATTGCGGCGGTGTGGGGGCTGTCCGGGTCACGGACCCAGCCTTGGGCCCCGAGCGCATTGAGGACCGTCTCGGGCCCTTCGAAGCCGATGTCGGGTGCCTCGCGGGCGTCGATCGCCACGAGGAGGTCGGCGAGTGCCTCATACGGGATGCCGGCGGTGAAGTAGGCGTTCCACTCCGCCATCGCGGAGTCGGCATGCGGGCGGGCGCTCAGCTGCCAGGCCACGGGCAGCCCGCCCAGTTCGAACGGGTAAGCCGCGAGGACCCACTCGGCGCCGCACAGCCCGTTCGGGCTCACGTACAGGAGGGTGTGGCGGGCGGTGGGCCACATGCGCCAGCCGAGGTCGGCCAGGGTGTCGCCGATCCGCTCGGCGAGCGCATCGTCATCGCCGGCCAAGTGGCGCGGGGTGACCCAGTACGCCGGGTCAGGCAAGTCGGGATGGGAGGGTTCGCTGGGGTGGTGCCGGTGCAGGGGCGCCTCCGTAGGCTCGGGGGTGGTTTCCAGCAGGGCGTTGTACGTTGACATGGCTTGCCGCCACGCACCAGCCCTTCAGAGGGTCTTTCCTGTCTGCCCCCGGCGAACTTTGTCCTTTGACAGCGAACCTAGTCGTTTTTGCCACCGAACCGAGCCCGATCGAAGTCGGGCGGGAAGCCGGGTGCGTCCCTCGTCAGCACCGCACGCGACGAGTCATTGCGGGTTGGCCACGTCAACGTTGTAGGTGAGGACCCACGGCTGACGGCCTTCGCGCCGGCAGCGCACCGACAACCGTACTGGTGCACCGGCGTACCGATTGCGCCAGTACGTACCATCGGTCCGGGCGGCGGCAAAGGACTGCTCCAATGCAAGCTTGCGCCACTCGCCCAGTTCCATGGCAGCGGCGGGCACCTTGCGGCCGTTGGTGGAGGCCCCGTCGATGCCCGGCTTGAATCGGTACGGTCCCCAAATCGTCTCGTCGATGTCTTGTTGAGAGGGTCCGCCAGCGAGGCCAGAACCGTGGGTGTAGCCGTCGTCGCGAATCTCGATCTCGACCGCGTCCAGACGCTCCAGTGCAGGCGGCCCTCTCAAACGTCAGCATCAGACTGGCCTGGTCACTGCCCGACCCGAGCTAGGTGATCGTGACGTCAAAGCGCGGCGTCATCTCGTGATGCCAGCGCTCCCGCTCCACCTCCGCCACCGAATCGGCAGTCGCGTTCGCCTGGTCCGCCGCCCGGTTGGATTGACGGGCGGCCTCGTTCGCGGTACGGCTGATCCGCAGCGCAATGAACGCCGTGACGACACCGGCAAGCGCGGACACCGCACTGAGGCCGTCGGCCCAGGACACGTCTGCCATGGCAGAGCAGGCTATCGGAGGGCTTAAAACGGCCACGGTCCGAATCGGTACCAGGACTAGAACGCGTCTTCCAACGCACCGGCCGCGATCCGCAGCTCGTCGGGATCGAGGTCCCAGTCGAGGCGGCCCTTTAGCTCGTCGAGGTCTGCATAAGGCACTCAACCTCCTGTCTGCCAGGCGGCGTTCAGGTGGATGCGCATGCGAACCGCTCCAGTTTCTCTAAACAGCTAGACAGTTTGTTCATCTGACTGAAGAATGCGAGTGTGACCGACGATGTGTTCAGGGACGTATTCAGCCAGGCGGTACGTGCACGCAACGCCGCAGGCATGACCTATAGCCAGATGGAGGCGAGGACCTGGGATGTCGGCGGGAAGGAGGAGAGCCGATCCGCGGGATGGTGGAACAACATGGCCAACTACCACATGGACACCCCTCCCGCGCCGAAGTACATCCCTGGCATCGCGAAAGTGCTCAACATGTCGGAACGCCAGGTGAAGGAGCTGATCGCCGAGCAGTGGTACGGGGTACGGCCGGACGATCGCCTGCCGCGACGGCTCCGCACCCTCGTCGCGACCGCTCGCCGTGTGGCGAGGGTCGACCTCGTGCTGCTGAACGATGTTGCTCGGGCCCTTGGTGACAAGCACTCGGCCGAAGCGGAAGTCGAGGAACTGAAGGAAGCATCCGTCGCGGCAGAGGAGGACAACTAGGCGTTCGCCAGGTCGCTCTCGGCCTTCATGCCGGCCGGGGTCCACACTTTCGCGTCAGAGACGCCGCTGATGGTGGTCAACTCGCTGCTGGCGGCTGGGTAGTTGGGGCCGCTGGCGAGCGTGAGCTTGATGCCGCGAACGAAGTGCTCCTCGGCGGAGATCACTTCCGGCTCGTTCGTACCGTCCCAGCCGACGAGGATGTCCGTCACCGGCCGGAAGCCCGCGTATGTGTTCACGACCGAGCGGTCCTGCATGTACAGCGGGTCGTAGTCGCGAACCCATCGCAGAGCGAAGGTTCTGCTGAGCGTTGCCGATGGTGGCGCTGCAGGTCTGGCCGGTCAGAGGGTTGACGGCCCGGCGCTGGAGACCGCGCGCGACGGCCTTGGACTGCGGGCGCCGGAGCTTCGACCAGTTGTCGATGTCGAAGTCGTTCTGCTCGTCGGTGAGCTTGACGGCCGAGTACACGTTGCCGCCGAAGGTCACGGCGATGGTCCGCTCCACGTACTCGTCGAAGACGATCGGGTTCGAGCGGTCGTTGCGCCACGCGTAGTCATGGAACGGCAGGATGCCTTCGACCTTCATGGAGATGGTGTCGTTCTCGGCACCCTTGAACTGGTCGACGCCCTGCTCCTGGAACAGGTTCGGGATGAGCAGCTCCTGTTCGAGCATCCCGACAGCGGTGTTCACGAGCTTCCGGGGCTTTACGACCTGATGCTGTGCGGTGGGCAACTGGACTACCTCTACAAGGGGTTGGCGCCGGGTTGGCGGGTTGGATCGTTACCGGCTGAGCTAGCCGAGGTTTGTGAGGCTGTCGTAGCGTGATCGCCTCAAGCGACGAAAGATGCCTGACGGGGTGCCTGGTGCAGATGCAAGGACATCAACCACGAACAAGGCCCAGTACGAGGCCCTCTGAGCCGAGGCAGGGTGCGGGACAGCCAAAGTGGGCATGGTGGGTGATCGGGATCGTGATTCCCGTCGTTGGGATTCTCGTGTCCGTATATCTCGCACTTGCCCCCTCGGACGATCAAGATTCAGCCGCGGGAAGGCCCTCGACGGGCGGAGGAGGCTCGGCGGATGTCTCGGGGGCATCGCCCACGCCCCGTCAGGCGGCGTCGAAGATCATGTTCGGCCCTAAAGCCGTTGAGGTCGACGTGAACGGCAGCTTTCTAGAGCTAGATACAAGGGCACCGCTCGTAGAGGGCGAAGCTCCGAAAGGCGTCGACATCCTCGTGAACACGGACGCGTCCGGGGCCATGGAGAACGCGAAGGTCTACGGCTACCTCGGCGGAACGGTTGCCCCGATCGCTGCGACTTCCGGGGCCGTTCAGGAAGCCGACTGCCTGCAAGCCGTACTGAGGAACGCCAGTGACGCGATAGACAATTTGCAACGAGGGCGCGGCATCTGCGTGGAAACCAGCGAAGGCCGGGTTGCCTTCCTGCGGGTAGCCTCGGCGCCCCCGAAGGGGCCTGTCACGTTTGACATGACCGTATGGGAGCTGCGGGGCTAGAAGCGCCTGGAACGCCGCGCGAGCTTGCGTGGGTCCATCTCTCCGTCGTCCTCGCCGGACGGGTCGAAACCACCGCCGAGGGTGGCTGGAGACCCCTGGGTGACAAGAGCCTGAAGGGCCTTCGCGTCGGCCTCCATCTCCTCGGGCGTCTTGCAATGCAGGCGACCCGCCAGGGCCTCGGGGAGATCGAACCTGCGGGCCACGGTGGACACGAGGATCGAGCGCTCAAGGTCGGCGTTCTTGGCCTTCACGTCCGCGAGGGCGGCCTCGAACTCCTCCGGGCTCTTGGCCCCGGAGAGCCTCGTCTCGGCGTCCCGCAGTCGAGTGCGGTACCCGGCCGCTTCGTTGCGGACCTTCGCCAGTTCCTTGCGGGCCCAGTCGGGCAGGTCGTCTTCCCGGCTGCTTGACGATCCGCCGGCACCAGTCTGGTCGTCCGGCTGCTGCTCCTCGTCCGGCTTCTGGCCGCCATAGGCAAGGGATGGGGAAGGCGGACCCGGGTCCCCCTGGACAGCCGCAGCGCCAGCAATCGCGCATCCCCAGGACCGGCGACCTCGTCCAGCAGATTCGCCGCCAGTGCTGCCTGCATAGTTCACAGCTCCCGGCCGTGCCCGCTGATTCGTCACGTCGAGGCTGTCGGCCCCCGCCGGAAACCCCTGTGCCCTGTTGTCGCTACGTCATTGCTCTCCGCCTGCCCGGCCCCCGCTCCTCGGCGACAGAGGCGCACGGATCACCACGAAGCAGTGCACATGACAGCGACATGTCCGGTACTCCCGCGCACACCAAGCGCTCCTCGTGGCCAGTTAAGCGTGTCCATTCACGGGGGTGGTCAGACACCCCATGTCGTTTGGTGTCAAGCGGTATGGGGTTGTGCGTGGTGCGACCAGGCGGTTGCTTCGTCGTAGAGGGTGCGGGTCTTGAGGCATCCGTGGAGGATGCCGACGAGCCTGTTGCCGACCTGGCGGAGGGCAGAGTTGTAGCCGGCCTCGCGGGCTCGCTGCTTGTCGTAGTACCGGCGGGCGCCGGGTGAGGCCCGCAGGGCGGAGAACGCCTGGCGCTGAAGCGCGTCGGCGAGCCGGTTGTTGCGCACGTAGCGGGCCTGGACGGTGTGGCTCTTGCCGGAGGCCCGGGTAACGGGGCTGGTTCCGGCGTAGTTCTTGCGGGCCTTGGCGGAGCTGTAACGGGTGGGATCGTCCCCGAACTCGGCGAGCACCCGGGCGCCGGTGATCTCTCCGATGCCGGGCATGGAGAGGTAGATCTCAGCGTCCGGGTGCGCGAGAAAATGCGCCTTCACCTGCTCTTCCATCGCGGCTATCTGTTCGTTGAGGGCGATCAGGAGACGAGCATGGGCGGTCGTGGTGGCCCCGTAGGCGGCGGCCACCGGCTCGGGCAGTTCCAGGTGCTTCTCGCGCAAGGCGGCCTGGATGGCCCCGGCCTTCTGGTCCCGGTTGTGGCGTCGGGCGCGGGCCAAGATGGCGGTGATCTGGATGCGGGTGAGCCTGGCCGCCGCCTGGGGGGTGGGCGCCTTGATGAGCAGTTCCAGCGCGTCGGTGCTGGTCAGCTCCAGGCTCGCGTAGGCGTTCAGGGCTGCGGGGAAGTACTCGCGCAGCGTGTTGCGCAGTCGTTGGAAGGTGCGGGTGCGTTCCCAGATCAGGGTCTGGTGGGCGCGGGCGACGACCTTGACGGCCTGGGCCTGGTCGCTGTCGCCGGCGATGGGCCGCAGCTGGTCGCGGTCGATGCGGACCATGTCGGCCAGCGCGTGGGCGTCGCCTCTGTCGCTCTTGGCGCCGGAGGTGCTGTACCGCTCCTTGAACCGGGCGACCTGCCGAGGGTTGATCGCGTAGACCCGGTAGCCGGCCGCAAGCAGGGCCTGCACCCAGGTGCCGCGGTCCGTCTCGATCCCGACGATCACGTCGCAGGGGACGAGGTCCTCACCCGCATGCTTCGCCACAAGCTCGTGGAGCTTGGTGATACCGTCCGCGCCCTCGGGCAACCTTGCGGTCGCGAGGCGGCGGCCGGTGGTGTCCTGGACTTCGACATCGTGGTGGTCCTCGGCCCAGTCGTCGCCGATCAGCAGCAACTCATCCTCCAGGTCAGGTACTTCCCGGTCATGCAGCCCGCGGAAGACACGGCACGCGGCCTAATGGATCCAGTGCTCACGCTCAGCTCGGCGGGCACGCCACCCCATCAGCGGTCATGGCCTTCCGGCCAACCAGCAGGGGCACGGTCTGACCACAGAACTCACAGTGGTTCCGGCGACATAAGTGCTCACCTGCTGGCGGCTACGGCACCGAGTCTCTCCGACCCGGCAGCTCCCATTAGGC
>NZ_WJBG01000213.1 GCF_009709555.1 Streptomyces blattellae | reverse complement strand
GTAAGCATTCAGCAGGTCGTGATCGGCTTCGCTGTCTGACGATGTGACAGGTTGCGGGTGGGTGCGGCAGGATCCGTGGTCATGTCGTCGGGGTGGGAGTCTGCGTCGCGTGAGGACCTCCTCACGGTGATCGGGCTGCTCCAGCGACAGAACGAGGAGCTGGCCGCGGCGAATGAGCGGTTGACGGCGCGGGTGGCAGAGCTGGAGCGGCGGCTTGGCCGGAACTCGGGGAACTCCTCGATGCCACCGTCCTCGGACACCTTCGGTCGGCCGGAGAAGAAGCCGGTACCGAAGAGCGGCCGCAAGCGGGGACGCCAGCCGGGTGCCGACGGATCTGGGCTGTGCATGGTCGCTGATCCCGATGTCACCGAGGACCACCTTCCAGCGGCCTGCACCGGGTGCGGCCGGGCGCTGGGCGAGGACGACAGCATCGGCTTCGAGCGCCGTCAGGTCCGTGACATCCCGCTGACCACGGTGAAGGTGACCGAGCACCGGGCCCATCGCTGCCGGTGCGCGTGCGGGACGGTGACCGCCTCGCCGATGCCCGGCCAGGTCGCCCGATCGCCCTCCTCCTATGGCCCCAACCTGCGTGCCCTGGCCGTCTACCTGCTGGTCTTCCAGCACATCCCCGTCGAGCGGACCACGATCCTGATCCGGGACGTGACCGGGGCCGAGGTCTCCACCGGCTGGGTCGCCTCTCTGCTCCCCGAGGCCGCCGGCCTGGTCGAGGACTGTCTGAACCTGATCCGTGCCCTGCTGATCATGGGACACGTGCTCCACGCGGATGAGACCACCACCCGCATCGGCACCACCCGGCGCTGGCTCCACGTGGCCTGCACCGACTTCCTCACCCTGCTCCACCTCGCCCCGCGCTCGCGCGCCGGAGCAGATGCCGGCAAGGTGCTCCCGCACTACCGGGGCGTCCTGGTCCACGACTCACTGTCCCTGTATGCCGGCTACGACTCCTGCACCCATCAGCTGTGCGGAGCCCACCTGATCCGCGAACTGACCGCCGCCGAAGAGGACTTTCCCGACCAGAAGTGGCACCAGCAGATCCGCTGGGCCCTGGCCGGACTGAACACCCAGGCCGTACGCGTCCGGAACCAGGAGACCGCCGAGATCACCCCCGGTGCGCTCCTGCTGCACTGCGAAGCGTTCCACCAGGGCATCAAGGTCGGGCTCAGTCTCCATCCCAAAGTGCCGGGCCGGAAGCAGAGCCCGGCCCACAACCTCCTGACCCGGCTTCGCGATCAGGCCCACGACGTCCTGCGCTTCGCCGACGATCCCCGGCACGTGCCGTTCACCAACAACTGCGGCGAACGGGCCCTGCGTCCGGTCAAGACCCAGCTGAAGATCTCCGGCTGCCATCAGTCCGACACGGGCGCGACGGCCTGGCTCGCCGTGCGCTCCTACCTCGACTCCGCCCGCAAGCACGGCCTGACCACCTTCGAGGCCATCCACCGCGCCTTCACCGGCAAACTCTGGATGCCACCCATCGCACAGACCACCTGACCAGCCACTCTCACCGACCGTCACCGATCAGGCCCATTCCTTCTGAATGCGTACTCCCCAAGGTGATGCCGATGTGCTTCGGGGTACGGTCGGCGGTCACGTATTGCGCACCAGGCTGCCTTAGCCTGAATCCACCGATCAACAGCCGGTTCAGAGCCTGGACATGAAGGCGCGGATGCCCTCTGACCTGGGATGATGGGACTTCTTCAAGGTTCCATGTCCACAGATCGAGAGAACATCCGCGAGATGCAATCTTCCCATGCCGCTTCGGCGGTCTCTGCCGTGTTCGACGAGCCGAATCTGATCGCGCATGCCGGGCTGGTCCCGGTGATGCGGCTGGCCGAGCGGTGCGGTCTGCCCCGGCTGGTGACGGAGAAGGTGAGGCTGTCCGGGGCAGGCAACGGCGCGGGTGCGGCAGCGGACGCCAAGGTCACCAGCCTTGTAGGCGGCATGGTCGCAGGGGCAGACAGCATCGACGACCTGGACATGCTGCGCCACGGTGCGATGCCGGCCGTGTTCCAGGAGGTGCGTGCCCCCTCCACCCTGGGCACGTTCCTCCGCTCCTTCACCCACGGTCACGCCCTCCAACTGCACGCGGTGCACCGCGGGTTCCTCGGCGCACTGGCCGCGCACACCCCGCTGCTGCCCGGCGCCGGCGAGAAGGCGTTCATCGACGTCGACTCCACCCACAAACGCGTCTACGGCCGCACCAAGCAGGGCGCCGAATACGGCCGGTTCAAGGGCATCCGCACCCTGCATCCCCTGCTCGCCACGATCTGCACCCCCGCTTCCCGGCCAGTGATCGCCACCGTGCGGATGCGCCGCGGCAAGGCAGCCGACTCCCGGGGCGCCCCGAAATTCGTCAGCGAAGCACTGGCCACCGCGGCCGAGGCCGGCTGCACCGGAGTGCGCATCCCGCGCGCGGACTCGCAGTTCTACAACGCCGGTGTCACCGCCGCCTGCCGCCGGGCCGGCGCCCACTTCTCCCTCACCACCGGCATGAATCCCTCCATCAAACGGGCCATCGCCGCTATTCCCGACACTGCCTGGCAGCAGATCACCTACCCCACGGCGGTGCCCGATCCCGAGACCGGCGAGCTCATCTCGGACGCCGAAGTCGCCGAGATCCCCGCCTACACCGCGTTCGCCAGCCGCAAGAAGAGTGAGCGGGTCACTGCCCGGCTGATCGTGCGCCGGGTCCGTGACCTGGCCAAACCCGCCACCGTGGGCGAGCAGGGCGAGTTGTTCCCCGTCTGGCGCTACCACCCGTTCTTCACCGACAACCCCGCCGAGACCCTCCAGGCCGAACGCGAACACCGCCACCACGCCGTCGTCGAACAGGTCATCGCCGACAGCAAAGCCTCCGCCCTGGCCCACCTGCCCTCGGGACACTTCCACGCCAACGCCGCCTGGCTCACCCTCTGGGCGATGGCCTACAACCTGCTGCGGGCCGTCGGCACCCTGGCCTCCGCCTTCCACGCCAAGGCCACCACCGCCACCCTCCGCGCCCACCTGGTCCAGGTTCCGGCCCGCCTCGCCCGCTCCGCCCGGCGCCTCACCCTGCACCTACCGCAGCGATGGCCCTGGCAAGACGCGTGGATGCAACTGTTCGACACCGTCCACCGCCCATCCAAACCGGCCTGACGCCCCCGACCATCCCGCCCGCCAGGGCCCGACCGGAACCAAAACCGTGGAAAAGCTGGGCAGACCAGCTGATACAGCACGCTCATGGCTGTCGGCCGACCCAAACCAGCTCAGAAACCCGCCACAAGATCACTTTCGGACCACGTCGGTGGATCAAGGCTTAGGTGCACGGGTGGTGACCCGGGGACGTACCGCGAAGACAGGTTGGAGTACTGATCCGCAGCATCCGGCGTCGGTCCGTTTGATGACCCCTGCACATGGTTAGATCGCTCGCATGAACCCATTGAGCAAGCGTTCCGAAATGGACCGTGGCGCCCTGCTTGCCGCCTCGGTCACGGTCGTCTTATGGGCTTCGGCCTTTGTGTCCATTCGTGCATCGGCGGACTATTTCGAACCCGGAGCCCTAGCCCTCGGGCGGCTTGCAGCAGGCTCCCTCGCGTTGGTGTGCGTTCTGTTGGTCAAGCGCGGCGGTATACCGCCGCGCAAGGCATGGCCCGGGATCATATGCTCCGGAGTGCTCTGGTTCGGGTGCTACATGGTGGCGTTGAACTGGGGCGAGCAGAAGGTTGACGCCGGCACCGCCGCCATGGTCGTCAACATCGGACCCATGGTGATCGCGCTGTTGGGTGGCTGGCTGCTCAAGGAAGGGTTCCCGCCCCTGCTGCTTGCCGGCATGGGAGTGTCGTTCGTGGGCGCGGTCGTGGTGGGCTTCTCCACGTCTGGCGGCGGTTCGTCATCGGTGTTGGGTGTGGGGCTGTGCCTGCTGGCGGCCTTCGCCTACGGGGCTGGCGTGGTGTCGCAGAAGCCCGCGCTGCGGCATGCCACACCGATGCAGGTGACGACGTTCGGCTGCCTCATCGGCACCGTCGCATGTTTGCCGTTCACTGGGCAACTCGTCTCGGATCTGTCCGCAGCACCGCTCTCAGCGGTCCTCAACGTCGTCTATCTGGGCTTGTTCCCGACCGCCCTGGCGTTCAGTACCTGGGCCTACGCGCTGTCGCGGACCACCGCAGGGCGGCTGGGCGCGACCACCTACGCTGTGCCGGCGGTCGTCATTCTCATTTCTTGGATCGCCTTGGAGGAAGTGCCCGGCTGGGTCACGCTCCTGGGTGGCGCCGTCTGCCTGGGCGGCGTGGCCGTTTCACGGCTGCGCCCCGGCCGCGCTTCTCAGACGCCGCCGCCGTCTGCCCCGCCGGTGCAGGACGGCACTACGGCTTCCTCGGTGGAGCCGACGCGCTGACCTGAGCGCAGCGCAGGACATGGACGGTCCTCGCCCCCGCCTCCCCGCATATGTACGAGCGCCCCCGGGAATTCGCCTGTCCTCCGGTACTACAGCCGTGACTCGCGATCTCGTTTGTCGCGGGTGGCGTAGTGGCAGCGTTGTGCGCGCGCCTGGTGGGTGCGGCGCCAGCGCGACTGGGCGATCACGATTACCGGTGGCGGGGGTGCTGTGGCCCAGAGGAGTCGGTTGAGCAGGCGGCGGATCTCCTCGGCGGTGTAGCAGATCAGCTTTTCAACAACCCCCGATGGTCCCCTTTTTCGGGCGTCTCGACCGGATCGGCCCCGGTGGGCAGCTGGTCGGGTGCGTCTGGTTCCTGGAGGTCGCGGGTGCGGGTGTCGGTGATGGTCAGGGAGGCGCGGGCAGCCATGGACAGGGTGATGTGCCGGTGCCAGGCGTCCCAGGTGCGAACCTCGTAGTGGTCCAGGCCGCAGTCGGACTTCGCGGTCTCAAAACAGTCTTCGATGCTCCAGCGCAGGCCCATCACACGCACGATCTCGCCGATCGGGGTGCCGGCCCTGGCGTGCACGGCGAAGTAGGCGATCTGGGTCGGGCCGGTGATCGAGCGCCGCACCAGCAGGAGATGGACGTAGCCACGGCGGGGACCGCCCTCGGCGCCACCGGGCCAGGTCACCTCGGCCAGCGCCCAGTCGTAGGAGCGCAGCCCCTTGGCCCCGGCCCCGCACGAGCGGCGCTCGAAGACGAGCGGGACGGCGGCGGCGAACTGATCCACGCGCAGGTTTCCGGTGCCGCGGGTGATCACGGTCTCGTCGACCGGGACGGCCATCACATACGGGATGCGGCGGCGCTCCAGGGCTGCGCGGAGCTTGCGGTCCTGGCCAGACGCGCTGTCGGCGGCCACCCAGCCGAAGGGAACCCTCGCCCGCCGACACCGCTCGATCATGCGCCGGCCCAGCTCCGGCTTGGTCACCACCGCCCTCGCCCGCGGACGGGGGATGCGCTGGGCACGACAGCGGCCGGAGTCCTCACACCAGGCGGCGGGCAGGTACAGCTCGCGGTCGATCAGCGCCCGTCCGGTGTCGGTGGCGTACGCGCAGAACACCGCGACCTGGCAGTTCTCGATCTGCCCGGTGATCCCGGCGTACTGCGGGGCCACCCCGGCCGACATCCGCCCCTTCTTCAAGAACGCCGTCTCGTCCAGCATCAGCACCCCGTCCTCGCGGGCCAGGAACTGCACCACGAACGACCGCAGTGCATCGCGGAGTTGATCGGCACACCAGGTCGATCGGGCCAGGAACCACTGCACCCGGTCCGGCGTCGCATGTCCGACATGCTCGGCGATCTGCCAGCCGTTTTTCCGCTCGACCGGAGCGATCAGCGCCTTCACATACGCCATCGCCATCCGGCGCGGCTCCACCCGCCCGAAGACCCCCGCCAGCCCGGCGAAGAAGTCATCGAACCAGCCCGCCCAGACCCGAACTACCCGCTCCGTACTCACGAACCGGTCAATGCGTCACCCACCGACCGGACACGGACACGAGTCACGGCTGTAGTACCGGGGGCGTCGCCTTATGGTGCTCACAGCACGAGCGTGGTCTCGTCCCTGCCCAGCAGATAGCCGAGCTGCAGCCGCGTGTTCGCCCCCAACTGTTGCTTCATCGCCGCGATATGACCCTGCAACGACCGTTCGCTGATGCCGAGGCGGCGTGCGATTAGCTTGTCTGAGTAGCCGCCGATGAGGAGCCTGCTGATCGACTCACGCAGCGACGGGATGACGTCGTCGGCCGCCTTCGCGGCGTGCAGGGGGACGAACGGGAAGGACTTCGCACGGTCCCAGGAGCGTTCGAAGGTGTCCTTGAGGAAGCGCACGATTGCTGGTTCCCTGATTGCCAGTCCCACGGTTCGACTCTCGTTGGCGGAAATGAATGCCACTGAATCGTCGATGATGATGAGACGGTCGAAGAATTCTGCCAGGGTCCGTACTTTTACTCCGTAATCGGTGACCGTCCGCACGTAGTTCTTCGTCGCTTCATCGAAACGCGTAGTGTGCTGATAGAGCGTACGCATGGTAACCCCGGCCTCGATGTGGGGACGTACAGATTCCAGGGCGTTGTCCAGAACCTGGCCCGGGCGGGGACCATCGGGCTGCGCGGTCAGTATTTCCTGCTGCGCGCCGGTGAGCGCGTCGTCGATGGCGGAGCTGATCGCGTCCAGTCCGTGGAGGTATTCGATGTGGGATTCTTCGGAAATTGACGCACTCATTGACTTCTTCGTACTGTTGATGTCAATGAGGTGGTCGGTGGTTAGTCGAGAAAGCGCATCCAGCCGTTCGGCAATGGATCGCAGCGCACCCTCCGGCCCTTCCTGCCGCGTAGCCGTTTCGCTCTCAAATCGCCCCAACATGTCCTTATTTTGCTGCTCGGTTGATGTCATGGCCATCCCTCCCATTTGTCCGTTATCGACATCTTTATTCCGTAATGGATCCCTCGGCTTTCAGGGGTGCGGAAACCTGAGCCATCCTAGAACTTCAATCCGGGCCCGAGGCAAGGAAGATTGAAACCAAGTGATCAGTTCGAGCCGCGGTCACCTCAGTGGTTGGTGTTGGGCGAGCCGCCTTGCCATCCTCTGGAAAATCTCCTCGATTCCTGCGTGCACGTTTGGTAAGAGAGGCATGGGTACATGTTGTCGAGTTCTTTACCCTCCCGTATGCCCGGACGGCCTTCGCTTGTAGTCCGCGCCGGATTCGCTGTTGCTACCGGTGCTCTGGCGGGAACACCGGTGGTCTGCGCACTCCCGCTCCTGGACTTCCCGCAGCCGACCGGAGCTGTCACGCTCGCCGATGTCGGCTGGAATGTGGCCGGTCCCCGGTCGGCTGCCTGACCGCTCCAAGGTGCGAGAGATCGGTAGATTCCTGTGAGTTCTTCCCCGTGGTTCCTGCGTGACTCGGCAGTGTCCGAGTGCGCTGCCCGCATCTACTGCTTCCCCCACGCGGGAGGAAACCCGCGCTCGTTCCTCGGCTGGCAGCGGGGTATGGGAGACGACGCCGAGATCGTCGCCGTCTGCCCCCCGGGCCGTGGCCCCCGATACCAAGAACCCTCTGCCACTGACGTGATGGAGCTCGCCGACGGTGCGGCCGCCGCCATCGCCGCCACCGCTGACCGGCCCTTCGTCCTCTTCGGACACAGCTTCGGTGCGGTCCTGGCCTTCGAGGTCGCACGCCGTGTCGGCGGCCTGCCCGACTGCCGCCACCTGGTCGCCTCCGGCTGCTCGGCGCCCGCGCTGCTGCCCAGCAGACGCGTGGTGGAGACTGCGCGCCTGGAGGGCCGTGCGTTCACCGAGGCCGTGGGCTTCTTCGGCGGGCTGCCGCCCGAAGTGGTCGTCGACGAGGCCTTGCAGGAGCTGTTGCTGCCGCATCTGAAGGCAGATTTCCGCATGGTCGCGCAGTACATCTACCGGCCGGGCGCCCCGCTGTCCGTGCCCGTCACCCTCATCAACGGAGCCGACGACCCGCACGTCAAAGAGGACGGTCTCGAACCCTGGACGCGCGAATGCGCCGACGAGCCGACCCAGCACTGGGCCGACGGCGGCCACTTCTACTTCGATGGCCGGCCCAGTGCCGTCACTGATGTCCTCCGGTCGCTCCTCAGCGCCGACCGTGGCGCGAATCCACCTGGCGGCACGCACGTTGAGGTTATCTGAGCAGTGCCTCACACCTGCCTCACGAGTACCGCAGAGGGAATACGACCATGAGCCAGTCCGCCACCGACCAGTACCGACGGGCCGTCACCTTCCACAAGCTCCATGAGGGCCCCGACCCCTTCGTCGTCCCCAACCCGTGGGACGCGGGCACCGCACACGTCCTGACCGGGCTCGGTTTCTCCGCGCTCGCCACCACCGGCGCGGGCCTGGCCCACGGCCGCGGCCTGCCCGACGGCTCTCTCACTCGTTTGCACGTCCTCGACAACGCCAGGTCGATCGTCGCCGCCACCACCCTGCCGGTGACCGCGGACCTGGAGAGCGGATTCGGTGACGCGCCCGAGGAGGTCGCCGAGACCATCCGGCGTGCCGCCGCCGCGGGCCTGGTCGGCGGCTCGATCGAGGACTCCACCGGCCGCGCCGACGACCCCGTACGCCCTCTGGAGGAGGCCGTCGAGCGCGTGGCTGCCGCCGTTGCCGCAGCCAGGGAGCTCGACTTCCCCTTCACGTTGACCGCGCGGGCCGAGAACTTCTTCCAGGGCAGGCCTGATCTGCCGGACACCATCCGCCGACTGAAGGCGTACGAGGAGGCCGGCGCCGATGTGCTCTACGCGCCCGCGCTGCCGGACGCCGACGCGATCCGAGCGGTGTGCTCCTCCGTCGGACGCCCGGTCAACGTGCTGATGGGTTCGCCCGCACTGCCGCTGACCGTCGCTGAGCTGGGTTCCCTGGGGGTGCGACGGATCAGCGTCGGCTCGGCGCTGTCCCGGGCCGCGCTCGGTGCGGTCGTTCGCGCGGCGAAGGAGATCCGTGACCTCGGCACCTTCGGGTTCGGGGCCGAAGCCGTCCCGTACCCCGATGCCAACGCGATGATGGTGCCGGCCCGACCGGCCGGCCCGGAGAGTGATTCCGCACCGTGAATGTCGCACAGGTACATCTGTCCGCCCCCCGCTACGTCATCGGCGAAACCGAGGCCGACCACACCTCGGTCAAGGACCTGCCCCGCAAGGCCCGGGAGTTCGGCATGCCTCCCAAGGCATCGCTGTGGGGCTGGGGCAGCGTCAGGCTCACGGACGAGAGCCTGGAGACCCTGGCCGTGCGCAGCGGTCTGGCGACGCTGAAGGCCGCCGGGACCGCCCCCTCGTCCGTCGACTGCCTCGTGCTGTGCTCCACCCGTTTCCCCGGCGGCCCACGCACCCACGGAAAGTTCGTCGAGACTGTGATGTCCGGGCTTGGCCTGGACAACGCTGCGTTCACCGGCATCACCCTCAACCGCTGCACCAACCTCCTGGTGGGCCTGCGCACCGCACAGGCGCTCGTGGCCGCCGGACACCACCGCACGGTGCTGGTCGTCACCACCGACCGGGTCTCCGACGAATCGGTGCGGATGGAGAACTTCGCCCTGTTCAGCGACGGCGCCGCTGCCGCCTTGGTGAGCGACGCTCCCCAGGGGCCGGACGCCTACGAGATCGTGGCCGGGGCCTCCGCGCAGGACCCCCGGGCCCTGGAGTGGACCAACGAGATCAGCTCGGACCTCGCCCGCGCGGTCAACGAACGCATCCTCGAGGCCGCCGACATGAAGATCGGCGACATCGACGGTGTCCTGCACCTCAACCTCTACAAGCCCATCGTCGTGCTCAAGGAGCGGCAGGCCGGGTTCACCAAAGAGCAGTTGTTCCTCGACAACATCCCCCGCATCGGCCACTGCTTCGCCGCCGATCCGCTCATCAACCTCACGGACCGGGCCGCGGCAGGGCAGCTGCGGGACGACGGCCACTACCTGCTGGCGGCAAGCGTGCCCGGCGTCAGGGTCGGCGTGCTGCTGCGCAAGCCGCCCACCGCACCGACATCCGAGGCGGCGGTAACCGAAACCCGGGAGCTTCGATGAACGCACACACTGAATTCCCCCTTCCCGACCTGACCACCTCGCTGCCCCGCGCCCCTTTCCACTTCAGCCCTAAGGCCGCCGAGGAGGCCGCGGCGGTCATCGCCGGGGAACCCGCCGGTATCTTCCGGCAGTTACTCGGCGACCAGGAGAGCGAGACCACGCTGCTCGTCGCCCGCCGCACCCTGGAGGCGTTCCTCTCCGCAGCGCCGTCGCAGCCCCGCGCAGACGCCGACGCCATCGCCGCGTGGCTGGAGCAGACCCGCACCGAACTCGCGCCGGACCTCTTCGCGCTGCGCGAGGCCGCCCCCGAGACGCGCGAGCTCGTGCTGCGCCAACGCGCTCCCCTCGCCCTGCTGGGCGGCTGCTGGCTCGACACCGTCTCGCAGGCCGCCACCCAGCCGTCCGTCATCGTCAACCGCCTGTTCGGCCAGTACTTCCACCTGCAGGGCGAAGGCATCCCGCAACGTGGGCAGCTGGCCCGGCGCCGACGCGCCCTGACCGAACTGGGTGTCCACCTGCCCGAGATCGAGGCCTCGGACTTCCTCCGGCAGGCCGAGGCCCGCCCGCTGACTGTCCTGCACGCCGCCTTCCACCTCGCCCTCTCCCGGCTGCCGGCCTCCTTCCTGCCGGAAGTGATCGGCGTGCACTACGCCATGGCCGCGCTGGGCATCGACGACCTGCTCCTGGGCACCGAGCCGCACCTGCCGGAGGCGGAGGCCCGTACCGTCCTCGCCGACTACCTCTCGCTCACCGACCAGTCACCGACCGGGGACGCGGACCGCCGCCGCACGCTCGCCGCGATCGCCCTCGTCCTGAGGCTGGAGCGGGAGCACACCGCCCTGCTCACCGAACTGGCCGCTTGGCACGAGGGACTCTCCCTGGACGCCAGGGTCGCGCAGATCGTGGCCCGCCACGCGCCGTTCGCCGGCCGCCAGCACCGCAGCGTCCGCATGGGCGACCGGCTGCTGTCCGACTGGCTCGGCTCCGAACCCGTCGACCTGGCCGCGTTCATCGCCGAATTCCGAGCCTCGCGGCAGCTGAGGCCCGGCCGTGACGGAACCTGCCGGTTCCTGAAGTCCATCAAGTTCGGCGGCCCGATGTTCGGCATCTTCGACGAGCGCGAGGCGGCCACCTTCACGGCATGGGCGCACGCCGTCGAAGCCGGCGAACCCGCCGATCTCGACTTCGCCGCCAACACCGCGGGAGACGACCGGGCCGACGCCTGGGCCGAGGCCCTGCGCCGCACCGCACCTGAGGACGTCGTCATCGCCGACGCCGAAAGCGGGCTGGACGACCGGCGGTTGTTCCACCGCGTCGTCAACGTCGAGCAGTACCCCCACATCCTGGCCACCGCCCGGGACCGGGCCGAGGCGGGCCTCACCGACGCGGAAATCCTCTTCACGCACGGCGCCGGCGGACGGCTCACCAACGCCGAGTACTTCGACTACACGCCCGAGGGGCTCATGGAGCGCGTCGAGCGCGTCTACTGGGACAAGCTCGTCGACCCCTACCAGCCGCTCACCGAGATCCCCGACCGCGACGAGGTCATCTTCGAGCAGACAACCTTCGCACTCGGCAGCCTCATCGACGGCAGCTGGGCGCACCGCATCGGCAACCTCGGTCGCAACCACCGGCAGAGCGACGCCATGCTGTTCGGGATCTACGCCGACGAAATGGGCCGCGGCGACGTCACCAAGAACCACATCACGCTGATCCACCAGGTCCTCGCCAGCATGGACATCCACCTGCCGCACATCCGGCAGCCGGAATTCCTCGAACAGGGAGACCTCCCCGACCACCTCTACGGGTTCTCCATCCATCAGGTCTGCCTGTCGCTCTTCCCCGACACGTTCTACAACGAGATCCTCGGCTACAACCTGGGCATCGAGATGTTCGGTCTGGGGGAAATGCGGCTCCACGAGATACAGAAGCTGCGCCGCCACAAGTTCGACGTCTCCTACGAGGAGGCGCATCTGTCGATCGACAACTTCTCCGCCGGACACGCCCGGCAGTCGGCCGACATCATCGTCTCCTACCTCGACGACGTGCGGCGCCACTCCGGCGACGCGGCCGTCCAGCAGGAATGGCGCCGCATCTGGCGCGGCTACGCCTCTTTCGCCTACTTCGTCGAACATCAGCTGGTCAAGCAGGTACGGGCACAGGAGCGGACGCCGGCCGCTTCCGCACCCGCCCCGCCCGACGACGTCGACCTGCTCATCTGATCCTCCGTGCACAACCACCGCCCCTCCACCCCTCTTTCCAACACGGAGAATCACCTTGGACCCGACCACGAGCTTCGACCCGGAAATCCTCAACCTTCCCCTCTACGACGACCGGCACCGTCGCCTCGCCGACGCCATCGGCACCTGGTGCGACGACCGCACCGCACTGTGGGACGAAGTCCGAGCGGAGGACCCGGACAAGGCCGGCCTGCGCCTCGTACGGCGGCTGGGGGAGGACGGCTGGCTCGCCTTCCTGGACCCCGGCTCCGATCCTGAGGAGCGACCGGGTGACCACCGCACCCTCTGCCTCATGCGCGAGGCGCTCGCGTACGCCGAGGACCTGGCCGACTTCGCCTTCTCGATCCAGGCACTGGCCGCGACCCCCTTGATGCGCTTCGGAAGTCAAGACCAGAAGCTCCGCTACCTGCCGCGCATGGCGCAGGGCTCGCTCGTCGGCGCCTTCGCGGTCTCGGAGGAACAGGCGGGCTCCGACGTAGCCGCCGTCGGTCTCGCCGCCGAGCGCACCGACGACGGTGGCTACGTCCTCAACGGGCACAAGGCGTGGATCGCCAACGGCACCATCGCCGACTTGTACGTCGTCATAGCCCGAACCGGCGAAGGCCCCGGCCCGCTGGGGCTGACGGCCTTCCTGGTCCCCGCCGACACCCCCGGTTTACGGATCAGTGGCCGGCCGGCCCCGGTCGCCCCCCGCTCGTTCGCCCACCTCGCCTTCGAGGACTGCCGGGTGCCACGAGAGGCCGTGCTGGGCAAGCCCGGGAGGGGCTTCGTCATCGCCATGGACCTGCTCGAACGCTTCCGGATGACCGTGGGCGCGGCGGCGCTCGGTTTCGCTCGCCGTGCCGCCGACACCGCTCTGGCGCGCGCCCGCACCCGACAGGTCGGCGGGTCCCTGCTCATCGACCACCAACTGACGAAGGCGTCCCTGGCCGACATGGACGTCCAGCTGAACGCGGCTGCCCTGCTGGTGGCCCGCGCCGCCTGGGAGGCCGACCGCGGCAGCCACCGCTTCGCCCGCCACTCCAGCATCGCCAAGCTCCACGCCACCGAGGAGGCCCAGCGCATCGTCGACACCGCGGTGCAACTGCTTGGCGCGTCGGGCGTCGTCAAGGACAGCGTCACGGAGCGCCTGTACCGGCAGATCCGCTCGCTGCGGATCTATGAGGGCACCTCGGAAATCATGCGGCTGACCATCGCGGGAACCCTCGACACCCGTCGTGCCGACCGTGCCGCCCGCGACCTCTGACCACCCCAGTTCCCCCATTCCGTCAACAAGGAGTTCCCGGGTGACCACCCCGATCGAAGCGGTCCGGCAGCCGGACCCGTACCCCTACTACGCGACGCTGGTGGCCGAGCGTCCGCTGGCATTCGACGAGGCCGTGGGCGCCTGGGTGGCGTGCGACGCCGCGGCGGTACGAGCCGTACTGACCGCCACCGCCCTGCGGGTGCGTCCGCCCGCCGAGCCGGTGCCCGCCGGAATCGCCGGGACCCCCGCCGGCGACGTCTTCGGCGACCTGGTGCGGATGACCGACGGCGGACCGCAGCACCGCCTGAAGGCTGTGGTCGTCGACGCTCTGGGGTGCGTCGACACGGTGCGCGCCGCCGGCCTGGTCGCCGAACGGACCCGTGACGTTCTCGCGACGGGTGGGCGGCCGTCCTTCGAGGAGCTGATGTTCGGCGTGCCCGCCCGGGTCGTGGCGGCGCTCTGCGGGCTCGACCGGGGAGCGGACGCCGAGGCCGGCCGGCTCATCGGCGACTTCGTCCGGTGCATCCCCGCCTCCGCCACCCCCGAGCAGCAGAAGGCCGCGGCGCTCGCGGCCGGCCGGCTCCAGGAACTGCTGGGTCCCGGCCTGGAGCGGGGGGAGGACGGCACCGACCTGCTTGCCGAACTCGTACGGGCCGCGCGGCGCGCCTCCTGGTCCCGCACCGCTCCGCTGCTGGCCAATGCGGTGGGCTTCCTGTCCCAGACCTACGACGCCACGGCCGGGCTGATCGGCAACACCCTGGTGGCGCTGGCTCGCGGTGCGCGCACGCCCTCCGGCCCCGCCGACGCCGAGGCGCTCGTCCGTGAGGTCGTACGCCACGACGCGCCGATCCAGAACACCCGCCGCTTCGCCGCCGAGCCGTTCCGCCACGACGGGGGCGAGATCGCTCCGGGCGAGCAGGTGCTGGTGGTCCTCGCCGCCGCCAACCGTGACCCGGCCGCCAACCCCGATCCGCATACCTTCCGGCCCGGCCGCCAGGACCCCTCGGTCTTCACCTTCGGCGCTGGGGCCCACCGCTGCCCGGGGGAGACTCTGGCCGTCACCGTGGCGGTCGCGGTCGTCCGTGAACTGCTCGCGGCGGGCTTCGACCCGGCGGAGCTGCCGGGCCAGGTGACGTACCGACCGCTGGCCAACGCCCGCATCCCCGTGCTCTAGCCGTTCATACGACCCACCCACAGCTATCCGTCGAAGAGAGAGTGCGAATCTGATGTCGGACAGGCCACGCCTGTGGATGCGGCACGAGTCCCGTAACAGTGAGCGCCGGGCGCCGCTCGTCCCCGAGGACGCCGCGCGGCTCGTCGCCGAGGGTGTCGAGATCACCGTCGAGGAGGCGCCGCAGTGCTCCTTCCCCCTCGCGGACTACGTCGCCGCCGGCTGCCGTACCGCCCCGGCCGGCAGCTGGACCGAAGCCCCTCGGGACCACTACGTCCTGGGCCTGAAGGAACTGCCGGACGCGCCCAACCACCTGGTGCACCGTCACATCTACTTCGGCCACGCCTACAAGGGCCAGACCGGCGCCCGGGAGCTGCTCGGCCGGTTCACGTCCGGCGGCGGAGCCCTGCTGGACCTCGAATACCTGACGGACGACGACGGCCGGCGTGTGGCCGCCTTCGGCTACTGGGCCGGCTACGTCGGCGCGGCCCTGGCCGTGCTCCACCACCGCGGCCTGCTCCGGGCCCCGCTGCACCCGCTGGACCGGTCCGCACTGGACGGTCGGCTTGCCGCCGGGGAACCACCGGCGGACGAGAGGGCCCTGGTGATCGGTGCGCTCGGCCGCAGCGGCCGCGGCGCCTGCGACGCCCTGGAGACGGCGGGCATCACCCCCACCCGCTGGGACATGGCTGAGACCCGCGCCCTGGACCGGACGGCACTGCTCGATCACGACATCCTTGTCAACACCGTGCTCACCACACGGCCCGTACCGCCCTTTCTCACCTCCGAGGACCTCGACGCCCCCGGGCGGCGCCTCTCCCTCATCGCGGATGTCACCTGCGACGTCACCTCCGAGTGCAACGTCCTGCCGGTCTACGACGAGATCACCGACTGGGAGCACCCGGTCCGGCGGTTGCGCGAGGGCGATCGGCCGGCCGACCTCATCGCCATCGACAACCTGCCCTCGCTGCTGCCCGTCGAGTCCAGCCGTGCTTTTTCAGCCGAGTTGTACCCCCAGCTGCTGCGACTGAACGACGCCGACACGGCCTGGGAGCGCGCGCTGCTGGCCTTCGGGACCGCCGCCACCACCGTCCTCAAAGGAAGCACCCATGCCCGTTAGTCGAAACACCACCGAGGCGGCTGCGCCCGCCCCCACAAGCGGCACTGTCCACTGGATCGGCACCGGCCTGTCCACCGGCTCGTCCGGCCTCGGCCTGTTGTGCGACCGGGCTGAGCGCGTGGTGCTGTGGGACCGCACCGCCGAACGCGCCGCCGACCGTCTGACCGCACTCGGCCTGGCCGGCCGCGCCGAGGTCCGCGCGCTCTCGGACGACGCCCTCCAAGACGCGGTCGGCGCCGGCGACGTGGTCGTCTCCATGCTGCCCGCCGCCGAACACCTTCGCCTACTGCGCCTGGCACTCGACCGCCGGGCCCACTTCGCCTGCACCAGCTACGTCTCCGACGCCCTCGCCGAACAGGCCGCGGCCGCGGCGGACGCGGGCGTCGTGGTGCTCGCCGAGGCCGGACTCGATCCGGGCATCGACCACCTGATGGCCCACCGGCTCGTCGAACGCGCCCGCGCGGCGGTCGGCGACACGGCCGAATCAGTCGACTTCACCTCCTACTGCGGTGGCATTCCCGCCGTTCCCAATGACTTCCGCTACCGCTTCAGCTGGGCGCCCTACGGTGTCCTGGCCGCCCTCGGTTCCCCGGCCCGCACCATCGACGAGGGCGTGGAGCGCCCAGTGGCCCGTCCTTGGGAGGCCTCCCGCACGCACCGCCTCGGTGGCGAGGTCTTCGAGGTCTATCCCAATCGCGACAGCCTGCCGTTCGTGGCGCAGTACGGTGTCCCGGAGGGCTGGCGACTGCGCACATTCGTCCGCGGCACCCTGCGCAACGAGGGCTGGCGGAAGGCCTGGAGCGATGTCTTCACCACTGTGAGCACGGGTGACCAGGAGGAGATCCGTTCCCTGGCCAAGGACCTGGCCGCCCGCTACCCCACCACCGACGCCGACCGCGACCGCGTCGTGCTGTCCGTCGCGCTCGACGTCCGTGCCACCGGCGGCGCGCGCTGGCAAGGGTCCTACCTGCTGGACCTGACCGGCGACGAGACCGAGAGCGCCATGGCCCGCTGTGTGTCTCTGCCGCTCGTCACCGGCATCACGCGGATGTTGGCCGGGGCGCTGCCCGCCGGCTTGAACCGCGCCGCGGAGTCCGCTGACGAGACCGCCCGCTGGATGGAACTCCTGGACGCGGCCGGGCTGCACAGCACATTCGTCGACAGCGTCCCTGCCCCCCGAGGAGAGAAGGCATGACTGCCACCGTACGACCCGAGGCCGTCGTCCTCACCGGCGCGTTCTGGGTTGTCTGCCGCAACCCGCGCTACCTGCACGAGATATCCGATCGAGGCCTGAAAGTCCTGCTCATCACGCCTGAGAACTATCGCAGGCATGCCCAGCAGTGCATGAAGGACCCGGAGCACCCAGCGTCGCTCATCGACGACATCGCCTTTGTCGACGGCTCGCTCGACCAGGAGGGCTCGTTCGTCCCCGGCGTCATCGCCCGCTCCCGCACCTGGCGGCACAGATACTCGATCGTCGGCGCGTACGCGGTCGGCGAGACGCTGGTGGAGCCGACCGGGCTGCTCGGTGACGCCCTCGGCCTCCGTGGCCCCGGTCTGCGCGCGACACGCGTGTGCCGTAGCAAGTATCTCCAGCGCTGGTACCTGGATGAGTTCAGCCCCGCCTCCCTGGTGATCCCGCCCGGCGAGCGCGAGGACGTCGACCTCGGCTCGCTGCGGTATCCGGCGGTGGCCAAGCCCGCGACCCGGCACTCCAGTTCAGGCGTGGCGACCGTGGCCGACGCCTCCGAACTGCGGGAGCTACTCGCGGAGTACCCCGAGTACGAGACCGTTCTGGTCGAGCAGAAGACCGAAGGCCAGGAGTACTCGGTCGAAAGTCTTGTGCAGGACGGCACAGTCATCTTCGCGTCCGTCACCCGCAAGGAGACCACTGAATCTGCCGCCCGCACCTTCGTAGAGCTCTCCCACTCGGTGCCCAACTCCCACACGGGGGCCGATGAGACGCTTCTGACGGCCAACCAGCGGCTGCTGGAGGCCCTGGAATTCCGCGACGGCATCGCCCACGCGGAATGGCGCACGGGCGCCGATGGCCAGCCGTATCTGATGGAGATCGCGGCCCGCACCCCGGGCGACGGCCTGCTCGCGCTCTATCAACTCGCAACCGGGGCCCCCTTGGAGCCCGAAATCATCCGGATCGCGCTGGGCGAGCCCGCCGCCTACCCGGCGCCGCGCCGCTGGGCCCGCCAGGTCTACCTGGACCACGAGCCCGGCATCCTGGAGGGCGTCAGCGTCGACTGGCCGGGTGTGGCGCCTGTATGGGTCGGTGACGGCGGGATGTGGCCCGAGATCGTCCCAGGCGGACCGGACGCCCCGCCCACGTTGCGCGCGGTTCTGGTGCTCAAGGAGAAGGGGGCCACGCTCTCCCCGCTGGCCAGCTCCGACGACCGGGCGGTGACCTTCCTCATCGACGCCCCCAGCCCCCGGCAGCTCGACGAGCTGGAAGCCCAGGTGCGCGCTGCGGTGAACGTGGCGATACGGACGGTGGACGGGCATGACAGCTGATCAGGTAGCCCAGGGCGAGGCGGTGACCGACGGACCGGCCACCGTATGGGCCACGTTCCGGGAGGCACCGCTCTCGGTGAAGACCGTGCTCGCCGGGGTCCTCGTCAACCGCCTCAGCGGCTTCCTCAACGTCTTCCTGGTGCTGTTCCTGACGGCCAGGGGCTACTCTGCGGGCAGCACTGTCCTTGCTCTCGGCGTGTACGGTGGCGGTGCCGTCGTCGGATCGCTGATCGGCGGCACCCTCGCGGACCGGATGGGCGTCCGCAACGCCACGGTCGTTTCGATGGGCAGCACCAGCGTCCTGACGGCGGCTCTGCTCTATCTGCCCGGCCTGCCGTTGCTGTTGTCGGCCATCGCGCTGGTCAGCCTTGGAGCCCAGCTCTTCCGGCCCGCGTCGGCGATGCTGCTGGCGGAGCTGACTCCCGCGAACCGGCAGGTCATGATCTTCGCGATGTACCGGTTCGGGCTCAATGTGGGGGCGACGGCCGCGCCCCTCCTCGGCTACGCCCTGTACAACGCCGGAGGACACCAGTACACCCTGCTCTTCTGGGGCGAGGCGCTGATTGCCACGCTCTACGCGGTTCTCGCCTGGACGACGCTGCCTGCCCGTACCGCGGATGGGAAGACCAAGAAGGATGCGGAGGAGAAGCGGTCGGGTGGCGGCTATGCGGCCGTGGTCCGTGACCGGCGGTTCGTGCTGTACCTGATCGCGGCCTTCTGCCACGCCGCTGTCTACATGCAGTACACGTCCACACTGCCGCTCTACATGAAGGACGCCGGCATGGCGCTCTTCTGGTACACCTTCGCCGTATCGCTCAACGGCTTCATCGTCATCGTCTTCGAACTGCTGGTCACCAAACTCGCCCAGGCATGGCCACTGAAGGTGACGGTCGGCCTCGGGTTCGCCCTGGTGGGCGCTGGGGTAGCGGTATACGGCCTGCCGATCGGGCCCGCGGCCGTCGTCATCGGCACCCTCGTCTGGTCCATCGGCGAGATACTGGGCGGCCCGTCGGTGTTCGCCTATCCGGCGAGCGCGGGCCCGGAGAACCTGAGATCCCGCTACATCGGAAGCTTCCAGTTCATGTTCGGCCTCGGCACCGCCGTCGGTCCGATGATCGGCAGCTGGCTGTTTCTGCAACTGGGCGGCGGCCTGGTCTGGCCCGTTGTGGCCCTCGGCTCCCTCGTTGCCACTGTCTGTGGCCTGGCCGCCGTGCGCAAGCCTCAGCCGCCACTGCCGCCCGACGGGCGGAAGCAGACCCCGGTCCTGACTGAGACACCGACGGCCTGATCGCCGGACCGCCCCCTACGACACCCCCACCGCCAGGCATCTTGTCCCGCACCGTCAACGGCAACCAGGCATGCCGTTTTCTGTGCAATTCATCATGTTTTCACATCCCATATCCGGCATTTCTTTAGTTGCATGCCGCCGGCACCAGTCCGAAGGAGAGATCCGACCATGGGGCACGAGAAAACCACGCCTGACTCCACGCACTACCGTTGCGTGGGGGTTGGTGTGGGACCCGCCAACCTGAGCCTCGCGTCACTGCTGCACAGCCGTACGGAGGTGCGCAACCTCTTCATCGACCGCAAGGAGTCCTTCGGCTGGCACGACGGCCAGCAGATACCCGGCACGACCCTGCAGGTCTCCATGTTCAAGGACCTGGTCTCGCTCTCCGACCCCAAGTCCCCGTTCTCCTTCCTGGCCTATCTGCACGACCAGGGGCGGGTGTACCACTTCCTCAACGCCCAGTTCGACGACGTGCCGCGCCTGGAGTTCCGCAACTACCTGGCCTGGGCGAGCCGGCGTAACGAGAACATCGTCTTCGGTGAGACGGTCGAGGAGGTCGGCTTCGACGGTGTCTTCACCGTCCGCACCGACCACCGCACCGTCACCGCCGACAACGTCGTCGTCGGTGTGGGCAACCAGCCCTGGGTGCCGGAGCAGGGCCGCGGCCACCTCGGCGCCACCCAGTTCCACGTCAACGACTTCGTGACCTCGGCCCGGAACCTGGGGGGCAAGCGGGTCGTGGTGGTCGGCGGCGGTCAGTCCGGCGCCGAGGCCTTCTCGGACCTGATCTCCCGCTCCGGCGCCGAACTGCCGCGGCGGGTCTCATGGATATCGCGGCGCCGCAACTACTTCCCCATCGACGACTCGCCGTTCACCAACGACTACTACATGCCCGACCACTCCGACTACTTCTACAGCCTCGGCACAGAGGTCCGCGCCGCGTTCAACGCCCAGCACATCCTCACCAGCGACGGCATCTCCGAGTCCACGCTGCGCGACATCTACCAGCGCATATACGTCCACCGCTTCGTGGAGGGCAACCCCGACCTGGTCGGGCTGCATCCCAACCGCGAGGTCGTCGGAGTCGAGGCCGGCTCGGCGGGCGGCTGGGACATCACCGTCCGGCACAACGACGAGCCCGGAGCCCGGGAGCACTTCGAGGCGGACGTCGTCGTATGGGCCACCGGATTCCGGCCCGCAGCCACGGACTTCCTCGCTCCGATCGCCCACCGCCTCGAACGCGACGGCGACGAGCTGCGCATCGACGAGGACTACGCGGTGTGCTGGGACGGCCCGGCCGACCGCAGCGTCTTCGTGCAGAACGCCGCCCGCGGCCAGCGCGGCCTCGCCGACCCCAACCTCAGCCTCAACGCCTGGCGCAGCCAGCGCATCGCCGACCGGCTGTCAGGCGCGCGCAGCAACGAGCAGCTGGCGTCCTTCATCGAATGGTCGACCAAGACCGGCACCAAGATGCCGTGGGGGGCATGATGACTACGCGGAACACCGACCATGACTACGCGGTGGTCGGCGGCGGAGTGCTCGGCTGCCTGATCACGCGGGAGATCCTCACCCGCGATCCGCACGCCTCCGTGGCCCTGCTGGAGCGGGACGCCATCGGCAGCGGCGCCACCCGCCGCTCGGCCGGCCTGCACTTCCCGCGCGGCTCCACACCACGCGTCCGCGGCATGGCCTCGTACAGCCAGCAGTGGTACGCCGAGCTCAAGGGCGCCCGCCCGGAACTGCCGCTGCACAGCCTGCGGATGACGGTCGTCTCCCCCACCACGGAGGAGACCCGGCTGCGCGGCACCTATCTGCCCGAGGCGAAACTGCGGCCTACGGCGGCACTCCCGGCGGCCGTCGCGGCGCTGCCCGACGGCATGAGCGCCTGGGAGGGCGACGGCTGCCAGTACGCGGACGTCCACGCCCTCAGCCACGTCCTGGCCCGCGAGCTGCGTCCGCACGCCAAGTTCCGCGAAGGGGCTCAGGTCACCGGCGTGGTCCCTGTGGCGGACGGGGTGCGTCTGGAGCTCGGCACCGGTGACGCGCTCACCGCCGGGCATGTGGTCCTCGCCCCCGGCCCATGGCTGGCTGCCCCTGCCTGGAAGGAACTCGTCGCCCCGCTCGGCGCCCGGGTGAAGAAGGTCGTGGCCCTGCACATCGAGATTCCGCCGACCGCCGACGACGAGGCCATCGTCTTCGAGGACGAGGACGCCTTCCTGCTGCCGTACCACGAACGCGGCCACTGGCTGTTCAGCTACACCTGCCAGGAGTGGGACGTCGACCCCGACACGGTGCCGGCGAGCCTGTCGCCGACCGATCGGAGGGCGGCCCTCGCCACACTGCGCCAGTACGCCCCCCACCTGGTGGAGCACTGCACCTCCGGCCGCGTCTTCTGCGACGCGTACGGGCCCGACTTCGAGCCGCTGGTCCGCGCGCTCACCGATGACGGGCGCGTGGTCTTCGCGGGCGCCGCCAACGGCTCCGGCTACCGGCTGGGCCCCGCCATCGCGGCGGAGACCGCCGATCTGCTCCCCCTTCCGTCCCAGTGAGACTTCCGTCCCAGCGAAAGGACGCGACGTGATCATCAACACCTACGACGACACCGCACTCTCCAAGGCGTTCGGCATCGACATGAGCAGCATCGAAGGCCTCGGCACGGGCGCCGGCTGGGGACGTGTCGCCCCCGGCCGGGCCTCCGACAGCCATCAGCACGACGAGACCGAGTTCTTCGTGATCGTCGCGGGCCGTGGCGAGTTCATCGTCGACGGGCGGCGGCACCCGGCCGCCCCCGGCACGGTGGCGCTCTTCGAGCCCTTCGAGTCCCACGTCCTGGAGAACACCGGCGACGAAGATCTCGTCTTCCTCACCCAGTACTGGCGCGACGCCGGACGCGCTCTGGCCTCCGCGCGGAACACCGAACGCAAGACCTTCGGCGAGCGGCCGGTCTTCGTCTTCTCCACCCCGCCCACCCCCAACGGCGATCTCCACCTCGGCCATCTCTCCGGGCCCTACCTCGGTGCCGACGTCTTTGTCCGGCACCAGCGGATGAACGGCACCAACGCCTGGCATCTGACCGGCAGCGACGACTACCAGAGCTACGTGCCGGCCGCCGCCCGCGCCGAGGGCCGTGAACCCGCCGAGACCGCGGCCCACTACAGCGCCGAGATAGCCGCGACCCTTGAGCTGATGGACATCACCCCCGATCAGTACACCGTCACCCATGACGACCCCGCCTACCGGGTCGGCCTGCAGGACTTCTTCTCCCGTGTCGTCGCCTCCGGTACGGTCGAGGTCACGGAGGCCGACGCGCTCTTCGACGCGGAGAACGGCCAGTACCTCTACGAGGTCGACGTCAAGGGCGGCTGCCCGGGCTGCGGTTCGGGCACCAGCGGCAACATCTGCGAAGAGTGCGGCGAGCCCAACACCGTCACGGATCTTGTGGAGCCCGCCTCCACGCATTCGGCCGCGGCCCCCCGCCGCGGCCCGATGGCTCGGTGGATCCTGCCCCTGCACACCTTCCAGGGCGACATCGCCGCCCACCACCACCTCGGCCGGGTCCCGGCACGACTGCGGGAACTCGCCGACCGGCTCTTCAACCGCCCGAGCCTGGACATCCCCCTCACCCACCCCTCCTCCTGGGGCGTCCCCCCGGCTGGGAACGACGTGGACGGCCAGGTCATCTGGGTGTGGCCGGAGATGTCGTACGGCTTTCTGCACGGCATCCAGGCCCTAGGCGCCCGCCTGGGCGAGAACTGGCGGGCAGCCGAGCCCAGCCAGGACTGGAAGATCGTCCACTTCTTCGGCTACGACAACAGCTTCTACCACTCGGTGCTCTACCCGGCCCTGTACCGGCTCGCGTTCCCGGGCTGGACACCGGACATCGACTACCACGTCAACGAGTTCTACCTGCTCGAAGGCAGCAAGTTCTCCACCAGCCGGCGCCACGCCATCTGGGGCAAGGAGATCCTCGGCCCCGATTCCGTCGACTCCGTCCGCTACTTCCTCGCAGCCACCCGTCCCGAGGGGACGCGCACCAACTTCCAGCGCGCGGCCTACGAGTCGGCTCTGACCGACACCCTCATCGGCACCTGGCAGACCTGGCTGAACGACCTCGGCTCCCGGATCGCCAAACGCTACGAAGGCACAGCCCCGGACGCCGGGAACTGGACACCCGAACACTCCGCCTTCCTCGGCCGGCTTGGCGCCCGACTCGCCGCGGTCACCGACGCGCTGGGCTCCGACGGCTTCTCCCTGAACCAGGCCGCCGCCGAACTCGACGGCATCGTCACCGACACCCTGCGCTTCTCGCGCCAGGAGTCGCTCCTCGCCGAGACCGCGGGCTGGGAGAACGAGACCCGTACCGCCATCGCCCTGGAACTGGCCGCCGCCCGCCTCCTCGCCCACGCCGCCGCCCCCGTCATGCCGCGCTTCGCCGCACACCTGGCCGACATGCTCGGCATGCCCGAGCCGACCACCTGGCCGCGCACCGTCGAGCTCGTCGCCCCCGACAGCGAGATCCGCCTCGCGGACGCCGTCTTCTTCCGCCCGACGCGAATCCCGGCAGCTCCCTCCCCGACACACATAGGCCCGCAGCTGGAGCCGTGGCTGAGAGGCCTCGTGCGGACCGTGCTCCAACTCCCCGACGACAAGGTGGTCAGCGACCACGACCTCAGCCAGTTGAACACCAGCTCTCTACAGGCCGTCACCCTCCAGTACCAGATCCTCGAAACCCTCGACGTGGACGTCAGCGTCGAGGAGCTCCTTGGCAGCCAGGACATCAACTCCCTCGCCACGATCATCGAGGAACGCGCCGAGCCGGCGGCCCTGGCCGCACTCGCGGAGGCGAAGGTTCGATGAGCTATCGCGAGGTGTTGCGCGAGATCGAAAGCCGCGGCCTGTCAGTCTCCCTCTCCGGCAACGACCTGCGGCTTCAGGGCGGCCGCGAGCGCATGGACCCCAAGTTCATCGCCCGCATCAAGAGCGTGAAGAACGAGCTGATCGCCCACCTCACCGAGGAGGAGCGACACGGCCCAGGCTTCCCGCTCACTACCCTCCAGCGCGCCTATCTGCTCGGTCGCGGCGGCATCTTCGAGATCGGTGATGTGGCCAGCCACGTCTATCACGAGATCGAGGGCGTGTGGGACGTCGATCGCCTGGAGTCCGCACTGGAAGCAGTCGTGGACGCGCACAGCGCGCTGCGTTCCCGCTTCGTCGGCGACGACCGTCAGATCACCGAGTTCCGTCAGTACCGGCCCCGGATCCCCCGCCTCGACCTGAGCCGGGAGAGCCCCGAGGAACAGCACCGCATCCGCCGCGAACTGCGCGAGAAACGCTCCCATCGGGTGCTCGCCGCCGACCAGGTGCCTCTGATCGCCGCTGATGTGACCATCCTCGCCGAAGACCGCATGGTCCTCCATGTCAGCCACGACGGGCTGGTCATGGACGGCATCAGCATGTTCCTGTTCTTCCATGCCTGGTGGCAGCATTACCGCGACGGCACCGACGAAGGCGCGCCCCAGGAGCTGCCGTACGCGGATTACGTCGCGGCCCTGGAGTCCGCCCGCGACCGGGCCCCGGCCCGCCGCTCGCGGGAGTACTGGCTTGCACGGGTCGACGACCTCGCCCCGCACCCGGACCTGCCCCTGCGCACCAGCCCGTCCGCGGTGACCGACACCCGCTTCTCCCAGCGGCAGGTGCGCCTGGGTGAACGGGCGTGGACCGCGCTGAAGGAGCGGGCCGCCCACGCCCGGCTCACCCCCTCGGCGCTGCTGCTCGCCGCCTACGCCGAGACGCTGGCAACCTGGGGCGGCGGCATGCGGTTCACCCTCAACACCACGGTGGCCAACCGCCCGCCCATGCACCCCCGGGTCTTCCAGGCCATCGGCAACTTCTCCGACACCATGCTCGTCGAGATCGAGGTCGACAGGGCCCGCAGCTTCGAGGAGCGGGCCCGCGCCCTGCAGACCAGGCTGCGGCGCGACCTGGATCACCGGCACTTCTCCGGCAGCGACGTCATGCAGGAACTGGCACGCCGACGTGGCGGCGTGGCCGGCGCCCGGATGCCGTTCACGTTCAACAGCGCGATCGGTCATGTGGGCGGCGACATCGACGGCTCCGCACTGGAGCTGTTCGGGCCGGAGGTGTTCACCGTCAGCCAGACCCCCCAGGTGTGGCTCAACGCCTTCGCGATGGAACAGCACGGCGGGCTCGTCGTCCAACTCGACGGCGTCGACGAGCTTTTCCCCAAGGGCCTGCTCGACGATCTCGCCCACGGCTACCGCACGCTCCTCGACACGCTCGTCGACGAGGCCGCCTGGCAGCGCCACACGTTCGACCTGCTGCCCGAGGCCCAGCGCGAACGGCGCCGCGAGGCCAACGACACCGCCGTGCCCCTGCCCGAGACCATGCTGGGCGACGCGTTCCGTGCCCAGGCCGAACGCACCCCGGACGCGCCCGCCGTCATCACCTCGGGACGCCAGGTCAGCTACGGCGAACTGCTGCGCCGGGCCGCGGCCGCGGCGGCCCGGCTGCGCGCGGGAAATGTCGGCCGCAACGAGTTGGTCGGCCTGGTGATGAGCCGCGGGCCCGAGCAGATCGTCGGCATCCTCGCCACCGCGTTGGCCGGCGCCGCCTATCTGCCTGTCGACGCCGCACTGCCCGCCGAGCGGCAGAACTACATGCTGCGCGACGGCCGGGTGCGCCATGTACTCACCAACACCGGCTGGCAGGACACCGATGGCGAACGGCAGGTGCTGCACCTCGACATCACCGACGCCGAGCAGACGGAGGACCTGCCCGTCCCGCTGCCGGGCTCCTGCCCCGACGACCTCGCCTATGTGCTCTACACCTCCGGCACCACGGGTGAGCCCAAGGGCGTCATGGTCAGCCACCGCAATGTCGCCAACGTCGTGGCCGACTGCCACAAGCGATTCGGCATCGCGCCCAGGGACCGGTTCTTCGCCATCAGCGCGTTCAACTTCGACCTGTCGGTGTGGGATGTCTTCGGCGCGCTGTCGGCCGGCGCGGCCCTGGTGATGCCCGACCGGGACCGGGCCGCCGACCCCGCCCACTGGCTGGAGCTGTGCGAGAGCACCGGAGTGACCGTCTGGAACTCGGTGCCCGCCATCGTCTCCCTGCTGCACGACCAGGCAGTCGCCGACGACACCGTCCCGCCGTCGCTGCGCCTGGTGATGATGAGCGGCGACCGCATCCCGCCGGCCCTGCCGGCCGCGCTGCGCCAGCTGAAGCCCGACGTGGACGTCATCTCGCTCGGCGGGCCCACCGAGACGACGATCTGGAACATCCTGCACCCCGTCGGCCCCGACGAGGACGGCAGCGAGTCCATCCCGTACGGCCGCCCGAACGCCAACAACCGTGCCTACGTGCTCGACCGGGACGGGCTGGACTGTCCCGACTGGGTGACCGGCGAGATCTGCGCGGCGGGCACCGGCCTGGCCCGCGGCTACTGGGGCGACGAGGCGCGCACCGCCGAGCGGTTCCTCCACGACGACCACCGCGGCGAACGCCTCTACCGCACCGGAGACCTGGGCCGCTATCTGCCCGACGGCAGTATCGCGATCCTCGGCCGCAGTGACTTCCAGATCAAGGTCAACGGCTACCGCATCGAGGCCGGCGAGGTCGAGACGCGGCTGGTCGGCATCGAAGCCGTGGCCAAGGCCGTTGTCGCCGGACGCCCCGGCGCCCAGGGCGACCGCCTGGTGGCCCACCTGGTGCCGGCCGGTGAGCGGCGGCCCGGCTTGGCCGAACTGCGCGACGCCCTGCGCCGCGACCTGCCCGACTACATGGTCCCCACAGCCGTGATCTGGCACGAGGAACTGCCGCTGACCAGGAACGGCAAGGTCGACCGGGGAAAGCTCGCCGACGTCCCCTTCGAGGACACGGCGCGTGCCGCCGACGGGACGGGCAGTGGCGGCGAACCCGCGACGGACACCGAGAAGGTCCTCGTCGGGATCTGGTCCCAGGTACTGCGCGGGGCACGGGTCGGCGTCCACGACAGCCTGGGCGCCCTCGGCGGCAACTCCATCGCCGCGGCCCGGATCCTCACCGCCGTCCGCAAGCGGTTCGGCGTCACCATCCCACTCGACATGTTCGCCGACATGGACACCGTCCGGGCCATGGCCACTGCCCTCGCCCCCCGAGAGGAAGATCAGTGACCGACCACTCGACGATCAATCACATCGTCTCCACCGTGCCGATCAGCGGACGCATCTCCTTCGCCCGGCTCGACGGTACGTGGAGCATCGGCCTGTCGGAGCTGTACGAGATGGCCGGCCGGCTGGCCCGGCGGCTGCGGGCCCGCGGTATCGGACCGGGCGACCGGATCGGCATCCTGGCTGCCAACAGCCTGGAATGGGTGCTGCTCGACCTCGCGGCACTGCGCCTGAAGGCTGAGACCGCGGGCTTCGAACCCGGCAAGTTCGACCCCGACGACCAGCTCACCGAGCGCTACGGCGTCACACTGCTGTTCACCGACCGGCAGACGAACGCCTCCGGGACCCTGCCGATCAGCGAGGTCCGCGCCCTCGCCGAGGAGCCGGACGACCTGGACGCCGAGCTCCTGCCCCCTGTCACCTGGGCACCGCGCGACGTGACGACCATCAAGTTCACCTCGGGCAGCACCGGTACGCCCAAGGGTCTGGCCGCGACCGTCGGCAGCATCGACAGCTCACTGGCCGCGGTGCAGGAGATCTTCGAGCACAAGCCGGGGGACGACCTGTTCGTCTTCCTGCCGCTGTCACTGCTCCAGCAGCGCTACTGGATCTACTCCGCGCTCGCCCACGGCCACGACGTCACCGTCAGCACCTACGAGGCGGCCTACGCGGCGCTGCGACGCACCCGGCCCACCGTCGTCATGGGCGTACCCGCCTTCTACGAGACGGCCAAGCGGCAGATCGAGACACGGCTGCGCCGCTCGGGCGGCACGGAGACCCTCAAGCAGGCCGCCGGCCGCATGTTCGGCGACCGCGTCCGCTACCTGTGGACCGGCTCCGCGCCCGCCGCCGCGACGATGCTGAGCTTCTTCACCGAGGCCGGGCTTCCCATCTACGAGGGCTACGGGCTCAACGAAACCTGCATCGTCACGAAGAACCACCCTGGTGCCAGCCGTGCGGGCAGTGTCGGCAGGGTGCTGCGGGGCAAGGAGGTGCTGGTGGACGAGGACGGCGTCATCAGCGTCCGCAGCGATCACCCCGTGGGCTACGGCTACGAGTACGCCGCCCCCGGCGACTCCGAGCGGGTCTTCGGCCCCGACGGCACCGTACGCACCGGCGACCTCGGGTACGTCGACGAGGACGGCTTCCTCTTCATCCGAGGCCGGGCCGACGACGTCATCGTCCTGGACAACGGCAAGAAGGTCGTGGTCCGGCCGATCGAGGAGAGCATGCGCACCAGCCCGGCCATCGCCGAGTGCGTCCTGTTCTGCCCTGCGCAGACCGACCTGGTCGCCGTCGTCTCCCCGGCCACGGTACCCGCCGACCGAGATGCCATCGCATCCCAACTCGCCCTGACCAACGCCTCGTTGGCCAAGGATGAACAGATCAGCAGGGTTGTCGTCAGCGAGGCTCCGTTCAGCATCGAAGGCGGCCTGCTCACCTCCCAGTACAAGCCGAAACGCAAGCAGATCCTCGAGGCCTACCGGGCCGAGATCCACGACAGCAAGGAAGGCATCCATGCGGCCTGACATCGAAAGCGCGGCCAGGGACAATCTCTCCGCGGTGCTCAACCCGCCCGTCGGCCCCGACGACCTCGACCTCGACGCGGACATGGCCGGCACCTACGGCCTGACCTCCCTCAACAAGGTCCTCTTCCTGACCGAGGTGTGCGAGGCGACCGACGTCGACCTCGCCAACTTCACCGAACACGATCTCGCCGAGATGCGCACCCTGCGCAGCGTCGCCGAGGCTCTGACCCGACACACGAACAAGGTGGCCTGACCATGACCTGGACACAGAACGCGGCAGCGGTCCTGGAGAACGAGCATGTCCAGCTGCGACCGGTCGTCGAGGCCGACCGCGAGAACGTACGGGCCGTGGCCATGGACCCCGACATCTGGCGCTACTTCGTCTCCGCCGTGGAGACCGACGCCGACTTCGAGAAATTCTTCGACGCCTGCCTCGCCGACCAGGCGGCCGGCCGCCGCGTCGTCTACGTCATCACCGACCGGGCGAGCGGCCGCGTCGCGGGCAGCATGAGCTACGGCAACATGGCCGAGGCCGACGCCCGCCTGGAGATCGGCTGGTCCTGGCTGGGCCGTGACTTCCGGGGCCAGGGCATCAACCGCTGGGCCAAATACCTGCTGCTGGAACACGCCTTCGACACGCTGGGTGCCGAGCGGGTCGAGTTCAAGACCGACATCCTCAACACCCAGGCACGTCGCGGCCTGCGCAACATCGGGGCCGTCGAGGAAGGCACCCTGCGCAGCTTCAACTACATGCCCGGCGGCCGCCGCCGCGACGCGATCTTCTACAGCGTGCTGCGCGCCGAATGGCCGCGCGTCCAACAGGAGCTCGCCACCAAGCCGAAGGTCTCCCAGCTGGACGCCGTCGGATGACCGTGGGCGGGGGCATCCCCTTCATCCGCGCGTCCGGTGACCCCTTCACTGTCGGACGCGCCCATGGCGAGGCCCTCGCCGGTCCGCTTCGCGCGTTCCTCGACGACTCGCTCTGCCGCCTGAACAAGGTCATGCCGGAGCCGGTCACCCAGGACGGACTGCTGCCGTCGATCGCCGCCTACCGGGCGGCGGTCGCGGCGGCCCTGCCGGCCCAGGCGGCGGAGGTCGCGGGCCTCGCCTCCGGCGCCGCGATCACCGAGGACGAGGCGTGGCTGCTTCAGCTGCGCCGGGAGATCATGGGCTATCGCAAGGTGCCGACCGCGGGCGACTGCACGACGTACGCCCGCACTGCCCGTAGCTCGCCGGTGCTCGCGCAGACCATCGACCTCAACGGCGATCTGGACGACTACATCGGCGTCCTGGAGATCGCCCGCGGTGACTCGCCCCGCCGCTCGCTCGTCCTCAGCTTCGGTGGCCTGCTCGGGTATCTGGGCCTCAACAGCGACGGCCTCGCGGTCGGCCTCAACCTGGTCCTGGGCGGCGAGTGGCGCCCAGGAGTGCCGCCCTATCTCGCGATCCGCCATCTCCTGGACACGGCACGGGACGTCACCGAGGCCCTGGAGATCCTGAGCACCCTGCCGCTCGCCAGCTCCCGCACGCTCGTGCTGTGCGACCGGGGACGCGCAGTCTGCGTGGAGGTCCTCGGGGATGAGCTCAGGACCATCGAGGACGCGGAGGTGGCGCACACGAACCACTTCCTGCATCCCGATTTCGTACCGGGTGACGAGATCAACGTCTTCGCCCGCAATTCGTCGGTCCGCAGGTTGAAGGCGGCCGCCGCCGGACTCGGCGAACTGCCCCCCGGCGCCGGCCCGGAGGAGCACTTCGCGCTGTTGTCCCAGTCTCCGATCCGTGTACCGGACCGGGGAGACATCCGCGCCGAACGCACCGTCGCCGCCGTCGTTCTGCTGCCCGATCGCGGTGAGTTGCACGTACGCCCCGGCGACCCGGCACTGTCACGGACACAGGTTTTCAGCCTGTAGGCAGGGGGCGGTCACGTGCATACATGGCTGGTGGACCTGGACGCGAACGAACCGGTCTGGGCAGCTGAGGGCGCCCTGACGGAGGCGGAGCGGCGGCGCGGTGCCCAGTTCGCGGACACGCTCCTGACACGCCGTTTCCTGCGTTCCCGGCTGGCCGTGCGCCGTCTACTGGGGGAGCGGCTGCGCGTTCCGCCGGCTGAGTTACGCATCGCGTATCTGCCGGGCGGCAAACCGTATCTGCCGGACCATGCGGGGCTGCACATCAGCTGGTCGCGTTCGGAGGGCCTGCTGCTGCTCGGGGTGTCCGGCAGCGGGCCCATCGGCGTGGACATCGAGTGGCAGCGGCCGGTACCGACTCCCCTGGACGTCCTCGCCACCGTCTACCCTGATCTTCCGGCCGCCGCCGGCCCCGAGTCGTTCCTCCCCGCGTGGACGCTCCTGGAGGCGGCGGTCAAGGCGACTGGCCGCGGCCTGCTCCGCGGCGCACGAGATGTTGATCTTCTGTTCGAGGCCACTGGTGAGGTCGCCCTGCGCGGCATCCGCGGCGAAGGATCGGACGCCTGGTCTGGCCGTACGGATGTGCTGCCCGCGCGGGGCGGCGCACCCGCAGCTGTCGTAGCCGTCGTCGTCCGGGGCGAGGTGGCCAGGATGCTCGCGCCTCGCGGTAGGACGGACCGGCACGCACAAGTCTGCTGAATCCCGGCCGGTGCGGCCCTCATCGGGCTGCCGCCCTTCAAGTGCTGTGCTCGACGGTCCGGGCGAGGATGCCGAGCGTGGCGCGGAGCACAGATTCCTGGAGCGCGCAGTAGCGCCTGTGGGATTTCGACGAACTGTGCCAGCATGGTGCCTACACAGGCCCATGTCGGCGTGTGTCGACTACCTCCACGAAGCCCGCACCGCCTACCGCAACGGCCACCGGGACAAGGCCTGGCCACCCAGGCCGGCGATCTGGACCTGGCCATCCCGAAGCTGCGCAGCAGCAGCTTCTTCCCCAGCCTGCTGGAACGGCGCCGCCGCATCGACCAGGCACTGTATGCGGTCATCATGGAGGCGGACGTGCACCGCCCGGATGTGATCGTTCGCGATACACGAGGAACTTTGTGGAGATTGCATAAGTGTCCTTGGCGGTAAGCTTGGCCCCGGAGAGAACTGCGCCTGCAACCCCACGATCGCTTCATGGACATCCCTTCGGCGGCTCTGTCGGTGGACAGCCGGTGGACAGACGCCTTTGGACAGTGCATCACGGGGTAGCACGGGTCAACCTGTTGCACATACTCTGATCAGGCAGAACGTCACCATGCAGCACGACGAGGCACCAGGCAACACGATCACTCATGGTCTCGTAATGCGTAGGTCTCGGGTTCGAATCCCGAAGGCGGCTCCGAGGGAAACCCCAGGTCGGGCCTTTGACCTGGGGTTTCTTCCTTCGGGTGACCTTGAATTCCGGGTGAATCGGATATGTGTGACCTGCGCATCGCAATGCGTAGGTCACAGGTTTACTCGCAGTCGTCGATGTGTGGTCGCAAGGCTGTGATCTGCTGTTTTGATCGGCTGAGCCCCGAAATTCGCCTGGTGCGTGATGTCTCGGTGGACAGCCGGTGGACAGCTGTGCGTGATGAAGCGTCAGACATGGACGCGGGACGTCCGAGTCCTGGCGCCGGTTGTGTCGTCCGTGAGCTGGGCTTGGCGATCTTGGGTTTGTGCTTTCCCGACAGATGCCCGTGCCATACGCTCCCGCATCACACGGCGGGTAGCTCCGCGTCGCGGCACTCAGGCATGGCCCCACTGCCGCAGTTGCGCCGGCCTCCGCTCGGCGGCTTAGGCCCGAGCGAAGCACCTGAGTAGTCGAACGCGTGATCCACTTTTGGTGAAGCGCAGATCTGGGCCAGTGGTGTACCTGATACTGCATGAAATTGGCGTGCCTGTTGGGCCGTTGCGGCACGCTAGGGGTGGAACAGCTCGGGAGAGCCAGTGCAGCTGACCTGTGCCAAAGTGACGAACTTCCGCGCGTTGCAGGACGTAGAGGTGAAGATCGACAAGAAGGCCACGCTCGTAGTGGGCCGGAACAACAGCGGCAAGACGTCCTTCGCCAACCTCTTCGACAAGTTCTTTGGCAGCGACGACAGCAAGTTCGTCCTGGAGGACCTGTCCGTCAGCAAGATCAAGGGGATCAAGTCGGCCGTGGAGGCCTACCGCACCGCCCGGGCCGTTCCGGAGGACAGCAGCGAGACCCGCGAAGAGCAGTTGAAGGCAGCTGAAGAGCTCATCCCTGCCATCAGTCTGCAGGTCGTCATCGCCTACACCGTGGAGGACGACCTCGCCTTGCTGTCCGGGATCATCCTGGACCTGGACGAGGATTGCCTGGAGGCCCGGCTCGAAGCGGTCCTGAGTGTGAAGCGGCCGCGCGACCTTCTCGAGCAAGTGGACGCTGCCCTGACCCGGCAAGGCCCGGCCTTCGACTGGGGCAAGTTCCTCCGCAAGAATTTTTCCACCTTCTACGCCCCCTCCTACTGGGCTGTCTCTGCCCTGGACCCGAACGTCCGCCGGGAGATCACGCCGGCTGCGGCGCGCAGGGTGCTGTCGGTAAAGTCCATCCACGCCCAGCCCCGTATCGACGACGTCCCCGCAGACCGGGCCCGCACGCTGTCCAAGACCTTCGAGACCTTCTACAAGGCGAACAGCGCCGACGAGGAACGCAATCAGAACATCGAGGGCATCGAGCAGGCGCTGGCCGTCGCTTCGAAGAGCATCGACACCAACTACGGCCTGTTGTTCCGACCCATCCTCGACGAACTGCGGACCTTCGGCGTAGGCACTATCGCTCCGCTGCAAACGCCGGAGATCATCTCGCTGATCGAGTCCGGGGATATCCTCCGCGGCAGCACCCGCATCCAGTACGCCTCACCTGGGAGCGACCATCCGCTGCCTGAGGGGCACAACGGCCTCGGCTACAGCAAGCTCATCAGCACCGTGGTCCAGGTCATCGGCTTCTACCACGCCTACCTGCGCTTGAAGCCCCGACCGGCCCTGCAACTGCTCTTCATCGAGGAACCCGAAGCCCACCTGCACCCCCAGATGCAGGAAGTCTTCATCAGCAACATCAACCGCCTCTTGGAGAGAGAAGAGTGGGCCGTCCAGGCGGTCCTGACCACCCATTCCTCGCACATTGTCGCGAGTAGCGGCTTTGGTGCCGTGCGCTACTTCGACTGCAACGGCCCCTCCCTCAAGGTCAAGGACCTCTCCGACTTCGAGCACACCACCAAGCAGCAGACCAATGGGAGGACGACCCTTCAGTTCCTCGCCCAGTACATGCACACGCACCGCTGCGACATGTTCTTCGCCGACCGCATCATCTTGATCGAGGGAACCGCTGAACGGCTCCTCCTCCGCGCCATGATCAGCAAGTGTGCGCCGGAACTGGCAAACCAGTACATCTCGATCATTGAGGTCGGTGATGCATACGCCGCCCGGTTCAAGACTCTCCTGGAGTTCCTCGGCGTCCCGGCGCTGGTAATCACCGACCTCGACTCGGTCGACCCCGCCACCAAAACACGCTGCGCACCCGACACCGGCGGCGCCCTCACCTCCAATGCCACCCTCAAGGATTGGGTGCCGAAGCTCAGTGAGGTCAAGGCGCTCCTGCAGGCCCCGGCAGAGGCGAAAGTCTGCGGTAACGTACGCGTCGCCTACGAGATGCCGGAAGCGGACGGGGGGCCGTGCGGGCGCAGTTTCGAGGACGCCATGATCATCGCCAACGCCGACATGTTCGCTCGCAACCTGGGCACCCTGGCCCTCAAAAACGCCTTCACCAGCGAGGTCGGCATCATGCCGAGCCCCGAGGCCATCGCTGCCGCCGCCTTCCCCATCGCCGAGCGACTGAGCCGCAAGAAAACCGACTTCGCGTTCGACATGGTCCTCACGGAGGGCTGGACGGTCCCCCGCTATATCCGGGAAGGCCTGCAGTGGCTGATGAGGTAGAAGTCCGCGAAGGTATCCGCGCCGCCCTCGACGCCCGGAGCAACTTCCTCGTGGAAGCCGGGGCCGGCGCCGGCAAGACCACGGCCCTGGTGGAAGCCCTTCTCTACCTGCTCGACACCCGGCGGTCCGCCCTGGAGCAGGCCGGTAAGCAGATCGCCTGCATCACCTACACCAACGTGGCCAAGCACCAGATCAAGCGGCGCATCGCTGACGACCCCCTGGTGTACGTTGGCACGATCCACGAGTTCCTGTGGAGTCTGATCCAAGATCATCAGCGCGAATTGCTGGACGCTCTCATCGAGTACAACCAAGGCTTGCCGCGCCCCCAGGACATGGCAGAACTCGCTTCCGGCCTCCGGATCGAGTACCACGATCGGGGCCGGCGCTTCGCCGACGGGAAAATCTCCCACGACGAGGTCCTCGCGCTCGCATCCGCACTGATCGGCTCTCACTCCAAACTCGCGAGGATCATCGCCCACCGCTACCCGGTGGTCTTCGTCGACGAGTACCAGGACACCTTCCCTGCCACCGTCACCCTCCTCTTGGACCACATCGCCACGGCGACCGGACCCGCCTGCACCGTCGGCTTCTTCGGCGACTCCATGCAGAAGATCTACAACACCGGCGTCGGCGCCCTGGAGCGGGACGACCTGATCACGCTCACCATGCATGGCAACCACCGCTGCGCGAAGCCGATCGTCGACGTCCTGAACAAGATCCGACCCGACTTGATCCAGCAACCGGACCCGGACAAAACCGCAGGCGAGGTCCGCCTGATTCTCAAGTTGCCCGGCGCTGAGGACGAGGACCCGATCCAGCGGGCCCGGACAGTGCTCGACACCTGCGGCTGGCCTGCGACGGGGGTCAAGTACCTGAGCCTGACGCACCGCAGCATCGCAGCCGCTCATGGCTACCCCAACCTCCTCCAGCTTTACAGCAAACGAGGGAGTCATGGGAGGGACGACCTTCTGGAGGGAACCGAGCCCTACGCCCAGTTCATGAAGAACATCGAGGAACTGTGCGCCGCGTACGAAGCCCAGGAGTACGCCCACCTCACCACCCTGCTCGGCACAGGGCCCCTCACCATCCGCAAGCACTCGGACAAAGCCAAGATCAACGGCATACTCCAGGAGATCACCGCAGTCCGGGCCACGGGCAGCGTAGGCGACGTCCTTGACGCCGTCACCCGCGCCAAGCTGATCACTCCGCCGGGCAGGGTCAAATCCATCGAACGCACCATCGGCGCGAAGGACCTCGACGAACGTGCCCAAAGAGACGCCGACTTCGCGGCTGGCCTGCGCGCCATCAAATACCAGGAGGTCGTCCGTCTCACCGAGTACCGCAACGAGCTCACCCCCTTCTCGACCCAGCACGGCGTCAAGGGCGACGAGTTCGAGAACGTCGTGGTCATGATCGACGACAGCGCATGGAACCAGTTCAACGTCGACCGGATGCTCACCGGAGACGACCACCGTAAGGAACGAGCCTCCCGTTCCCGCAACGTCTTCTACGTCTGTTGCTCCCGGGCCGTCAGTCGCCTAGCGGTCGTCTTCGTGACTCCGCTGAGCCCCCGCAGCGAAGCAGTGGCACGGGAATGGTTCAGCGGTGCCACCGTCCACGGCTAACGTTCTGACCGCGCAGCGCCACCCGAGCACAAACCGTAGCTATGCCCGATGGGTGTAGCTCTCCTCGGGGGACTGGCTGAGCTGGGAAAGCTCCGTTCCGGTGATGGTGGCGTGGTGGGGTCTCTACCGTGTGGGTGGAGGAGGTGAGGTTGATGGGATCGTTGATCGAGGGAACACCGGGCCACTGCCGCCGTTGGCAAGGTCGGCGACGGCGGCAGCGGCCAGCAGGCAGAACTCAAGGCCGCTGCAGACCACCGCGAAGTCATCGGCGGCGAGACCCTCCCGGGCCGGCCCAGCCAGCACATCCGTGGTCCGCGTCGGATCGGGCACCATGATGGGCCGCGCGCCTGCCGCCCGCGCCGTCGGCGGGCGTCACTGCGCAGGTCACGTCAATACCGGAGCGAACCAGCGGGTGCTCAGCACCTTCGCCCGGCGCGGCGATGGGGCGGAAGGGAACCGGTCTGGACGGAAAAGGCAGTGGACCGTTCCGTCCAGGGCCGCCGGGGCGCCGTCAGTCCGGCGGCCAGTCGCCGAGCGGTGTGCCCGTGGGAAGTTCGGCGCCCACCAGCTGCCACCCGGCCAGCGTTGCCCGCGACGCGGCCAGCGCCCGGCGGCACACGCCGAGGGCAAGCATACGGGCGTCCTTCGCCTGCTCCGCGATCAGGTGCAGCCCGATGACGGAGTAGGGCCGCCCTTGGGATGCACCACGATGTGTTCGAACCGGTCCGCCGTTCGCGCGACGGACCAGACCAGGGTTTCGATACCGGCCAGCAGTACGGCTCCCGGCGGCCCGTTCAGATGGACGTGGATGAGATACACGCCTCGACTCTGGCAACCCCGCCGCGCACCACACCAGCGACCGGCCGGGACGGTTGGGGTGAGGCCTGCCCGCCTGGTGTCCGAGAAGGTGAAGCGTCTTACCGGGCTGCCGCCGTTGCTGATCCAAGCCGGCTCGCACGAGATCGTCTTCGACGATGCCACGGGCTGGCCGCGCAGGCCGTAGCCGCCGACGTCGCCGTCACCCCTGAGGTGCCATCGGGTGTCCCGCACGTCTTCCAGGGGTTCGCGGGCCTCGATGAAGCAGACGCCGCCCCTGCGAGCGCAGGAATCTTCGTACTCTCCCACCCTGACGCCGGAGTGCCCGCATAACGGCGGGACGCCGACCGCGAACCGAGGCCATGGTCGTTCCGGCCCCGCCGTACGCCAGCCGCGCTCTACAGGGCGGCGAGAGAGTCCAGATACTGCTTGGCGTCGAAACCGGCCCCGCCCATCCCCCCGGGAAGCTCGCGCACGTGCGGGCGGAGCGCTCCCGCGAGAAGCTCCAAGACCCGTTCCCGGGGCAGGCCGCGCGCCCGCAGCCGCTGGGCGCTCTCCCAGACCTCCCGAGGCTGATCGGCCCAGAGCTGTTCGACGACATGGACGTGGCACGGATACTCCGCCGGGTCCAGCACCCGGGCAAGGAGTTCGCAGAGCACAATCGCCTCCCGGTCCTTGGGAACGTCGGGAGTCTGCGCATTCAGCCTCGCGATGAGCTCCGGCGGGGTGCCCGGCTCGACGAGCCGCTCTCCCGGGTACGGAACAGCGAAGCTCCTCCGCTCCAGGACGGCTTGGAGGATGTCGCCATCGTGGCCGTTCTCCTGGACGTCCGCGATGTAGGGGCGCATGGGATTGTGGGCCGCGCGGGCAAGCTTGGGCAGCCTTGCGGCGAGCTTGCGCACCTGCCGGGCCACCGCCTTGCGTTCGCCGGCGGGAAGGTATGCCGCTCCCAGCCACCCGAACCACGCCTCCACCGCGGCGGGCAGCTCTTCGAGGAGGGTGTCAGGGGCGAGCAAGGAGGCGGGGAGGAGCTCGCCCAGCAGACGGTCCAGGGTCCTGGGGCCGATACGGCGGGGGTCGCGGCCCATGAAGTCGGCGCTGAGCCGCATCAGGTTGAGAGGCAGGGTGCGAGCTGCGGGGCCGGTGAGCCGCGTACTCTCGGGGGAGGCGAGGAACCGCGCGTGCAGTTTCTCGGCGTCCTGGGCTTGCCACGACAGGGCCGAGGGCGTGTGTACGGTGGAGGTACCGATGGCGAGGACATCGGGGGCGGCCTCGGTCTGGAGCGCGGCCCCGCGGTGCACGGTGAGGCTGAGGGTCTCGAAGAAGTCCCGGTCGGGCCAGCCGCCCCCGGTCTCGGGAGGCCCGTGCCGGTGCTCCAGAAAGGCCAGAGTCGCGTGCCGCAGCGCGTCGTGTGCCTCGCGGGCCGGGATCATCTCCAGAGCGGCCCCCTCCTTACGGGCCTGCTTGCCGAATTCCTCACAGACCTTGTCCAGGCGGTCCTCGGTGACGAGGGTCGAGGACCACAGCGCCCCGTGCCAGCTGTGGTCACGGGTGACGTACAGGGCGTGCTCGGGCCCGTCCTCGGCATACCGGTAGGTGATGAGGAAGTGCTCGGTTTCCCCGAACCGGTCGGTCCACCGTCGGCACGTCCCTGGGGTGACCTGCCCGACGGAGGGCAGCCAGACGGGCAGTTGCCAGCCCGCTCGTGCCGGATCGGCCCCGGCGAGCATCCGGTCCGCAGCAACTCGGGCCGCCGCGGCGATCCTAGCCGGGCCGATCGCTGCGAGCGCGCACAGTAGGGCGTACTGCCCGGGCCTGTCCGCGCGCTCCAACGCGTCGACGAGGTCGAGCAGTACGTCGAACAGTGCTACCGCATCAGGCACCCGGTGCTGGAACTGTCCGATCAGGCCGCTGGCGAAGCTCTCGGCATGCAGCGCGTCCGGCAGGGCCAGGAAGATCCCGCCGCTTTGTTCCGCCATCGCGGCCAGTGCGGCAGCCAGGGCCGGTGCACGCGGCACGGACCGCGCAGAGGCCGCCTGCGCCCGGCGGGCGGGATTGCCGCTGAGGCGGGTCGCCCGAGGAGAGGAGGACGTGGATCGAGTACGGCGGCTCTTCCTGGAACTCACCCGGATCAGCGTAAGGGCTCCGACCTGGACGCGACGCCACGGCGGCCTTCGCCCGCGCGACCACTGCGCCTCCAGGTGTTCATGCTCGACCCACATGCCCTTGCCCGGAGCACCGATCCTCAGGGACCAGTCCCAGCGGGAGCGGATTTCAGGCCGGACTCGTGGGTGGCCGTGGCTGTCGAGGGCTGAGGCTGGGCATACTGGGGGCATGGAGTCTCGGGTGCGGTATGCGGAGATCCGGCCCTACACGGTTCCGGAGACGCTGGAGGAGCTGGCCGGTCCGGCAGCCGGGGTGGTGGTTCTGCCGACCGTGCTGGACTGGACGCCGAAGCGCGTCTACGACCTGTCGGACGACGTCGACCTGCGGATGCTCTATGAAACGATCATCCGGGAGGCCATGCATGTGGAGGAGCTACGGCAGTTCCTGGACCCGGTGCTGCTCTCGGCCGTGTGGCAGAGGCTGTGGCTTCCGCCGCGCGCACGGTTGATGTGGGAAGGGCGATTCCCGCAACTGACCCGCAGGGCTGCGTAGTATCCACCCGTATGGATCCCTTTCACGCCCGACTCGCTCGTATCGGTCTTGAAGCCGCCGCGGGATACGGCTTCGTCCTGGCCGGCGGGTACGCGGTTCAGGCGCACGGGTTCCTGGAACGGCTGTCGGACGACGTCGACCTCTTCACGGACATTGCCGACCCCGTCGCCTTCTCCGAGGCTGTCGAAGCGGTGGCTGCGGCCTACCAGGCGGCCGACCTGACCGTCGAGGTGGAGAAGTCCGCCGGGGTGTTCGCCCGGTTCGCGGTTGCCGACGAACAGGGGCACATGGCGAAGGTGGAACTCGGATGCGACTGGCGGGCTCGACCGCCTGCCGTGCTGGAGATCGGCCCGGTCCTCCACCCCGATGACGCGGTGGCCAACAAGGTGACCACCCTCTTCGGACGGGCTGCGCCACGGGATTACCTCGACGTGAATGCCGCCCTCGCCTCCGGGCGGTACTCGGGTGGGCGGTTGCTGCAGTTGGCGTCGGAGCACGACGTCGGGTTCGATCCGCGTTACTTCGCCCAAGCGCTGCGGGCGGTCGACCGTTGGCCGGACCGGGAGTACGAGGTCTACGGCGTCGATGGCGGCCAGGTGGAGGACATGCGTCGACGGTTGCGCGCCTGGGCTGCCGAGATCCTCGATGAACGGCTCGACGAGAGATGACTCACCCGGCTTTGTTGACCCCGAGCGCCCACAGGCGCGGGCTCCTTTGCCAGCCCCGGGGTCCGGCACCCGGGGGACCACGGTGCTGGAGCCCAGCGAAGGGGTGCTTGTGAAGGTCCTACAGTGACCTCCGTTCGTCTCTCTGAACGGTTGACAGTGTCGTCGCAAGCCCGGCTCCAGTTCCGCCGGTGGGCCGACGGCAACCCCTTCGGTGGACAGCCGGTGGACAGACGCCTTTGGACGGTGCGTCACGGGGTGGCACGGGGCAACCTGCTGTGCGTGCTCTGATCAGGAAAAACGTCACCGGGCAGCATGACGAAGCACTACGCAACACGAATGCTCATGGTCTCGTAATGCGTAGGTCTCGGGTTCGAATCCCGAAGGCGGCTCCATGGGAAACTGCAGGTCAGGCCTCTGGCCTGCGGTTTTTTCGTTTTCTTGACCTTGGAATGTGCGCATGTAGCGCTTCGGGTGCCCGTGCATGGAATGCGTAGGTCAAAGGCTTCACTCTTCGGAATCGGTGATGCGCCTGTGTCGCCGGACGAGGCGGCTGACCTGGTGTTTCTTGAGATCCTGCTGACGCTTCGGTCAGTACCTGCAGGGGTAGGGGTGGCCAAGTGGTGGCCATTCGTGCAACGTCAGTGTCCCGAAGGAGTCCGAGGTGCCGTGAATGAGGTCCGGTGAGGGCGCTGATTTTTGTAGGCAGCGGACAACGTGACGCTGGCGTACCCGGCTTGCGGTGCGAGGCGGGCTCCCATAGCTGCATGCTGCGACTATGGGCGGCGGGCAAGTAGAGGCGAAGCCGTGTGATCGCGGGGATCGTTGTTAGGCCCCGCAGCGCTCGTGGAGGCAGGGGCGGTGCACGTGACGGGGCTGGGTCTTGCCCGCTGCCTGTGCCCGGATTGGGGCGAACGCCGCCTTCATCGCCGAGTGCGCCCCCGCGCCCCCGCGCCCCCGCGCCCCCGCGCCCCCGCGCCGGGGCATCGGCGTGCGGGTGAGGTGGCTGACCGCGTGCGGCGCGGGGTCAGCTGCGGCGGGTGAGGCCCACGCGGCGGCGCAGGTCGTCGGCGTCCGGGAGGGCGTCGGTGTCCTGGCCCTCGAGGTGCATTCGGGCTCGGCGCCATTCGACGTCGTCGAGCAGGGCTTCGACGCGGGCTCGGGGGATGCCGCCGTGGGCGACGGCTTCGGCGGGCGTGAGGCCGTCCTCTTCGCTGGGGTGGAGCAGCATCTGCTCGGCGGCCAGTTCGCGTGAGATGGCTGAGGCGAGGCGGGGGGCATCCTCCGGGACGGGGAGAAAGTAGCTCTCCAGCATCACACGGCGGGGTTCGGAGGGGGGCGGGGTGATCCCGAAGTGGCGCAGACGTACCGCGCGTTCGGAATCGTCGGCGTCTTCGCACTGCGGGTCGCGGCCGGTCTGAGCCAGCATTTCGGCGGCGGTGGTGACGCGGTGCCGCTTCTCCCGCAGACCGGGCAGGATCGTGGCCAGGAGTGCGGTGAGCTGTTCCAGACGCTTGGCGGTGGAGGCCGAGACGGTGAGGGCGCCGCTGCGGGCGATGCTGATGTCGGCCAGGGACAGCAGCTGGTGCCCCTGGCCCTTGCCCACCAGCGTCCAGGAGTTCTCGGAGGTCTGCTGGAGCCAGGATTCCGGCTGGGCCGCCACCCACTGCTGGTAGTCCTGGACGGTGGTCAGCGGGCGCGCGCCCGGCTGTGTGCTGTGCGCGTGCAGCTGTGCGGCCGCGTCGGGCACGCGGGCGTAGGTGACCTCGTGCCACTCGGGAGGGGTGCCGTCGTCGGTGGTGACCTCCAGTGCGCCGTCGTCGGCGAAGGCGCACAGGAGCTGTTCCGTGAAGTGGCCGGTGCTGTCCTGGGGTGCCATAGGGCCTTCGTGGAACAGCGCGGTGAACTTCGCGCGCCGCTCGCGGCCGGGAGCACCCAGGCCGCCCAGCGCGCGCAGCCGTGTCCCGTCGGTGAGGAAGCGGGCGACGACGAGGTCGAGCCGGACCACGGAGAGGGAGAACAACTGGTCGCGCTGTTCCAGCTGCCCAGCGCCGCCGGTCAGGCTGCGCAGCTTGAGGCGCTCCCCGGGGCGTACCCAGGTGACCTCGTAGAGGTCGAGCGGAGTGGTCAGCCACGTGCGCAGCAGTTCGCGCTCGTCGTCGCGGAGCAGGTGGCCGCGGGCGGCGAGGAAGGCGGCGCCCGCGCCGTGGTCGAAGATCAGCGTGTCCGTGCACAGTCCGGCGGCGGAGGGTGCGCCGAGGGCGCAGGTCAGCAGCCGGTCGAGGTGGTGATCGAAGCCTCCGCGCTGGGCGTAGGTGGCGAGCATCGCGTACAGGGCCGGGGCGCGTTCGGGCAGCGGATGGACGGCTTGTGCGCGGTCGGATGCCTGGCAGCAGGCTTTGTACTTGCGTCCGGAGCCGCAGGGGCAGGGCTGGTTGCGGGGGACGCGTCCGGCGGTGGCGGGCGGGGCGAGGAGTGACTGCAGGGGGTGCGGAAGGGGCTCGGCGACGGCGTCGTCGGCGATGGAGCGGGCCAGCTCGTGGGCCCGGACCCAGTCGCCTGCGCACAGCGCGTACTCGGCCGCGTCGCGTACGGCGGGGCGCAATGCCGGGGCGAGGGCCAGGCACTGCTCGGTCAGCGTCCGGGCCCGGTCGGTGTCTCCGGAGCCCTCGGCCATGCGGGCCCGTACGAGCAGCAGGGCCGCTGACCACGCGGGGTCGGTCCGCTCGTCGGCGAGTGTGTTCGTCTCGTCGAGCGCCGTGGCCCAGGGGTGGGCCTGGTCGGATCGCGACTCCAGGGCCAGGGCTTCGGCCTCGCGTGAGACATGGTCCAGGACGACGGGATCGGTCAGACGATGCCGGCGCAGCCTGCTACGCAGCTGTGCCGCTGCCGCGGGCCGGCTCAGCAGCCAGGTGCAGGCCAGTACGTCGGCGACGTCCTGTTCGGAACACTCCCCGCGCGGTCCGAGATGCCTGCTCAGCAGGGACCGGAGGGGGAGCCCGACCGCGGTGTTGCGGCGGACGGCGGCGTCGAGGTCGCCGGTGTGCACCGCCTGGGCGACCTTGCGGAGAGCCGCAGGTACTGCGGGCGGGTTCGGGTGAGTTGTGCTGCTGCGCATGCAGTTCAGGCTATCGGCCGTGGTTGGCCGAAGAACCCTCTTCCCCCCTCCGCACCGTCAGGTGGCCTCGCTCCCCGTGGAGGCGGGGCGGAGGCCGGTGGCAGGGTCGGCGAGATGGTGCTCCCCGCGTCTCCACGTCCCCGCTGCCACGCCGGCGGCGCCTGGCTGGGTGAGGGCAGCCTGATCCGCGAGGCCAAGATCGACAAAATCCCCGGTGTCCTCGCCTGCGGCCGCCTCGACCTGGGCAGCCCGCCCGTCACCGCCTGGGAGCCCGCCCAGGCCTGGACCGGCGCGGAACTGCGGCTTGCCCGCCAGCTGAGGCGAGCCGGTGGGCGAGCCCTCCCGCACGCAGGTGCTCAACGCCCTTGCGGTATTCGCGGGGGCTGACGACCGGGTCGACATCTGCGCGCCGCTTCCTTGCTGTTCCCCTGAGCTCAGGCTGCCGCAGCCCTGTCCGGCGTCCTCGGCCGGAAGGGTGGCTGAGGTTCCCCGTTTCCCGGAGGCCTGGACGCGCGCGGGGAGGCCGGGCCCGGGGTCGGAGTCGCGCCCTGGTTGGCATTGAAATATGTCGCCCACGCCATATACGGTGGAGGGGTGAGCGAGCTCTATCAGGTCGAGCTGGAGCCGGAGGTCGCCCAGTGGCTCGACGGCCTCTCGGACAAGCACTTCGGGAAGGTCGATGACGCCTCGGGGCTGCTGGCCGAACTCGGTCCCGCCATGCCCATGCCATTGGCCCGCCCCTTGCGGGACGGGGTCTGGGAACTGCGGCTGGTGCTCGGCGACATCGACGCGCGCATCACCTACTGGATCGCGCCGGACCGTCGGATCGTCTTCTTGACGTGGTTCCGCAAAACCCAGCAACACGAGGAGAAGCAGATCGCCCGCGCGGTCCTCGCCCGCAAGCAGTGCGAGGCCGAACACGGCCCAGCGGATGCCGACTTTCACCGGAGTGCGAGTAACGGAGGGATGCCATGAGCGGCCACACCAGGATGCAGGCCCTGCGTGAGAAGCGGATCCGGGAGGGGTACCCCGAGTCCGAGGAGCGCGCTCAGGAGCGACGCGAGAACCTGCTGGCGATGGCACTTGCTGTGGTGGTCTATGACCGCCGCAAAGAACTCGGTCTGACCCAGGCCGAGGCCGCCGAGAGGTGCGGACTGGACCAGGCGAAGATCTCGCGTATCGAGGGAAGCGACGCGGTCCCCACCCTCACGCTGTTGTACAAGCTGTCCAAGGGGCTTGACGCCACCCTGCGCATCGATATCGACGTCGCCGACGACGAACCGAAGATCACGCTGACCCCGCACGATGCCGCTGCGTAGTGTCCTGCGGCGTGTGGCGCAGGCCATACTGTGGGCAGGAACGTACCATGGCAATTCCGTCCCAACTCGCTGATGGCAATAGGAGCAGGTACGGGGGCAGCGCTCGGCGGCGGGGCCGCCGTCGGCGCTGCGGGAGTGATCCCGCCGGTCCGGACGGTTTGGCGGCCGGCGCACCCAGCGCTCCGGCATCCCGGGCAGCACGCCAGTCGACGATGTGGGAGTGGTACAGACCCTCCCGGCGCAGCAGCGCGCCCTTCGCCCCGGGCTCGGTCAGCCGCTCGTACTCCTCCACGACCCGAAGCTTGTACTCCGCGGTGAAGGACTGCCGCTTTGGCCCGCCCGCACGGGGGCCGCGCTTCTTCTTGCCCACGGCCCCATCATCGGCCACACCGGCCTGAAGGTCGGCACCGCTCAGCGTCACGTTCGAAAGATCCTGTTCTCGCCCCACTGACAACAGAAGACTCGATTGTCCTCATGTCTCACGAGAGTCTGACAGGGAGGGTTATCGCAGGAGGTCTGTGGGAGGCCGACAACCCTGGTGAACCCGCTTCTTGTCGCCAGTGGTGCCCTTCCCGGTGGCCAGCCGGTGGCCGGACGCCTTTGGATGACGTAATACGAGGTAGCACAGAGCAACCAGCGCACATGCTCTGATCAGGCAGAACGTCACTCAGCAGCACGACCAGGCACTACGCAACATGATCCCTCATGGTCTCGTAATGCGTAGGTCTCGGGTTCGAATCCCGAAGGCGGCTCTTTTTGAACCCCAGGTCAGGTCTCTGACCTGGGGTTTTCTGCTATTCATGTTGCGTCGTCCGGGCTGGACTGCGGCGGTTGACCTGCGCAGGCGCAATGCGTAGGTCGGAGGTTGTGGCGGTGTGGTTCCCCGGGGCGTGTGTGCGGACGCCCCTCTGACCCTTGTGGTTTCGAGAGTTCGCCGCTGCCTGATCGGTTCTGGTTGGCAATGGAGTGCGGGAGGGGAGCGCGTTGGTGCAACTGCAGTGCGGCAGCCGGCGTTGATGGCGGGTGTCCGAGCGGGAAGTGCTGACTTCGGCCAGGTTGTCGATGTCGCACAATCCTGTGCAGGAAGGTGGGTGCGGTTCCGTCGGCCCGGTGGTGCCGTCCGGGGTCAGGGCGGGGGTGTGAGTGCGTACGCGCTCTTCAATGGGCACACCGCCTGGAAGCAGCGGCACTGGTGTTCGCCTCGCGGGATCCGGAGTCGGTATGGCAGCTCGATGTGGCGAATAAGTCCAGCTATAATAACTGCATCTATATGTGGGAGCTGGTGCTGTGGACAAGCCCGCCGAGATGTTCGACCGTGTCTTCGAATGGGCCGAGCTGACCCGGTTCGCCACCCTGCCGGGCCCGCGGGCCACGCTGGGTGTGGTCTCCGGTCGCCGCCGGCAGGGCAAGACCTTCCTGCTCGACGCCGTCGCTCGTGCCAGTGGCGGCTTCATGTTCACCGCCACCGAGACCACCGAGGCCGACGCCCTGCGTCAGTTCGGTGAGGCACTCGCCCGTTATCGCGGGCAGCCCACTCCGTTCCGTTTCGCGCACTGGGACGAGGCGGTCGCGGAACTCATGCGCATCGCCGACGCCGACGGCCCCACCGTGGCGGTAATCGACGAGTTCCCCTTCCTCGCCAAGGCATCTCCCTCCCTGCCTTCGATCATCCAGCGCGCTCTGGACCCTGCTGCCCAGCACACCAACACTCCCGTGCGTCTGCTGCTGTGCGGCTCCGCGCTGTCGTTCATGGGCCGGTTGCTGTCCGGCAATGCTCCGCTGCGTGGCCGAGCCGGACTCGAACTCGTGGTTCCGACCCTGGACTTCCGGCTCGCGGCCGAGTTCTGGGAGATCGACGACCCGCGCACGGCGTTGCTGACCAATGCCATCGTCGGGGGCACCCCCGCCTACCGCCGTGAGTTCACCCAGGGGGACACCCCTGCCGGGCCGGACGACTTCGATGCCTGGGTCGTGCGTGCGGTGCTCAACCCGGCGCGTCCGCTCTTCCGGGAAGCCCGCTACCTTCTCGCCGAGGAGCCCGAACTTCACGACACCGCGTTGTATCACTCGGTACTGGCAGCCATCGCCGCCGGTAACGCCGCTCGTGGCGGCATCGCCGACTACCTGGGACGCAAGTCCACCGACCTCGCCCACCCGTTGAGCGTTCTCCAGGACGTCGGCATGATCACCCACGAAGCCGATGCCTTTCGCCGCAACCGCTCCGCCTACCGCATCGCCGAACCGCTCGTCACCTTCTACCACGCGGTCATGCGCCCGGCCTGGGGCGATCTGGAACGCCCCGGGCGGGCGCCCGACGTATGGCGCCGAACCCAGTCCACCTTCCGCAGCAAAGTCGTCGGTCCGCACTTCGAGCAGGTCTGCCGGGAATGGGCCCGCTGGCATGCGGCACCCGACACCCAGGGAGGGCACGTCACACGCGTCGCCGGCGGGACCGTCAACGACCCGGCTGCCAGGACCAGCCACGAGGTTGACGTCGCAGTCCACGGCGAGAGCCAAGAGGGTCGCCAGGTGCTGCTCGCCATCGGCGAAGCGAAGTGGAGTGAGGTGATGGGAGCCGGCCACCTGGAACGCCTCCGGCACATCCGTTCCCTCCTGATCAGGAGCGGTACGGCTACCGAGGCAACGAGGCTCTACTGCTTCAGCGGCACCGGCTTCACTGATGAGCTGAATCACCTCGCAAAGAACGACCCCATGATTCAACTGATCGACCTGCCCCGCCTGTACCACGGAGAGTGACTCTCGATATGTAGCGCGGGGGCCGGGTTGGTCGCACCGGCTGACGGGCCCCTATGAGGAGTTCGGGCTCTTCGGAGAGCAGGTCGCGGGCTCCTACGCCCATGCGCGATACGTCGCCGGACGGTCAGGGTGAGCGCGGGCAGCCACTACGACATGCCGGCGGCGAGCCGTTGATCCTCGGCCGAGAGCGGTGCGTCGCAGTTCGGCGGTAGCGTGGAGAGGCGAGCAGGGCTGCGGTCAGGCGGGGCGGATCTCATGCGGATGCGGTACGAAGCCGGGGTCGAGGAGGAGTTCGAAGCGGCGTGCGGGCTGTTGGTCGACAAGCTGGTCCGGTGGGCCACGGAGCAGGGGCTGCCGGTGGACCCGTTCATGGCCGAGGCGGCGTCGGACTACCGGCACCGGGCCGACCGCCGACGGTCGGCTCGGGTTGTGGGAGCCACGGCGCTCGATGACTCCCTCGACGCGGTGGACGCGGCCGAGGAACGGTATCCGGAGGCGATGGCGGACCCCAACCGCCTGCGGGCCTGCCGCAGGAACTCGCGGAGCTGCTGAGCGTCATGGGGGCGGCAGCGGATCCGCCGGCGGCGCGGGAGCGTGACCGCCGCCTGCGTGAGGAGCTGACCGCCGGGCCCGTCGAACTCATCCGCCTCACCGAACGCCGAGGCGCCTTTCGGCGCTTCAAGGATGTCCTCGCCCGTGACGAGTGCGCCTGGCGTCGGTTTCACCGGCTCAGCGGTGAACGACGGCTCGGACCGGCCCGCGCCTGGCTGGCCGAAGAGGGCTGTCGTCCAAGGCTCCCGGTCGGCGGCGACGGGTAGGGCGGCCCAGGCCCTCGGCCAGGACGGGCGGGGTGGCCCCGACGCCGTGATCCGACGGTCCACCGGGCCCGTGCGGTCCTCTGAGCGCCTGGTCGGGGATGCTCCTCTCATGCCGCCGAGGGGCCGATCGCGCTGCAGAAGTGCGGTGGCAGCTGCTCAGCCGAAGAGCGGCGAAGCAGCTGCCACGAGAGCTGCGGTCAGCGTCGGAAGCCGCGCCCCGGGTCCCGGGCGTCCGGGTATCCGAATGGCTCGAACCAGGCTGCGGTGCGCAGGTCTCCCATGCCGAGGCGCTGGTTCACGTCGCCGTCCGGGTCCTCGATGCCGTCGAGGCGTGCATCGAAGAGCATGAGGACGTCGTGGTCCTGGAAGAACAGGTCGGAGCAGGCGTCCCAGTCGTAGTCGTCGCGGTGCTCGGGCAGGGTGCCGTGTGCGGTGTCGCGGGTGTCGATGTCGTCCAGGTAGCCGGGCGCGTCCTCGATCGCCAGGTGCAAGGCCATTTCCTCAGCGGTGCATGAGGGTTGGGGCCATCGACCGTGTTCCAGGTCGTCGGTCAGGTCGTCGAAGGCTCGTGCCATTCGGCGGCGCCAGTTCCGGTCGGCGGACCAGGTGAGGGAGGGCAGGCGGGTGAACAGCTCCCAGTCGCCGGGCTGTTGCTTGGTCACGGGCTGGTCCCGTAGTTCGTCGGCGTCGTCGTAGGCCTGGTCGGCCAGAACGCTCAACGCGGTCAGGAGTAGGTCGGCGGTGCGCGGGGTGAGTTGCCAGCCGCAGTTCTCGCAGTCCTCGTCGCCGCAGGAACACTCCTTGACCGGGAAGAGGGCGACCAGGTCGGGCTGCTCCTCGTCGGCTGGCGTGTCGGGGACCGCACGGCGCAGCCGCCACCCGTGGTGGAAGTGGACGGTTACCGGGACAGGGCTCCAGTCGGTGAGTTCGTCACCATGCCCTGCGCGCAGCAGTCCTGCCTCGCTCTGGTCTTCCAGGGTGTCGGCACCGGTGATCCAACTGCCGCTCTCGGTCAGGGTCATCACGGCGCCGACCAGATCGCGTGGATCGTCCGCGTCCAACTCGGACGCGGGCAGCGGCTCCCAGCCTTCGTCGATCGCCGCACGTATGAGCGCGTCCTCGTCGGTGATGTGGAACTCGCGCAGATGAGTGATGCGTACGACCTTGCCCGGCAGCTCCTTCAGACGCGCGCCGTCAGGCGTTTCTGACCCCGGTGTGGTGGGGGCCTCGTCGACTTGCGCGTCCTCGTCCTCTCCGAGCTCTTCGTCAGGTGGGCAGAATGTCGTGCCTGCGGGGGCGGGCCATGCTCCTGAGGCTGCGTGGGCCGTCGCCGCGCGCAAGGAGCTGGCGGGGGCGTCGGGCAGCGCGGCGGCCAGAGCGTTCAGGTCCTCCATGACGACGGCGGTGTCGCGGGAGGCCAGTGCGCGGCGCAGCAGCTGGACCGCTTGGTAGGCGTGGTGCTTGTCCTTGCAGGTCAGCACTGCGGTGAGGGAACGAGCGCCGTGGTAGGGACCGATCAGGGCCATGACGCGGCTCTTGCTGGGGCTGTGCTCGCACAGGAAGTCGACGACTGGAGTGGGTTCGGGCTCGGTGGCCATGCGGGAGACTCCGGGGACGCGTTGGGTGCGCAACCTTGCGGATGCGCAAGCGAGAAGGGAATTTCCGCTGGTGAGCGCGGTACTGCCGCACTCCCGGACGGGGAAGTAGGTGAGCTGCGGCTGGTGCCTCCGGTGCTACCGGTGGTCCGGGCCGTGCGGAAAGCCAGCGTACGGCAGTGCACTGACATCGGGCGCCCAGGTGGGTGGACAGAGCTGTGCTGAGCGGCAGCGAGCCGGAGGCTGCCGCTGCCCCGGCGCCACACTGCTGGCGGATTCTGTGGCTTTGCGGCCCGGGCACGGCAGGTGGCTGATGCCTCGCGGGGTACGGATCATCTGTGATCACCAAGCTTTCCGACGCATCCCGTGGGCTGACGCGTGAGGAACTGCTGGCGCTGCCCGCGGCCGTGGACTTGGAGACGGCGAACCGTGCGCTGTCCCTCAGTCGTACTACGGGGTATGACCTGGCCAAGCGTGGCCGGTATCCGTGCACGGTCCTGCGGCTGGGCAACGCCTACCGGGTTGTCACCGCTGACTTGCTCAAGCTGCTCCACATTGACGTACCGGAGCCCGACGGCGTCGATGAGCCGACGGCTGTCACGCCGGAGGCGGAAGGAGGCCGTCTCTCGTTGAGCTGCTGTTGTTGCTGCTGTGCGTGCCGCTGTGCTCGTCGGCGTGAGGCGTGTGGGCGGGGAGGCCACGGATGATGGTGATCGGTCTCGTGTGTCAGATCTCGACAAGCCGTGCGGCGATGGTGTCGCTACCGTGCTTTTGGGCCGGTTCATCGCCCTGCCGAAGGGGCGGGAGCGCAAGGGGAGCGCGGACGCCTGTGGACGTTGCAACACGGCGTACGAGCAGCGGGACCGTGATCGGTGCTCTGATCTGCGAAAACTGGATCTGATGCGATCGCGTGGCACAGCTCGTCACGATCTCTCACGACCTCGTAATGCGTAGGTCTCGGGTTCGAATCCCGAAGGCGGCTCCATAGCGAACCCCAGGTCAGGCCCCCGACCTGGGGCTTCCTGTTTCGGTGACCTTTGGAATCCGGGCTGTTCGGGCGCCTGCGTCGCTCGCATCAGGGATGCGGCCTGCTCGCCGCCAGCGCGCGCGAGGACGGCTCGACCGTAGTCGGGACACTCCGATGCCGAGCAGAAACGCCATCCACACCACGGTGCGTGCCCGACGGCCGGCATGCTCGGCGGGCTTCAGCGGCCTGACTGTCGCCAGGAGCAGAAGCCCATCGACCTCCGACTGTCGCCAGGAGCAGAAGCCCACCGGCCGACAGGGCCACGGCGCGGTGCTCGTGGCCTCTGCCTCGCTCTGAAGGGCGAACGACTTCTGGTGAACGTAGGAGGGGTACGCAGCCGCCGACGCCATGGCCGAGGCATACCGCGCCGTTCCCACGTCTCAAGGTCAGTCGCGCGAGTACCGTTCTTGCGGGGCTCCTCGGCGGCCCTCATCGGGGGCTCGCCGCCCTTGCGGCGGTCAGCCCGCGGGATCTGGACCGTAGTCGAAACTACGAGTTCACGGGCCTCGCCGCGGGTTATCCATGCTGTTGGAGCCCCCTGTCGGACTCGAACCGACGACCTGATCATTACAAGTGACCCGCTCTGGCCATCTGAGCTAAGGAGGCAGTGCGTACAACGATGCCGCACGCGAAGGCGGGACCACTGTACACAGAGTGTGTTTCTCCAAGCCACGAGGTTCGTGACGCGTATCGGTGTCAGGACGGTGCGTAACCGGAAAGCGTCCGCAGGGCCTCGTCCGTCAGCCGGTATACCGTCCACTCGTCCTGGGGGCGGGCGCCGAGGGAGTCGTAGAAGTCGATGGCGGGGCGGTTCCAGTTGAGGACGGACCACTCCAGGCGTGCGTAGCCGCGGGCCACGCACAGGCGGGCCAGTTCGGTGAGGAGGGCCTTGCCGTGGCCGGTGCCGCGGGCGGCGGGGCGGACGTAGAGGTCCTCCAGGTAGATGCCGTGGACGCCGCGCCAGGTGGAGAAGTTGAGGAACCAGAGCGCGAAGCCCACCGGTTCGCCCGTGGTGTCGTCGGCGGCGATGTGGGCGTGGGCGGCCGGATGGTCGCCGAACAGGGCGTCGTGCAGCTGCTCCTCGGTGGCCCTGGCCTCGTGCGGGGCCTTCTCGTACTCGGCGAGTTCGCGGATCAGGGTGTGGATGACGGGGATGTCGGCAGGGCTCGCGGGGCGAATCATGGGGCGAGGTTAGCCAGGGTGGTTCCTCAGCCGCCTCGCGATTTCCAACTGCCGTTCCTCCAGCGGGCGTTCCTCCTCGATGTCCCAGAGGCAGTTCTGGAGCAGCCTGCCCAGCGTCCAGGCACGCGCGCGTGCCCGGTCCAGGCCGAGCACGTCCGTCATGGCGTCGAAGCGCCAGACGGTGTCGTCGGCGTAGTCGGCGTCGAAGCGGTTGTCGAGGGCGGGCCACAGTTCGAAGCCCGGGTCGCCGGACAGCGGTTTGGGATCGACGGCGAGCCAGGGTGCGCGGTCGGACGCGAGGACGTTCTCGTCGTGCAGGTCCCAGTGCAGGAGGCGGTCGCCGGGCTCGGCGGCCACTTCGCGTACGGCGGCCGCGCAGTCGGCGACCAGGCGGCGGGCCTCGGGGGCGGGGATCCGCCGCAGTGCCCGGGGAGTCCGGTCCAGCATGGCCTGGGCGATGTCGCCGAGCCGGCGCATGCCGTGCGGTGCCGGGACGGACGTCAGGTGGGCCAGCAGGCGGGCGATGATCAGCACGGCCTCGCGGGTGTCGCCGAGGTGCGACAGCATGCGGGTCGCGTCGAGGCGTTCGAGGAGCATCGTGCCGGTGGCCGGGTCGTGGTCGAGGAGCCGGACCGCCCCGTCGCCGTCCCATGTGCGCAGCGCCACCGGCTCGCCCTCGCTCTCCTCGTCGGGGAGTTGCAGCTTCAGGACCGCGTCCGTGCCGTCCGCGCGGACGACGGGCAGGACCAGGGCGGCGACCCCGTGCATCGGCCGGCCGTCGAGCGTCAGCTGCCAGCGGCCCAGGAAGTCGGCCGTCAGGTCCGGGAGTGCGGCGATGAAGGCGCGGCCCGCCTCCCCGTTGTACAGCTGCTGTGATGCGGCCAGCTCCGGCGGAATGTCGATCACCTTGTGACCGTACTGGGGTGGGGGAATCGGCTCACGCGAATTACCGTCCTCGCCATGAGCAACTCGCCAGGCGCCGCCACGAACGGCGGTGTCTCCTTCTGGTACGCGGACGACGGACTCCCGGCGGTGCGGGAGCCGCTCGTCGGGGACGCGTCGGCGGATGTCGTGATCGTCGGCGGCGGATATACGGGACTGTGGACGGCGTACTACCTGAAGAAGGCGGCGCCGTTCCTCCGTATCGCCCTCCTGGAGCAGAAGTTCTGCGGGTACGGGGCCTCCGGGCGGAACGGCGGGTGGCTCTACAACGGGATCGCGGGGCGCGACCGGTACGCGAAGCTGCACGGCCACGAGGCCGCGGTACGACTGCAGCGGGCCATGAACGACACTGTGAGCGAGGTCGTCGAGGTCGCGGCGGCGGAGGGTTTCGAGGCGGACGTCCACCGGGGCGGAGTGCTCGAAGTCGCCTGTACTCCCGCCCAGCTGGCGCGGCTGAAGGCCTTCCACGAGCACGAGCTGTCGTACGGCAAGAACGACCGTGAGCTGTACGGCGCCCGCGAGACCGCCGAGCGGGTCCGGGTGATGGACGCCGTCGGGTCGAGCTGGACGCCCCACGGGGCGCGGGTGCATCCGGTGAAGCTGGTGAAGGGGCTGGCCGCGGCGGTCGAGGCGCTCGGGGTGAGCGTGTACGAGCGGACGCCGGTGACGGAGATCCGGCCGAAGCACGCGGTGACGCCGTACGGGACCGTCCGGGCGCCGTATGTGCTGCGCTGCACCGAGGGGTTCACGGCCGGGCTCAGGGGCCAGAAGCGCACCTGGCTGCCGATGAACTCCTCCATGATCGCGACCGAGCCGCTCACCGACGAGCAGTGGGAGTCGGTCGGCTGGGGCGGACGCGAGACACTGGGCGACATGGCGCACGCCTACATGTACGCGCAGCGCACCGCCGACGGGCGGATCGCGCTGGGCGGGCGCGGGGTGCCGTACCGCTTCGGATCGCGCACCGACAACGACGGGCGGACGCAGGAGACGACCGTCGAGGCGCTGCGGGAGATCCTCGTGCGGTTCTTCCCGTCACTCGCCGGAGTACGGATCGAGCACGCCTGGTCGGGAGTGCTGGGCGTGCCGCGCGACTGGTGCGCCACCGTCACCCTCGACCGGTCGACGGGGATCGGCTGGGCGGGCGGCTACGTCGGCTCGGGCGTCGCCACCGCGAATCTCGCCGCGCGGACACTGCGGGACCTGGTGCAGCAGGACTCGGGGCAGGGCGGTCGGACCGAACTCACCGAACTGCCGTGGGTCGGGCACAAGGTACGCAAGTGGGAGCCGGAGCCGCTGCGTTGGCTGGGGGTGCGGGGGATGTACGCCACGTACCGGGCGGCGGACCGGCGGGAGGCGGCGACGCACAGCGCGGAGTCGTCGCGGCTGGCGCGGTTCGCCGATCGGATCGCTGGGCGGCACTGAGCGGACGACGGTTCTCCTTATAGCGGTTTCTGCCGGGGGTAGATAGCGGTTCTCGCCGGATCAGATAACGGTTCCTGCCGGGGCAGATAACGGTTTCTGCCGCCCCCGGAAACCTATGGCGGCGTTGTCAGTCCCATGTGCCACGATCGCCTCAACGACCACTGATCCAGGGGGGATCCATTGTCCGACGCCGGTTTTCGGCGATCGGCGAGACGGGGGCGGACCGCTGTTGTCCCGGCCGTCTTCGCCGTACTCGTCTCGTTACTCGTCTCACTCCTTACCCTGACCGGGGCGAGCCCCGCGGCCGCCGCCGACGCGGACTGCGCGCCGCTCACGCTCGCGTCCTTCGGCGACCCCGGGGATGCCGTCGGCAAGGCGACCGTCCCGGCCCGGGAAAGCGCCTGCTTCACCGTGACGGCCCCGGAGGCGGGCCTGTACCTGGTGTCGCTGGATGACGGTCACAACGAGGCGTACACCCGGATGTACGCCTCGGACGGCACCGAAGTGGACTGCTACGACGAGCAGTTCTACGCGGAGGGCCGGTGCCGGGTCCCCGCGGCCGGCACCTACACCGTCACCGTCGTCAACAACAGCTGGGCGGACCCGGAAGAAGCGCAGGTCACCGTCGTCCCGCTCGGCTCGGCCACGCAGGGCTGCTTCGAGCCGGTCGGCACCGCCTGGGACCTGCCCACGGTCAGCCGGACCTCGGTGACCCCGCTGGAGGTCGACTGCCAGGCCTTCGAAGGCAAGCCGGGCGAGCGCGTCGTCCTCGCCACGGACACCAAGGCCGACGGCGGCATGGACGCGTGGATCACCGACGCCAGTGGGGCCCGGATCTGCCCGCGCGTCACGGAGGACGACGAGGACGCCCGCAGTTGCGTGCTGACCGGCGAGGGCCCCTATCGACTGCTCTCCCAGGTCGCCCACGCGGAGAACGGCTACCCTGCCGAGTACGCGGTCCGGGTGCGCTCGCTGTCCGACCCGCAGGGCTGCCGGACCGCATCCGTGCGCCCCTTCGGGCCGCTGGAGGGCCTGGATTTCCAGGTCAACCCCTGTTACACCTTCACCGTCGACAAGGCCGGACCGCATCTGGTCCACGAGGTCGACGACTACTCCGCGAGCCCTGTCCTCGTGTACGACACCGCAGGGAAGATCGCCTGTGCGGACAGCGACCCTTGCCGACTGGCCGCCGGGGCTACCTACACCGCCGTCCTCGGCAAGGGTCTCCTCAGCGACTTGCGGGACGACCTGCTCCTCCTCGACCGCGCCTCGGACGCCGGATGCGTGACGACCGGGACCGGCGTGTACCGGGGTGAGCTGAGCACGGTCGGGCAGTACGACTGCCTCCTGCTGGAGGCCCCGCAGGGTGCCCGGATCGCCGCGCTCACCCCGATCGCCTCCTCCGGCGTGGACGCCGAGGTGGAGGTCTACGACCGGGACGGCACCGCGCAGTGCACCGCGACGGAACTGGCAGACGGTGACTGCGCGCTGACCGGCACGGCTCCCTTCCGGGCGCTGGTGCACACCGAAGACGTCGGTGAGGAGGCCACCGGCCCGTACACGATCGCCTTCCACCGCACCGACGCGGCGAACGACTGCCCGGTCCTGCCCGCCGGCAGCTTCACCGCCGACGGCGCCAAGGCCGCCTTCGGCACGGGCGACGGTGTCTTCTCGCAGTGCCTGACGATTCCCGCCGACGCCCACACGGGCGCGGAGGTCTTCCAGTTGATCGGCACCTCCGGCGGCGTACCGGCGAAGTTCTCCGTGCTGGACGCCACCGGCGACAAGGTCTGCGACCGCACTTCCACTGTCAACGGCTGGACGGTGTGCGGGCTGACGCCGGGCCAGGCCCACACCGTGCTGGTCACCGGCCGGGACACGGCCGCCACGTACACCCTCACCCGGCGTGACGTCACCGCGAGCGCCTCCTCGGCAGGCTGCGCGACGACCGCCGCGGGCAAGGTCGGCGGCCCGTCCGTGGCCGGTACCTACGGCGAGCCCGGCACCCTGACCTGCCACCAGGTCACCACCGACGCGGCCACCGACGTCCTGCACATGGACGTGCGGGACGCCCTGGGCACCGCCAACATCGCGGTGTTCGGCGGTGACGGCAGCGCCGAGTGCTCCTACCGCAACCGCTCCTGCGCGGTGACCGGATCCACCGCCCACCAGGTCCTGGTACAGACCCCGGCCACATTGAAGGCGGCGCCCGAGTACCGCCTGGACGCCCTGCGCATCGCGACCGCGGCCGGTCCGGCGCCGGAGTGCACCAAGGTGCCGTCGGTGTCCTACGGCTATGGGCCGGTCACCGGCACACTCGACGAGCAGCACAGCGCGGTGTGCGCGGTGCTGCCGACGGCCGGGTCCGACCGCTTCGACGCCGAGATCACGGACACGACGGGCGCCACCGCGACGGCCGTGCCCGCGCTCTACAACGCGAAGTGGAACAACGGCTGCTACCGGACGAGTTCCGGCTACGAGTGCTCGGTCGGCGGCTCGACCAGCGGATCCGCGCCCTCGCTGTTCGTGCTCGGCCTGCCGGAGACGGCGTCCGCCACCTCCTACGGCGCCCAGCTGTCCTGCCTCTCGGCGCTGTGCGGTCCGGACAAAGTGAGCGTCACCGGCCTGAGCCCCACGACCGGGGTCGGCGAGAGCAAGGTCAAGCTCACGGTGACCGGCACCGCGCTCGGCGCGAACACTGGGGTCAGGCTGACCCGCAACGGCCAGACGATCACCGCCACGGCCGACTCGGTGGCCGCCGACAACCGCTCGGTGACGGCGACCGTCGACCTGACCGGCGCGGCGGCGGGTGACTGGAGCGTCAGCGTGTTCACCACGTGCTGCGAGTACCCGCGCGGCACCTTCACGGTGACGGAGCCGCAGCTGACCAGCACGGGCGCCCCCAAGGTGACCGGCACGGCCAAGGTGGGGGCCAAGGTCACGGCGGACCCGGGGCGTTGGTCGGCGACTCCGACGTCGTACACGTACCAGTGGAAGGCGGACGGCAAGGCGATATCGGGGGCGACGGCGAAGACGTACACCATCGCCTCCTCGGTGGTCGGCAAGAAGCTGACCGTGACCGTCACGGCGGTCAGGAGCGGCTGGCAGAGCGGGTCGGCGACCTCGGCGGCGGTGACCGTCGCCAAGGGCGATGCGCCCAAGGCGACCAAGCTGCCGGTGATCAACGGGACGGCCAAGGTCGGTAAGACGCTGAAGGCGTCCAAGGGGACGTGGAGTCTCAGCCCGACCTCCTACTCGTACCAGTGGTACGCGAACGGCAAGGTGCTCAGTGGGGCCACCAAGTCCTCGCTGGTGCTGAAGTCGGCGCAGAAGGGCAAGAAGATCACCGTGAAGGTCACCGTGCGCCGTACGGGTCACAAGGACGGGTCGGCGGTGAGCAAGGCGACGAAGGCGGTCGCCAAGTGAGCTGACGCGGTGGGCGGACCACCCGTGCCGTCCTGGGCGGCACGGGTGCCCGCAGCTTGAGTGCTCATGGCTCCAGTACGACCTTCCCGGTGGTCCCGCGGGTCTCCAGTGCTCGGTGGGCGGCGGCGGCCTCGCTGAGGGGGAAGCGCTGCACGGCCGGGGTGAGGCGGCCTTCGGCGGCTTCGGCGAGGGCGCGCAGTTCGAGGGTGTGTACGGGGTTGGGGCCGCCCGCCTTCCGCATCATCACCGGCCCGAGGACCTGCTCGGTAATGCCTTCGACGACGTACGGACTGCCGTCGTGGATGCCCTGGCCGGACCAGCCGAAGACGATGTGCCGGCCGCCGGGCCCGAGCAGGTCGACGGCCGCGCGGGCGATGTCGCCGCCGACCCCGTCGAAGACGACGGTGGCGCCCCGTCCGCCCAGGAAGGCGCGGACCTTGTCCGGCCAGGCGGGGTCCTTGTAGTCGACGGCGAGGTCGGCGCCGTTCGCCTGTACACGCGCGACCTTCTCGGGGCCGCCCGCGAGGCCGATCACGGTGGCGCCGGCGTTGTGGGCGTACTGCACGAGGAGGGTGCCGATGCCGCCGGCCGCCGCCGGGATCACGGCCACCGAGTCGGGGCCCAGGTCGGTGAACTGGAGGATGCCCATCGTCGTACGGCCGGTGCCGATCATGGTGACGGCCTGCGCGAAGTCCAGTCGTTCGGGGATCTCGTGGACGCGGTCGACATCGGTGACGGCCAGTTCGGCGTACCCTCCGGGCGCGAAGCCGAGGTGGGCGACCACGCGCTTGCCGAGCCACAGCGCGGCGACGCCGTCGCCGAGGGAGTCGACGACACCGGCGACCTCGCGGCCGGGAACGGTGGGCAGGGCCGGGGGTTCGGGCAGGGGGCCCCGCATGCCCTCGCGCAGGGCGGTGTCGAGGAGGTGGACTCCGGCCGCTTCCACGGCGATACGGACCTGGCCCGGGCCCGGCAGCGGGTCCGTGACCTCTTCGTAGGTGAGGTTCCCGGCCGGGCCGAAGGTGTGCAGGCGGATGGCGTGCATGGAGCGCTCCTCATTTGATCGCTCGGTTGTGTCGAGAGCTCGGTTGTGTCGAGCGCTTGATTGCGTCGAGAGCTCGGTTGCGTCGAGTGCTTGATTGCATCGATCGCCCAGTGGCATCGATCGCTCGGTATGGCGCCCAGTCTTCAACCTCAAGCTTGCTTGAGGTCAAGGGTGTTGCGGCGGCCGAGGGCCAGCGACACCGCGGTGAGCGCGCTGTTGAAGGAGACCTCGGACAGCACGCCCGGGGCGGCGACCTGGTCGCCGGCGAGGTAGACGCCGGCGCCGCGGTCGACGGCGGGCCGTTCGTGCCAGCTGGTGCCGGGCAGGTCGACGGCGCCCGTACGGCCGTTCGCCACGGACTCGCGGCGCCAGGTGACCCGGTCGCGCCAGCCCTCGAAAGCCATGTCGAGCAGCCGCTCGGCACGGGCGACACCGGCCGAGCGGGACTCGTTCGGGGCGATCGGGATCTGACCCTGGATGAGCTGCTCACCGGCAGGCGCGAGCGACCGGTCCTGCGCGGTGAACCGCTCCAGCCAGCCGGGGGAGTCGAGGTCGGAGACGGCGAAGGCGTCCCCGCGCCGGGTCCGCACCGCGAGGTCGATGAGCGCCGTACGGCCGCTCGGCCACGTCAGGGAGTCGTCCTTCAGCAGGCGGCGGGCGGCGTCGAGGGAGGTGGCGACGACGACGGGCGTGTCGGTCGGCAGGGTGTCGACCCGGGACAGCGTCTCTATCCGGACGCCGAGGTTCCAGGCGCGGGCGGCCATCCGGTCGATGAGCGTGGCCCAGCCGCCGCGCGGATAGTGCGCCTCCGGCGGCAGCTTCGTGGCACGCCGCAGCCGCTCCTGCACGAAGGCCGCGGACAGGCTGCCGGGGTCGTGATGGAAGAGCGCGACGGCAGAGTAGTGCGCGGCGGCGCGGGCCCCCTCCTCGCCCGCCTCCCGCTCGGCCCACGTCATGAAGTCGACGTCTACAGGCGCCTGCCGGGCGCTGCGGCGGAGCAGATTGAGCATCGCGAACGGCGGGGTGCGGCGCAGCGCACCGTGGTGCTTCAGCCGCAGCCGGGCCGCCTCCAGGGGCGGGATCGGGGCGAGCGGCCCGATCAGGTCGCGCTGCCGGAGCCAGGCCCAGTGCGGGCCGCCGCTGTAGAGGGCGTGCGGGCCCTCGTTCGTCCGGTACGGCTCCTCCGCGGTCCGCGCCCGCCCGCCGAGGGTGTGGTGGGCTTCGTACACGGTGACCTTGGCGCCCGCCTCAGCGGCCGTGATGGCCGCGGTGAGTCCGGCGAAGCCGCCGCCGATGACGGTGATGCGGTGCATGGCTGGGGGTCTCCCTCTGGTTGGGCTGGGTCTGGTTGGGCTGGGTCGGTGGGGTCTGGTTGGGTCGCCTTTCTGCGAGTACGACGGTCGGAGGCGGCCGGAATGTGACATAGCACTGTGCTGGGTTGGAGTTTTCGCAGGTCAGGGGGATTGTCAGTGGTGGGGTGCAGCATGGGGTGATACGGGCGGGATGCGGGTGTGGTGCGGGTGTGTGCGGCGTGACGGGCGGTAGGGCGTGGCGATGACGGGTGGTAGGGCGTGGCGATGACGGGTGGTAGGGCGTGGCGATGACGGGCGGTAGGGCGTGGTGAAGACGGGTGGTAGGGCGGCGTGGTGAAGAAGGGCGGTAGGGCGTGGTGAAGAAGGCTGGGGCCGTGAAGGGGGCGCGGCGGCCGGAGGTGCGGTTGCCGGCGCTGGAGCCGTTCGGGGGCGAGGAGTTGGAGCCGGACGGGGATTACGACGGGCTGGAGTTCCGGGAGGCCGACCTCGCCGGGCAGGACGGCGGGGGTGCCCGTTTCATGGACTGCGCGCTGACGGGCTGCGCGCTGGACGAGACACGGCTGCACCACGCCCGCTTCCTCGACTCGGTCCTCACCGCCCCGCGCGGCGTGGGCACCGGCCTCGCGGAGGCGACCCTGCGCGACGTCGAAGTGCTGGACGCCCGGCTCGGCGGAGCCCAGTTGCACGGCGCCGTCCTGGAACGCGTCGTCCTGCGCGGCGGCAAGATCGACTACCTGAACCTGCGTGCCGCCCGGCTCAGAGACGTCGTCTTCGAGAACTGCGTCCTGGTCGAACCGGACTTCGGTGGCGCCCGCCTGGAGCGTGTGGAGTTCCCCGGCTGCGTCCTCAAGGAGGCCGACTTCACCTCGGCGACGCTGACGGACGTCGACCTGCGCGACGCGGCGGAACTCGGCATCGGCCGGGGCGTGGACCGGTTGTCGGGCGCGGTGATCAGCTCGGGTCAACTGCTCGAACTGGCCGGGGTGTTGGCGGGGGAGCTGGGGATTCGGGTGGAAGGGTGACGGCGCAGGACAGGGTCGTACTGCATGGGGAGGCGACGACGTCCTTTCCCGCCCTGGTTCTCCGTCCCTGGTGCGAGGCGGACGTCCCCGCACTGGTCGAGGCGGGCCGGGATCCCGTGCTGCGGCAGGGGACGAGCCTTGCCGTGGAGAACGAGGCCGACGCGCTGAGATGGGTGCGGGGTCAGGAGCGCGGATGGGCGGTCGGTGACCGGTTCGGCTTCGCGGTTCTGGAAGCGCAACCCGGGTCCGCTCAGCGGCAGTTGGCCGGGCATGTGGTGCTCAAGGACGTGGCTCCGGGGAAGCCGTCGGCCGAGGTGGGCTACTGGACCGCGGCGCCGGCTCGTGGGCGCGGAGTGGCGCCGCGGGCCCTGGAAGCCGTCACCCGGTGGGCCTTCGACCACCTGGGCGCCGGTCACCTCATACGTCTGGAACTCCTGCACCAGGCGGACAACCCGGCCTCGTGCCGGGTGGCGCACAAGAGCGGCTACGACCTCGCCCGGATCCTGCCCGCGGCGCCGCCGTCCTTCCCGCTCGACGGCCATCTGCACTCACGGCGCAGGGACGGCTGAGAGGCGTTGCCGGAAGTGGCGGTAGAGCTGCCAGGCCACGTATGCCATGGCCGGGACCACGACGGTGGGCACGAGCCACCAGGGCCAGCCGGGCCACAGGGTGAGGAAGCCCGCGGCGGTGCAGACGATGCCCATGGTGATGAGCAGCCACTTGCCGTACGGGTACCAGGTGAAGGGCTCGTGGTCGCGGGGCCGGGCCAGCCGTACCGCACCGAACCCGAGCGCCAGGACCGACAGGAGTCCCGCGAACGTGCCGATGGCCGCCGTCATCTGGGCTTCGTCGCGAGGGGCGTCGGAGGTGTTCTGCCGGGAGTCGCCCTTGGCGATCGTCATGATGGCGCCGCGCCAGACGGTTCCGGTGATCCGTTCGCCCGGCCGAAGCTGCTCCAGCACCGGCCCGGGATCGCCGAATGGCACGACGTGGTTCCAGAAGGGCGCGGCGTACAGGGTCGCCCTGTACCTGGAGCCCCTTCCGCCGTCGAGTTCCGTGTCCGTCACGGTGAAGGAGACCGTACGCAGACAGTCCTCCGCCCGCTGCGTCGCCGCCCGGTCAGGGCACTGTTCGGCCGCCATGTACTCCCGGTAGCGCTCGGCATCGTAGGGCAGCCAGACGGCGAAGACGGCATAGCAGGCAAGCGCCGAGATCAGTGAGGCGGTGATCAGCGACGCGCCCATGAGCAGCGGGCGGCGGGAAGGCCCCCGGCCGGTTCTCGTCGGGGGCACCGGCGGTTCGCCTGTCCCGTTGGCCGTGTCTGTACGCGTTGTTGTCACGAGGCCAAAGCTTCAATGGACGGAAGGCAGAAGACAACGGGCGCGGTGGGCAATCCACTGCGCTCTTCGTTGCCGTGTTCCGGTAATCGCGTCCGTGCCTGCCGAACGGATGCGATTGCCGGGGCAGCCTGAGGCCTGCCGGTGTCAGGCCGTCCGCTTCCGGGACGTCGTCTTCTTGGCCTGGGCCTTCTTCGCCGTGCTCTTGGCGGCCGTCGACTTCTTCGCGCCCGTCGTCGCGCTCTTGCCCGTCGTGCTCTTGCCCGTCGTGCTCTTGCCCGTCGTGCTCTTGGCTGTCGTCTTCTTCGCGGCCGTCTTCTTCCTGGCCGTGGAGGTCGACTTCTTGCCGGCTGGCTCTTTGGGAGCGGCGCGGGCGGTCTTGCGGGCCGGGAGGCGTTTTACCTGGGCGGGTTCCTGGGCGGGTTCCTCGGCCGCCTCCTCGCCGCGGGACTCCTTCGCCTCCCGCACGCTCTTCTCCAGGGCGGCCATCAGGTCCAGGACCTTGCCGCCCTTCGCGGGCTCGGGTGCCTCGGGCGGCGCCTCGCCGGCGGCCTTCGCGGCGATGACCTCCTCGACGGCCTCGCGGTACTCGTCGTGCAGATCATCCAGCTCGACCTCGCCGAGGGTGTCCATCAGGGCGTCCGCGAGGTCCAGCTCCTTGTCGCGGACCGTGACCCCGGTGTCCGGGGCGACGCCCTCGGGGGCGCGGACCTCGTCCGGCCACAGCAGCCCGTGCATGGCGATCGCGTCACCGACCACCCGCAGCATGCCCAGCCGCTCCCGCCCCCGCAGGGCGAATTTCGCGATGGCGACCTTGTTGCTCCGTTTGAGTGCCTCGCGCAGCAGCGTGTACGGCTTGGCGGCCGGGGCGCCGCTCGCCGCGAGGTAGTACGCGGCGTCCATCTGGAGCGGGTCGATCCGGTCGTTCGGCACGAACGCCACGATCTCGATCGTCTTGGCGGTGGGAAGCGGGAGACGGGTCAAGTCCTCGTCGGTGATCGGAATGAGCGAGCCGTCCGCGTCCTCGTACGCCTTGCCGATCTCCTGCTGCGTGACCTCGCGGTCCTCCAGTTCGCAGACCTTGCGGTAGCGGATGCGGCCGCCGTCCTCCGTGTGGATCTGGCGGAAGGAGATCGAGCGGCTCTCGGTGGCGTTCACCAGCTTGATCGGGATGCTGACCAGGCCGAACGAGATGGCGCCGTTCCATATGGATCGCACGTGCAGCACCTCTCCGAGCGGTGCCCGCAGTGGGACACGAAGGGCGGGTGAAAGTCCCGTTTATAGCCATTTGCGGGAGATTCCCATCGTATGGCGTCAGGGCTGGTCCGGCCTGCCCTCGCCGTACAGCCACTCCGCCCAGATCTGCGTGAAGTCCTGCCCCGGGGCCTGCCGCTCGACGTATGCCGTGAAGTCGCCGGTGTCCGCGTTGCCGTGGCGGTGGGTGGCGGCCCAGCCCTGGATGATCTCGTAGAACCGGTCGTCGCCGACGGTCTGCCGGATCTTGTGGAGGACCATCGCCCCCCGTACGTAGACCGGGGGGTCGGAGATGTGCGCGGCGTCGGACGGCTTTCCGGGCGGGAAGGCCCAGATCGCGTCGTTGTCCTCGGGGTCGGCGTAGTAGTCGCCGGCGTAGAGCTGGTCGAAGATCTCCTGGGCGGTGTCGCCGTCGTGGTCCTCCTGCCACAGCCACTCCGCGTAGGTCGCGAAGCCCTCGTTGAGCCACATGTCCCGCCAGGTCTTCGGGGAGACGGAGTCGCCGTACCACTGGTGGGCGAGTTCGTGGACGAGGAGTTCCGTGTCGGGGGCGCCGGGGAAGACGGGACGGTTCTGGGTCTCCAGGGCGTAGCCGATGTCGCCCTCGCGCTCGACGATCGCCCCGGTGGAGGAGAACGGGTACGGCCCGAAGCTGTCCTCGGCCCACGCCATGATCTCGGGGAGCTGCGCCAGCACCTCCCGGCTCGCCCTGGTCTGGTCGGGGTCCACGGCCGTGTACGCCGGCAGGTCGTCCGCGACGGTGGTGCGGCTGATGTCGTAGCGGCCGACGGCGAGCGTGGCGGCGTGGCTCGGCATGGGCTCGGCGGTGTGCCAGGTGAAGGTCGTACGACCGTCCTTGGTCGTCTCGTCGGCCAGTTCGCCGTTGGAGACGGCGTGCAGCCCCTTCGGCACGGTCACTTCGAGGTCGTACGCCGCCTTGTCGGACGGGTGGTGGTTGCCGGGGAACCAGGCCATGGAGCCCGTCGGTTCACCGAGGGCCAGGGCGCCGTCCTCGGTGGGCAGCCAGCCCTCGTCCGAGCCGTCCGGGTCGGTGATCGTCTCGGGGGTGCCGGAGTAGCGGACGGTGACGCGGAAGGTGGCTCCGTCGTCCAGGTCGTGGGGCGGGCGGACGGTCAGTTCCTGGCCGGTGCGGTTCCAGCGGGCGCGCTCGGTGTCCACGGTCACGGATTCGACGTCCAGGCCCTTGAGATCGAGGTTGAGGGCGGAGAGGTCCTGGGTGGCCTTCGCCGTGATCTCGGCGGTGCCGGAGAGGTGCTCGGTTTCGGGGGTGTAGTCGAGGGTCAGGCCGTAGTGCGTCACGTCGTAGCCGTCGTTGCCCGCCTTGGGGAAGTACGGGTCGCCGAGGCCCGAGCCGCCCGGGGTGCCGCCGACTCCGCCGCCGCATGCGGTCAGCGTGAGGGCGAGCGCGGCAAGTACGCAGGTCGGGACAGTGCGTGCGGATCGGGACAGGGACACGTCCGTGATCCTAGGGGGGCCGTGACAACATCGCTTGCGTGCTCGACATCGGCTACGCCCTTTCCACCCGTTTCCCCGATCCGCCCCAGACCGACTACCGCCGCGCGGACGTCCGTGCGCTGCGGCACGATCTGTTCTGCGGGGACGTCTATCTCGCCGACAGCAAGGCGGACCGGGAGTTGTCCACAGCCTGGGGATGGGTGCCGGTGCTGGACTTCGCGTGGGCGCTGTGCGACATCGTGGAACGGATCGACCGGGACCCGGCCGGCTCCCGGGCCGCCCGCCCCCAGCGGGCGGAACTCGACTTCACCGAGTCCACCGACCGCATGCTCTTCGAGCGCCGCTTCGGATGGGTGGACATCGAAGCCGACTGGATGCCGGCGGAGGAGGCACCCCTGAGCTTCTCCCACGCCGAGTTGCGGCGGGAGGCGCGGGATTTCCTCCATGACCTGATCGCCGATCTGTGCGACCTGCATGACGACCTGGCGGAGAATCCGGCGATCTGGACCTTGCAGGCGAGGTTTCCGCGGGTGGGGTAGTTCCAGCCGTGGCTTTGAAGGGCGTACAGCTCCGCACGTTGCGCAACGCCGCGCATGGGCGGCCGAGTTGGCGGTCCTCGCGGAGGACGGCGAGGCGTTCGGCGGTGCCGTCCGCCGTGCGGATGCGGTTCTCGACGACAGGCGTCAACTGCCGTCCGTATCACCGGCGTCGCGCCGTCGCGTCCACCATCAGCAGGCCGTGTCAACGGTCATTGATATGCCCGCGCGTTGCCTGAGTTGCAGGATGCGGTGACTAGGGAAAGACTGGCTTCAGGGACACTGTTGAGTCGCGGATCTCCGGTGTCATCGGCCGTATCAAGAGGCCAATGCCGCGCAGGCAATACCGCACACCTCACCTCTGGAACCATCATGGTCGCAACCGCTCGGCGACGAATTTGCCGCATTATCGGCGCGTCCTCGCTGGCTGCCGCGCTTGCGGTCCCGACAGGCATTGTCACCGCTGTGGCAGCCCCTGCCGAGCCTGCTCAAAGCCCGACGGCAGCACTTGAGGGGCCCCCGCCACCCCCGCCACCCCCTCCACCAGAGCCGCCTCCCGAGCCTCCACCTGAACCCCCTCCTGAGCCGCCTCCTGAGCCGCCTCCCGAGCCGCCTCCCGAGCCGCCTCCCGAGCCGCCTCCTGAGCCGCCTCCTGAGCCTCCACCCGAGCCGCCTCCCGAGCCTCCACCCGAGCCTCCACCTGAGCCCCCTCCTGAGCCCCCTCCTGAGCCCCCTCCCGAGCCTCCACCCGAGCCGCCCGCACCCGAGCCTCCGGACCCTCCCCCTCCGGACCCGGAGCAGTTGCAGAAGGACCTGGACGCCGCGGTAACAGGGCTAGAGGCATCCCAGGTGGTGAAGGAGAAGCTCAACGAGGTGCTCAGCAAGGCGGTGGACGCAATTGAGGATCCGTCTACCAGGCCTGAGGACCGGGCCGTGTACGCGAGCATCGTGGCGCAGGTCACCGCGACCTTGAAGGCAGCCCAGGACGCGAACACGACGTCGAAGGAGAGGGCTTCCTACACGAGAATCGTGGAGGGCATCGCCGAATCGCTGAGGAGGGCCCTGAACCCGGATACGGCGCCGGAGGACCGGGCCTTCTACTTGAGGCTCGCAGACGAACTGGCGGATGCCGCGGAGAGCCTGCAGCAAATGACACCGGACGAGCGGGCGTACTACATGAGGGTCCTGGAGACCCTCGCCAACGGGCTGGTGACGATCCAGAACCCGAAGACAGCACCGAAGAACGCGCAGGATCGCAAGCAGATCCAGAAGGCTCTGCAGGAAACCACCGACGCGCTGGCGACAGTTCGGAACCCGGACGCGTCGGAGCAGGAGCGCAATGAGGCGCAGCGAGAGCTGGACCAGCGGGCCAACTCGCTCAAGAACCCTCTGTACCTGGAACTTCTGCAGCAGCTCAAGCAGTACAAGGCGCCCACAGCCTGTGTCCAGGCAGTGGAAAACCGTACACTCCAGGCCGGCTGGCCGGATGGAACTCTCTGGGGCCTTTCCGACCCGTCGTGCGCCGGGACGCTGGCTCAGGGTGCCCAGGACGAAGGTTCCAAGTGGCAAGCGCTCTTTGCCTGCGTCCAGCAGAGCCCGTTCTCGACGTGCGTGCGTTTCGTACCAAAGGAGTGAACGACGACGGAGCCCCCGGCTTCGAAAGGCCGGGGGCTCCCTGACTCAGTGCGTCCGTCAGACGTTCACACCGAAGTCCTGGGCGATGCCCACCAGGCCCGAGGCGTAGCCCTGGCCGACGGCGCGGAACTTCCACTCGGCGCCGTTGCGGTAGAGCTCGCCGAAGACCATGGCGGTCTCGGTGGCCGCGTCCTCCGAGAGGTCGTAGCGGGCGATCTCGGCGCCGCCTGCCTGGTTGAGGATGCGGATGTAGGCGTTGCGGACCTGGCCGAAGTTCTGCGTGCGGTTCTCGGCGTCGTAGATCGAGACCGGGAAGACGATCTTGTCGATGTCGGCCGGGAGGGCCGCCAGGTTGACGTTGATCGCCTCGTCGTCGCCCGCGCCCTCGCCCGTGCGGTTGTCGCCGGTGTGGACGATCGTGTTGTCCGGCGTCTGCTTGTTGTTGAAGAAGACGAAGTGGGCGTCGGAGTACACCTTGCCCTGGGTGTTGACCGCGATCGCGGAGGCGTCGAGGTCGAAGTCCGTGCCGGTGGTGGTGCGGACGTCCCAGCCGAGGCCCACGGTGACGGCGGTCAGGCCCGGAGCCTCCTTGGTGAGCGAGACGTTGCCACCCTTGGACAGGCTTACAGCCATTGTTGGGAGTCCCTTCCCTCGTTTACGTACGGCAAGAACGCTACAGCTACCCCTATGAACGCCGGGAGCGTACGCGGGGTTCCAGGTAACTTTACTTTCTTTACCTGGGCGGCCGGGACGCTCTGGACATCCGGGCATCTGGACATGCGGATATTCGGGTGACGTGGAGCGGACAGCGGCGCGACCATGGAGCCATGTCCGGTCCCTATTCCATTCGCGGCTCCGTCTCGCTTCCCGAGGCCGAGCTGATGTGGCGTTTCTCGCGGTCGTCGGGGCCGGGCGGGCAGCACGTCAACACCAGCGACTCGCAGGTGGAGTTGCGCTTCGACCTGGCGAAGACCGAGGCGCTGCCCGAGGTGTGGAAGCGGCGGGCCCTGGAGCGGCTGGCCGCCCGCCTCGCCGACGGCGTCATCACCGTACGGTCCTCCGAGCACCGGTCCCAGTGGCGCAACCGCGAGACCGCCGCCGTACGCCTTGCCGCCCTGCTCGCGGAAGCCACCGCGCCGCCGCCCAAGCCGCGGCGGCCGACGCGTATCCCGCGCGGGATCAACGAGCGGCGGCTGCGGGAGAAGAAGGCGCGGTCGGATACGAAGCGGGGGCGGTCCGGGCGGGACTGGTCCTGAGCCGCGTGGGGCGGTCCGGAGTCGTTCGGTAGCCGCGTCGGGCGGAGTTGTTCGTAGCCGAGTGGCGGACGCCGGCCGCGGCCCGGCAGCTGGCCAGTCGCGCCCGGCGGCGGGTGCAGGGCGGTCGCGCCCGGCGGCGGGTGCAGGGCGCCGAGGCGCCGGACACCGGGCTGGTGCGGCAGCGGCGGGTGGTCGACGCCTGCCTGGCCGCCGCGCGGGACGGTGATTTCGACGCACTGGTCGGGGCTCTGGACCCGGATGGAGATCACCGGTCCCGACATCACACTCCTGGACGTGTGACATCACCCCAACTGCCGGTACCGCCCCCGGAAATACGCGAGCGGGCCGCCGTCCACGCTCGCTACGGCGGCTGTCAGCACCCGGCCGATCACCAGGGTGTGGTCGCCAGCGGGCACCCGCTGTTCCGTGCGGCACTCCAGGGTCGCGAGGGCGCCGCGCACGAGGGGAGCGCCGGTCGCCTCGCCGCGGACGTAGGGAATGTCCTCGAACAGCAGGCGGTCGCTGATGCGCCCCTTCATGGCGAAGCGGCCGGCGATGTGGCGCTGGCTCTCGGAGAGGACCGAGACCGCCCACAGGGGCTGCTCGGCGAGCAGGTCGTCCATGCGGGAGCCGTCGCGCAGGCTGACCAGGACCAGGGGCGGGTCGAGGGACACCGACATGAAGGAGGTCGCGGTCATGCCGACGTCCTCGACCTTCGGCGACGTGGGGTCGTCCGGGTCGAGCGGGGGCTCCTGCGCGGTCACCAGGACCACGCCCGCGGCCAGCCGGGACATGGCGGCGCGGAACTCGTCGTTGCTCACACCCTCAGCATGCCCGGCGCGGGGCAGGGGGACGGGCGGGGTTGGCGGGGTGATGGCAGGGGGAGTGTTCAGCACACGGAAACGCTAGTCTCCGATCGGTGTATGGCACATCGGGCGCTGGCCCGAGCCTGGTCCTAGGACCGCAGACGGGCCACAGGCGGACTACAGGCAGACCACGGGAAGTGCACAGGTAGACCGCATGCAGACCGCATGCAGACCGCATGCAGACCGCATGCAGACCGCATACAGACCGTACGCAGCCGCAGGCGGACCGCAGACGACAGGGGCGCAATCACCGCAGAGGTGCGAAATTCCCGCTCGGCAAATGCACAGGAAACTCACAGAAACGTCGCTCAATTATTCATGTTTAGCTGTGACTTGAGTCACAAGAGCCGTTAATTGTTGACCCTGTGTACCGAGTGGGCAGCGCGCTGTGATTCAGTGGCGGGAAGCTGCAACAGCACCACTGATCAAAAGCGCCGAAGCGAACGCCGAAGACAACCCTTGATTCGCTGCGAGGTCTCGGGGGGAGGGCGAGCATGGAGACCGAGTCGGAGCCGTACGTCCGTCTTGCGACCCTGCGACAGCTGCACCAGGTCATGGCGGACATGAACACGGCCCGCAGCCTCGCGGACACACTGCAGACCGTCGCCGACGGCGTCGTGACCGGCCTCGGCTACGAGCTGGCATGCGTCAACCTGGTCCGGCCGGACGGCGATCTCGTCGTCGCCGCCTTCGCCGGCAACCCCGCCGCCGAGGCGCTCATCACCGGCCGGGTCGGCTCCCGCGAGTCCTGGGAGCGGCGGCTGGGCATGGGCGAGCAGTGGGGCGAGCTGGTCTTCATCCCGCACACCGAGGGCTGGGTCCTCGATGACGACGACGTACCGCAGTGGTACACCGACGGGCCCGCGCCCCGTTTCGAGGACGAGTGGCACCCGGCCGACCGGCTCTTCGCGCCGATGTTCATGCCCGGCGTGCAGGGCGGCGCGTGTGGCGAGCTGATCGGCGTACTGTCCGTGGACCGGCCGCGCAACGGCCGCCGGCCGGGCGCCTGGGGCCGCGAGGCCTTGCAGATGTACGCCTTTCAGGCCGCCATCGCCGTCAGCAACGCCCGTCTACGCGCGAATATGCAGCGGGCACTGGTCAGGCTCGAACGCGAGCAGCAGGCGCTGCGGGCGAGCGAGGAAAGCTTCCGGCAGGCCTTCGAGTACGCCCCCTCCGGCATGGCCATAGCCGAGATGGGCGGCGACCAGCACGGCCGGATACTCAGGACCAACGACGCCCTGTGCCGTCTGCTCGGCCGCCCCGCCTCCGCGATGCGCCGCTACTCCTTCTCCGACCTCGTCCACCCCGAGGACATAGGAACCCTGCTGCGGACCTCGGCGGAGGGCGGCCGGGCGGAACTCAGGCTCGGGCGCCGGGACGGGACGTACGTCTGGGTCTCCCTCCGCAACTCCGTGGTCGCCGACGCCGCCGACGGCCCCCGCTTCCTCCTCACCCACGTCGAGGACATCGAGGAGCGCAAGCGCCGCGAGCTCCAGCTCGCCCACCGCGCCTCCCACGACTCCCTCACCGGCCTGCCGAACTCCGCCGAACTGCGCGCCCGGCTCTCCTCCCGGCTCTGCCGGCGGCCCACCCACCCCGGCGCCCTCGACACCGTCGACGCGGCCTACGGCCAGGCCGCCTACGACGCCAACGGCCACGGCTTCGACTATCGCCCGGGCGGTGGCATCGATGTCTACGACGCCTACGACCACCACGTGCACAAGGTCGCCCCCGAGGGTGAGCACGACGACGGCACCAAGGGGCTCGCGGTCCTCTTCTGCGACCTCGACGGCTTCAAGTCGATCAACGACCGGTTTGGGCACAACGCGGGCGACGCGGTGCTCATCGAGGTGGCCAGGCGACTGTCGCGCGGGGTGCGCGACGGCGACACCGTCGCCCGGCTCGGCGGTGACGAGTTCGTCGTCCTCGCCGACGGGCTCGGGCGGGCCGACGCGGCGGACCTCGCGGCCCGGTTGCGCACCGAGATCATCCAGCCGATCCGGGTCGACGGCCGCGCCATGCGGGTCGGCGCCAGCTTCGGTATCGGGTGGGCACATTGCGGGATGACTGCGGACGAAGTGCTGAAGTCCGCTGACGAGCGGATGTACGTCGAGAAACGATCGCGTCCCAAACAGCACAGACGTGCCGGATGACCGCAGGTCAGTGAGTTGATGCGACCGGAGTCACCCATTTGGGCCTCGCGGAGCGGGTAGGCTCGCCAATCTGACCTATACACCGCATCCGCACCGCACCTGTTGAGGAGACCTAGGGATGACGCCCGGCAACAACGGCGCGAGCACGCCCGAGGACGACGACCCGTTCGGCTACCTCTACGCCGACGGTCAGGCCAACGGCGCCCAGCCGCCCTCCGGCGGCTACGGCTACCCCGGCTCCGTTGGCTCCGTCAACAGAGCGCGTTCGGTCGGCCAGCGCCAGTACGGCCAGCAGGCCGCCGCCCCCGCGGCCCCCACCGCACCCACCGCGCAGTACGGCCAGACCGTGCCGCAGCAGCAGGGCGCCTTCGGCCAGCCGAGCGCGCACTATGCCGCGCCGGAGACGTTCCCCGGCGGCGGCGCCCCCACGGCCCCGCCCCAGCCGTCGTACGGCGCCGGCGGCGGTGGCCGGGGAGGTGGCCCGAACACCAAGGGGCTGCTGATCGGTGCGGTCGCGGTGGTCGCCGCGGTGGTCATCGGAATCAGCGTGGCCGTGGTGGGCGGCGACGACTCGGAGGGCGACGGCACGGGCAACCAGGCGGGTTCGACCCCGTCCCAGTCCCAGAGCGCCGAGCCGAGCCAGTCGGCGAGCGGCAGCGCCGAGAGCGAGGCCGAGCTGCCGACAACCGACGGGAAGGCACTCCGGCTGGGCGGCACCGCCGCACTGGCCTCGGACGTCGAGGGCGCCCAGTCGGACGGCGGCGTCTACGTCGGCAACCTCAACCAGGTCGGCAACTCGGTGACCTGGACGGTCAGCGGCATTCCCAAGGACGGCGTCTACACGCTCTTCGCCCGCTACAGCGCGGCCGGCGAGGACCAGTCGATGACGCTCACCGTCAACGGCAAGCAGTTCGGCTCCAAGATGGGCATGAAGAACTACGCGGGGGCCGATGACGGCGACTTCGCGAAGGGGTGGACCACGACGTATGCGTGGCCGTCCCTCACCAAGGGCACCAACACGATCTCGCTCTCCTGCGAGAACGGCGACAAGTGCGATGTCCTGCTGGACCAGCTGTGGCTGAAGGAAGGCCAGGTCCAGGACTAGGCCAAGGACCAGGCCAAAGAGACGGTGACCGACCGGGCCCGGCCCCGGTCGGTCACCGTCTCGCTGACTGCCGTACGGGTCAGGCGGGTTGGGGATGTTGGGGATGCTGGGGATCGACCACCCATTCACCCCGGTGCATGACGCCCTTGAGGTTGAAGTCCGTGTCGAGGAGCACCAGGTCCGCGTACTTGCCCGGTTCGAGGGAGCCCACCTCGTCGTACATCCCCAGGAGCTTGGCCGGGTTGGCGGAGAGGGCCGTGACGGTGGCCTCGACCGGGAGGCGGTCGAGTGTCACCGCACGCTTGAAGGCGCGGTCCAGGGTGAGGGTGGAGCCCGCGATCGAGCCGCCCTCCACCAGCCGGGCCACGCCGTCGCTGACCTCGACCTCCAGTGGGCCGAGCAGGTAGCGGCCGTCGCCGAAGCCGGCCGCGTCCATCGCGTCGGTGATGAACGCGACGCGGTCCGCTCCCGCGTGGTGGAAGGCGAGTTGGAGGGAGGCGGGGTGGAGGTGCGTGCCGTCGTTGATCAGCTCGATCGTCACGCGGTCGTCCTCCAGCAGGGCGGCGATCGGGCCGGGGGCGCGGTGGCCGAGCGTCGGCATCGCGTTGAAGAGGTGCGTCGCGACCGTCGCGCCCGCCTCGATCGCCTCGACCGTCTGCTCGTACGTCGCGTCCGTGTGGCCGATCGCCGCGATGACGCCGTGCTCGGTCAGGAGTCTCACCGAGTCGATGCCGCCCGGGAGTTCGGTCGCGAGCGTGACCATCTTCGCCTTGCCGCGCGCCGCGTCGATCAGTTTGCGGACCTCCGCGGGGTCCGGGTCCCGCAGCAGTGCCTCGGAGTGTGCGCCCTTGCGGCACGGTGAGATGAACGGGCCCTCGAAGTGGATGCCGGCGATGTCGCCCTGCTCGGCGAGTTCGCTGAGCAGGCCCGCCTGCCGGACCAGGAGGTCCATGTCGCCGGTGACGGTGGAGGCGACGAGGGTGGTGGTGCCGTGCAGGCGGTGCGTGCGGATGCCGGTGACCACGTCGTTCGCGGTGCCTGACGTGAAGGAGGCTCCGCCGCCGCCGTGATTGTGGATGTCTACGAAGCCGGGCACCAGCCAGTGGCCGGTTACGTCGACGACCTGGGCGTTTTCCGGGGCTGTGCGGGCGATTCGAGTGCCGTCGACGATCAGTGAGCCGTCTTTGACGGTTCCCGTCGGCATGACCACGTTGGCACCGGACAGGATGAGGGGCGCCTTCGCCGTCGAGGGGTGCGGGTCGTGTGTGGCTGGTCGCGCGCACGCGGCGGTAGCCGCACATTCAGCGCTGTCCCGCGCCCCTGGGTTGGCGGCCATCAGGTGGTTACCTCCGTATGGTCGGTTGAGTTCAGGAGATCCCAGGCCAGCAGGCCTGCACCGAGGCAGCCGGCGGTGTCCCCCAGGGCCGCCGGGACTGTCGTCGGCAGTTTCTGGAAGGTCACGCGTTCCTTCACCGCGTCCCGCAGCGGTGTGAACAACGTTTCCCCCGCCTCGGCCAGCCCGCCACCGATGATCAGCGTGCGGGGGTCCAGCAGGGTGAGGGCGGTGACCAGGCCGTCGGCCAGGGCGGAGACGGCCCGGTCCCAGACGGCCTCCGCCTTCGGGTCGCCGGAGACCACGGCCTTCGCGCAGTCCGCCGCGTCCGCCTCGGGGTTTCCGGACGCCTCGGCCCAGGCCTCGCTCACCGCCGCCGCCGACGCGTAGCGCTCCAGGCAGCCGGCCTGACCGCACGGACACGGAGCCCCCGCCGGTCGTACGACGATGTGGCCGATCTCGCCCGCGAAGCCGTGGGCGCCCGACTCCACCCGGCCCTCGATGCCGATCGCGCCCGCTATGCCGGTGCCGAGGGCGACGAAGAGGAAGCGGTCGGCGCCCCGGCCCGCGCCGATGCGGCCCTCGGCGAGGCCGCCGGTGCGGACGTCGTGGCCGAGGGCGACGGGGACGTTGCCGATGCGAGCGGTGAGCAGGTCGCGCAGGGGTACGTCGCGCCAGCCGAGGTTGGCCGAGTAGGCGGCGATGCCGTGCTCCTCGTCGACGATGCCGGGGACGGCGACTCCGGCGGCGGCAGCGGGCTCGCCGAAGGCCTGCTCGCCGTACGCGCGCAGCTCCGCCGCGAAGTCGAGGATGCTCTCGACGACGGCCCCGGGCCCGCGGTCGCGGCCGGTGGCGCGGCGGTCCTGGTGCAGCAGCTCGCCCTTCGCCCCTACCAGGGCGGCCTTCATCCCAGTGCCGCCCACGTCGAGGGCGATGACATGTCTCACGGGGAACAGTGTGGCCCGTGGACCCATAAGAGGTCTAGTCCACTGTGCGGTGTAGGCCTTTTGGTGACATTTCTTGGGGGAGGTGGAGGGGAGTGCAGGGGAGGGGAGGGGGATAGCGTGCGGGTATGGAGCAACTGGGCCGCAGGGAGCAGGACATCCTCGCGCTCGAACGCCGGGGCTTTTCGGGGCCGGGCGCGAAGGAGCGGGCGATACGGGAGGAGCTGGGGCTGGCGCCGGTGCGGTATTTCCAGCTGCTGAATGCCCTGCTGGACGACCCGAGGGCACTGGCGCACGACCCGGTGACGGTGAACAGGCTGAGAAGGGTCAGACAAGCGCGGCGAGCGGAACGGTAGCGCTCCGCTGGGAGTGCCCGGATGTGTCGTCTTTTTGTCCGCGGCGCCATCGTGGCTGGTCGCGCAGTTCCCCGCGCCCCTTTGGGGCGCTGCTGAACCGCAGCCGACCTGCTGATCCGGGGGTACGATCCCGCCTCCCTGGATAGGGTCGCCCCATGGGCAGCCCCGCGGACTCGACAGCCGACCCCTTGCCGACCCCCGTCACCCAGCCCGGCCGGGCCGGGCTCGCCGCGATTCTTGAGCGGCCCGGCAGGGCGATGATCGCCCTCGACTTCGACGGGACGCTCGCGCCGATCGTGGCGGATCCCGAGCGGGCGCGGGCGCACCCGGAGGCGGTGCCGGCGTTGGCCGCGCTCGCGCCGAAGGTGGCGGCCGTCGCCGTGGTCACCGGGCGTCCGGCCGACGTCGCCGTACGGTTCGGCGGCTTCTCCGGGGTCCCCGGGCTGGAGCACCTCGTGGTCCTCGGCCACTACGGCGCCGAACGCTGGGACGCCGTCAGCGACACCGTCACCGCCCCGCCGACCGACCCCGGTGTCGCCGCGGTACGCGCGGAGCTGCCGGCGCTCCTGGACGGGACCAGCGCCTGGATCGAGGAGAAGGGCGGCCGGGCCGTCGCCGTGCACACGCGGCGTGCCGACGATCCGCAGGCCGCCTTCGAGGCCCTCCGCGAGCCGCTCGCCGACCTCGCCACCCGCCACGGGCTGGTCGTGGAGCCGGGTCGCCTGGTCCTCGAACTCCGCCCACCCGGCATGGACAAGGGCGTGGCCCTCGCCGGCTTCGCCCGCGAAATCGCCGCCGAGTCCGTCCTCTACGCGGGCGACGACCTCGGTGACCTCCCCGCCTACTCGGCTGTCGGCGAACTCCGCTCCGCCGGCACCCCCGGCCTGCTGGTGTGCAGCGGCAGCGACGAGGTGACCGAGCTGAGGGAACGGGCGGACGTGGTGGTGGACGGTCCGGCCGGGGTCGTACGGCTACTGGCGGGGCTGGCGGCCCGTATCGGGTAGGGCGTGCAGCTGGTCCAGGAACCACTGGGCCGGCGGCAGTGACGTCGCGGTCGCCGCCAGCCGTTTCGTCCGCTCCGCCCGCTCCCCGGCCGGCATCGTCAGCGCCTCGTACAACGCCTCGGCCGTGCCCGTCACGTCGTACGGGTTCACGGCGATCGCGTCCTCGCCCAGCTCCTCGTACGCCCCCGCCTCCCGGGAAAGCACCAGCACGCACCCGTCGTCGGAGACGACCGGCACCTCCTTGGCGACCAGGTTCATGCCGTCGCGGATCGGGTTGACCAGGGCCACGTCCGCCAGCCGGTACGCCGCCAGCGAGCGGGCGAAGTCGTCCTTCACATGCAGCACGACCGGCGTCCAGTCCGCCGTCCCGTACCCGGAGTTGATCTCGTCCGCGAGCCGCTGCACCTCGGCCGTGTACTCCCGGTAGACGGCCAGATCCTGCCGTGACGGATACGCGAACGCGACATGGACCACCCGCCCCCGCAGCTCGGGGTGGTCGTCCAGGAGCTGCCGGTACGCCAGCAGGCCGCGCACGATGTTCTTGGACAGCTCGGTCCGGTCGACCCGTACGACGGTCTGCCGGCCCGCGCCGATCTCGGCCCGCAGCGCGACGATCCGTTCCTCCACGTCGGTCTCGTGCGCGCGCTGCCGCAGGAAGTCGGCGTCGGCGCCCAGCCCGTGCACACCGACCCGGGTGTCGCCGAGCCCGCCGACGACGGCCTCGGCGCAGGCGGTGAACGCGTCGGCCCAGCGGTGGGTGAGGAAGCCCAGCCGGTCGGCGCCGAGCATCCCGCGCAGCACCTGCCCGGCGATGTCGTCCGGCAGCATGCGGAAGTAGTCGACCGGCGCCCAGGGGGTGTGCGAGAAGTGGCCGATGCGCAGGTCGGGGCGGAGTTCGCGGAGCATCCCCGGCACCAGCGTCAGGTGGTAGTCCTGCACCAGCGCCGCGGCCCCGGACGCCGCCTCCTCGGCCAGCGCCTCGGCAAAGGCCCGGTTGTAGCGGACGTACGACTCCCACCGCCGCCGGAACTCCGCGTCGAACACCGGCTCCAGCGGGGTCTGGTACAGCATGTGGTGCACGAACCAGAGGACCGAGTTCGCGATGCCGTTGTACGCGTCCGAGTGCACGCCGGCCGGAATGTCCAGCATCCGCACGCCGGACTCTCCCACTCCGCGCCGGACCGCCTCGCGGTCGCCGTCGCCGAGCGCCGAGCAGACCCACAGGGCACCCGCGTCCGGGCCGATCGCCGAGAGACCGGACACCAGCCCGCCGCCGCCGCGTCTGGCGCGCAGGGAGCCGTCCTCGTGGACCTGGTAAGAGACCGGTCCGCGGTTGGAGGCGACCAGTACCTGCGCAGCACCGAAGGTTGCAGCCATACGCCTCAACCTAGCCCGGGCCAGAACCGCTCAAACGTACGGCTCAGCTGTATACAACCGGCGCATCCCGCTACGCCACGCGCACGTCACGCGCAGGTTTATGCCGCTTTGCGTGACTGGTACTCGGCGATGTCCGCCATCGGAGGCCGTTCCTCCGTGTCCACGGAGTAGGTGCGGGGTTCGAATCCGTCCTCGCTCCGTTCGAACTGGGTGAGGGACGGACGGATCAGATGGCCGCGGGCCAGCCTCAGCTGGGCCGTGCGGTAGATCGCGGCCGACATGCGGCCCAGCGCCTGCCCGTCCTGGTGCCGGTGCTTGCGCACGCCGACGTCGACCTGGGCGAGGGCGTCCAGGCCCACCAGGTGCAGGGCGTCGACCAGCATGCCCAGCTCCACGCCGTAGCCGACGGGGAACGGGAGCTGTTCCAGCAGCGAGCGGCGGGCCGCGTACTCGCCGCCCAGCGGCTGGACGAATCCGGCCAGCAGCGGCCAGTGCATGTTCAGCAGCGGGCGGGCCATCAGCTCGGTGACCCGGCCGCCCTGGCCTGCCGCGCCGGCGAGCGGACGGTCGTACATCCCCTTGACGAGGTCGACCTCCGGGTCGGTGAGCAGCGGGCCGACGATGCCCGAGACGAAGTCCGACTCGAACTCCCTCAGGTCCGCGTCGATGAAGCAGACGATGTCACCGCCGGTGACGAGGAGCGAGCGCCACAGGACCTCGCCCTTGCCGGGGACGGCCGGAATGCGCGGCAGTATGTCGTCGCGGTGGACGACCCGGGCGCCCGCGGCGGCGGCCACCTCGGAGGTGCGGTCGGTCGATCCCGAGTCGACGACGACGATCTCGTCGACGAGCGGGACCTGGCGCATGAGGTCGTGACGGATCACGGCGACGATGTCGCCGACCGTCTCCTCCTCGTTGAGCGCGGGCAGCACGACGCTGACCGTCTGCCCGGTGGCGCGTTTCGCGGCCAGGATCTGACGCAGCGGGCGATCGGTCACGGACCAGGAGCGTGTGCTCAGCCAGCGCTCGACTTCTTCCAGCACAGTAAGCGGCTCCTCACTGTCGCGGATCACGACTTGAGGTGTGTGATCCATCTCGCGGTTCGGACGACTATCTCAACTGTCCTGGCCTTCGGTTACAGTCTTGAACAACGCTGATGACCATCGCATGTCGGGGGTCGTCGGCGACCACAACCGCACAACAACCGCATACAGCTCATCCAGAGGGGCAGAGGGATACGGCCCGATGAAGCCCCGGCAACCCTCCAGTCGGTACTCGTAGATCAGACTCATGGATCAGACTCATAGATTCAGTCTTGATCGTTCTCCGCGAGGCTCCCGGCTAGGGAAGGTGCCAAATCCGTCTCACGGCGAAGTGCGTCGTGAGGAAGATGAGGAGAAAGGGCCTCGCCTCACATGGCTGCGCAGACAGTTGCAAGCACCACCGACACCGGCAACACCGACACCGTGGACCTCGGCCCCGCCGCGGCCCTCTCGTGCCGTGAATGCGGTCACCGAGTACCCCTCGGCCCGCTCTTCGCGTGCGAGGAGTGTTTCGGCCCGCTGGAGATCGCCTACGACTTCTCGGCCTACGACGCCGAAGAGCTCCGCAAGCAGATCGAGGCGGGACCCGCGAACATCTGGCGGTACGCACCGCTGCTGCCCGTCCCCGCGGACGTGGCCGGCAAGCCCAACCTCAACCCGGGCTGGACCAAGCTCGTCAAGGCCGGCAACCTCGCGCGTGAGCTGGGCGTGACCGGCGGGCTGTATGTGAAGGACGACTCCGGCAATCCGACGCACTCCTTCAAGGACCGGGTGGTGGCGCAGGCGCTGGAGGCGGCGAGGGCCTTCGGCTTCACGACGCTGTCCTGCTCGTCGACGGGCAATCTGGCCGGCGCCGTCGGTGCCGCCGCCGCCCGCGCCGGCCTGCGCTCCTGCGTGTTCATCCCGCACGACCTGGAGCAGGGCAAGGTCGTCATGGCCGCGGTCTACGGCGGCGAACTCGTCGGTATCGAGGGCAACTACGACGACGTGAACCGCTTCTGCTCCGAGCTGATCGGCGACCCGGCCGGCGAGGGCTGGGGCTTCGTCAACGTCAACCTGCGGCCGTACTACGCGGAAGGGTCCAAGACCCTGGCGTACGAGATCTGCGAGCAGCTCGGCTGGCGGCTGCCCGACCAGATCGTGGTGCCGATCGCCTCCGGCTCGCAGCTCACGAAGGTCGACAAGGGGCTGCAGGAGCTGATCAAGCTCGGGCTCGTCGAGGACAAGCCGTACAAGATCTTCGGCGCGCAGGCCGAGGGCTGCTCGCCGGTGTCCGTCGCCTTCAAGGGCGGCCATGACGTCGTCCGGCCGCAGAAGCCGGACACGATCGCCAAGTCGCTGGCGATCGGCAACCCGGCGGACGGTCCGTACGTCCTCGACATCGCTCGGCGTACCGGGGGTGCGGTGGAGGACGTGAACGACGAGCAGGTCGTCGACGCGATCAGGCTTCTTGCGCGGACCGAGGGCATCTTCGCGGAGACCGCCGGTGGTGTGACGGTCGGTGTCACCCGGAAGCTCATCGAGAACGGGGTTCTCGACCCGGCGAAGACGACGGTCGTGTTGAACACCGGCGACGGGCTCAAGACGCTGGATGCGGTGGCCGGCACGGGGCTGACCGCGACTATTCGGCCCAACCTGGATTCGTTCCGTGAGGCGGGTCTCGGGTAGGGCCCGTCCCCATCATTTCGTCTGCGGGCCGGTGGGGGCTGGTCGCGCCCGCGCGGCGGTAGCCGCATATCGAAACTGCCCCGCGCCCCTTCAGGGCGCCTATCTGACCGGAGGTCACACCGTGAGCGTCAACGTCCGAATCCCCACCATCCTGCGCACCTACACCGGTGGTCAGGCCGAGGTCTCCGCCGAGGGGGCGACCCTCGCCGACGTCATCTCCGACCTGGAGAAGAACCACACCGGCATCGCGGCCCGCATCCTCGACGATCAGGGGAAGCTGCGGCGGTTCGTCAATGTGTACGTCAATGACGACGACGTCCGTTTTGAGCAGGGGCTTCAGACGGCGACGCCGGACGGGGCGGGGGTCTCGATCATCCCGGCGGTCGCGGGCGGCTGAGTCACGCATTGTTCATCGAATGGCCCCCTCCGTGAGAGAAGCGGAGGGGGCCATTCTCTATGGTTGAGCACGGTACAGTTGGGGAACGTGCTCGGGCTTTCATGCCGGGCGCATATGAGTTCCGCCCGCACGGCCGACAAGAAGTAGCCAAAGTGTGCGGGCTTTTTGCGTCATTCATTCCTTTTATCGGGTCCGACTTGCCCTGGGTTTCCATGAATTCTCCGCATTTCGGCGACCGGCCGTGCCCAGATTTCTCGTCCGATTGACCTGTTGCAGACGGCAGTTGGACAGATACATTCAGCCGCGGTCGACGCGTTCCGGCGCACGCCCCCAACCGTGGGGGGTGAGGTCTGACCCGGATCCGCGAAGTGTGGATCTGTGCAAGGGCCAGTAATAGGGGAGTTAGGCATGGCTCAGGGCACCGTCAAGTGGTTCAACGCGGAGAAGGGGTACGGCTTCATCGCGGTCGACGGTGGTGCGGATGTATTCGTCCACTACAGCGCGATTCAGATGGACGGCTACCGCACCCTGGAAGAGGGTCAGCGGGTCGATTTCGAGATCTCGCAGGGCCAGAAGGGGCCGCAGGCGGACATGGTCCGGCTGGCGGCAGGCTGAAGCACGCGCCGACTGACTGCAGCGACGTTCTTCTGTTCTTCTTCGGAGGGCTCGTTTCCCATGGGGAGTCATGGGTTGCGAGCCCTCCGGCATGTCCGGACCATGCCCGGATCATGTCCGGACGCCCTGCCCCGCCTGGGCGATCACTGGACAGCGCTTGCTCCCACCCGCCACCCGACCACCACCCCTCAACGAGCCCGCTTCGCGGGCACGCCTTGCACTCGGCATGGGCGAGTGCTAATCATTGGCGTTAGCACTCTGAAGGTGAGAGTGACAAGAAGGACCGGGTCGGTGAGGCCCGATGACCGGGTGGGGCAAGGAACCAGTCGGTCGGGGGCCGTCCGTCGCGGGCGCCAGCGCGGTCCGGAGCAATCCACCCCAGTCCGGGAGGACCACTTCACATGGCCAAGATCATCGCGTTCGACGAGGAGGCGCGGCGCGGCCTCGAGCGCGGCATGAACCAGCTCGCGGACGCCGTGAAGGTGACGCTCGGCCCCAAGGGCCGCAACGTCGTCCTCGAGAAGAAGTGGGGCGCCCCCACGATCACCAACGACGGTGTCTCCATCGCCAAGGAGATCGAGCTCGAGGACCCGTACGAGAAGATCGGCGCCGAGCTGGTCAAGGAAGTCGCCAAGAAGACGGACGACGTCGCCGGCGACGGTACGACCACGGCGACCGTTCTCGCCCAGGCCCTGGTCAAGGAGGGCCTGCGCAACGTAGCCGCCGGCGCCAACCCGATGGCCCTCAAGCGCGGTATCGAGAAGGCCGTCGAGGCTGTCTCCGGTGCCCTCCTTGAGCAGGCCAAGGACGTGGAGACCAAGGAGCAGATCGCTTCCACGGCCTCCATCTCCGCCGCCGACACCCAGATCGGCGAGCTCATCGCCGAGGCGATGGACAAGGTCGGCAAGGAAGGCGTCATCACCGTCGAGGAGTCCCAGACCTTCGGTCTGGAGCTGGAACTCACCGAGGGTATGCGCTTCGACAAGGGCTACATCTCGGCGTACTTCGCCACCGACATGGAGCGTATGGAGGCCGTCCTCGACGACCCGTACATCCTGATCGCCAACTCCAAGATCTCCTCGGTCAAGGACCTGCTCCCGCTCCTGGAGAAGGTCATGCAGTCGGGCAAGCCGCTGCTGATCATCGCCGAGGACGTCGAGGGCGAGGCGCTGTCGACCCTGGTCGTCAACAAGATCCGCGGCACCTTCAAGTCCGTCGCCGTCAAGGCTCCGGGCTTCGGTGACCGCCGCAAGGCCATGCTCGGCGACATCGCCATCCTCACGGGCGGCGAGGTCATCTCCGAGGAGGTCGGCCTCAAGCTGGAGAACGCGACCCTGGACCTCCTGGGCCGCGCCCGCAAGATCGTCATCACCAAGGACGAGACCACCATCGTCGACGGCTCCGGCTCCGCCGACCAGGTCGCCGGCCGGGTCAACCAGATCCGTGCCGAGATCGAGAACAGCGACTCGGACTACGACCGCGAGAAGCTCCAGGAGCGTCTGGCGAAGCTGGCCGGCGGCGTGGCCGTCATCAAGGCCGGTGCCGCCACCGAGGTCGAGCTGAAGGAGCGCAAGCACCGCATCGAGGACGCCGTTCGCAACGCGAAGGCGGCCGTCGAGGAGGGCATCGTCGCCGGTGGTGGCGTGGCCCTGCTCCAGGCCTCCCAGGTGTTCGAGAAGCTGGAGCTCGAAGGTGACGAGGCGACCGGCGCCAACGCCGTGAAGCTCGCCCTGGAGGCCCCGCTGAAGCAGATCGCCGTCAACGGTGGTCTTGAGGGCGGCGTCGTCGTCGAGAAGGTGCGCAACCTGGCCGTCGGCCACGGCCTGAACGCCGCGTCCGGTGAATACGTCGACATGATCGCCGAAGGCATCATCGACCCGGCGAAGGTGACCCGTTCCGCGCTGCAGAACGCCGCCTCCATCGCCGCGCTGTTCCTCACCACCGAGGCCGTCATCGCCGACAAGCCGGAGAAGGCCGCCGCGCCGGCCGGTGGCGGCATGCCGGGCGGTGACATGGACTTCTGATCGACTCCGGTCGATCGCCTGTCCTTCACGACCGAGGGCGGCACTCCCTGTTCTTCACGGGGGTGCCGCCCTCGGCCGTTCACACGTTGCCCCCGTTGCCCCCGTTGCCCCCGTTGCCCATGGGCTCGATGTCGACGTGTACGGGCGTGCCCCAGACCCTCAGTACCTCATAGTCGGTGAACTCGTGCACCAGCCGGTACGCCGTGGCCGGGCGCGGTCCGCGACGCTGCGCGGCGAGATACAGCTCGGCCTCGCGCCGGTCGCGGCGCGGCGTGCCGCACAGCTGCCACGCCTGGCCGTTCCACATCTCCGGCAGCCAGCGCTGCTGCGGCTGCGGACGGTCGTCGCGGACGCCGTAGCGGGAGGGGGTGTGCTCGGGAGAGCGGGGGACGGCGGGGGCGGTGCCGTTGTACTCGGAGCGGCGGGCGGCTCGGCGGCGGGTCTCGCAGAGCAGGCAGAGGTCGGGGGCGGCGGTGTCGACCGGTCCGTTCGGGTGCTCGGCGCAGCGGGTGGTGGGGGCGGAGCTGGTCACGCTCTCGTCGAGGAGTTCCAGGGCACGGCGGAGGTCGGCCTTGACCTCGTGGAGGCGGGCGTCGGGGGTGTCGGCGGTGAGCGCGTCGCCGTGTTCGCCGAGGAGGCGGAGGGCCCGGCCCAGGGCGGTCAGCTGGGAGTGGTTCATGAGGGCGTGTCAGTCCGCGTAGTCCCTGAGTTCCGCGGTGTTCAAGGTGATGCCGACAGGGGCGGGCAACTCGACGATGGACCCCCACGGGTAGGACGATGCCTGCAGATACCGGCCGTCCTTCGGCTCGCAGTACACCGTGACGGTGTCGATGTCGCGGTCGATGAGCAGGTAGACGGGAATCTCGGCTCCTGCGTAGCCGACGGGCTTGTCGATACGGTCGCGTTGATTGGTGTCCCGGTCGTGGGAGGTGATCTCTACGGCCATGAGGGCGCCGTCGGATTCAGACCACTCGCCATGACCTTTGAAGTGGCCCACCGGTGCCAGGAACCCGTCCGTACGGGCGCGGCCCTTGCGGTACGCCTCGGCCTTGACGCCCCGCTCAGGCATGAGATTCAGCTCGGGCCGTTGCTGCATGCATTGGCGCACGAGCCACATGAAGATCTCGCCATGGTTGCCGTCCGGCATGGCCTTGACTACTACCTTTCCGTTGACGTACTCAAGCCGCACGGTTTCCGGAGCTGCGGCGGCCAGCTCCTCGAATTCGTCGACGTCGAGTGGCCCGTGCCGGATGCACAGCCGTCCGCCGAGGAATTCCAGCCGGTTCTTGATCTCCCTTGGAGCCCTGCGGACGAGTTCCTCGAAGTCCTCGACGGACATCTGCGGGCGTTCAGCGGTGTCAGGGGTCATGGCGTCGCCTCCTTCCTCCCATCCTGCCCCGGGGTGGTGCCGTCGGACTGTGGGCGCTGTCATACGGATGTCCTTTCGTGTCGTCGTAGGGACATTGCGGCACGGATCTCTGCCGCGCGGGCATGGATTGCGGAAGCTTGCAGGGGCGCGGGGTGGCGGTCGGGGGCGCGCTCGCCCCGGCACGCACCGCAGATGCCGCCGGGCAGGGCCGCCGGGCGGCCGGGTACTCGGCACTTCGCGCATTCCAGGATGCGGAGAGGTGGGCGCGGGGTGGGCCTTTCCGGTGGGAGCTTGGTGGTCAGGCGGTTCTGGATCAGGCCCGCAGGGTGATGGACCGGGGTGGGCAGGCCGGTCGTAAGGGCGTGGCGTACGTCTGCGTCGGTGGCGCCTCGGGCGTACCAGTCGGTGACGAGCGGGGCGAGGCGCGCGCATTCGGCCTCTGAGAGCGACAGCGCGGGGGTCTCGCGGCCGAGGGCGGCCAGGAGGATGTGGGCCCGGGAGCGGGTCGGGCGGGGGCCGTGGTCCGCGTCCGGTGGCTCCTGGGGTACGTCGCCCCGCGTGAACGCCGCCCACCAGGTGTCGTCGCGTGCGGTACGGGAGAACCACGATCGGGTGATCCATCGGGTGCCGCCGGAGTCGGAGGCGATGTGCTCGCGGCCTCGGCGCAAGTGGCCTGCCCGCTGGAGGTTGTTGAGGGCCGTGCGCAGGGCGCACTGTCCGTACGGAAGCTGCTTGGCCAGCGTCTTTACGGAGATGTCGGCGCCGTCGGGGAGGCGGTCGAGGTACGCGGCGATGGCGGCTTCGCGGGGCGGGAGGTGGGCGAAGTCGTGGTTCGTGCGGCGGAGTTGGTCGGGTGCGGAGCGTTTTCCGTAGCCCGGGTTGGCCATCGGGTGCGGGGTCGCGTGCGCGGACAGGGAGGCAGCACTAAGCTTGGCATCAGCCATGGGATCGGACCTCGTCAGCCTTCGATCTCGTTGGTTAAGCCCCCGCAGGTGTTGCTGCACCTGGCGGGGGCTGTTCGTTATTCGGGCACGCTAGACGAGCGTGACTGTGTGTGGCAAGTCGATCGCGTCAAGTCAACTCGCCGGGTGGGAGGGTGGGTTGAGACCCTCCACCCATTCCTTGGACAGAGGGCTCGGGGCTGGCCGCTTGAGCTTCGGGGCGTCAGCCCATGCTCTTCTGGCCGTCCAGGGACTCCCGGATGATGTCGGCGTGACCGGCGTGCTGGGCTGTCTCGGCGATGATGTGCAGCAGTGTCCTGCGGGCCGACCATCGAGCCCCGGGCTCGAACCACGGGGCCTCCGGCAGCAGCTGGGAGGCGTCCAGGTCGGGCAGCGTGGCGACCAACTCGTCCGTGCGGTGCGCCACTTCCTCGTACTCCTTGAGCACGTCGGCCAGCGTCTCGCCGGGGAGCATGTGGAACTCGTCGGCCCAGCGGGCCAAGTCGGCCTCGGTCATGGCGCTGAAATCGCCTATCGCCGACGGGCCGTTCCGGATGAAGTCCGCCCAGTTCCGCTCCACCGACGTGACGTGCTTGACCAGGCCGCCCAGGCACAGTTCGCTGACGGTGGTCCGCTGCCCCGCCTGCTCGTCGGTGAGGTCACGGGTGGTGAAACGCAGGAAGTGCCGGTGCCTGGCCAGCGACTCCAGCAGGTCGGTGCGCTCGTCGGTGACGGTGTTGTGCGTGGTCTCAGTCATGGCAGCCACGGTAGGAGCCGATTAGGTCAGTTTCTGACCGCGTTGACGAAGGCCGACCACGCCGACGCTCGGAATACGAGCTTCGGGCCGTGGGGGTTCTTGGAGTCGCGGACGGGGACGAGGGTGGGGAGGTCGTGGGTGACTTCGAGGCAGTCGCCGCCGCTGCCGCCGCTGTAGCTGGACTTGCGCCAGCGGGCGACTTCGAGGCAGTCGTCGCCACCGCCGCCGCTGTAGCTCGATTTGTGCCAGGTGGCCGTGCTCAGGTCGTAGTCAGGGATGTTCCTCATGGGCGTAATCCTGCGCCAACGCCTCGATCATTGCCAGGGACTTCTCCGGCGAGAGTGCGGAGGCCGTGAGGAGTTCGAAGGTGAACCTCAGCCGGGCGACGGTGGCCGGGTCGTCCTCCAGGCGTCCGGTGCGCACCCCCTCGAAGTAGACCAGTGGAGGGGCGTCTTCGAAGTCCATCAGCTTCAGCGGACCCTGCATTGCCGTGTGCGCCCCCGCTCCGAACGGCAGCACCTGCACGATGGCACGGTTTCGGCGGATCAGGCCCGCGATGTGGCGTAGTACCTCCGCCATCGTGGCTCGGCCACCCGTCACCCGGCGCAGCGCCGCCTCGTCAAGCACCGTCCACAACAACGGCTTTGTTGGGTCGTCGAGTAGACGAGTCCGCGCCATCCGACCGTCCACCCACTCCTCGATGGTCTCCTCCGGTGACGTCGGGTCGAACGCGCGGTTCACCGCCCGTGCGTACGCGGGCGTCTGGAGCAGGCCGGGGATCAGCATCGGCGCGTACTGGCGGATCGCCGTGGCTTCCGCCTCTGCCTCCGCCGCCTCCGCGAAGTGCTCGGGATAGCGGGACTTGGCCGCTGCCATGCAGTTCCGCGTGAAGAAGTCCTCCGTGCCGAGGACTTGATCCAGCATCCGCGCGTACTCCGGCAGCATCCGCCGCGTCCCCGCCTCCAACTGCCCGATGAACGAACCGCTCACGAACAGCCGCGCCCCCAGCTCCTCCTGGCTGAGACCGGCCTTCTCTCTGGCGTGGCGTAGTTCCGCACCCAACAGCGCTCGCGGTGACGACGACGGGTCGAGGTCCTTCGGTCCTGTCATGGCAACTCCCGGTACGACAACAGACGTTGTTGGGGCCCTCCGTATAGCCAGGTTAGGCAGGTGGCGGACACGCTGTGTCGTGAATCGCGAACTCAATGTGAAGGAGGGGCAGGCGTGCGCTCGACCGAAGAAGTAGTGGCGTCCTTGAAGGAGGCTCTCGTAGGTGTCGGCGTCCTCTTGCCGTCCCTGTGTGTGGACCCCGTCAGCGGCGCGAGCGACGAGCCGTTCGCCCTGGTCGACCTGGGGCGCTGCAATGTCCGTACCGCCGAGAAGCTGGCCTCCGTGCTGCGCGGGGAGAAGCCGGCGATCGGCGCGTACGTCGTGGATGTGCGCGGCGGGCACGTCGGCGAGGTCATGGGACACGTGGACGGCAACGTGCGGTTGCGGCCGGTCGGGGGCGGGCGGGAGTGGGACTGTCCGCCGGATTCGGTGGGGCCCGCACCGCGGGAAGAGGTGCTGCGGGCCCGGGTGCGGGGCGTCAACAAGGAGGGGCGGCTGCCTTGCTGAGCGCGGTGCGTCACGCGTCACCTGCGGGTCCGTTGTGGCTGGTCGCGCCCGCGCGGCGGAGCCGCACCTGTCACTGCCCCGCGCCCCTTGGGGCGCTCAAGCCCCCGAACACATACGTCGCCGCGAACCCCACCCCGTACCCCGTCACCAGCCCGCCCGCGTACACCGCGACCGTCACCGCCCACCCCCCGTCCCCGGCCAGCAGCGGAAACAGGGCCCATCCCGATGGTCCGATCGCTGTCGCGCCGACCCGTTCGCCGAGCATCGCGAACAGGCCCACGAAGGCACCGCCCGCCGCGCCGCCCGCGCAGGCGGTGAGGAAGGGGCGGCCCAGTGGGAGGGAGACGCCGTAGATCAGGGGTTCGCCGACGCCCAGCAGGCCTGCGGGGAGCGCGGACTTGATCGTCGTACGGATGGAGGTGTCGTGGCGCAGTCGGACGTAGACCGCGAGTGCCGCGCCGACCTGGCCCGCGCCCGCCATGGCGAGGATGGGGAGCAGGGTGGTGTGGCCCTGCTGGTCGATCAGCGTCATGTGGACGGGGATCAGGGCCTGGTGGAGGCCCAGCATCACGAGGGGGAGGAAGAGGCCGCCGAGGATCAGGCCGGCGAGGGCGCCGGTCGTCGTGAGGAGCCAGTTCGCGGCTGTGCCGACGGCGGTGGAGATCTCGCCGGCCGCGTACATGAGGCCGTAGAGCGTGGCCAGGCCGGAGACGAGGACCGTGAGGGTGGGGGTGAGGAGGACGTCCAGCGTTTCGGGGATGCGGGTGCGGCACCACTTCTCGATGTACGTCCCCAGCAACGCCGCCGCCAGTGCGCCGAGCACCCCGCCCTGGCCGGGCGCGAGGGCGGTCCCGAACGCCGTCACCTTCGCCACCCCGGGATACACGACGACCGCCGCCACCGCCCCGCCCAGCACCGGGGTGCCGCCGAACTCCTTCGCCGTGTTGTAGCCGACGAAGACCGCGATCAGGGCCATGAAGGCGGAGGAGATGGCGGTGAGGGCGGGGGTGAGGCCGGGCAGCCAGCCGGCGTTCAGCAGCAGGCCGCCCGCGCCCGCGAGGACGCCGCAGCCGATCAGGGCGGGGATGAGGGGGACGAAGATGTTCGCGACGCGGCGGAGGGTCTGTTTGAGCGGGGTCGCGTTGCGCTGCCGCTGGGCGGCCTTCAGCTCGGCGCCTTGCGAGGCGAGTTGAGAAGCCGGCGTCAGCAGCGCCTCGAACTCCGGCGTCACCCTCGCCACCACCCCCGGCCCCAGCACGATCTGGTACGTGTCGTCGTCGGCGACCACGCCCAGGACGCCGGGCACCGCCCGTACCGCCTCGTCGTCGACCAGGGTGCGGTCGGCGAGGCCCAGGCGGAGGCGGGTCATGCAGTGGGCGACGGAGGTGACGTTCGCGGGGCCGCCGACCAGGGGGAGGAGGGCGGCGGCCGTGGCGGCGGAGTCGTTGTGCACCCGCCGAGCGTGCGGGTTAGCCCCTCGCCGCCGCCAGCGCGGCACGCAGATGGCCGCCGGACTCCTCCAGAAGGCGGGCGGCCGTCGGGCCGTCGACGCCGGTGAGGATGGCCAGGATCGCGCTCTTCACCTCGCCGTCCGTGGCCGCGAGCGCGGCCTCGATCTCGTCGTCCGGTGCGCCGGTGGCGAGGGCGACGATACGGCGGGAGCGGGCGCGCAGCTTCTCGTTCGAGGCGCGTACGTCGACCATCAGGTTCCCGTACGTCTTGCCCAGCCGGATCATCGTGATCGTCGACAGCATGTTGAGCACGAGCTTCTGCGCCGTGCCCGCCTTGAGGCGGGTGGATCCGGTCACCAGCTCCGGTCCGACGACGATCTCGATGCCGTGCTCGGCCGCCGCCGCGAGCGCGCTGTCCGCGTTGCAGGCCAGGCCGACGGTCAGGGCACCCAGCTGCCGGGCGTGCTCCACGGCGCCCACGGCGTACGGGGTGCGGCCGGAGGCGGAGACGCCGACGACCGTGTCGACGGGCGTGAGGCCGAGGCCGTCGAGGTCCCGTCTCGCCAGCTCTCCGGAGTCCTCGGCCCCCTCGACGGAGGTGACCATGGCCTCCGGCCCGCCCGCGATCACCCCCACGACCTGGGAGGGGTCGGTGTTGAAGGTGGGCGGGCATTCGGAGGCGTCCAGGACACCGAGGCGGCCGGCGGTACCGGCGCCGGCGTAGACGAGCCGGCCGCCGCGAGCCATCCGTTCGGCCACGGCGTCGATGGCGGCGGCGATCTCCGGCAGCCTCTGGGCGACGGCGGTGGGGACGGTCGCGTCCTCGCCGTTCATGAGCCGGGCGATCTCAAGCGTGGGCAGCTGGTCGATGTCGGAGAGTTCGGGCCGGAACGCTTCGGTGGTCAGCGATTCCAGCTCGGCACGGACATCACGGTGAGGAGAGGTGGAGGTCATGAGGGGCGGCTCTTTCACTCAGGCACTCAAGGATCAGGGGCAGACAGACCTACGTCTACCGCGAACCGTTCCGATGCCGGTGCGCCAACGCCTCATAAGACGCCGACAACGCGGGCGCGGCCGTGTCGTACGTCCGCTGCGCGACCCCGATGAACAGGCAGTCCACGACGAGGAGCTGACTGGTGCGGGACGACATCGCCGCAGGCCGCAGCTCACTCTCCCGGGCCGTGGACGTCGTCAGCACATGATCGGCGTACTGGGACACCGGTCCGTCCGGGCGCCCCGTGATCGCGATCGTCGTGGCACCGTGCTCGAACGCGACGCGCAACGGCTCGATGACATCGCCCGTGGACCCGGAGTGAGTGATCGCGATCGCCACATCGCCTCCGCGGAGCTGCACCGCATTCGTCACGGCCAGGTGCGGATCGCTGTGCGCGTGGGCTATCAGGCCTATCCGCAGCAGCTTCTGGGTGAGGTCCTGCGCGACCAGCCCGGACGCCCCGACCCCGTACACATCGGCCCGGCGCGCGGAGGCCAGCGCGGACACGGCCGCGCCCAGCTGCACGGTGTCCAGCCCGGCCGCCGTGTCCGCGAGGGTCTGCTGCTCGTCGTAGGCGAGCTTGGCGACCACGTCGGCGATCGGGTCGTCGACGGCGATGTCGGTGGTGAGCGCGGGTGCGCGCCCGGACTGCTGCTGTGCGGCGAGTCCGGCGAGGGCGAGGCGCAGATCCCGGTAGCCGGGGTAGCCGAGCAGGCGGGCGGTGCGGACGACGGTAGCCTCGCTGGTGCCGGTGAGTTCGGCGAGTCCGGTGACCGTGAGGGCGGCGCAGCCGGCCGGGTCGTGGGCGACGGCTTCGGCGACGCGCTGCATGGAACGGGTCATCGACGGGGCGAGGGTGCGCACCTTGGCCGCGAGGGCGGCGGGGGCGGGTGGCGCGGGTCGTGCGGGTCGTGCGTCGGCAGGTCCGGTGCCGGTGCCGGTGCCTGTGTCTGCGCCTGTGTCTGTGCCTCTGCCTGTGTCTGTGCCGAAAATTTCCTTCACTTTCTGGGTCACCATTGAAAGATATTTTCGCCCCGGTGCGATGGTCAAGAGTGCGCACAATGGATGCATGGATCCCACCGACTCCCCTGTCAGCCCCCTGGAGCAGGCCCTGCACGCGGCACGCGCCCTCGTGCTCGCCGACCTGGTCGCGGGCGATGTCGCCGAGGCGGACGTGGTGTCGCTGGTCGAGGAGTCCGTCGTACAGCGGCGCTGGTGGGTGGAGCAGTGGCCGGAGGGCGCCGCGTATGTGGCCGGGCTGGTCGCTCAGGACGTACAGGACGCACTGCGGGAGCGGTACGGCCGCTGGCCCCTGTGCCCCGTCTGCGGCTCCGGCGACCCGCACGCCCTCGACGTCGAACCGGAACTCGGGCCCGACCCGCACTGGGTGTGCCACAAGGCGGGCGTGAAGGTCGCCTCCGTCGGCACGCTCGGCTCGTGCGCCGGCGGGACGGCTTCGTCGTGACCCTCTACATCGACCCGCCCACCTGGCCGGGACACGGCCGTATGTGGTCCCACCTCGTCAGCGACGTGTCGTACGACGAACTGCACGGCTTCGCCGAGAAGCTGGGTGTGCCCCGGCGGGCCTTCGAGCGGGATCACTACGACATCCCGTCGCATCGTCACGCGGACGCGGTGGCCGCCGGGGCGGTGGAGGTCAGCAGCCGGGAGGTGGTGCGGCTGCTGACGGGGTCGGGGCTGCGGAGGCCGAAGGGGCGGGCTCAGCCGCGAAGTTCGTAGACGAACAGGCCGTCGTCCTGGCTGACCCTGGTGAATCCGGCGCGGGTCACGACGCCCTGCGACGGCAGGTTGTCGTGATCGACCTTCGCGAGGACCCCGCGGACGTCGTCCCGGGCCAGGGCCCACGCCGACAGGGCGCGCAGCGCCTCCGTGGCGTAGCCGCTGCCCCGGCCGCCCGCGACGAGGTCGTAGCCGATCTCCACCAGCCCCTCGCCGTCCGGTGCCGCATGAAACCCCATGGCGCCGACCGCCCGCCCGTCCTCCCGCCGCACCAGCACTAACACCCCGAACTCCGGCCGCAGCACGCCCTCTTGGTACGCCTTCACCAGCAGCCCGGCAGCCATCCGGGTGCCTTCGAGCGGCTCCCCGTCGACCCACTCGAAGCCGCCGACGCCGCCCGCCTGGATGTCGATGGCGGTCGCGGGGGTGAGGGCTTGCAGGGTCAGGCGATCGGTGGGCAGAACCAGGTTGTTGTGCCAGCGCCAGTCGGTGACGGGCGGGCGGCCCGGCAGATCGCCGCGGCCGGTGGCCCACAGGAGGGTGGGCCAGGGGGCCGGACCGGGGCGGACCTGCGGGAAGATCGTCGTGAGGACGGACTCGCACAGCTCGGCGGGTGGTTCGTACGCCAGGCCCAGACCCTCGGCGATGTCGTGCGTGTGCAGGAGCACCTCCGCGATCCCCATCGCCGCGAAGCCGTCGCGGTTCGCGCTGCGGAAGGGGTAGGGGTGGAAGGCGCGCACCTCGCGGGGTGTCGTGCGCAGGGTGGCTGCGAACAGGGCGGCGCTCGTCTCGATCACGTCCAGCACGCCCGCGTTGTCGATGCCGTCCTCCGGGACGACGTCGAACGGGACGTACCGGTCCTGCGCACGCCCGGCGAGCTGACCGGCGTACGCGATCAGGTCCTCGGCGATGTGGAACGCGGTGTCCCGGCAACTCCAGGTCAGCCCACCGGCCTTGACCCCCTCCCAGTCCCGGTCCGTGGCCGTCCGCAGCACGGCGACGCAGCCCGCGACGGCTTCCGCTACCTGATCTCCACCCGTGTTCCGCATGCCGTGCAGGCTAAGCCGACGGAGACCGGCCGGGCGACACCATTTCCCGCTCCGACCGCGGGTCGCAGCAGGCCGTGTGTCCGCTCTCGACGTTCGACGCCTTCGGGGAGGGATTCATGCTGACGTCATGACGTCAGCATGATGTCAGCAGTTCCAGCTCGGACGTGATGTTGTAGCGGGCCGTCGCCTCCCACTCCCGCTCGCCGTGCGGGGTGTGGAACAGCCGGGGCAGGCCGAGGAGTTGGCGGAGGATCGCCGAGCGGCCCTCGCGGAAGGCGTCACCGGGCACGAAGTGGTACTCCTCGCGGACGGCCGCGGTGTAGGCGGCGTACGCGGACGGCGGCGACGCGAGGATCGCCAGGTCGGCGTCGCACAGCACCTGGCCGTCGCGGTCGTCGCTGGCCGGGGCGTGGGTGACGGTGAGCCGGACAAGGCGGGCCACCTCGGCGGTCTTCGCGGCGGGCAGACCGGCCTCGGGCAGCGCCCGCTCGGCGAGCCGGGCCGACCGCTCCTCGTTCTCGGAGCGCTCGGGCAGGTACACCGCGTCGTGGAACCACGCGGCCAGGCGTACGGCGTCCGGGTCCGCCGCGTGCTTCTCCAGCACGTCGATGTGGTCGAGGACCGCGGTGAGATGCGCGAGCGTGTGGTACCGGCGCTGGGGTTCCTGCCAGCGGGTGAGGAGATCGTCGGCGTACGGCGCCGGGTCGGGCGAGTCCACCGGGGCGCGGGCCGCGCGCAGAGCCTCGGCGAAGCGGGCGGCGAGGGCTTCGAGGTCGGGCATGTGCGCCATTCTCCCGTGACGCGGGCAGTACTCGGCTCGTACGACGGGAGCGGCGTCGTACGAGCCGACGGGCGTGACGGAGGCCGAGCTGAACGTCTTCGGCTGACCGCGATCTTCTCGCGGCCTCGTCCTTCCCGGCGTAGGGTGGCGGGCAATGGACTAGACCTCCTGGTCGTCCTGGTCGTCCTCCTGGTCGTCCTGGTCGTCGTCCTAGTCGTTCCGAGTCGCCGAGGAATGGAGTTCCATGGGCAAGCGTGCAGTCCTGGAGGTGATCGCCCTCGATGCCGAGGACGCCCTCGCCGCCCAGGCCGGAGGCGCGGATCGCCTCGAACTGGTCACCGACATGGCAGCGGACGGCCTCACCCCGCCGACCACGGCCTTCACCGCGATCCGCGCCGCCGTCGACATCGACCTGCGCGTGATGCTGCGGCTCGCGGACGGGTTCGCGGCGGGGGACGCCGAGCGCTTGACGGAGGTGGCGCGGGAGCTGCGCGGGGCGGGGGCCGACCAGTTCGTGCTCGGGTTCCTGGACGCCGGGGACGGCGTGGATCTCGATGCGGTGGAGCGGGTGCTGGGCGAGCTGGACGGCTGCCGCTGGACCTTTCACCGGGCGATCGACCACGCCGCCGACCGCGACGCCCTGCGCAAGCACATCGCCGACCTGCCGGGGCTCGACACCTACCTCACGGCCGGATCGGCGGCGGGCGTCGACGAGGGGCTGCCGACGCTGCTCACGGAGGCGGCGAGGGCCGGGGAGCCCGGCTATGAGCAGCAGCTCATGGTGGGCGGCGGCCTACGGCTGGACCACGTCCCGCAACTGCGAGCCGCCGGGATCGACGCGTTCCACATCGGAGGGGCAGCCAGGCCGGAGGGCTGGACGTCCCCCGTGTCGGCGGAGGCCGTGCGCGAGTGGCGCCGAGTCCTGGACGCGGGCGGCGCGGGCGGCGCAGGCTGAGTCGGCTTGCCCGGACGGAGTGCGGGGCTGCGCCGATGTGCGGCTCCGCCGCGTGGGCGTACCCGCCGGTCCGGGAACCTCAACCGGCACTCACAACTCCGCCGGCAACGGCGCCGCATGCGTCACGATCAACCCCGAGACGGCCCGGGTGAGGGCCACGTACAGCCGCCGCAACCCCGTCCGCTCGTCCGGCTCCCCGTCGACCACCGCCCGGGGCTCGTCGAGGACCACGTAGTCGTACTCCAGACCCTTCGCGAGGGACGCCGGGACCAGGGTGAGGCGGGTCTCCCGGGTCGTCTCCTCACCGGGAGCCAGGTGGGCGAGCCCCGCCGCCGCGAGCGCCTCCGTCAGTGCCGGAATCCGCGCGTCCGCCGCGATCAGCCCCGTGGACCCCTCGTTCCGCAGCAACTCCGCACACGCGGCGACCACTTCCCCCGCACCACACACCTCACGAACCTCGAAGAACCCCGGATTCTCCCGCACCGACGCCACCGGCGTCAGCCCCGGCGCGATATGCGGCAGCAGCCGGGACGCATACGTGATCACATCCGTCGGCACACGGAAACCGGCCGTCAGCTCCTCGACGACCGCGTCCGTCTTGCCGAGGTGGCCCAGCGCCTCCTGCCAACTCCGGGTGGCCCACGGCGTCGTGCCCTGCGCCAGATCGCCGAGGACGGTCGCCGAACCGGTGGTGCAGCGGCGGCCGACCGCGCGGTACTGCATGGGGGAGAGGTCCTGCGCCTCGTCGAGCACCACATGCCCCAGCGAGTGCGTGCGCTGTACGAGATCCGTCGCCTCGTCGATCAACACGGCGTCCGCGGCGGACCACTTGGCGGACTTCACCGACCGCACCGGCTTCGCCCACAGGATCGCCTTCTGCTCGTCCTCGGTGAGGAGCCCCGCCGCGTGCAGGGCGAGGAAGTCCGCGTCCGTCAGCAGCCGCAGCACGAGCTTCGCCGGCTCGACCGGCGGCCAGATCGCCTTCACCGCCGCCTTCACCGCGGGGTTACGGGCGACGGCGTCCTGCACGCGGTCGTCCGGGGCCTCTCCGGAACGCTCCATCTGCACCAGGACCGCGTGCGCGATGCGCTGCGGCAGGGCGTCGCGGGCGGCGCCGTACCGGATGTCGCGGTCGAGCAACTCACCGACGACGCCTTCGAGTTCGTACGCCGGGACCCGCCAGCGACGCGAGCCGCGCACGACCACGACCGGTTCGGTGGGCATGGTCACATGGGAGCGGACCGCGCGCCGCAGCACCTCCGCCATCCTCGCGTCCCCCTTGACGACCGCGGCCGCCGCGTCGTCCGCGCCCCGCACCTCGACATGTGCCACGAGGTCGTCGACCGTCGCCTGCCGTACCGCCAACTCGCCGAGCGCGGGGAGCACTTGCTCGATGTAGTGCAGGAAGGACCTGTTCGGCCCGATGACGAGCGTGCCGGTGCGGGCGAGCCGCTCACGGTGCGCGTACAGGAGGTAGGCGACCCGGTGCAGACCGACGGCCGTCTTCCCGGTCCCGGGACCTCCCTGCACACACACGGTCCCGCCCAGCCCGCTGCGTACGATCTCGTCCTGCTCCGGCTGGATCGTCGCCACGATGTCCCGCATGGGGCCGACGCGCGGGCGCTCGATCTCCTGCTGGAGCAGCTTGCTGGTGCGCGCCGCCTCGGCCGGGTCCGACAGATGCTCGTCCTCGTACGCCGTGAGGTCGCCGCCCGTGTAGCCGAAGCGGCGGCGCAGCGCGATGTCCATCGGGGCCTTCTTGGAGGCCCGGTAGAAGGGCTGCGACACCGGTGCACGCCAGTCGATCACCATCGGGTCGCCGTCCGCGTCGTGCACATGGCGCCGCCCGATGTAGAAGCGCTCGCCCTCCGCCCCCTCCGCCTGCTCGGCGCCCACCGCGTGCAGGTAGTCGAGCCGGCCGAAGAACAGCGGGGTGTCGCTGAGGTCGGCGAGGGCCTTGATCCGCTCGTCGATCTGGCGGGCGAGGACTTCGGCGTTGACCCAGTTCGCGGTGACGTCGCTGATGTCGAGGGACTCGACGTCCTCGCGCATGGCGCGCAGGGCGGCCCGGGAGGAGGCGAGATGGGAGCGCTCTCGGGAGAGGGGATCGGCGGACGACGGCGTGGACAAGGGGGTGCCTCCGTTGGATCCGGACAAGAGCGGGGATTCTAGGTCGCCGAGGGAGAGGGGCGCCAACGGTTTTCCCTGCCGCGAGCAGTCGGTGTCCGTCCACGGGTGTCCGTCCACGGGGGTTCGTCCCCCGTCATCCCCTAGGGGATAGGCCTATCCCCCGTAGGGGGCAAGGCTCGCCCCATGGGTGTACCCAGGGACCACCCGAGTTGGCCCCGTAGACCGATGCCTTTCCCATGGTCGGAGAGCCACCATGGATACATGAGCGCAGCAACCTTTACCCCAGCCCCCGGCCGCGCCTCAGGCGCGACCGCCCTCACTCCCAGCCACCACCGTCACCGCCTCGGCGAGGCCCTGCGTGCCATCAAGGTGTACGCGGGCGCCGCCTTCGACGTGATCATCTTCGGCGAGTACGGCGAGGAGGCAGGCGTCCGCCGCAGGTGACCCGTGATCGACGACCGCCCCTGCCCCGCCGGCTCAGCTCTCCGCCAGCAACTCGTCCGCGTCCACGATCCGGTACGCGTACCCCTGCTCCGCCAGGAACCGCTGCCGATGCGCGGCGAAGTCCTGGTCGATGGTGTCCCGCGCGACCACCGAGTAGAAGTGGGCCTGGTGACCGTCCGCCTTCGGCCGCAGCACCCGCCCCAGCCGCTGCGCCTCCTCCTGCCGTGACCCGAACGTCCCCGACACCTGGATGGCGACCGTCGCCTCCGGCAGGTCGATGGAGAAGTTCGCGACCTTCGAGACGACCAGGACGCTGATCTCGCCCTCCCGGAAGGCGTCGAAGAGCTTCTCGCGCTGGGCGTTGGAGGTCTCGCCCTTGATGACGGGGGCGTTCAGGTGCTCGCCCAGTTCGTCGAGCTGGTCGATGTACTGGCCGATGACCAGGATCTGCTGCCCGGCGAAACGCCGTACCAGCGCCTGAGTGACCTTCCGCTTGGTGTCCGTCGTCGCGCAGAAGCGGTACTTCTCCTCCTGCTCGGCGGTCGCGTACGCCAGCCGCTCGGCGTCGGTGAGATTGACCCGGACCTCCACGCAGTCGGCGGGCGCGATATAGCCCTGCGCCTCGATCTCCTTCCAGGGCGCGTCGAAACGCTTGGGCCCGATCAGCGAGAACACGTCCGACTCACGGCCGTCCTCCCGCACCAGCGTCGCCGTCAGCCCGAGCCGCCGCCGGGCCTGCAGATCCGCGGTGAACTTGAAGACCGGCGCCGGCAGCAGATGCACCTCGTCGTAGACGATGAGCCCCCAGTCGCGGGAGTCGAACAGCTCCAGGTGCGGATAGACGCCCTTCCGCCTGGTCGTCAGCACCTGGTACGTCGCGATGGTGACCGGCCGGATCTCCTTGCGCGTACCGCTGTACTCGCCGACCTCGTCCTCGGTCAGCGAGGTCCGCTTCACCAGCTCGTGCTTCCACTGCCGGGCCGACACGGTGTTCGTCACCAGGATCAGCGTCGTGGACTTCGCCTGGGCCATGGACCCGGCGCCGACGAGCGTCTTACCGGCGCCACACGGCAGTACGACGACCCCGCTGCCGCCGTGCCAGAAGTTCTCCACCGCCTGCTTCTGGTACGGCCGGAGCGCCCAGCCGTCCTCGTTCAGCTCGATCGCGTGCGCCTCGCCGTCGACGTATCCGGCGAGGTCCTCGGCCGGCCAGCCCAGCTTCAGCAGCGTCTGCTTGATCTGCCCGCGCTCGGAGGGATGCACGGCGACGGTGTCCGGGTCGATCCGGGCGCCGACGAGCGGAGTGATCCGCTTGGAGCGCAGGATCTCCTCAAGGACCGGACGGTCGGTGGTCGTGAGCACGAGCCCGTGCGCGGGGTGCTTGCTGAGCGTCAGCCGCCCGTACCGGTCCATCGTCTCGGCGACGTCGACCAGCAGCGCGTGCGGCACCGGATAGCGGCTGTACTGCACCAGCGCGTCCACGACCTGCTCGGCGTCATGCCCCGCCGCCCGCGCGTTCCACAGCCCGAGCGGCGTCACCCGGTAGGTGTGGATGTGCTCGGGCGCCCGCTCCAGCTCGGCGAACGGCGCGATGGCCCGCCGGCACTCGTCGGCCTGCTCGTGATCGACTTCCAGAAGCAGCGTCTTGTCGGACTGGACGATCAGTGGACCCACGCGCGGCACCCTCTCCGGTTCCCTGAGGCCAGACGTCACGGCCAAACATCCAGTGTGCCTGATCGTTCCCCGGTCGGGGCCGGGGCGGGTGTCACGTCGTACTGGATGTCTATTCATTCCTGTGAGTGGTGTGGTTTCACCTGTACGGCGGCGGATGCGAAGAATGGCCGACCGTGCACTCCCTCACTCGTGATCCGTCCACGCCGCCCACGACCCTGGGCTATGCCCTGTTCGCCACTCGCTGGCTTCAGGCGCCGCTCTACTTCGGCCTCGTGGCCGCTCAGGGCGTCTATGTCTACAAGTTCTTCAACGAGTTGTGGACCTTAATCCTCCGGTGCGTCACCGGGCAGGCGAACGAGACGTACGTCATGCTCGCCGTGCTCAAGCTGGTCGACGTCGTCATGATCGCCAACCTGCTGATCATGGTGATCGTCGGCGGCTACGAGACCTTCGTCTCGCGGATCGGTCTCCAGGGCCACCGCGACCAGCCGGAATGGCTCTCGCACGTCAACTCCAACGTGCTGAAGGTCAAGCTGGCCACCGCCATCGTGGGCATCTCCTCCGTCCATCTGCTGCAGATGTTCGTGGATGTGCACCACACCTCGCGGCACTCGCTGATGTGGGGGACGGTGATCCATATGGCGTTCATCGTCTCGGCGGCGATCCTGGCGTATATGTCGGGGCCGATGGCCGCGCATGCCGAGCGGTCCGTACAGCGCCGGGAGCAACACGGGCACAGGGTCGAGCCGCCCGCGCCCGCACGGCCCGCCGTTCCGATTCCGAGCCAGGCGCGGGCACCCGCCGTCGAGACGGGGGCCGAGGAGCGGATCCGGGCGGCAGGGTTCCCGGCGCGGAAACTGCTGGAGGAGTACGACGCCGAGCATCCCCGGGTCTTCGACCGGGAGGCCGTGGCGCGGCTCGGCAAGCTGGACTTCGTCGGGGCCCGCGGCAACGTGGTGCTCGTCGGGCCGCCCGGCACCGGCAAGACGCATCTGGCCGTCGGGCTCGGGGTGCGGGCCTGTGAGGCCGGGTACCGGGTGCTGTTCGACACGGCCGCCGGATGGGCCGCACGGCTGGCCGGGGCGCAGGCCGCGGGCCGGCTCGCGGAGGAGCTGGCCGAGCTGGATGGCTGCCCGGTGCTGATCGTCGACGAGATCGGGTACGTGCCGTTCGACGCGGACACGTCCCGGCTCTTCTTCCAGCTGGTGGCGCACCGCTACGAGCGGGGGTCGCTGATCGTGACCGGCGACCGCCCGCTTGAGCGGTGGGACGAGGTGTTCGGCGGCCCGGCCGCCCCGGCGATGGTGGACCGGCTGGCCCACCACGCCGAGATCGTGCGGCTCGAAGGGGACAGCTACCGCATGCGCCGGGCTACTTCAGAGTGGGCAGGCCGAGGTTGTTGACCAGTGGTTGGGCGAAGACGTGTCCGTCGACGTTGAGAAGCGGCTCGCCGCCTGCCCCGGCGGCCGGGAGCGGCAGCGGCAGCGCGGGGGCCGCCGAGGCCTCCGGCGCCAGCGCGGCGAGGAGCGCGGCCGCGGAGACCAGTGCGGTGGCGGACACGGCGACGGCGGCACGGGTGCGGTGGTTGAGCTTGTCACGCATGGGGAGTCAGGGGCCTTTCGCGGAGGTGGGTCGAGGGGGCGAGCGTGGGCCGATCGGGGAGGGCCGGGCCCGGACCTGCCGGGACCGGCCCGAGAGGGGCGCGGGGCGGGTCAGATGGCCGGTGTTTCGAGGACCAGGCCGGCGACATCGATGCCGATGGCCGCGGCCTGGGTGGCGAAGGCGCCGATCATCATGGCGGTGGCGGTCAGGACAGCGGCGACTCGACGGGCTGCACGCATGGGCGAGGACTTCCTTTCATTTCACTGCACTTTCGCCCGAACCCGTTGCCGGCGGCTCGGACTTGATCAGGACACCCGTTGGCTGCCCGCCGCCCCGCCCCGGAATGCCGGATGACCTGCGCGTTCCCTCATCGGTGGGAAGTGTCCGGCGTGGCGCGCATGAACGCGGGCGTACACCCGTACGAGCGAAGCGGCGGCCACGTCCGGGGCCTGACCGGCGGATCAGGCCGACTGCAGTGAACTGCCCCCGCGGCTCAGCCGCATATCGGCACAGCCGCATATCGGCACAGCCGGCGGAGCGCTCAGTCGTCGGCCAGTTCCGCGGCGCCGGTGATCCGGTGGAGGGGGTAGGTGCGGACCTCGTCCGCGGTGTGGTCGTACGCGGTCACGAAGCCGCCCTCGACGCGGATCGGGGCGATGACGCGCTGGCTGGCGGCGCCGTCGGCGTTCACGTAGCCGATCCAGAGGGCCTCGCCGGTGAGGACGGCGGCCTGCATGGTGGCGAGGGTCTCGGCGGCGCCGGTGCGGGGGAGTTCGCCGTTCGCCACGGGGGTGTGCCTGCGCGGGGTCGTGGAGGCGAGGTCGCCCGCCCGGATCGCGCGGATCGCGGCCGACAGGAGGGTCGCGTCGGGTGCCGGGGGGCCGTCCGGGACCGGCTCCGGGGCCGTGCGGGGCGGGGTGCGGTGGGCGTGGGCGCGGGTGATCAGGACGTCGCCCTCGGCGGATTCGGCGGCCGGCGCGAATCCCATCGCGCGCAGGCCTTCCAGCAGGGCCGCCGGGCCGGCCTGGGCGGCCAGCACGGTCGGGGCGAGGCGTCGCAGGTGCAGCGCGGCGGCGCGTTTGTCGGCGAGGATCTCGTTCAGCAGGGCGTCGTCGTCGCAGCGGACGTACGCCGACGCCGCGCCGATCCGCAGCTGCCCGTGTTTCCTGGCCACGTCGTCGATCAGATACGCCAGCGGCTGCGGAATCGGCGTACGCGAGTGCGCGGCGAGGAAGGCGTGCAGGTCGGAGGCGGTGCGGCCGACGTCCAGCGCACGGCGTACGGAGCCGGGGGTGAACCGGTACACCGTCGCCCCGCCCTTGGACTCCACGTCCGCGAGGACGTCGAGCATGTCGGCGAGCGGGCGCTGCAGCGGGCCGGGGGCGACGGCTGTCAGGTCGGCCTGGAGGAGGACGTGGTCCAGCGGCTCGGGCAGGAGCGGGGCGAGGAGCCGGGCGGCGGTCGCCGAGGCGACGGCCTGTTCGGCGGGGGTGAGGGGCTCGCGAACAGCGGCTGCCTCGTGGTGCTTGTGGTTCTTGTGGTGCCTGTGATGGACGGGCAGCTTGTCGCCGGGGCCTGAGGGCGTGTCGTCGGCGGGCTTCGCGGCGGGCGCCCCGATCAGCGCCCGCCCGTGCGCGGACAGCGCGCCGCGGCCGGTGACGCCGAGCAGTTCCGCCTCCGAGAGCGTCCACCGGGCGAGCCGGGTGCGCAGGTCGTCGTCCTTTTGCGGCCCCCGCAGCGGGCGCTCCCAGCGCAGCCGGGCCAGCACCGACTCGGCGGACGGCGCGGCGCCCTCCGGCAGTTCGGCGAGCAGGGCCAGCACCCGGTGCCGTACCTCCGGCGCGGCGGAGCGGTCCAGGCCCGGGCCGAGGGCCGACAGACTGCGGTCCTTGGCGTCCCGCCCGCCGACCAGTCCCGCCGTGCGGGTCGCCGCCAGCCAGGCCTCGGCGAGCCGCACCCAGCGCCGGTCGGCGGGCTGCTCCAGCCACTCGTCGTACGCCGGGGTCGCCGCGTACCGCTCGTCGGCCTCGCCGTCCGACGCGATGAGGCCCGCCGCGTACGCCAGTTCCACCCAGAACGCCGCGATCGGCTCCGGTACGTCCAGGGCGACGGCCGTCCGCTTCAGGTCCCGGACGCTCAAGCCCCCCGCCCGCAGCACCGCGGGGCCACCTTCGTCCCAGTCCTTCAGCAGCTCCTCGACGGTCGCCAGTGCCGTGTACGCCTGCCCGGCGGCCGTCGCGTCCACAACCTGTGGACGGTGGGAGCCGACGGGCTCGACGGGAGGCGGCAGCGGCTCGGTGGCTCGGTGGGCGTGGCCCTCGCGCAGATGAAGGGCCACCTCACGGGGCAGTACGACGGTCCCGGGCGCCGTCGGCAGCAGCAGCCCGCGGTCGAGGAGCCGGCGCAGCCGGGGCGCCGGGTCGGCGGTGACCTGCCCGTACGGCGGCCCCCAGACCAGGCGGCGCAGCACCTCCAGGGACTCCTCCGGGGCGTCGGCCAGCAGGGCCGCCATCCGCTCGCGGTCCTTGAACAGGGCGGTCAGCGCGGCCACCGCCGAGACCGCGTCGTGCGTGGACGCCAGCCCGGCCGCCGTGACGATCTCCTGGATACGCCCCGGCGACATGCCCGCCGTCGCCTCCTGCACCGTCGGGCCCAGGCCGGTCGGGGACGGGTGCTGAGGCGACGGGGACAGCAGTTCGCGGGCGGTGCGGACGAGACGGAGGCGGTCGTCGGGGCCCCAGACGAGGGCCTGCTCGCGCAGGGTGGCGAGGGCGTGCGGCAGCGCCGCGGCGACGGTCGCGTCCCCCTTGTCACCGGTCATGAGGCCGAGGAGTTCTTCGTACGGCGCCGGGTCCGCGGCGACGGCGAGCGCCTCAGCCGTCTGCAGGGCGAAACGGTCCAGCCGCTCCAGGGCACGGACGACGGACGCGCGGGTGCCGGCCCGGGTCGCGAGCTGGGTGAGGTCGGTCGGGACGGGCGTGATGAGGTCGGGGCGGCTGCGCAGCAGCGCGGCCAGGGCGGCGTCGTCCCGCCCACGCAGCGCCTCCGCGAGGGAACGCGGGGCGGCCGGCTTGTCCTCGGTGCTCATCCGAATCACGGTACCGGGTGAGTACGTCGGTTTCGTTGCCCCTGCTGTGCGGGCGCCCGGCGCTGATGCCGCCCTGGGGGTCCGCCCAGGCCTTTAAGGCACTGGGGGAGGCACGCATGGCCGCAGCTTGGCGGTAACGTCTGTCATCACGGGGTATCCAACACACCCGCCCCGGAGGGGACTTCGTGGGGATCGAGAGCGACCAGGTCGTCTACGAGTATCTGAGCCGCGTCGGTGATGTGGCGCAGCAGCGTCAGCTGCCGTCGTCCGACCGGATGCGGCTGGTCTCGGAGTTGCGGAACGAGATCGAGCGGCGCCGGTCGAAGGCGCCGGTGGACAGTCCCGCCGCCGTGCGCCGCATCCTCGCCCGGCTGGGCAGCCCCGACGAGATCGTGGCGGCGGCCGGTGCCGGCGGCGGTGCCCCGCAGACGCCGGACGCCTCCGTACCCGTACAGCCGGACCGGGCGGAGCAGCGGCCCAGGTCCAAGGGGTTGCGGCGCGTGGTGCCCCGGCCTCGGCCCGCCGAACCCGCCGACCCCGTCGAGGACGACAGGCCCTCCGACGCGCCGACTCCGCCCCACCTCGCCGGTCCCGACGAACTCGGGACCAGTGCGATGCAGCCCGACTGGTGGCGCGTGGACAGCAGTCCGTTCGGGGGCGGGGACGAGGTGCCGGGGTTCGTCGGCGGAGTGGAGATCCCGGAGCTGCTGAAGCCTCCGCCGCCGAAGGAAACCGAGAAGGCCGACAAGGCCGAGAAGTCGGAGAAAGCGGAGAAGGCCGATAAGACCAATAAGGCCGATAAGGCGGCGAAGGAGGCCGTCCGGGACGAGCCCGCCGCCGTGAACATCGCGAAGAAGGCCGAGAAGAGCACGTCCGCGCGCCGCCGCCGTCTCCGCCTTCCCCGCCCCGGAAGCTGGAGCAACCCCCTTCTCCTGCTCGGCGCCTCCCTCCTCGTCGCCGGCGCCTTGCTGGGGAACCTCATCGCGCTCCTCTTCGGCTGGCTCATCGCCTACGCCTCCCGGCGGCTGACGCCGACGGAGCGGCAGTGGGCGGTCATGGTGCTGCCGGGCGCGGCGATCGCCGCCGGGCTCGTCTGGCTGTGGGGACGCAACGAGGGGCGGTGGGGCGACCCCATCGCCGAGGGGCAGGTGAACGCCGCCGCCGCCGAGACCTGGCCGTGGGTCATCCGGGGCGCCGCCCTCGCCTCCGCGCTCTTCCTGCTGTGGCGCTCCCAGCGGCAGCGGTAGGTATCCCGATCTCGGGGGCCGGACGTCCTGATCGCCCTCCCGCCTGGGCACAATGGCCCATATGACCTCTGCCGCCCTGCCTCCCCTCGCCTCCCCCACCGTCGGCTTCGACCTCGACATGACGCTGATCGACTCGCGGCCCGGCATCCACGCCTGCTTCACGGCGCTCGCCGAGCGGACGGGCACGTTCATCGACGCCGATCTGGTGGTCACCCGGCTCGGGCCGCCGCTCGCGGAGGAGTTGATCAACTGGTTCCCGGCGGAGCACGTGGCGGAGATGGGCGATCTGTACCGCTCGATGTACCCGACGATCGCCATCGCCGCCACGCCCGCCCTGCCCGGCGCCCGTGAGGCGATAGCCGCCGTGCGCGCGGCCGGCGGCCGGGCGATCGTCGTCACCGCCAAGTACGAGCCCAACGCCAAGCTGCATCTGGAGCATCTGGGCATCGACGCGGACGCGGTGATCGGCGACCTGTGGGCCGAGCAGAAGGCCCAGGCGCTGCGCGAGCACGGTGCGGCGGTGTACGTCGGCGACCACATCGGCGATGTGCGCGGGGCGCGTACCGCCGAAGCGCTGTCCGTCGGCGTCACGACCGGGCCGTGCGACGGCGACGCGCTGCGGGCGGCCGGTGCGGATGTGGTCCTGCCGGACCTCACCCACTTCCCGGCCTGGCTCGCGGACTACCGCCCGGTGCGCGCCTGACGGCGGCCGGCCGCGATCGACTGGAAGACGCCGGCCCCCGCCACCAGGAACCCGACGCCCATGAGCATGCTCAATCCGAACATGTACGTCGGAAATGGCGTCGTACCGAGGAGAAGCGGGGCCACGGTGACGAGTGTGGCCACGGCACCGGCGAAGAAGACGACGGCTCCGGCGCGGATCAGTCGGTCGCCGGGCGCGGCGGAATTCGTTTGGGTTTTGTCACGCACCCGACCAGGGTAGTTCCCTGCGCGAAGGAACAACCGGGTGACGTCTTGTCACCGGGTCGAAGAGCATTAGCTTTGGTACCGGCGGGTCCCGACGACCCGCCCCAGTGCTATCAAGCAGTTTTCCGACGAGTACGAGGACGAGGACAGACGTGCCCACCGGCAAGGCCAAGCCGGTTACCTAGGCACACAGACTCCGCTAGCCTCCCCTCATGACACCTGGTCTGCGCTACCTCGCCTGTCTCCGCCTGTCTGCCGACTCGGACGGCTCGACGTCCATCGAGTGGCAGCGTGGCGTGATCCGACACCACGTCAGCTCTCCGCACCTGTCCGGCGTCCTGGTGGGCGAGGCAGAGGACACGGACGTCTCAGGCTCGATGAGCCCCTTCAAGCGCCCCAAGCTAGGACGCTGGCTCACGTCCCGAGCCGATGAGTTCGACGTGATCATTGCGGCCAAGATGGACAGGCTTACGCGTCGCTCGATGCACTTCAACGAACTCTTGGAGTGGGCGCAGGAAAACGGGAAGTTCATCGTCTGTGTTGAAGAGGGGTTCGACCTCTCGACTCCCCAAGGCAAGATGATGGCTCGCATGACAGCCGTATTCGCTGAGGCTGAGTGGGACACAATCCAGGCACGCATCCTCAACGGCGTACAGAGCCGCCTAGAGAACCGTTCCTGGCTCACAGGTGCTCCGCCTACCGGCTACCGCATCAAAGCCGTAGAGGGTGGCAGGAGGAAGGTTCTGGAGATTGACCAGGACTTCTATCCCTACGTGGAAGAGATCTTTACTCGTGTTCGTGAGGGACAGTCCACACACAGGATTGCCCGAGACTTCAACGGCCGGGGCGTACTCACATGGGGAGATCACCTCAGGAAATTGAAGGGGGAGGAGACCAAGGGAACTCAGTGGCAATCAACCATCATCAATAAATTCATCCGTTCCTCTTGGGTTCCTGGTATCTACGCCTATAAGGGTGAGGCTGTTCTGGATGACCAGGGAGAGCCGGTGATTCTTCCTGAAAAGCCTTTGGCTTCTATGGATGAATGGACAGACCTGGTCGACAGGATTAAACCGGCTCCCAAGCCTGTAGGGGCGGAAAGTCGTACGGGTGCTAAGAGCCTGCTTGCTGGTATTGCTCGGTGTGGCAATTGCGGAGCGCCGGTTACTTCTCTTCTGAATTCCGGGCACACCAGGAAAGACGGAGAACGAATTCCGGGACACAGGTATTACCGCTGCTCCAACAAATTCAAGGGCGGAGCGTGCGCGCAGGGTCTCTACGTCCGTGCTGATCTCCTGGACACGTGGGTTGACCAGGCTGTACGTGACAGCGTAGGTACGTGGGACATGTACGAGCGAGCCGGTAAGGGTCCCTCTCAGGCAAGGGAACTCCAGGAGACCAGGGCGCGCCTGGAAAACCTCGAAGCTAAGTACATGGCTGGAGAGTACGACGGAGAGGGACAGGAAGAGTCGTACATGCGGATGCACAAGGGACTTTCCGCAAAGGTCGCTCTCCTGGCTAAGCAGGAAGAGGAAAGGGCTAACCCCACACTGAAAGCCACGGGTAAGAAGTACGGGGAAGTCTGGGAAGCCAAAGACCAGGAAGACCGTAGGGAATTCCTCCGCACGTATGAGGTAAAGGTATGGGCTTGGGATAAAGGCGTAAATCAGAATGACCGGGCAATGGTAATGGACCTGGGCGATATCCAGACCATGGCGCAGGAACTCAGCCTGAATAAGGAAGAGGGAATGGACCGGCTATTGATTGGCCAGAACGTACCGCCGCACTGGACTAACCCCGAGTTGAGGGAATTCCCTGGCCTGGAATTGGAACCAGTCCCCGCATTCCTAAAGGAACTCGAAGCGGCGTAAAAGAAAGAGGCATAAAGAAAAGGCTCCGCTGAATAGCGGGGCCTTATTCTTTTCCCTATTTGTTTATGAATTCGACCCCCTACCTTTATTAATTGAATTTAATTCCTGGGTGGTCTGGTCTCTCTCGTGCCTGAGGCTCCCTACGGGGGAGGCAGTAGCCGCTAGGACTCCTTACGCCATGCGGCATCAGGGGAAGTCAGCTTGGCCACCAGGACGCGCGCCAGGATGCGAATGGGAGCCTCATCCGGCTCCACCAGGTGAGCGTGTTCCCTGTGTGCCCATACCGTCCAACCGGGGCCGGACATGCCTAGTTCGTGGGCTACGGCTACCGCGTCCCCTGGCTCTGTGATCAGTCCATCGCAGTACCGGCAGACGTGAAGGGTCTGAGTCACTGCTCACCCCCGAGCGTCACGTAGTGGTCGGCAAGGGCTCTGACGGACCGTGCGAGCTTCTGAGCGTGCGCCACAGCGGCCGGAAGGGTGCCGTTGGAGGGTTCCAGCCTCAGCCTCATACGGGCCTCTCCTACGCACGCCAGAGCGCATGCGCGCGGTACAGCATCCTCTGAGAGCAGCCGTGCGGCCGTCTCACGCATCGTCTGTAGGTCGAGGGGAACGGGCTTGCTCCCTGTGGCCTCTGCGGCGGTACGGCGTGCCATGACGGCTCCTGTGGTCGGTGGGGTTATGCGTCCGTCCACCCAACCGATCTGCGTACGCCATAGGGCAGTTGACCAGCGTTGACTACGATGGACGTCAACAGTCAACGGGAGCTGCACCATGGTCGACTTCGGGTCAGAGGTACGGAGCGCACTCAAGGCACAGGGGAAGAGCCTGAGAGGTGCAGCCAAGGAACTCCATTACGACGTTGCCTATCTGAGCCGGGTACTCAATGGGAAACAGGCTCCCTCTGCTGAGTTGACCGTGGCTCTTAACGAATACCTCGGCCTCTCCCTCTCCGTGGAAGACAGCGGCTCTCATGACGATGAGATGGACGCATGGGAACTTGCCCGACGCGTACAGGCAAGCGACGTAGGGAACGCCACCCTTGAACGGCTGGAACGTGCCTTTGACGGTCTGGCCATGGCGTACCCAAAGGCTGATCCGGCAGAGCTGTTGAGGCACGTACGGAAGCACTCCGCGTATGTCGTCAAGCTCTTGGACAGTAAGAAGACTCTGTCTGAGCACCGACGCTTGTTGGTAGTCGGGGGTTGGCTTTCTCTCCTGGGTGCCACGGTCCATATCGACCTGATGCAAGACGATGCCGCTACGGCTCGACTGGAGACAGCAGCAACGCTAGCTAGGGAAGCCGGGCATCCTGAGATTGAGGCATGGTGTTTCGAGACTGAGGCTTGGAGAGTCCTTACCGATGGGGATTACGTACAGGCTGTTGACCTCTCCCGAGCCGCACAGGAGATAGCTCCCGCTACTAGCTCAGCAATGATTCAGGCGACAGCCCAAGAGGGAAGAGCGAATGCACGGCTAGGGGAGTCGACAGAGACCTACTCAGCCATTGAGCGGGTACAGGCTCTCTCTGCGGCTATCGGCTCCCCTGATACGCCAGAGCATCATTACAGGTACGACCCTGCAAAGGCTCTGTCCTATACGGCTACAACCCTTGCTTGGCTCGGAGACGTAGCGGCAGAGCCGTACGCCAGGGAAGTAATCAAGAGGCTGAGTCCGAGTGACGACGTGACCAAGTGGCCTAGGCGTGTGGCTTCAGCGAATATCGACCTTGCCTTGGTACTCCTCAAGGAAGACCGGCTAGACGAAGCGTGCGACTCGGCGCAGAAAGCTATTCTGTCCGGCCGTGTGGTCCCCTCGAATCACTGGCGTGCGCTGGAAGTGGTGAAGGCTGTAGAGGCTCGACAGCTTCCAGAGAGCGCAGACCTGAGAGAGGCATACCAGGGACTCAAGGCTATTGAGTCGTAGCCAGACAAGTAACTCCCTAGCGATTCTGAGCGTTGCTGGAAACTCGGAGTTTTCTCCTCATAACTCAGAGGCCGCTAGACAGGAGTAACTCCACCTAGTCGAGTTCCCCCGTGAACTACCCAGAAAACTAGATGTCACGGCTGGAATTCCTTTGGAATTGCTATTCGGTAGCCTTATTCAATGACATTTCTAAGGGGATTAATGTACCCCAGCCGGCTGGGATATTCCATATCCAGTGGAATAGCAATGAAGAAGTCGGGGGATGTCTAATCAGTAAACCAGAGGAGAAACCTAATCCGCCGAAGGCGGGTATTAGTCTCAACCAGGGGTAGCCCAATCTCTCTACCCTTTGGTTTTCCCTGGTCTACTGAATCACTCTCCCTTTAATCATTCGCTGTCCCTGGCTACGCCAGGTGCAGCGGTTGTTCCATTCGTCTTGTTACTTCTTCTAGTTCTTTACTTATTGTTTGTAGCCGGGATTCCGTCTACCTCCTGGTCGGGATTCCGACTACCCCTAGCCGGTTTTCCGACTACCCCCCTAGTCGGGATTCCGGCTAGTAACTACTCGCCCAAGGGGGAAGGCAAGTTCTTCTTTACGATGATGGTTGCCTTTGCTGAGCTTGAGCGAGACATGATCGTTGAGCGCACTCGTGCTGGTCTCGATGCTGCCAAGGCTCAGGGGCGTACCGGTGGACGTCCTACCGTCATCACTGAGGACGTGCTGACTGTCGCAAAGGCTCGTAAGGCCAAGGGGGAGAGCATCACTGCCATTGCCAAGGCTCTCGGACTCTCCCGCGCCACGCTCTACCGGCACATTGGCTAGCCCCTCACGCTTCCTGCACCACTTTGAGCCTCTGCCTTCACTGGTAGGGGCTCAGTCTCGTTTTAAGGCGTGTTCGGCTGGAGAGACCCCCGGTAGGCTGTCTCAACGGCAGATCAAGGGTGTCCGGCCAGTCCGGGAGCGATCGAGGGAGTGTGTGCTTTGCCGACTGGCAAGGTCAAGTGGTTCAACAGTGAGAAGGGCTTCGGCTTTCTCTCCCGTGACGACGGCGGCGACGTCTTCGTTCATTCCTCGGTCCTCCCCGCCGGAGTCGAGACGCTCAAGCCGGGCCAGCGAGTCGAGTTCGGGGTCGTCGCCGGGCAGCGCGGTGACCAGGCGCTCTCGGTGACGATTCTTGACCCGACCCCGTCCGTCGCGGCCGCCACTCGCAAGAAGCCGGACGAGCTGGCCTCCATCGTCCAGGATCTGACGACCCTCCTTGAGAACGTCACGCCGATGCTGGAGAGGGGCCGCTACCCCGACAAGGCCGCCGGCAAGAAGATCGCCGGGCTGCTCCGCGCTGTCGCCGACCAGTTGGACGTATAGCGAACCTCGGACGTATAGCGAACCGCTACGGGAAATCCAGCGCACCCGGTCCGAGGGGCGGCACCAGCCCCTCGGCCGCGGCGCGGGTCAGCAGCCCCCTGACCGCTGCGTAGCCGTCCACGCCGAGGTCGTGGGTGAACTCGTTGACATACAGGCCGATGTGCTGGTCGGCGACGGACGGGTCCATTTCCTGGGCGTGTTCCATGACGTACGGGCGGGAGGCCTCGGGGTCGTCCCAGGCGGCCTTGACGGACGTGCGGACGGATTCGGCGAGCAGTCGCAGCGTGTCCGCGCCCAGCGACCGCTTCGCGACGATCGCGCCGAGCGGGATCGGCAGCCCGGTGGTGTGCTCCCAGTGCTCGCCCATGTCGGCGAGCTTGTGCAGGCCGTAGTTCCGGTACGTGAAGCGCGCCTCGTGGATGACGAGTCCCGCGTCGATCTTTCCGTCCCGTACGGCGGGCATGATCTCGTGGAACGGCAGCACCACGATCTCGCCGACCCCGGCGGGCAGCGTGTCGGCGGCCCACAGGCGGAACAGCAGATACGCCGTCGACTTCTCGCTCGGCACGGCGACCGTACGGCCCGTGAGGTCGGCCCCCGCCTCCCGCGTCAGCACCAGCGGCCCGCAACCCCGGCCCAGCGCGCCCCCGCACGGCAGCAGCCGGTACTCGTCGAGGACGTACGGCAGGACGGCGTACGACACCTTCAGCACGTCGAACTCGCCGCGCTCGGCCATGCCGTTGGTGATGTCGATGTCCGCGAAGGTCACGTCGAGCGCGGGGGCGCCGGGGACGCGGCCGTGGGCGAGGGCGTCGAAGACGAAGGTGTCGTTCGGGCAGGGGGAGTACGCGATCCGCAGTGGCTCACCGGTGGTCATGTGGGTTCCAACTCTCCAGGAGGGGTGCGAGCTTCCCGAAGGCCTCCGTCAGCGCGGCCAGCGCTTCGCCGATGCGCCAGGCGGCGCGGTCGCGCGGGCCGACGGGGTTGGAGACGGCACGGATCTCCAGCACGGGAACGCCGTGCGCGATGGCCGCCTCGGCGACGCCGAAGCCCTCCATCGCCTCGGCGAGCGCGGTCGGATGGCGTTCGAGCAGGGCGGCGGCGCGGGTGGCGGTGCCGGTGACGGTGGAGACGGTGAGTACCGCGCCGGTACGGGCTCCGGTGGCCGCCGCGAACTCTCGTACGAGTGATTCCGGTGGACGGTGGGTGACCGCGCCGAAGCCCAGTTCCGTGACCGGCAGAAAGCCGTCGGGCGTCTCGGCGCCCAGGTCGGCGGCGGTGATCTCGTCGGCGACGACGAGGGAGCCGACGGGGGCGTACGGCTGGAAGCCGCCGCCGATTCCGGCCGAGATCACCAGGTCGTACGGGGTTCCCGCGAGGGCCGTGGCGGTGGCGGCGGCGGCGCGGGCGGGGCCGACGCCGACGGCGAGGATGGCGCCCGGTGTCCCCGGGGTGCCCGGTGTCCCCGGTGCTCCCGGGGTTCCAGGTGTCCCTGGGAACTTCGTGAACGCCCGTGCCACCGCGTCCCGTTCGGCCGGGACGGCGGTGGCTACGAGGACGCGTACGGCAGGCGTGGTCAGTCGTCCTTCTTCAGCGTGAAGGACCACAGGCCGGTGACCGTGTTGCTGTCCTTCTCACCGTCGGCCGCCCGGATGGAGACGAGGGTCGAGTTGCCCTGCGCGCCGTACTGGGCGTTGAAGAACACGCTGCCCGGGACCGTGCGGTACGTCTTGTCGCTGTCCTCGGTGAGCGGCTGACCGTTCATCAGGATCGTCCAGCGCTTGTCGGCGACCTCCGGGTCGACGCCGAAGCGCACGGTCTCGTCCGGGTCCACGGTGATCGACTCGATGTCCGTCTCATCCAGGCACTTCGTCACCTCCGCGGACGGAAGGACCTCGCCCTCACCGCCGCAGGTGGCCTCCTCGCTGATCGTGGAGGTGCCGACGGTGACCGTGGACATCGGGGTCGGCTTGTCACAGGCCGACAGGACGAGCAGTCCGGCGGAAACGGCGCCGGCGGCGGCGACGGCGCGGCGGCGTCGCACAGCGGATTGCATGGTCATGGGCGAAGGCTATCGGGCACGTCCTGCCGGGCTGCCATGCGGGGGTACGGCGTGCCGCTGCTCGCGGACCTCACGGGCTCGTGGCTCTCACGGGCTCGTGGCTCTCACGTGGCTGATGGCCCTCACGTGACTGATGGACCTCACGCCACGCGCGTCCGCGGGGTGCCGCCCTGCCGGGCCGAGCGGAGCAGGCCGTGGACCGTGGTCAGCCAGCCGGCGGCGACGATGGCGGCGGCCACCGAGAGGCCGAAGGTGCCATTGAGGGGGAGGACGATGCCGACCGCACCGCCGAACACCCACGCCACCTGCAGCACCGTCTCGGAACGGGCGAACGCGGAGGTGCGGACCGTCTCCGGTACGTCTCGCTGGATCAGCGCGTCCAGGGACAGTTTGGACAGCGCCTGCGCGAACCCGGCGGCGGCCGTCAGACACGCCACGAAAGCCGCGCCGAAGAAGATCGCCGCCGTGATCGCCACGCCGAGCACGAACGCCACCACCGTCACGATGATGATCTCCGGTGCGCGTGACCTGAGCCCCGCCCCGACCGCCGTACCGATCGCGTTGCCCGCGCCCGCCGAGACCGCCACTATGCCCAGCGACACCGCCGCGCTCTCACCGGTCAGCGGATGCTCGCGCAGCAGGAACGCCAGGAAGAAGATCAGGAAGCCGGAGAGACAGCGCAGGGCGGCGTTGGCGCCGAGGGCGTGGGTGACGGCGATACCGACGGTGCGCAGCCCGGGACGCTTGGCGTACTTGCGGCGCGGGCCGTGCAGATGCTCCTCGTCGGCGGCGAGCAGGGCGGTGTCCTCGCCCTTCGACGAGTCGACCTTCGGCGGCAGGGAGAAGGAGAGGATCGTACCGGCGACGAAGATCACGAAGGCGCCGTAGAGGGGCCAGCGGTCCCCGATGGACTGCAGGCCCGCTCCGACCGGCGCGGCCACGCCGGTGGCGAGGAGCCCGCCGAGGGTGACCCGTGAGTTGGCCTTCACCAGGGAGAAACGGGGTGGCAGGAGCCGGGGCACGACGGCACTTCTGACCACGCCGTACGCCTTGGACGCGACCAGTACGCCCAGCGCCGCCGGGTACAGCTCCAGGGAGCCGGAGCTGACGGCGCCGGCCAGGATCAGCGCGAGCAGCGCCCGGGCGAGCATCGCCGTCGCCATCGCCGCGCGGCGGCCGTGCGGGATCCGGTCGAGCAGCGGGCCGATCACCGGGGCGAGGAGGGCGAACGGTGCCATGGTGATGCCGAGGTAGAGCGCGACCCGGCCGCGGGCCTCGTCGGTCGGCACCGAGAAGAAGACGGTGGAGGCGAGGGCCACGGTGATCATGACGTCGCCGGCGCCGTTCACCGCGTGCAGCTCGATCAGCTTGCCGAGGCCGGACTCGCCCGCACCGTGCGCATGCGTCGCCTTGCGGATACCGCGGGCTGTGCCTGTCACCGGCAGATGCAGGGCACGCCCGACCGAACGCAACGGCCCGCCCACCCGGCTGGACCCGCTGCGTCGGATGCTCCCCTTGACCCCACCGACACGCGTGGAACCGTGGGGCGTCCTTGTGCCTGCCATTCCGCCATAGTGCCCCGAGATGGGCGTGCGTAGTGCGTATACGGTCCGGATACGCCGCACTTTTGCGCAGCGACGGTCGCAGCAGCGCCCCCCAAAGGGACGCGAAGCTGTATCGATCAGCGGAAGGCGCATGGAGCACCCCCGCGAACACCCCCGCGAACACCCCTGCTCGGAAGAGCCGACGGAAACCCAACGTCGGTGTAGGCCCAGCGGCGGCGAACAGGTAGCGTGCGTAGCGCGTCATGGCGAACGTTCTCGGCCGCGCGCCTCTCGGTCATCCCGCAGAATGGATGGAGCAGGTGCGCCCGAGCACGATCGGGCATGGACGTCGACGCGGCCCCGAGGTCCGCTCCGTCCCGCCCGACCGTCGTCAGGCAAGGGCGCACCCGAGAGACGGCGTAGGAGAGAAGCGATACCTGTGAGCGCAGCGACCACGCGAAGCCGCACCCCCGACCGCCTGTGTGCCGAGGCCGTCGACCTCGCCCGCGCCGCCGCCGAGGAGGCCGCCGCGCCAGGAGTCGTCGGCGAGCACGCGGGACTCGTCTCGGAGGGTGACCGCGTCATCACGCACTACTTCGAGTGCAAGGAGCCCGGGTACCGCGGCTGGCGGTGGGCCGTGACGGTCGCCCGTGCCTCCCGGGCCAAGTTCGTCACGCTGGACGAGGTGGTGCTGCTCCCCGGCCCGGACGCGCTGCTGGCCCCTGAGTGGGTGCCGTGGAGTGAGCGGCTGCGCCCCGGCGACATGGGCCCCGGCGATCTGCTCCCCACCGACGCGGAGGATCTGCGCCTGGAGCCCGGCTACTCCGGCGAGGACGAGCCGCTGCCCAACTCCGCCGTGTCCCACGAGATGGCGGAGCTGGTCGAGGCGGAGGACGCGGAGGTGACGGCGGGCCCGCCGGCGAACCTCACCGTGGCTCCCTCGCGCGGCTCGATCGCCGCGGTCGCGGAGGAACTCGGCATGCGCCGGGCCCGCGTCCTGTCCCGCTACGGCCTCCATGTCGCCGCCGACCGCTGGGAGGAGGCCTACGGCCCCAAGACCGCCATGGCCCAGGCGGCCCCCGCGTCCTGCGTGACCTGCGGCTTCCTCGCACCCATCGGCGGGACGATGGGACAGGCCTTCGGCGTCTGCGCGAACGAGTTCTCCCCCGCGGACGGCCGGATCGTGTCCCTCGCGTACGGCTGCGGTGGCCACTCCGAGGCAGCAGTGATGCCCAAGCCCCCCCGCCCGGCCCCCCCTGTCATCGACGAGACCCGCCTCGACCCCTTCCCCCTACGGCCGTCCCCGGATTCCGGATCGGTGCCGGTTGGCGCGGACGAGGAATCCGTGGAACTGGGCCACTCGTAGCCCCACACGAGCATCCCGGCCCGTCCGGCGTTTGAGGACGAGGCCGTAGGCCGACGGGGGTCAAGGGCGGAGCCCCGGTGGTGTGCGGAGGCGGAGCCCCGCGGGGGTGGAGGGTGCGGAAGCCTCCTGGCGGGGTTGAAGGGGCGGAGCCCCGGGGGAGTGGGGGGTGGAGCCTCGCGGGGTGGAGGGGGCGGGAGTCTCCTGGTGGGGTTGAAGGGGCGCAGTCCAAGTGGTGTGCGGGGGTGGAGCCTCGGGGGTGCCGGGCGGCTCCTGGTGGGGTTGAAGGGGCGCAGTCCCGGTGGTGTGTGGGGGTGGAGCCTCGGGGGTGGAGGGAGCGGAGTCTCCTGGTGAGGTTGAAGGGGCGGAGTCCCGGGGTGCAGGGGGGCGGAGTCCCGGTGGTGTGTGGGGGTGGAGCCTCGGGGTGCAGGGGCGGGAGTCTCCTGGTGGGGGCGAAGGGGTGGAGCCCCGGCGGTGCAGGGGGCGGAGCCCCGTGGTGGGGTTGAAGGGGCGGAGCCCCTGGAGGATGGGACGGGTAGGGGCGGCGGGGGCGAAAAACACCACGCTCCCCAGCGCGATACCTTCTCCTCACGCCGATGAGGAGAGTGAACGTGACCAAGTTCGTGCGGCCGGCCGCCGAAGGCGCGGACCCCTTCGGGACCACCCGCCTCCGCCGCGGAGTGCTGGACGCGTGGGCGACCAGCCCGGCCCGCTTCCGCGAGGACGCCAACGCCGAGGAAGACCTCGCCCTCGGCGGATACCGCGACCGCCTCGTAGTCGAGCTGGCTCAGAACGCCGCCGACGCCGCCGCCAGGGCAGGCGTACCCGGCCGGCTCCGGCTCACCCTCCGCGACGGCGTCCTGTTCGCCGCCAACACCGGCGCCCCCCTCGACGCGGCCGGCGTCGAGTCCCTCGCCACTCTCCGCGCCTCCGCCAAACGCGAGACCGGCGAAACGGCGGTCGGCCGCTTCGGCGTCGGTTTCGCCGCCGTACTCGCCGTCACCGACGAGCCCGCGGTCGTCGGCCGGCACGGCGGCGTCCGCTGGTCCCTCGCCGAGGCACGCGAGCTGTCCACCCAGACCGCACGGCACAGTCCCGGCCTGGGGGACGAGATCCGCCGGCGCGACGGCCACGTCCCCCTCCTCCGTCTCCCCTTCGCCGCCGAGGGCACCGCCCCCGACCCGTACGACACCGTCGTCATCCTCCCCTTGCGGGACGCGGCCGCCGCCGACCTCGCCGAGCGCCTGCTGCACGCCGTCGACGACGCCCTCCTCCTCGCCCTGCCCGGCCTCGAAGAGGTCGTGATCGAGACCGCGGACGTCCGCACCCTGCGCCGCCGCACCGAGGGCGCCCTGACGGTCGTAGCGGACTCCAAGGAGGGCACGACGGGGTGGCGTACCGTCTCCGCGCACGGGCCCCTCGCGCCCGAACTCCTCGCCGACCGGCCCACCGAAGAGCGCCTCCGCCCGCACTGGTCCGTGACCTGGGCCGTCCCGGTCGACACCGACGGCACCCCGGCCCGCCCGCGCACCAGCGCCGTCGTCCACGCCCCCACCCCCAGCGACGAGCCGCTCGGCGTCCCCGCCCTGCTCATCGCCTCCTTCCCGCTCGACACGACCCGGCGCCACGCGGCCCCCGGCCCGCTGACCGACTTCCTCGTGGAGCAGGCGGCGGACGCGTACGCCGAGCTGCTCGCCGACTGGCGCCCGGTGGGCACCGGCATCATCGGCCTCGTCCCCGGCCCGCTCGGCCAGGGCGAACTGGACGGCGCGCTGCGCCAGGCGATCCTCCAGCGCCTGCCCCGGACGTCCTTCCTGCCCCCGGCCGCCGAGGGCGATGACGAGGAGCTGCCCGAGTCCCTGCGCCCCCGTGACGCCGAGATCGTCGAGGGCGCCGGTGCCGACACCGTGCGCGTGCTGGCCGAGGTGCTGCCCACGCTGCTGCCCGCCGGGCTCGAACGGCGGGTGGAACTGCGGACCCTGGGCGTCGCGCGGGTTCCGCTGACCGACGCGATCGACCGCCTGGCCGGGCTGGAGAAGGAGCCGGACTGGTGGCGGCGGCTGTACGACAGTCTCGCGGGCGTCGACCCGGACCGTCTCTCGGGCCTGCCCGTGCCGCTCGCCGACGGCCGTACGACGATCGGCCCCCGCCAGATCCTGCTCCCCACCCCGGACGCCTCCCGGGCCGACCCGGAGGTGCTCGCCCGGCTGGGCCTGAAGGTCGCCCACCCGGACGGCGCGCATCCGCTCCTGGAGAAGCTGGGCGCGCTGCCCGCGACCCCGCGCGCCGTGCTCACCACCCCCCAGGTGCGGGCCGCCGTCGCCGCCTCCCTGGACGAGGACGGCGGCATGTCCTGGGAGGAGGACGCCGCTCTCGACGCCGAGGAGCTGGCCGACACCGTCCTCGCGCTCGTCCGGGACGCGGGACTTCAGCCCGGTGACGAGCCGTGGCTCGGCGCGCTGGCGCTGCCGGACGAGGAGGGGGAGCTGGTGCCCGCCGGTGAACTCGTCTTCCCCGGCAGCCCCTTCCACCAGGTCATGCGGGAGGGCGAACTGGCCACCGTGGACGCCGAGCTGGCCGAGAAGTGGGGCGAGCAGCCGCTGGCGGCCTGCGGCGCGTTGGCCGGCTTCGCACTCGTACGGGCCACGGACGTGGTCCTGGACCCGGACGAACTGGAGCCGCGCGAGGGCGACTTCGCCGAGCCCGACGACGCGGGGCTGCTGGACGCCGTGGACGTCTGGTGCGAGGACATCCTGGACCGCTTCCCGGACACGCCGGTCCCGCCGGTCGCCACGGAGCTGGTAGCCGTACGCGACCTGGACCTGATCGACGACGACCGCTGGCCCCAGGCCCTCGCCCTGCTCTCGCAGCCCCCGCTGCGTGACGCGATCGTCCAGCAGGTCCGGATCCTGCTGCCGGACGGCACGCATGAGGTCGTACGCCCCTACACCGCGTGGTGGCTGCGCGGGCACCCGGTCCTCGACGGCCGCCGCCCGGCCGGCCTGCTCGCCGCGGGCGGGGATCCCCTCCTGCGCGGCCTGTACGACGAGGCCGACGCGACCGGTTTCGAGGACGAGCAGGTACTGCGGGCGCTGGGCGTACGGACATCGGTGGCCGCGCTGCTCGACGAGCCGGGCGGCGCGGCAGAGCTGCTGGACCGCCTCGCCGACCCCGACCGCGAGGTCACCGGCGCCCAACTCCACGCCCTCTACAGCGCCTTGGCCGACCTCGACCCCGAGCAGGTGACCCTGCCGGACGACCTGCGGGCCGTCGTCGACGGCGACGTGGTCGTCGTGGACGCGGCCGACGCGGTCGTGGTCGACTCCCCCGACCTGCTGCCCTTCACCGACGGCGTCCCCCTGCTGCCCGTCCGCCCGTCCCGCGCCGCGGAGCTGGCCGAACTGTTCCAGGTACGGCGCCTGAGCGAGTCCGTGACGGGTTCGGTGGACTCCGAGGGGGCTGAGCACGCCGTCCCGGATTCGGTACGGATCCTCCTCGGCCCGCGCACCCCGGACACGTACGTCGAACACGAGGAACTCGTCGTCGACGGCGTCGAGATCGACTGGCGGCTGACGGACGACAGCGTCCTGCACGCATCGACCCTTGAAGGCGTCGCCGCCGGACTCGCCTGGGCAGCGGGCCAGTGGCCCCGGCGCTTCGAGGTGGCCGCGCTGCTGGAGGATCCGTCACGAACGAACGAACTGGCGCGGGACCGCTGGTTCGACTGAGCCTTACGTGAGGGCGCCGCCGGCATCCCCGACGGCGCCCTCACGCCCCGCTGGGCGGGGTCCGCTTCCCCCGCGCCGGAATCGGCACCGCGGGGCTGAGCGAAGGATGAGCACCGGCCAGACGAAGCTGTGAGGAACGTGGTGGCCGGGTGGTAGGAGCCGTCCAGACCGAACGTTCCCGGCCCGGCGCGGACCTGCCCGATCAGCCCTCCTTCGTTCGCTCACGACATCCTTTCCCGGCCAACTCCCGGCCAACTCCCGTTCACTTGCCGTGAATTCGTGAACAACTTCACCGCATCCGTACAACCTTTCACGACTGCCACCGCTCTCTTCACCTGAGTCAACAGACTCCACGATCATTTGGGCCCCGTGCCGACGACGAGCCGTAGGAACGACCAGTGCCGGGGCCCCCTTTCTCCACTTGGGGAACGCATGCGCATTCGAGCCACCGTGGCCGCCGTCACCGGCGCCCTGGCCCTCTCCGCTCTCGTCGTCCCGGCTGCCCAGGCCGCCGACTCGCCCTCCGACAGGCTCCCGCTCAGCTCGGCCGGCACGACGGCCACCGCAGCCGCCGAGCTGGACGTCACCTTCTCCAACATGAAGGTCAACAAGGGCAAGCGGATCACGGTCGGCACGACCGCCAAGGTCGCCGTGCCCGTCACGTACACCCTGACCCACGCCGCCGACCTCGACATCAGTGCCGACAACTTCGCCAACGGTCCGCTCATCTACCGCGGTTCCTCGGTGGAGTCGGCGACCAACGTGCTCATCAGCGACGACCCGGGCACCTGCACCGCCGTCTCGTCCACGGTCCTCAACTGCTCGGGCGTGATCAACATCCGCCCGGCCGACGGCGACCTGTGGAACTCCGACGCCGGCACCTGGAAGGCGGGCGGTCTCGCCGTCACCGCCGACGAGGACGCGAAGTGGCAGGGCGACCTCGGCACCACCAAGGTCCTCCGCGCCGCCAGGCTGACTGTCAACGCCGCCCCGGAGCCGGTCAGGAAGGGCAGGACCATCACGGTCACCGGCAAGCTGAGCCGGGCCAACTGGGACACCAACGCCTACGCGGGGTACGGCGGCCAGAAGGTCGTGCTGCAGTTCCGCAAGAAGGGCACGACCAACTACACCAACGTCAAGGGCATCACGTCGACCTCGACCGGCGCCCTGAAGACGACGGTCACGGCCTCCTCGGACGGGTACTACCGCTTCACCTTCGCGGGTACCGCGACCACGGCGCCGACGACGGTCGCGGGCGATTTCGTAGACGTGCAGTAGACGCGCAGTAACGAACGCGCCCTTCAGGGCGCGAGGAGCCCGGCGCTAAACGGGAAAGCGGCGGTCGACCCATCTCCACAGGAACTCCAGGGCGACCGCCGCCACCACCGCGACACCGACGGCCATCCACGGCATCGTGACGCCGACCAGCTTCAGCGCGAAGAACTCCTGCAACCAGGGCACGACCAGCACCACCAGGAAGCCGGCGCCCATGGACGCGACGAGAAGAACCCGCCACCAGGTGTAGGGGCGGGCGACGATCGCCAGGACCCACATGGAGATCAGGAACAGCGTCAGCGTCGCCGCGCTGGTCTCCGCGTCCAACGCGCCTTCGCCGGTGTAGTGGTGACCGGCGATCAGGTACGTCACGAAGGTCGCCACACCTGCCAGGATCCCGCCCGGGATGGAGTACCGCATCACCCGCCGTACGAAATAGGGCTTCGCCCGCTCGTTGTTGGGCGCGAGGGCGAGGAAGAACGCCGGGATGCCGATGGTCAGCGTCGACAGCAGGGTCAAGTGGCGGGGCAGGAACGGGTACTCGACCTGCCAGCACACGACCAGGACGGCCAGCAGCACCGAGTAGACCGTCTTGACGAGGAACAGGGTCGCGACGCGCGTGATGTTGCCGATGACCCGCCGGCCCTCCGCCACCACCGACGGCAGCGTGGCGAAGCTGTTGTTCAGCAGCACGATCTGCGCGACCGCTTTGGTGGCCTCCGAGCCCGACCCCATGGACACGCCGATGTCGGCGTCCTTCAGGGCGAGTACGTCGTTGACGCCGTCGCCGGTCATCGCGACCGTGTGCCCCTTGGACTGCAACGCGCCCACCATGTCCCGCTTCTGCTGCGGGGTGACCCGCCCGAACACGGTGCCCTCGTCGAGCGCGTCCGCCATGCCGTCCCGCTCGGAGGGCAGCCGGCGGGCGTCGACCGTCGTGCCGGACAGGCCCAGCTTGCTCGCGACCGCGCCGACCGACACCGCGTTGTCGCCGGAGATGACCTTGGCGTGTACGTCCTGTTCCGCGAAGTAGCGCAGGGTGTCGGCGGCGTCCGGGCGCAGCCGCTGCTCCAGCACGACCAGGGCGGTGGGCCGGGCGCTCAGGGCGACCTCGGGGTCGTCGAGGTCGCGGTTGACGCGGGTCAGCAGCAGGACTCGTAGACCCTGCTCGTTGAGCCGGTCCGTCTCGGTGAGCGTGGGGTCGTCGTCGGCGAGGAGGACGTCCGGTGCGCCGAGCAGCCAGGTGCTGGACTCGCCGTTGCCCTCGCTGAAGGAGGCGCCGCTGTACTTGCGGGCGGAGGAAAAGGGGAGGGACTCGGTGCAGCGCCATTCGTCGGCGTCCGGGTAGGCCTCGATGATGGCCTGGAGGGACGCGTTCGGGCGGGGGTCCGACTCGCCGAGGGCGCCGAGCACCTGCCGTATGTAGGTGTCGTCGGCGCCCTGGAGGGGTCTCACCTCGGTGACGTCCATGCCGCCCTCGGTGAGCGTGCCGGTCTTGTCGAGGCAGACGGTGTCGACGCGGGCGAGGCCTTCGATGGCGGGGAGTTCCTGGACGAGGCACTGTTGCCGGCCGAGGCGGATCACGCCGATCGCGAAGGCGACGGAGGTGAGCAGGACCAGGCCCTCGGGGACCATCGGGACGATGCCGCCGATGGTGCGGGCGACGGAGTCGTTGAGGTCGCGTTCCTTGACGACCAGTTGGGTGATGACCAGGCCGATCGCGGCCGGGACCATCATCCACGTCACGTACTTGAGGATCTCGGAGATACCGGTGCGCAGCTCGGAGTGGACCAGCGTGAAGCGGGAGGCCTCCTCGGCGAGCTGGGCGGCGTAGGCCCCGCGGCCCACCTTGGTCGCCTTGAACGCGCCGCCGCCCGCGACCACGAAGCTGCCGGACATCAGCTGGTCGCCGGGGTGCTTGACGACCGGATCGGCCTCACCGGTGAGCAGCGACTCGTCGATCTCAAGACCGTCGGCCTCGACGCACACCCCGTCGACCACGGCCTTGTCGCCCGGCCCGATCTCGATCAGGTCGTCCAGGACGATGTCCGAGGTGCTGACCTCCAGGGCCACCCCGTCCCGCCGTACGGTCGGCCGGGCCTCGCCGATCACCGCGAGGGAGTCGAGGGTCTTCTTCGCCCGCCACTCCTGGACGATGCCGATCACGGTGTTGGCGAGGATCACAAGACCGAACAGGCTGTCCTGGAACGGCGCGACGACCAGCGTGATCACCCAGAGCACGCCGATGATCGCGTTGAACCTGGTGAACACGTTCGCGCGGACGATGTCGGGCATCGACCGGCTGCTGCGCACCGGAACGTCGTTGACCTCACCGCGCGCGACCCGCTCGGCCACCTCGACGGCGGTGAGCCCGGTCACTGCCACGCCGGTGGGTACCGGCTGCGCGGATTCGAGTTCGGCGCCCGCGTCGATGTGCGTCATGCAATCGACGGTACGTGCGGATTTACGCCTTCACCCGCTGAGTGCACGGAAGTTCCGACTTGGGGAGGATGGGTGTCGTGCGTGGGTTGTAGGCGCTGACACATCAGACAGGGTGCTGATACGTCAGGCAGGGCCCTTGGCGCATCACGACGACTGGGGTTCGCCGGCCGTTTCCCTGGGCTGTTCGAGGGCCGCCCGCTTGAGCGCCGCATCGCGCCTGCGGACGTACCAGATACCGATGAGCCCGAGCCCTCCGCCGGCCAGGCACGTCCACAGCCACCAGGTGTGGCCGTGGTCGTCGAACCAGCCGTAGAAGGGCAGCTGTGCCAGGAAGAGGACGAACCAGAGGATCGTGCCGCCCGTGATGGTGCCGACCACGGGGCCCTCCAGGGGCTCCGGCGCCTCGTGCGTTGGGGTCCACTTCGCCATGGGGGACAGCTTACGAGGTGGGTACATCTACGCGCGGAGATAGCTTCGATCGAGTCATACGTTCATACTGAAACGGTTTGTCTCTGACCGTTTCTGTTCCGTTTCTGTTCGTAGGAAAGGCCAAACCGGGCATGGGGGAGCCCGCTGGTCGAGTCCGCTGGTGATGAGGAACCGCATGTCCATCTCGGCCCCCGCCAAGGCCCCCGCGTCCGAAGGGCCGGGCCCGCGGCCCGGCTACGGCGCACTCGACCGCTTCTTCAAGATCTCCGAGCGGGGCAGCACCCTGCCGCGCGAGATCCGCGGCGGTTTCGCCACCTTCTTCGCGATGGCCTACATCATCGTGCTGAACCCGATCATCCTCGGCAGCGCGAAGGACATGTACGGCAACCAGCTCGCGGGCGGCCAGCTGGTCACCGCGACGGCCGTGACGGCGGCGTTCACCACGCTGCTCATGGGCGTCATCGGCAACGTACCGATCGCGCTCGCCGCCGGTCTGGGCGTGAACTCGGTCGTCGCGCTCCAGCTCGCCCCGCGGATGTCGTGGCCGGATGCGATGGGCATGGTGGTGCTGGCCGGTTTCATCGTGATGCTGCTGGTGGCCACCGGGCTGCGTGAGCGCGTCATGAACGCCGTGCCCTACAGCCTGCGCAAGGCCATCGCCATCGGTATCGGCCTGTTCATCATGCTGATCGGCCTGGTCGACTCCGGTTTCATCTCCCGTATCCCGGACGCCGCGCAGACCACCGTGCCGCTCCAGCTGGGCGGCGCCGGTCACCTCACCGGCTGGCCGGTGCTGGTCTTCGTCCTCGGCACGCTGCTCACGCTGGCGCTGATCGTGCGCAAGGTGTCCGGCGCGATCCTGATCTCGATCGTCGCGATGACGGTGCTGGCCGTCGTCGTCAACGCGGTCGCGGACATCCCCTCCTGGGGCCTGACCACCCCGTCCTGGCCCGGCAACCCGGTGGCCACCCCCGACTTCGGCCTGATCGGCGAGGTCAGCCTGTTCGGCGGCTTCTCCAAGGTCGGCGTCCTGACCGGCACCCTCTTCGTCTTCACGGTCCTGCTGTCGACGTTCTTCGACGCGATGGGCACGATCATGGGCGTCAGCGACGAGGCCAGGCTGACCGACGCGCAGGGCCATATGCCCGGCATCAACAAGGTCCTCTTCGTCGACGGCATCGCGGTCGCCGCGGGCGGCGCCAGCTCCTCCTCGGCCACCACCTGCTTCGTGGAGTCGACGGCAGGTGTCGGCGAGGGCGCCCGCACCGGCTTCGCGAACGTCGTCACCGGCACGCTGTTCGCCGTCGCCCTGTTCCTGACGCCGGTCGCCACGATGGTCCCGTCACAGGCGGCCACCCCGGCGCTGCTCGCGGTCGGCTTCCTGATCCTGGCCGGTTCGGTCAAGGAGATCGACTGGGCGGACCACACGGTCGCCGTCCCGGCCTTCGTGACGATGCTGATGATGCCGTTCACCTACTCGATCACCAACGGCATCGGCATGGGCTTCATCACCTTCGTCGTCCTGCGCCTGGCGGCCGGACGCGGCAGGGAGATCCCGGTCGCGATGTACGTCGTCTCGGCGGTGTTCGCGTTCTACTACCTGATGCCGGCGCTGGGGCTCACATGATCACGCCGCTCAGGTAACTCCGTGCTCACGCCGCTCACGTAACCCCGTAGAACCTCTCCGTCTCCTCGACGGCGGCCTGGAACCGTTCGTCGAAGTCGTCCCGGATGAGCGTCCGGATCACATAGTCCTGGACGCTCATTCCCCTTTTCGCCGCATGGTCCCGGAGCCGTTCGAGCAGCTCCCCGTCTATCCGCAGGCTGAGCACGCTGGTCCCCATGCGTACGAGGGTTGCCGGACCGAACCGGGCGCCGCGTCACTTTCCGGAACCAACTCACCCGTATGGGTGATGTGAGGGTTCAGGGGGCGGGGTCACGGGCAATTATGGCGCGCGGCAGTGGTATTTAGCGAGGGTAATGAGTTACGCTAAAGACATGTTGGACCTTACCCATGGCGACGACGCTGCCGCCGTGAACTCCCTGCGATCCGCCGTGATGCGGCTGTCCCGTCGGCTCAAGCACCAGCGGGTCGACGAATCGCTGAGCCCCACCGAGATGTCGGTGCTCGGCACCCTCTTCCGCTGCGGTGCGGCCACCCCGGGTGAACTCGCCCGCAGGGAGCATGTGCAGCCACCCTCGATGACCCGCATCGTCGCGCTGCTCGAAGCCAAGGGGCTGGTCCGGCTTGAGCCGCACCCCGAGGACCGGCGCCAGAAGGTCGTCACCCAGACCGAGCAGGCCGTGACGATGCTTGAGGAGAGCCGCCGCAAGCGCAACGCGTTCCTGGCCTCCCTCGCCGAGGGCCTCGACGACGACGAGTGGGCGAAGCTGCGCGCCGCCGCCCCGGTCCTGGAGAAGCTCGCACATCTGTAACCGGCTGTGATCCACCGCAGTCCACTGTGATCCGTGTGATCCGTGTGATCCGCGTGATCCGCATTCGCGAGGAGGCGAACCCTTTTGAGTACGGGACCCGGAGCAGACTCCGCCCCCGCACCGAACACCCACGACACCACCCCTGACGACCCCGTCGAGCCCAAGTCCTCGATGTTCAGCTCCCTGAAGGTGCGCAACTACCGCCTTTTCTTCATGGGCCAGGTCGTCTCCAACACCGGCACCTGGATGCAGCGCATCGCCCAGGACTGGCTGGTGCTCAGCCTCACCGGCTCCTCCACGGCCGTAGGCATCACGACGGCGCTGCAGTTCCTCCCGATGCTGCTGTTCGGCCTGTACGGCGGCGTCCTCGTCGACCGCCTGCCCAGGCGCCCCACGCTGCTCGTCACGCAGACAGCGATGGGCCTGACGGGCCTGGCGCTCGCGTTCCTCACGATCACCGGCCATGTCGAGGTCTGGCACGTCTACGTGGCCGCCTTCGCGATGGGCCTGGCCACCGTCGTCGACAACCCGGCCCGCCAGTCCTTCGTCTCCGAGATGGTCGGCCCCGACCAGCTGCAGAACGCGGTCAGCCTGAACTCCGCCAACTTCCAGTCCGCCCGCCTGATCGGCCCCGCCGTCGCGGGTGTCCTGATCACCGGCGTCGGCACCGGCTGGGCGTTCCTCTTCAACGGCCTGTCCTTCGTCGCGCCCATCACCGGCCTGCTGCTGATGCGGCCGCGTGAGCTGTACGTCGTCGAGCGCGCCCCGCGCGGCAAGGGGCAGCTGCGTGAGGGGCTGCGGTATGTCGCGGGCCGTCCCGACCTGATCTGGCCGATCGTCCTGGTCGGCTTCACCGGCACGTTCGCCTTCAACTTCCCCGTGTATCTGTCGGCCTTCGCGGACGACGTCTTCCACGCGGGCGCCGGGTCCTACAGCCTCTTCAACACCGTGATGGCCGTCGGCTCGGTGGCGGGCGCGCTGCTCGCGGCCCGCCGGGGCACGGCGAAGATGCGCGTGCTGATCGCGGCGGCCGTGGCCTTCGGCGTGCTGGAAGTGGTGGCCTCGCTGGCCCCGTCCGTGTGGCTGTTCGCCCTGCTGATGGCCCCGCTCGGCATCACCGCGATGACGGTCAACGTCACCGCCAACACCAGCATCCAGATGGCGACCGATCCGGCCATGCGCGGGCGGGTCGTGTCCCTCTTCATGATGGTCTTCCTCGGCGGCTCACCCGTCGGCGCACCGATCGTCGGCTGGATCACGGACACGTACGGAGCGCGGGTGGGCTTCGCGGTCGGCGGGACGATCGCCGCCACGGCCGCCACGGTGATCGGCCTCATCCTGGCCCGCGCGGGCGGCCTGCGGCTGTCGGTGGGCTGGAACCGGGGGCATCCGGTCGTCCGCTTCGTACCGAGGGAGCGGGAAGAGCTGGCGACGGTGGCGTAGGAGGAGCTGGCGACGGTGGCGTAGGAGGAGCTGGCGACGGTGGCGTAGGAGGAGCTGGCGACGGTGGCGTAGGAGGGACGGCCGGGTCAGTCGCGGGGGAACTCGTCGGTCTTGAGGACCAGGCCGACCGCGGTCCCGGTCAGATCGATCTCGTCACCGAAGGCGAAGCTGACGACGCTGTGGTACTTGCCGTCCTTGGGCAGGCCGTGCAGATGCCACTCGCCGGTGTACGGGTCCACGATCAAGTACACCGGTACTTCGGCCGTGGCGTAGGCGTCCCTCTTCGGCCCGTAGTCGTTGGCCGCAGTGTCCTTGGAGATGACCTCGGCCACGAATTCGACGTCCTGATAGCGCCAGCGGCCCTTGCCGTCCTTCACCGACCGCTCGGCCATCGCCACCAGGTCAGAGGCGAAGCCGTTCAGATGACCGGGGAAGTCGATCCGCACGTCCGACGCCAATCGCTTACGCGGGTACTTGGTGCGCAACTGTTCCGCGAGGTCGAAGATGATCTCCCAGTGGGTCTGCCGCTGCGGTGACATGAAGATGTTCCCCCCGACGATCTCTACCTTCGTTCCCTCGGGGATGGGCATCTTCTCAAGCCACTCGAACATGACGTCCAGAGTCAGCTCGCCGAATTCCTCAGCCATCTCGATCCTGTCGTCAAGGACGGTCATCGTGGCGCTCCTCCCCGGCTGCCGCTCGGTACGGAAAGCCACGCAGTACAACGATACGCACGGTGACCGGGTCACGTCCGGGCGTGGAGCTACACCCGCCGGGCCAGCACCTGCCCCGGCCAGTCGCCCTTCCCCCGGTACGCCTCGGTGCGGACGAAGCCGTTGGCCTCGTAGTAGCGGACGAGCCTGCCGTCGTCGCCCGCGTAGCAGTCCACCCGGAGCAGGGAGACGCCCGCCCGGCGGGTCACCTCGGCGGCGTGCGCGAGCAGGGCGCTGCCCACGCCGTGGCCCGTGAAGCGGCGGTCGGAGGCGAGCCAGTGGATGTAGCGCTCGGGCTCGCCGGGCGGCGGGAGGTGGGACAGATAGGGGCCGGGGGAGTCGGTGAGGGTGAGGGTGGCGGCCGGTACGCCGGCGACCTCGGCGATGAAGACCTCGCCCTCGTCCATGTTCCGGACCACCGACTCCACCGTCCCAGGGCTCTCCGACAGGGGCTTCGTCCCCCACTGCCCCGGGCGGCCCTGCGCGACCAGCCACTCCACACAGCTGTCGAGCATGCCGAGTATCGCGGGAAGGTCGTCGGGGCCGCCTTCTCTGATGAGGATCTCCATGCCCCCATGGTGACAGTCCGGTGGTGACAGTCTGGACACCATGAGACTCTTCGCCGCGGTGCTGCCGCCCGACGACGTCGTCCGCGAACTCGCCGCCGAGATCGACGAGTTGCGGAAGCTGCCGGGCGCGGACAGGCTGCGCTGGACCGGGCGGGCCGGGTGGCACTTCACGCTCGCGTTCTACGGGGAGGTCGACGACGACCTCGTACCGGAACTCTCGGCGAGGCTGGAGCGGGCCGCGCACCGCGGTGAGCCGTTCCCGCTGGCGATGCGGGGCGGGGGGCAGTTCGGGCGGGGCAAGGCGCTGTGGGTGGGGGCGGAGGGGGACGTGGGGGCGCTGCGGCGGCTGGCGGACCGGGCCGAGGCGGCGGCGCGGAAGGCGGGCGTGCCGATGGGGGAGCACCGCCGGTACAAGGCCCACCTGACGGTGGCGCGGAGCCGGGACGCGGTGGACGTACGGCCCTATGTCGAGTCCCTCGAACGGTTCACCAGCCGGACCTGGACGGTGAACGAACTGGCACTCATCCGCAGCAACCTGCCGAAATCGGGTGTACCGGGTGAGCAGCCGCGCTACGAGGTGGTCGCCCGCCGGCCGCTCGCAGGGGCCGGTTAGTCTCGACACGTGAAGTCGAAAACCCGGAACCGGATCATGGCCGGTGCGCTTGTGTTGATGTTCGTGGTGGTGGCGCTGGCGGCGGCGCTCGGTCAGTAGGGCAGCGCGATATGTCGCCAGCTGGCCATCTCCCACTCCGTGGAACGCCAGCCACGGCGAGGTCGAACTTCTGTTGTCGCACATCACGCCCGTGACTCCCGACATCCAGCAGCCGGTGAACGGAACGCCGCCCGGCAGGATGGCCTCGACCTGCGCGGAGTGTGACGGCTTTTAGATTAGAAAACTGTCACACTCCGCGCACCGCCGCGACGTGTACCCCCACGCCGAGGACCAGGATCCTGCACCCGGAGTTGTGGACCAGGACGGGGTCCGTACGCAGGTTGTCGCCCGGCCGTAGGTCCTCCGCGGCACCCAGGCGTGGAGGCCGGTGCTGGGTGACCCGCCGGGCCGCGGTCTCACCGGTTTCCGGTCGGTGGAACAGATGGGTATGGAAAGGCGAAGAGCGGAGCGAGAGAATTAGGGCACGGTCAGTCGGGCCTGCCGGTGGACCCCGCGACCGCCGGGCCGACGGAGTCCGGTAGCTGTGCCAGCGCGAGCGCCACTGCCCCTGCCGCGGCCGGAACCTCTCCCAGCATCCCGGTGTGCGGTGCCGAAGGACGAGGTACCGCCCACCGCCGTACTGCGGGGCGATCGCGATCTCGGCGATGAAGTGCCGAGTGGAACTCTTGCCTTGAGTGGGCTCGAAGGCGTTGGCTGGGGGCTCATGAAGTACACGCAGCTCGGACGTACGGGACTCAAGGTCAGCAGGCTCGTCCTCGGAACCATGAACTTCGGACCGCAGACCGGCGAAGCCGACAGTCACGCCATCATGGACGCCGCGCTCGACGCGGGGCTGAATTTCTTCGACACGGCCAATGTGTACGGGTGGGGCGAGAACAAGGGCCGCACGGAGAGCATCATCGGCAACTGGTTCGCCAAACGCGGCGACTGCCGCGACAAGGTCGTCCTCGCGACCAAGGTGTACGGCAACATGGGCGCGGACGGCGAGGCGTGGCCGAACCACGACAAACTGTCGGCGGTGAACATCCGGCGGGCCGTCGACGCCTCACTCAAGCGACTGCAGACCGACTACATCGACGTCTACCAGTTCCACCACATCGACCGGAACACTCCCGTCGAGGAGATCTGGCAGGCTATCGACGTCCTCGTCCAGCAAGGCAAGATCCTTTACGTGGGGTCCAGCAACTTCCCTGGATACAAGATCGCCCAGGCCAACGAGATCGCCGCCCGCCGCGGCGGCACCATCGGCCTCGTGAGCGAGCAGTGCCTCTACAACCTCTACGAGCGCCGCGCCGAGATGGAGGTCATCCCGGCCGCCCGGGACTACGGGCTCGGCGTCATCCCTTGGTCGCCGCTGCACGGTGGGCTACTGGGCGGCGTCATCAAGAAGGAGGTCGAGGGCGGGCGCCGGGCGAGCGGCCGGACCGCCGACGCGCTCACCGATCCGGCCGTCCGCGCGCAGATCCAGTCCTACGAGGACCTGCTCGACAAGCACGGGCTCGAACCCGGCGAGGCCGCCCTGGCCTGGCTGCTCACCCGGCCCGGCGTGACCGGACCGATCATCGGCCCGCGCACCGCCGAGCAACTCGACTCCGCGCTGCGAGCGGCCGAACTGGAGCTGTCGGAGGAACTTCTGTCGGCTCTCGACGAGATCTTCCCCGGCCCGGGGCCATCCCCGGAGGCATTCGCCTGGTGACCAACCGGGCCGCCGTGCCCAAGGCCGCCGCTCCTCCGCAGGGCCCTTAGTGCTGTCACACAGGTTCACCGGGTTGTCGACGGCTGTGTGGGGTGTGGGCAGGCACCGGCGGTCCCTGCCCACACACGTGCGTCAGGCCACCGTGCCGCCAACTCCGGTGCGACCGTCCGGGACGCCGACGATCGTTACGATGATCTGCTTGCGGATGCCCTCGCCAAGGACGCCTGCCAGCGCGTCGGTGGTGGTGGCGACCAGGCGGGCGGGAGCGTCCGGGATCTCCGGAAGGTGAAAAGCCGCCTCGCGCATGCTGAGGGTGACGAGCAGGGCGTCGGTTTCGGCGGGTACGCCGCCGACGCCCCGGCGGTGCTGCGGGATGCCGATCAGGTCCACCTTGACCAGGCGGCGGAGCTCCTCGCCGTATACGGCGCCGACCGCGTCGGTCAAGGCGCTGATCAGCTTCGGTTCGACCGCCCCGTCGAGGGTTTCTTCGCGGATGTGCATGATGAAGTGCGGCATGGTGGGGTCTCCGTTCGCACTGGTGGGTACCATGAAGAAATTTCACTTTGGAAGCAAAGCGAAATATCTTTAAAGGTAAAGGTAAGTGGGGAGGTGTGTGTAATGTCAACACCCAGGGCGCACGATGCCGACGAGGGCGACGAGAACGGAGTCGATGACACCGTCAGGGCGCTGCTGCTGCTCATGCCCCGGATGGTGGGCCGGGTCAAGAGGATCCCCGTGCCCGAGGCGCTGCGGTCCTTCTCGCTGGCGCCGCGTCACCTCTCCCTGCTCTCCTACCTGCTCTTTGACGGGCCGATGACCGTGAACGAGCTGGCTGCTCGACTTCAGGTCGCTCCCACGACGGTGAGCCTGCTGGTGGGTGACCTGAGCCGGCAAGGAATCCTGGAGCGGCGCGAGGACGCGGCGGATCGGCGCCGGCGGATCATCGGCATCGCGGCCGACCAACAACCTGCGATCACCTCATGGCTCGCCCCGGGCGCGTCCGCCTGGCGCAAGGCACTGGCTCCCCTGACGCCGGATCAGCGGCAGCTCTTCGTCGACACACTGCTCGCATACGAAGCCGCGGTCAGCGGCGAGGAACCGGGCCGGGCCGAGCCCTGCCCGACGGAGGTCCAGCGCGGGCATGATCAGGTCGGAGACTGACAGGGCTTTCCGGTTGCCCTTGTCGACGACGGGGACTGGACCTCCACGGCACGGTCCCATGCTTCGTCGGGTGTCGGTAGCCAGTCGAAGCCCCGCATCTCGTCGCGGACCCGCTCGGCATCCCCTCCCGGACAGCCTCGGCTGTGACGGCACTCTGGCGTACGTCGCGTCCCCGCGGTTCGTGGTGGGGGAGTCGCTGTGGGAGGCGGTCCGGGGCGCGGCGTGACCGGCGTCAGCGCAGCGCCGCGAACAGACCCCGTGCTCGCGTGCCGTCCGGCAGCTCCCAGGCGCCGGTGATGTGGCCGAGCGAGCCCTCGGGCGCCGCCTCCGTGCCGGGCCGCGGGCGCCGGTGCAGGCGGAGTACGGACGTGCCGTCGGAGAGGCGGAGCGCGGTGCCGTCCTGGTCGTCGTCGGCGGCTGTGGCGGTGGAGGGGAGGGCGGGGCCGGTGCAGGAGCGGGCGACCTCGCGGTCCGGGGTGTCGCTGACGCCCTGCGCCTGGGCCTGGACGCGGCCCTCGACCAGGGCGAGCAACTGGGCGACCAGCACCGGGTCGTGGCAGCCGTCGTAGGCCCAGCGCCTGCCCAGCACACCGTGCTCCATCGTGCCGACGAGGGCGTGCTCGGCGCCGCCGAGCGGGGCGCCGCGGTAGGTGAGCGGCACGAGGTAGGGCGTGGGGTGCGGGCCGGACGTGTCGGTGGCCACCATGAACTCGATGCCGACCTCGCCCTCGGGGTCATCCAGCCGAAAGCCCCCGGCCTTCGTCAGCACCGGTCCACCCGCGCCGCCGACGTACCACGGGCGAGTCGGCAGCCAGGCGGTCAGCAGTTCCAGTTTGGTCGGCTTGACGGTGGTGTGGTGGATGAGAGCCATGCCCCCACCATCCCATCAGTCCCGGGGGAAGCCGTCGGTCTTGAGGACGAGGTCGATCACCGTGCCGGTCAGATCGATGTCGGTGCCGAAGTCCACCCGCTGCGGGTCCTCGTAGTCGCCGCTCTTGGGGTTGGTGTAGACGTGGCACCGGCGCTGGTAGGGATCGGCGATGACGTAGAGGGGGACCTCGGCCTCCGCGTACGCGAGCCTCTTGTGGACATAGTCGTTTTCGGCCGTGCCCTTGGAGATGACCTCTGCGACGAACTGGACATCCTGGTAACGCCAGTGGCCCGCGGCATCCATCTTCGCCGAGTCCTTGAGCATGGCGACGTCAGGGCAGAAGCCGTTCTCGTGGCCAGGGAAGTCGATGCGGACGTCCGAGAACACCTTGACCTCCCTCCCGAACCTGTCCTCAAGGGCCCATAGGATCCGGCGAATGACCTGCCAGTGCGTGTTCCGCTGCGGCGTCATGTAGACGTTGCCCCCGACGATCTCGACCCTGAATCCTTCGGGGACGGGCATCCGCTCAAGGCGTTCGAACCACTCGTCCAAACGCTTGGTGTTGGCGTCGGCCTCGGCCATGGCGATCCTGTCGTCTACGAGGGTCATCGTGGCGCTCCTCCCCGGCTGCCCCACGGACAGGTGCAGCCGCGCAGTACAACGATACGCACGGTGACCAGGGCACGGAGAGCAACCTCACATGTCCTGGTACGGCTCCCCCACGTCCCACGCCTGATAGATCGCGTCCGCGAACGCCGCCGCGATCTTGTGCTCGCCGCTCGCGTTGGGGTGCGTGCCGTCGTAGGTGTCGAGGTTGATGTCGTACGGCAGTGGCGGGGAGGCCAGGAGGAGTGGTGAGCGCGGCTCGTCCAGGTCGGCCACCGCCTTTGCCAGCAGTTCGTTGAAGCGGGTCACCTGCGCTGCGAAATCCGCGTCCTGCTCCGCCCGTATGTTGGGGATCACCGGCAGCACCACCATCCGCACCCGCGGTTTCGCCGCCCTCGCCGCCGCCACGAAGGCCCGTGCGTTCTCCGCGGTCTGCTCGGCGTTCGTGTAGAAGCCCAGGTCGATCAGGCCCAGCGCCACCAGCAGCACATCCGCCCGGCAGGACCGCACCGCGTCGCCGATCAGCGGGGTCATGTGCAGCCAGCCCTCGCCCCAGCCGGCGAGATGGGCGCGGGGGAATCCGGGGTCGGCGTACTCGTACGACGTGGGGGTGCCCGTGGCCTGGTCGTACAGCGTCTCGCGCGGGCCGACCAGCGCGAACGGGCCGCCGTACGTCTCGCGCAGGTGCTGCCACAGCCGGTGACGCCATGTGTGTTCGCCCGCGCTTCCGATGGTCATGGAATCGCCGACGGGCATGAACCTGAGCATCCGCTCATGATGGACGATCACCGGCGTCCGTGGGATGTGAAGCCCGACACGCTCCGTGAACGAGGGCTCGGGATGGCAGTCTTGGGGGCATGCGCCGATCGCTCGCGTTCCTTGCCGGGGTTCTCCTCCTCGTGGGTGTGTTCGCCCTGCCCGCCTCCGCCGCCGACGGCGACGAGACCTTCACCATCAGCGACTCCCGTATCACCGAGTCCAGTGGCCTCGCCGCCTCACGCCAGCACCCGGGCATCTACTGGACGCACAACGACCAGGACGACGGCGCCTACCTCTACGCCGTCGACAGCAGCACCGGCAAGACCGTCGCCAGGATCACCATGACCGGTGTGGGCATGCCGCGCGACGTCGAGGCCATCGCCATCGGGCCGGACAACCAGATCTACGTCGGCGACATCGGCGACAACGACGGGGTCACCTGGTCCTATGTGTGGATCTACCAGCTGCCCGAGCCCAAGAACCTCACCGACCAGACCGTCCGGGCCACGCAGTACGTCGTGAAGTACTCGGACGGCTCCCGCGACGCCGAGTCGATGATCGTCCATCCGAAGACCGGGCGCGTCTACATCATCGACAAGCAGGAGGACGGCGGGCATCTGTACGAGGGCCCGGCCAAGCTCTCCGCCTCCGGCACCAACGTCTTCAAGCCGACCGCCGCCGTCGACCTCTGGGCCACCGACGCCGCCTTCTCACCCGACGGCGAGCAACTCGCCGTCCGCGGATACTTCGGCGGGATCTCCTACGACTGGAACGGCGGGAAGATCAAGCGGCAGGAGCGGATCAGCGTGCCCATCGGCCAGGGGGAGTCCGTCACCTACAGCGTCGACGGGACGAAGCTGATGCTGGGGAGCGAGGGCGTGAACAGCGAGGTGGAGGCCAGGGACGCGCCCGACCGTCCCGACGGGTCCGACTCGTCCTCCGGGAACGGGGGTTCGGCGGCGAGCGGTGGGGGTGAGGGCGACAGCGAAGGTCTGAAGGTCGGTGCCATCGCGGTCGTCGTCACGCTCGGCGTGGGCCTCTGGTTCAGGCGGATCCTGCGCCGGTCGTAGCCGGTCGTAGTCGTATGCGCGAAGGGGTACTTCTTCAGTCGCCTTCACTCGCCGCGTGCTGATGCCGCCTCCGCGCGGCCCGCGACAAGCACCTCCAGCCCGTCCAGGATCCGCTGCAGCCCGAACTCGAAGTGGTCGAAGTCGGGGCCGAAGGCGTCCTCGGAGAGGGAGGCCATCACCGGGTAGTGGCCCGATGCCATGGCCTTTTCCAGCGTGGGCACCTGGGCCTGCCAGAACTCCGCGTCCGTCAGGCCGGTCCGGCGCTCCGCCTCCTGCTGGTACAGCTGCGTGCGCGCGGCGCCGACCACGTACCCCTCGATCGTGATGATCGCCGAGACCAGCTCGGGGTCGGTGAGTCCCATCGGCCGGATGAGCGTGAGCACCTTCTCCATGCCGTCGAGCGCGCTCGGGCCGAGGATCGGGCGGGTCTGGTTGACCTGGAGCAGCCAGGGGTGGCGCCGGTAGAGGGCGAGGGTGGCGCGGCCCAGGGCCTGAAGCGCCGGGCGCCAGCCGCCGTCGCCGGCCGGGTCCTCGGACGGCTTCTGGACGCGGTCCAGCATCAGGTCGAGCAGTTCGCCCTTGCCGGGGACATAGCGGTAGAGGGACATGGCGCCGGTGCCGAGTTCGGTGGCGACACGGCGCATGGAGAGCGCCTCCAGGCCCTCCGTGTCCGCGATCCGGACGGCCGCCTCCACGATCTGGTCCAGGCTCAGCCCCGGCTTCGGGCCGCGGCTGGGGCGCCGGCCGGTGTCCCACAGCAGTTCGAGCGTGCGCGCGATGTCGCCGCTGCCGCTGGTCTCCGTGGAGCCGGTACCGCCCTTGCCGCTTGTCATGCCGTTCAGCTTAGGTCCTCGGCGAAAAATTGAGTACGGCGTACGCACAATGGGGTACGGTGTACTCGGTTGAGGAGAAGGGGGACTACATGAGTGACGGTTACGCGGTCCGGGCGGAGGGGCTGGAGAAGCGGTACGGCGAGAAACGCGCCCTCGACGGCTTCGACCTCACCGTGCGCGAAGGCACCGTGCACGGCCTGCTCGGGCCGAACGGCGCCGGCAAGACCACCGCCGTCCGCATCCTGTCCACGCTTGTGCGACTGGACGGCGGGCGGGCGACGGTGGCAGGCCTGGACGTCGTACGACAGCCGCGCGACGTGCGCGCCAGGATCGGGCTGACCGGGCAGTACGCCGCCGTGGACGAGGTGCTCACCGGTCGGCAGAACCTGGAGATGTTCGGCCGGCTGTTCCACCTGGGCGGGAAGCGGGCGCGGCTGCGCGCCACCGAGCTGCTGGAGCAGTTCGCCCTCGCCGACGCCGCCGACAAGGGCGTCGGCGCCTACAGCGGCGGCATGCGGCGCCGCCTCGACCTCGCCGCGTCGATGATCCTCGCCCCGGCCGTCCTCTTCCTGGACGAGCCGACGACAGGACTCGACCCGCGCAGCCGGGGCGAAGTCTGGGAATCCGTACGGGCGTTGGTGGCGGGCGGCACCACCGTGCTGCTGACCACGCAGTACCTGGAGGAGGCCGACAAGCTGGCCTCCCGCATCACCGTCATCGACCAGGGCCGGGCCATCGCCGACGACTCCCCGGACGGGCTGAAGAACCGGGTCGGCGGCGACCGCATCGAGGTCGTGCTCAGCGAACGCGCCGACATCCCCCGCGCGGTGAAGGTCGTCGCCCGCGTCTCCGACGGCGAACCCGAGACCGACGAGACCGAACTGCGCGTGCACGCGCCGGTGACCGACCGCGTGTCGGCACTCACCGAGGTCGCCCGCACGCTCCAGGACGAAGGTGTGCCGGTCGAGGACATAGGCCTGCGCCGGCCCAGCCTGGACGACGTGTTCCTGCGGCTGACCGGGCACCGTACGGAGACGACCGAGAAGGAGGCCGCGAAGTGAGCGCCCTGGACCTGACCGGGCACCCCACCCGAAGCCGCACCTACTGGGTGCTCGCCGACTGCTGGAACATCGTCCGCCGCGGCCTCACCCACTACCAGCGCCAGCCCGTCAACATCGCCTGGCAGCTGGGCTTCCCGATCCTGTCCGTCCTCCTCTACGGCTATGTCTTCGGCAGCGCCATGACGGTGCCCGGCGGTGGGGACTACCAGGACTTCCTGATGCCGGGCATGTTCGTGATGACCATGGCGTTCGGCTTCATCAACACGGCCACCGTCGTGGTGTACGACTCCACCAAGGGCGTCATCGACCGGTTCCGCTCCATGCCGATGGCCTCGTCCGCGGTGGTCGCCGGGCGCGGGGTGACCGACCTGCTCGTGGCCTGCGCGGAACTCGGCATCATGATGCTGACGGCGTTCGCGATGGGCTGGCGGCCGGACGGCGGCTTCGGTTTCCTCGCGGCCTTCGGCCTGCTGCTGTGGCTGCGGTTCGCGCTGATCTGGATCGGTGTCTGGCTGGGCCTGCTCGTGCCCAACCCCGAGGCGGCGGGCGGACTCTTCGCGGTCGCCTTCCCGCTGACGATGATCTCCAGCATCTTCGTCGCCCCGCAGCTGATGCCCGACTGGCTCGGCTGGGTCGCCGCCTGGAACCCCATCTCCTCCACGGCGGCGGCCACCCGCGACCTCTTCGGCGCACCGGGCGCGACCGGCGACTCCTGGGTCGAGCAGCACGCGCTGCTCATGGCGGGGGTGTGGCCGGTGATCCTCACACTGATCTTTTTGCCGCTCGCCGTCCGGCGGTTCCAGAAGCTGAGCCGCTGATTCGGCTCAGGCTCAGGGCTGATGACCCCTCATACGACACAAGGGGCGCCCGGACAGTTCCGGGCGCCCCTTGTGTCGTACCGCCTACAGCTTCTCGATGACGTAGTCGACGCACTTGGTCAGCGCCTCGATGTCCGCCGGGTCGATCGCCGGGAACATCGCGACGCGGAGCTGGTTGCGGCCGAGCTTGCGGTAGGGCTCGGTGTCGACGATGCCGTTCGCGCGCAGGACCTTGGCGACGGCGGCGGCGTCGATCTCGTCCGTGAAGTCGATCGTGCCGATGACCGCCGAGCGCTTGGCCGGGTCGGCGACGAACGGGTTGGCGTACTTGATGTCCTCGGCCCAGCCGTACAGGGTGCGCGCGGAGGTGGCGGTGCGCCGGACCGCCCAGTCCAGGCCGCCCTGGCCGTTGATCCACTCCAGCTGCTCGTTGAGGAGGAAGAGGGTGGCGAGGGCCGGGGTGTTGTACGTCTGGTTCTTGCGGGAGTTGTCGATCGCCGTGGGCAGGCTGAAGAACTCCGGCACGTGGCGGCCGGACGAGTGAACGCGCTCGGCGCGTTCGATCGCGGCGGGGGAGAAGACGCCGATCCACAGGCCGCCGTCGGAGGCGAAGGACTTCTGCGGGGCGAAGTAGTAGACGTCCGTCTCCGACACGTCCACCGGGAGGCCGCCGGCGCCCGAGGTGGCGTCGACCAGGACCAGCGCGCCCTCGTCGGCACCGGCCACCCGCTTGATCGGCATGGCGACGCCGGTGGAGGTCTCGTTGTGGGTGAAGGCGTAGACGTCGACGCCCTCCGCCGCGACCGGCTCGGGGTGCGTGCCGGGGTCGGCGGAGATGACGTCCGGCTCCGCGAGCCAGGGGGCGAGCTTGGCGGCCTTGGCGAACTTGGAGGAGAACTCGCCGAACGTGAGGTGCTGGGACTTGTGCTCGATCATTCCGTGGGTCGCGACGTCCCAGAACGCGGTCGAGCCGCCGTTGCCGAGGACCACCTCGTAGCCGTCGGGGAGCTGGAACAGTTCGCGGATGCCCTCGCGCACCTTGCCGACCAGGTTTTTCACCGGGGCCTGGCGGTGGGAGGTGCCCATGAGGGAGGTACCGGTCGCGGCCAGCGCGTCCAGCGCTTCCGTCCGCACCTTGGAGGGGCCAGCGCCGAAACGTCCGTCGGCGGGCTTGATGTCAGCGGGAATCTGGATCTCAGCCACGACTGGAGGGTAGCCGGTGGGGGAAACGTGGTCGAAACGTAGTCCGTCGGCTGAGACGCCGTCGTGGCCGTGGTGGCCGGGTCCGTGGGGGCTGGCGCCGCCCTCAGCCGCCGCCCCCAGCGGCCGCCCCAACCGCCGCGCACGGGCTGAGCCCTCGGCACGGGCTGAGAGTGTGGACGCATGACTGATCTAGAGGCCGGTTTGCGCAAGGTCGTCCGGGGTGAGGTCGCCTTCGACGTCACCTCGCGGGCGCTGACCACCATGGACGCCTCCAACTACCGACGTGTCCCGTTGGGTGTGGTGGCACCACATGACGCCGACGACGTCGCGGCCGTGCTGGAGGTGTGCCGGGACCACATGGTGCCGGTCGTCGCGCGGGGCGGCGGCACCTCCATCGCCGGGCAGGCGACCGGCACCGGTGTCGTGCTGGACTTCACCCGGCACATGAACCGTGTCGTGTCACTCGACCCGGCGACACGCACCGCCGTCGTCCAGCCCGGCCTGGTCCTCGACCGCCTCCAGGAGGCCGCCGCCCCGCACGGACTGCGCTTCGGGCCCGACCCCTCCACCCACAGCCGGTGCACGCTCGGCGGAATGATCGGCAACAACTCCTGCGGCTCGCACTCCGTGGCGTGGGGGACCACCGCGGACAGCGTGCGGGAACTGTCCGTGCTCACCGCGCGCGGCGAACGACTGCGGCTCGGGCCGGGGTGGGCCGGGGCGCCGGAGGGACTACGGGCCCTGGTGGACGGGGAGTTGGCGCGGCTGCGGACCGGATTCCCCGACCTGCCCCGCCGTATCTCCGGATACGCGCTGGACGCGCTGCTGCCCGAGAAGGGCGCCGATGCGGCCCGTTCCTTCTGCGGGAGTGAGGGCACGCTGGGTGTGTTGACGGAAGCGGTCGTACGACTGGTCCAGGCGCCACGCGCGCGTGCGCTGGCCGTGCTGGCGTACGCCGACGAGAGCGCTGCCGCCCAGGCGGCGGCCGGGCTGCTGCCGTACCGGCCGCTGACGGTGGAGGGGATGGCGGCGGACCTGGTGCCGTCGGCCGCCGCGCTGCCCCGGGGCGGGGCCTGGCTGTTCGTGGAGACGGGCGGGTCGGACGCGGCGCAGGCACGCGCGCGTGCGGACGCGATCGTACGGGCGGCCGATGTCGTGGACTCCCTGGTCGTGACCGACCCGGCCGGGCAACGGGCGCTGTGGCGCATCCGGGAGGACGCCAGCGGCACGGCGACCCGGATGCCGGACGGCAGCGAGGCCTGGCCGGGCTGGGAGGACTGCGCGGTGCCGCCGGCCCGGCTGGGCGCGTATCTGCGGGACTTCAGAGGGCTGCTGAACGCCCACGGGCTGCGCGGGACGCCGTACGGGCACTTCGGGGACGGCTGCATCCACGTCCGCATCGACTTCGACCTGCTCTCCGAGGCGGGGATCGGCCGCTTCCGGCGCTTCTCGGAGGAGCTGGCCGGGATCGTCGTGGCGCACGGCGGCTCGCTGTCGGGGGAGCACGGGGACGGGCAGGCGCGGGCTGAGCTGCTGCCGAAGATGTACGGGGAGCAGATGGTGGGGCTGTTCGAGCGGGCGAAGGGGGTGTGGGACCCGGACGACCTGCTCAACCCGGGCATGCTGGTGCGGCCTGCGGCACTGGACGCGAATCTCCGCTTCTCCGTCCTGCCGCGCGAGCCGGTGGACGTCGTCTTCGGCTACCCGTCCGACGGCGGCGACTTCTCGGCGGCGGTCCGGCGGTGCGTGGGGGTCGCGAAATGCCGTACGACCTCGGTGTCGGGGCCTTCCGTCATGTGCCCGTCCTTCCGCGCGACCGGCGAGGAGCAGCACTCCACGCGCGGGCGTGCCCGGCTGCTGCACGAGATGCTGGCGGGCGAACTGGTGACGGACGGCTGGCGCTCGGAGGAGGTCCGGGGCGCGCTGGATCTGTGCCTGTCCTGCAAGGGGTGCCGGTCGGACTGCCCGGTCGAGGTGGACATGGCCACGTACAAGGCGGAGTTCCTGCACCACCACTACGCGGGGCGGCGCCGCCCGGCCGCGCACTACAGCATGGGATGGCTGCCGGTGTGGCTGCGGGCGGTGGCGCGTACCCGCACCGGAGGGCTGGTCAACGCCCTCGCTTCGGTATGGCCGTTGGCCCGGGTGGCGAAACGGCTGGGCGGGATCGCGCCCGAACGGGAGATTCCGCGGGTGGCGACGGAGACGTTCAGCCGGTGGTGGGGGCGCCGGGTCGAGGAGCGGGCCGGACGGGTGCTGCGGCCCGTACGGGAAGGCGACGCCTCCTTCGGCGACGGCCTCCACACGGTCGCCCTGCTGTGGCCGGACACCTTCACCGAGCATCTGTCGCCGACGGTGGGGCAGGCGGCCGTACGGGTCCTGGAGGCGGCGGGGATCTCTGCGGTGCCGCCGCCGACGCGGACGATGGCGGGCCGCCGGGGGCGGGTCTGCTGCGGCCTGACGTATGTGTCGACGGGCCAACTCGACCGGGCGCGGCAGGTGTTGGGCCGGACGCTGGATCTTCTGGAGCCCTTGCTGGACCTGGACCGTCCGGTACCCGTCATCGTCCTGGAGCCCAGCTGCGCGGCGGCCCTGCGCTGCGACGTGCCGGAACTCCTCCCCGACGACCCCCGCGCCCGCCGGCTGGCCGACCGCGTCCTGACCTTCGCGGAGGCGCTGGAGCGTCTGGCGCCCGACTGGACACCGCCTCGCGTGGACCGTCCGGCGGTCGGGCAGACCCACTGCCACCAGCACGCGGTGCTGGGGGACGCGGCCGACCGGCGGCTTCGCCAAGCGGCCGGGCTGACAGGTGAGTTGAGCGGCGGGTGCTGTGGGCTGGCCGGCAACTTCGGCTTTGAGAAGGGGCACTTCGGGGTGTCGGTGGCGTGCGCGGAGGAGCAGCTGGTGCCGGCGGTGCGGGAGGCGGGCGAGGGGGCGGTGGTGCTGGCCGACGGCTTCTCCTGCCGGACCCAGCTGGAGCAGTTGGCCGGGGTGCGGGGGAGGCATCTGGCGGAGGTGCTGGCCGAGGCGCTGGGGGGTGCTGCGGCGGGTGAAGTGTAAGTGTGTTAAGGGTTGTTGATTGCCAATCATTCATGTTCGAGGGCATGTGATCAGGCAATTCACAGTGAACACACATATGGCCCAGATGAAAAGGACGAATCGGCTCCATGAAACCCCCCACCAAGACGATCCTGCGCGGCACGCTCGCGGCCACGGCCGCGGGACTGGCCGCGATACTTCCCCTGGCCGGGACCGCGTTCGCGTCCCCGTCCGGGGCGCCGGTCGCCGGGTACGCCCACCGCACCGTCACCACGGCCGACGGCCAGGACTTCCACCTGCGGCTGAAGGCCGAGTCCACGGTGCTGCCCGCGGAGGGCGCCACGGTCGGCGTCACGGGCTCGGGATACAACCGCGGTCAGGGCATCTTCCTGACGTTCTGCGTGATCCCTGACACCGTCCGCGTCGGCGATCCCGCCACGTACACCACGCTGCCCACCCCCTGCCTCGGCGGCCGGGAGTCCACGGACGGCTCGGCCCGCCGCATCACCGACCAGGGCACGGGCACGCCCGGCGTCACGATCCCCTACGAGGAGGGCGGCCGGTTCACCACGACCCTCAACCTCAAGCCCGAGATCGCGGACGGGGTCGTGTGCGACGTCACCGTGCAGTGCGCGATCGTCACGCGGGCCGACTTCACGGCCACCGACAACCGGCTCTACGACCAGTACATCCCGGTCCACTTCGAGTCCGCCGACGAGAACTGAGCCGCACGCGGTGCAGGGTGGGGCATGACCGACGACTCCGCCCTGTACCGCGTCGCCACCCCCCTGTGTGCACGCGTGGTACATGTGCTAGGTTTGGACATGTGACGATGCAGAGGACGAACGTGTACGCCGACGCTGATGACCTGGCACTCATCAAGGAGGGTGCCGCTCGCCTCGGCGTGTCCGAGGCGGAGATAATCCGTCGGGGCATCCACCTCGCCGCCCTCTCCGTGCGGACCTGGGACGAACCCTTCTTCGCTGACGACGAGATCACCGGTCTCGGAGGGCCGGTGACTCACGACGACATCCGTGCCGCCCGTCGGCAGAGCACGAGCCGGAAGGCGGAGACGAGCGCGTGATCGTCATCGCCGACTCCGGCGGGCTCCTCGCCGCGCTCAACCGCGACGACAAGGACCATGTCGGCGCTCTGCACGCGGTCACCACGGCAGGGCTGGTCATCGTCCCTCCATCGGCGGTCACCGAGATCCACCAGGTCGCCACCTCACGCGCCGGACGTGCCGTCGCCGACCGGTACGTCACGGCGATCGCGTCCCGCTACGAGGCCGGGCGCCTCCAGATCGCCGAGACGACGCCGAAACTCCTCACCCGGGCCGTAGGAGTGCGTGAACAGTACGGAAGGCTCGACCTGGACCTGGCCGACGCCATGGCCGTGGTGCTCGCCGCCGACCACGACACAGACCTGGTCCTGACCGTCGACCGACGTGACTTCCGTGCCATACGCCCTCTCGATGGCAGGTACCCGCACTTCCGGCTCTTGCCTGACGACCTCTGACCGCGTGGCGCGGAGAGGCGGTCGAGCCGTGCATAGGGTGGTGGTTCACCAGGCTTGCCCGGCCACTGACAGGAGCCCTCCGGTATGCCCCTCCGCCTCCAACCCATCACCCGCGACGAGCACGTGGCGTTTGTCGCGTCCCGGCCCTCCGCCAGCCATATGCAGGTGCCGTCCTGGGGTGGGGTGAAGCCCGACTGGCGGGCAGAGAGCCTGGGGTGGTTCGACGAGGGGCAGGGCGGACGGCTGGTCGGTGCCGGGCTGGTGTTGTATCGGCCGATCCCGAAGCTGAAGAGGTACCTCGCCTACCTGCCCGAGGGCCCGCTCATCGACTGGCACGCCCCCGGCCTCTGCGAGCGCTGGCTCGCGCCGATGCTGGCCCACCTCAAGCAACAGGGCGCCTTCTCGGTCAGGATGGGCCCGCCTGTTGTCGTACGGCGGTGGAGTGCCGACGCGGTGAAGGCGGCCATCGCCGACCCGGCGGTCCGGCGGCTGCGCGACGCGGAGGCGACATCGTACGAACCGTGTGCCGTCGACCTCGCCGACCGTCTGCGCCGCGCGGGCTGGCGGCAGACCGAGCCGGGCGGCGAGGAGGGCTTCGCCGCCGGACAGCCGCGGTACGTCTTCCAAATCCCCTTTGCCGGGCGGTCGTTGGACGACATCCATCGCGGCCTCAATCAACAGTGGCGCCGCAACATCAAGAAGGCCGAGAAGGCGGGCGTGAAGGTGGTGCGCGGTGGTTACGACGACCTGCCCGCCTTCTACGACCTCTACACCGAGACCGCCGAGCGCGACCGTTTCCTCCCACGCCCCCTGCCCTACTTCCAGCGCATGCGGACCGCGCTGACCGCCGAATACCCCGACCGCATGCGGCTCTATCTCGCTCACCACGACGGCGACGTCCTCGCCGCCGCCACGATGCTGACGGTCGGCGAGCACGTCTGGTACTCCTACGGCGCCTCCACCGGCCGCAAGCGCGAGGTCCAGCCCGGCAACGCGATGCAGTGGCGCATGATGTGCGACGCCCATGAGCTCGGAGCTGCCGTGTACGACCTGCGCGGCATCACCGACACCCTGGAGGAGTCCAACCACCTGATCGGCCTGCTGCGCTTCAAGGTCGGCACAGGCGGGGAGGCCGTGGAGTACCTGGGGGAGTGGGACTTTCCGGTCAACCGGCTGCTGCACAAGGCGCTGGATATGTATATGTCCCGCCGCTGAGGCTCACCCCGTCTACCAGGTCAGTTGCATAACGGGTTCACACGCCTGACGAAGTCCACTACCCTGGACTGTGCAGTGCATCGTGATGCACGAACCCTGAGCCGAGACCTTGGAAGGCCCCGTGAGCACCCCCAGCGCCGCCGCCCCGTCCGAGCCGACCTCGGCTGTCGCTCCCGCGGCGGATCACGGAGCCGTTCCGGCGGGCGCCCCGCGCCGCTGGGGGGCCCTCGGGCCGGTGGGCCTGGTGCTGGCCGGGGGTGTCTCGGTGCAGTTCGGCGGTGCGCTGGCGGTGAGTCTGATGCCGAGGGCGGGGGCGCTGGGTGTGGTGACCCTTCGGCTGCTGGCGGCGGCGCTGGTGCTGCTGCTGATCTGCCGCCCGCGCGTGCGCGGCCACTCGCGTACCGACTGGGGCACGGTCGTCGTCTTCGGAATCACCATGGCCGCGATGAACGGCCTCTTCTATCAGGCCGTCGCCCGCATCCCCCTCGGCCCCGCCGTCACCCTTGAGGTGCTCGGCCCGCTCGCCCTCTCGGTCCTCGCCTCCCGCCGGGCCGTCAACCTCATCTGGGCCGGGCTCGCCGTCACCGGTGTCTTCCTGCTTGGCGGTGGAGGCTTCAGCAGCCTGGACCCCATAGGTGTGGCCTTTGCCCTGGGCGCCGGCGCCATGTGGGCGGCCTACATAGTCTTCAGTGCCCGTACGGGCCGACGCTTCCCGCAGGCCGATGGGCTCGCCCTCGCGATGGCGGTCGCGGCGGTGCTGTTCCTGCCGCTGGGGATCGCCGAATCGGGCCCGAAGCTCCTGGACCCCACGACCGTCGCACTGGGCTCCGCCGTCGCGATCCTCTCCTCCGTGCTCCCCTACACCCTCGAACTCCTCGCCCTCCGCCGCCTGCCCGCCTCCATCTTCGCCATCCTGATGAGCCTCGAACCCGCCGTCGCCGCAACCGCCGGCTTCCTCGTCCTCCAGCAGGCCCTCTCCGCCACCGAGGCCGCCGCGATCGCCCTGGTCATCACCGCGAGCATGGGGGCGGTCCGGACTCAGGTGGGGCGGGGGAAGGCCGGGGTCGCGGGGAACTGAGTGGGGACACTCGGCAGCCGGCTCCGCAACACCAGCCCGACCTGGCTCCACGTGCGCATCCATGCGCATGGATGCGCAGTTGCGGGAGGCGAGCGGTGAATTAATGCAAGCACGCTTGCTTGTTTTTTGCGTCGCTGCCATGCTCCGAAGCGCACCGCACCGCGTGGCGCACCGTACCGCGTGGCTCCGGCCCGCATGCCACCGCGCCACAGCCCACCCACCGCACATCGCTGTGCCCGAGGGGAGCGCACCGTGTCTGATCCGACGCCTGTGATCGACGACCTGCGTGAGGAGAGCGAGGCACTCGACCGGCTCGTGGGGGAGCTGACCGAGGGGGAGTGGGCACTGGACACTCCCGCCGTCGGCTGGACCGTGGCCCACCAGATCGCGCATCTCGCCTGGACCGACCGTGGTGCGCTGCTCGCCATGACCGACCCGGACGCCTTCAGCCGCGAGGTCAAGAAGGCGTTCGCCGCGTCGGACACCTTCGTCGACGAGGGTGCGCGGGAGGGCGCGGCCAAGCCTCCCGCGGAGCTGCTCGCCGACTGGCGGTCCGGGCGCGAGGCACTCGACCGCACCCTGTGTGCCGCCGACACGGGGACGCGCTTTCCCTGGTACGGCCCACCCATGTCGGCCGCCTCTATGGCAACCGGCCGGCTTATGGAGACCTGGGCGCATGGGCAGGACATCGCCGACACCCTGGGTGTGATCCGCCCACCCACGGACCGGCTCCGGCATGTGGTCCGCATCGGGGTGCGCGCCCGGAACTATGCCTTCGCGGTGCACGGGCTGGCCGCACCCGCCGAAGAGTTCCGGGTGGAAATCCTCGCCCCCTCCGGGGAGTTGTGGGCCTACGGCCCCGAAGACGCCCCGCAACGCGTCACCGGCCCCGCCCTCGACTTCTGCCTCCTGGTCACCCGGCGTGCCCACCGCGCCGACCTCGCCGTACGGGCCGAGGGCCGGGACGCCGACCGCTGGCTGGACATCGCCCAGGCCTTCGCGGGCCCGTCCGGCGCCGGGCGCCCGCCGAAGGGAGCCGGCGCGTGAGCCTGCGTATCGGCAACGCCTCCGGCTTCTACGGCGACCGCTTCGACGCCATGCGCGAGATGCTCACCGGCGGTGAACTCGACGTCCTCACGGGCGACTACCTCGCCGAACTCACCATGCTCATCCTGGGACGGGACCGGCTGAAGGACCCGGCCGCCGGTTACGCCCGCACCTTCCTCCGCCAGCTGGAGGAGTGCCTCGGCATCGCCCATGAGCGCGGCGTCCGGATCGTCACCAACGCGGGCGGGCTCAACCCGGCCGGACTCGCCGACGCCGTGAGGGAGTTGGCGGACCGGCTCGGCATCCCCCTCCGCGTCGCGCATGTCGAGGGCGACGACCTCACCGCCCGGCACCCCGGCAGCCTCGCCGCCCACGCCTACCTCGGCGGCTTCGGCATCGCGGCCTGTCTGCGGGAGGGCGCCGACGTGGTGGTGACCGGGCGGGTGACGGACGCGGCCCTGGTCATGGGGCCCGCCGCCGCCCATTTCGGCTGGCAGCCGGGGGAGTACGACCGGCTCGCGGGCGCCGTCGTCGCCGGGCACGTGCTGGAGTGCGGGGCACAGGCCACCGGCGGTAACTACGCGTTCTTCCGCGACGGCGGCCACGACCTGCGCCGCCCCGGCTTTCCGCTCGCCGAACTGCACGCCGACGGCAGCTCCGTCATCACCAAACACCCCGGCACCGGCGGCTTCGTGGACGTGGGCACGGTGACGGCCCAGCTGCTGTACGAGACGTCCGGCGCCCGGTACGCGGGACCGGATGTCACCGCCCGGCTGGACACCGTACGGCTGACCCGGGAAGGCCCCGACCGTGTCCGTGTCGACGGCGTACGCGGCGAGGCTCCGCCCCCGACCCTCAAGGTCGGCGTCAACCACCTCGGCGGCTTCCGCAACGAGGTCGCCTTCGTCCTCACCGGGCTCGACATCGAGGCCAAGGCCGATCTGGTGCGGGAGCAGATGACGGACGCCCTGGCCAAGTCCCCGCCCGCCGATGTCCGTTGGGACCTCGTCCGCACCGACCGGGCCGACGCCCCGACCGAGGAGACCGCGAGCGCCCTGCTCCGGCTCGTCGTGCGCGACCCCGACCAGGAGACCGTCGGACGGGCGCTGAGCAGTGCCGCCGTGGAGCTGGCGCTCGCCAGCTACCCCGGATTCCATGTGCTCGCGCCACCTGGAAAGGGCGTGCCGTATGGGGTCTTCGAGGATGTGTACGTCCCCCATGGCGCCGTTCCCCATATGGCCGTCCTCCATGACGGGCGCCTGATCCCTGTGCCCCCGGCCCACGACACCGCCGCGTTCGAGGACGACAAAGAGGACGACGAAGAGCGCGACGAAGAGGGCGACGAAGAGGGCGACGAAGAGGCCCCCGCACCGGACCCGCCCATGCCCGAGGCGCTGTCGGACGGTCCCAGGAGACGTGCCCCTCTCGGCCTGGTCGCCGGCGCCCGCAGCGGCGACAAGGGCGGGAACGCCAACATCGGTGTCTGGGTGCGGACGGACGAGGCCTGGCGATGGCTCGTCCACGAGCTGACCACGGACAGATTCCGGCAGCTGATACCCGAAAGCCGCGAGCTGACCGTCACCCGCCACCCGCTCCCCAACCTCCGCGCCCTCAACTTCGTCGTCGAGGGAATCCTCGGCGAAGGGGTCGCCGCCCAGCACCGTTTCGACCCGCAGGCCAAAGCCCTCGGCGAATGGCTGCGCTCCCGCCACCTGGACATCCCGGAGGCCCTCCTGTGACGGTTCTCAGCACGGCCCTCGACCTCGACGGCGCGGACTACCGGGCGAACCGCGAGGCCATGCTCGCCAAGCTCGCCGACCTGGACGCCGAGCATGCGAAGGCGCTCGCGGGGGGCGGCCCGAAGTACGTCGAGCGGCACCGCGGACGCGGAAAACTCCTCGCCCGCGAGCGCATCGAGCTGCTCCTCGACCCCGACACGCCCTTCCTGGAGCTGTCGCCGCTGGCAGCCTGGGGCAGTGACTACACGGTCGGTGCCGCCCTCGTCACCGGCATCGGGGTCGTCGAGGGCGTGGAGTGCCTGATCACCGCCAACGACCCGACCGTGCGCGGGGGTGCCAGCAACCCGTGGAGCCTGAAGAAGGCCCTGCGCGCCAACGACATCGCGCTCGCCAACCGGCTGCCCTGCGTCAACCTGGTGGAGTCCGGGGGCGCCGACCTCCCTTGCCAGAAGGAGATCTTCATCCCGGGCGGCGCCGTCTTCCGCGACCTCACCCGGCTGTCCGCCGCCGGAATCCCGACCCTCGCCGTCGTCTTCGGGAACTCGACCGCGGGCGGCGCGTACATCCCCGGCATGTCCGACCACGTGATCATGGTCAAGGAACGCGCGAAGGTGTTCCTCGGCGGACCGCCCCTGGTGAAGATGGCCACCGGCGAGGAGAGCGACGACGAGTCACTGGGCGGCGCCGGGATGCACGCGCGCGTGTCGGGTCTCGCGGACTACTTCGCCGTGGACGAGCAGGACGCGCTCCGGCAGGCACGGCGCGTCGTCGCCCGCCTCAACCACCGCAAGGCGTACGGCGATCCGGGCCCGGCCGCGCCACCCGAGTACGACGCGGACGAGCTGCTGGGGATCGTCCCAGGCGACCTGCGCACCCCCTTCGACCCGCGCGAGGTGATCGCCCGGATCGTCGACGCCTCCGACTTCGACGAGTTCAAGCCGATGTACGGGACCAGCCTGGTCACCGGCTGGGCGACGCTCCACGGCTATCCCACAGGGGTGCTGGCGAACGCCCGAGGGGTCCTGTTCAGCGAGGAGTCCCAGAAGGCCGCCCAGTTCATCCAGCTGGCCAACCAGCGCGACATCCCGCTGCTGTTCCTGCACAACACCACCGGCTACATGGTCGGCAGGGAGTACGAGCAGGGCGGCATCATCAAGCACGGCGCGATGATGATCAACGCGGTCAGCAACTCGACGGTGCCGCATCTGTCCGTGCTCATGGGGGCCTCGTACGGCGCCGGGCACTACGGCATGTGCGGCCGCGCCTACGACCCCCGCTTCCTCTTCGCCTGGCCCAGCGCCAAGTCCGCCGTCATGGGCCCGCAGCAGCTCGCCGGCGTGCTGTCGATCGTCGCCCGCCAGTCGGCCGCCGCGAAGGGGCAGCCGTACGACGAAGAGGGCGACGCGGCCCTGCGGGCGATGGTGGAGCAGCAGATCGAGTCCGAGTCCCTGCCGGCGTTCCTGTCCGGGCGGCTGTACGACGACGGAGTCATCGACCCGCGCGACACCCGCACCGTCCTCGGCATGTGCCTGTCGGCCGTCCACACCGCCCCCTTCGAGGGCGCCCGCGGCGGCTTCGGCGTCTTCCGGATGTGAGGCGCTGTCCTTTGCGGCCAAACCGCCGCCGCTCTCGCGGACCTGGTTGCTCGACGTGGTGGTTCCTCAATTGATGGCTGCGGTGATCTAGTGGAAGAGAATGCACTCCTCGTGATCAGAACCCTCCTGATGGCCAACCGGGGCGAGATCGCCTGCCGGGTCTTCCGCACCTGCCGTGCGTGGGGAATCCGGACGGTCGCCGTGCACTCGGACGCCGACGAAAACGCCCTCCACGCGCGCGTGGCCGACACGGCGGTACGGCTGCCGGGGGCGGCGCCCTCCGACACGTATCTGCGCGGCGACAGAATCGTGCATGCGGCGCTCGCGGCCGGCGCGGACGCCGTGCACCCCGGCTACGGCTTCCTCTCCGAGAACGCCGGCTTCGCCCGCGCGGTCATCGACGCGGGCCTCACCTGGATCGGCCCGCCCCCGGAAGCGATCGAGGCCATGGCGTCCAAGACACGCGCCAAGGAGCTGATGGGCATCGAGCCCCTGCGCGAGGTCACCGAGGCGGACCTGCCGGTGCTGGTGAAGGCGGCGGCGGGCGGCGGGGGCCGCGGGATGCGAGTGGTCCGCCGCCTCGCGGACCTGCCCGCGGCACTCGAAGGGGCCCGCGCCGAGGCCCACAGCGCCTTCGGTGACGGCGAGGTCTTCATCGAGCCCTACGTGGAGGACGGCCGCCACGTCGAGGTGCAGATCCTCGCCGACGCGCACGGCACGGTGTGGGCGCTCGGCACCCGGGACTGCTCCCTCCAGCGGCGCCACCAGAAGGTCGTCGAAGAGGCCCCCGCACCGGGTCTGAAACCCGAACTGACCAACTCCCTGTACGAGATGGCCGTACGCGCCGCCCGCGCCGTCGGCTACACGGGCGCCGGCACCGTCGAGTTCCTCGTCGCCGGTGACACACCGCACTTCCTGGAGATGAACACGCGCCTCCAGGTCGAACACCCCGTCACGGAAGCCGTGTACGGCATCGACCTCGTCGCCCTCCAACTCCGCGTCGCCGAAGGCCACGCCCTCGACACCGACCCCCCACGCGCGCGTGGCCACGCCGTCGAGGCCCGCCTCTACGCCGAGGACCCGGCCCGCGACTGGGCCCCGCAGACCGGCACCCTGCACCATCTCGCCGTCCCCGACGGCATCCGCCTGGACACCGGCTACGCCGACGGCGACAACATCGGCGTCCACTACGACCCCATGCTCGCCAAGGCCGTCGCCCACGCCCCCACACGCGCGGAGGCCGTCCGCAGACTCGCCGGCGCCCTCGAACGCGCCGCCGTCCACGGCCCGCCCACCAACCGCGACCTCCTCGTCCGCTCCCTGCGGCACAAGGAGTTCACCACCGCCCGCATGGACACCGGCTTCTACGACCGCCACCTCACCGAACTCACCGCCCCCGCCCCCGACCCCTACGCCCCCCTCGCCGCGGCCCTGGCCGACACCCACGCCCGCTCCCGCTTCGGCGGCTTCCGCAACGTCCCGTCCCAGCCCCAGACCAAGCGCTACGAGACGGCAGGCGAGGAACACGAGGTCCGCTACCGGCACACCAGGACGGGCCTGGCCGCGGACGGCGTGCGGGTCGTCCGCGCCGACGCCCGGCTGGTCGTACTCGAAGTGGACGGCGTACAGCGCAAGTTCGAGGTGGCCCGGTACGGCGACGAGATCTTCGTCGGTGCCACCGCCCTCAAGGCCCTGCCCCGCTTCCCCGACCCGACGCCCCAGCACCCGCCGGGGTCCCTGCTCGCACCGATGCCGGGCACGGTGGTGCGGATCGCCGAGGGGGCGGCCGTAGGAGCGGCTGTACGGGCCGGAGAGCCGCTTGTGTGGCTGGAGGCGATGAAGATGGAGCACCGCGTGTCCGCGCCGGTCACAGGGACGCTGAGCGCCTTGGACGCAGTACCTGGACAACAGGTGACGGTCGGCCAATTGCTGGCGGTGGTGGAAGAAACCTGAAGGGGCGGGGGCCGTATCGATATCGATATGCGGCTCCGCCGTGTGAGCGCGACCAGCCATCGACGAAGGAGTGACATGACCACTGTCGAAACCGAAGAACACAAAGCCCTCCGAGCGGCTGTCGCCGCACTCGGCAAACGCCACGGCCGCGACTTCGTCCGAGAAGACCTCTGGTCGGAGGCCGCGAAACTCGGCTACCTCGGCGTCAACCTCCCCGAGGAACACGGCGGCGGAGGCGGCGGCACAGCCGAACTCTCCATCGTCCTCGAAGAACTCGGCGCCGCCGGCTGCCCCCTCCTCATGATGATCGTCTCCCCGGCGATCTGCGGCACGGTCATCGCCCGCTTCGGCACCGAGGCCCAGAAACGCGAATGGCTCCCCGCCCTCGCCGAAGGCAAACGCACCATGGCCTTCGGCATCACCGAACCCGACGCCGGCTCCAACAGCCACCGCATCACCACCACGGCACGCAAAGACGGCACCGACTGGCTGCTCACCGGCCGCAAGGTCTTCATCTCCGGCGTCGACATCGCCGACGCCACCCTCATCGTCGGCCGCACCGAAGACGCCCGCACCGGCAGCCTCAAACCCTGCCTGTTCATCGTCCCGGCAGACGCCGAAGGCTTCGCGCGGCGCCAGATCGACATGGAACTCAACGCCGCCGAGAAGCAGTTCGAGCTGACCCTCGACGACGTACGGCTCCCCGCCGACGCCCTCGTCGGCGACGAGGACGCGGGGCTCCTCCAGCTCTTCGCCGGTCTCAACCCCGAACGCATCATGACGGCCGCCTTCGCGATCGGCATGGGCCGGTACGCCCTCGACCGAGCCGTCGCCTACGCGTGCGAGCGCACCGTCTGGAAGGCCCCCATCGGCGCCCACCAGGCGATCGCGCACCCCCTCGCCCAGTCGCACATCGAACTCGAACTCGCCCGCCTGATGATGCAGAAGGCGGCCTGCCTCTACGACGCCGGAGACGACGCCGGCGCGGGAGAAGCCGCCAACATGGCGAAATACGCGGCCGGGGAGGCGTGCGTGAAAGCCGTCGACCAAGCCGTGCACACCCTCGGCGGAAACGGCCTCACCCGGGAATTCGGCCTCGCTTCGCTGATAACCGCCGCCCGCGTGTCCCGTATTGCTCCAGTGAGCCGGGAGATGATTCTCAACTACGTCTCCCACCAGACCCTGGGCCTGCCCAAGTCGTACTGAGGGCCCCTCGCCGTCTTGGAGGAACCGTGTTCCGTAGCGAGTACGCAGACGTCCCGCCCGTCGAACTGCCCATCCACGACGCCGTGCTGGGCCGGGCCGCCGAGTTCGGTGACACGCCCGCGCTGATCGACGGCACCAACGGCATGACCCTCACGTATGCGCAGGTGGACCAGTTCCACCGGCGTGTCGCGGCCGCGCTGGCCGAGGCGGGAGTCCGCAAGGGCGATGTGCTCGCCCTGCACAGCCCGAACACCCTCGCCTTCCCGACCGCCTTCTACGCCGCCACGCGCGCGGGGGCGTCCGTCACGACCGTGCACCCGCTGTCCACCGCCGAGGAGTTCGCCAAGCAGCTGCGGGACTCGGCCGCCCGCTGGATCGTCACCGTCTCGCCGCTGCTGGAGACCGCCCGCAGGGCCGCCGAACTGGCCGGCGGCGTCGAGGAGATCTTCGTCTGCGACAGCGCGCCCGGGCACCGCTCCCTCATCGACATGCTCGCCTCGACCGCCCCCGAACCGCAGGTCGACATCGACCCCGCAGCGGACGTCGCGGCCCTCCCGTACTCCTCGGGCACCACCGGCATCCCCAAGGGCGTGATGCTCACGCACCGCCAGATCGCCACCAATCTCGCCCAGCTCGAACCCGCCATCGCCGCGGGCCCCGGCGACCGCATCCTCGCCGTCCTGCCCTTCTTCCACATCTACGGGCTCACCGCGCTGATGAACGGGCCCCTGCGGATCGGCGCCACCGTCGTCGTCCTGCCGCGCTTCGACCTGGAGACCTTCCTCGCCGCCATCCAGAACCACCGCATCACCGGCCTGTACGTCGCCCCGCCGATCGTCCTCGCCCTCGCCAAGCACCCGCTCGTCGCCGAGTACGACCTGTCGTCCCTGAAGTACCTCATCAGCTCCGCCGCCCCGCTCGACGCCCAGCTCGCCGCGGCCTGCTCCCAGCGCCTGAACCTGCCGCCGATCGGCCAGGCCTACGGCATGACGGAACTGTCGCCCGGCAGCCATGTCGTCCCCCTGAGCGCCATGCACGACGCGCCCCCCGGCACCGTCGGCAAGCTCATAGGCGGCACCGAGATGCGCATCGTCTCCCTCGACGACCCCGCCAAGGACCTCGGCGTCGGCGAACCCGGCGAGATCCTCATCCGCGGACCCCAGATCATGAAGGGCTACCTGGGCCGCCCCGACGCCACCGCCGCGATGATCGACCCCGACGGCTGGCTGCACACCGGCGACGTCGGCCATGCCGACGCCGACGGCTGGCTGTTCGTCGTCGACCGCGTCAAGGAACTGATCAAGTACAAGGGCTTCCAGGTCGCCCCCGCCGAACTGGAGGCCCTCCTGCTCACCCACCCCGGCATCGCCGACGCCGCCGTCATCGGCGCCCTCAACGACGACGGCAGCGAAGTCCCGCACGCCTACGTGGTCCGCCGGCCCACCGCCACCGACCTCTCCGAAGGAGAGGTCATGATGTACGTCGCCGAACGCGTCGCCCCCTACAAGCGCGTCCGGCAGGTCACCTTCATCGACGGCGTGCCACGGGCCGCCACCGGCAAGATCCTGCGCCGGGAACTCAGGGAGCGCACGTGACGTTGATCAGCCGTACGCGCGCGCGTGGCGTCGAAACGATCGGCCTCGATTCCCCGCACAACCGCAACGCCCTGTCGGCGGCCCTCGTCGGCGAACTCGCCGACGCGCTCACCGACTGCGGCAAGGACGGCGACATTCGCGCCGTCGTCCTCACTCACACCGGCAACACCTTCAGCGCAGGCGCCGACCTGCGCGACCCACCGCCCCCGGATGCCCTCGTCGGCCTCCTCCGGCAGATCGTCGGACTGCCCAAACCGGTCGTCGCCCGCGTCACCGGACACGTCCGCGCGGGCGGCCTCGGACTGCTCGGCTCCTGCGACATCGCCGCCGCGTCGACCGGGGCGACCTTCGCCTTCACCGAGGTACGGATCGGCGTGGCCCCCGCCGCCATCACCCTCCCGCTGCTGCCCCGGACCGATCCGCGCGCCCTGTCCCGCTACTGCCTCACCGGCGAGCGCTTCGACGCGGCCGAGGCGGCCCGAATCGGCCTGCTGACCGCTTCCGGCGACGACGTCGACGCCGTACTCGAACCCGTCCTCGACGGCCTGCGCCGGGCCTCCCCACAGTCCCTGGCCGAGACGAAACGGCTGCTCACGGCCAGGGTGCTGGAGGCCTTCGACCGGGACGCGGCCGACCTGACCGCGCTCTCCGCCCGGCTGTTCGCCTCCGCGGACGCCCGCGAGGGCATGACGGCCTTCCTGGAACGACGGGAACCTCCATGGGCGCTGTGAGCACGGTCGACCGCGCACCCAAGCAGGACCGCAGCCGGGCCACCCGGCGACGGCTCCTCGAAGCCGCCGTGTCCTGCCTCGCCGAGCACGGCTGGGCAGGCTCCACCGTCTCGGTCGTCGCCGAACGCGCCGGCGTCTCCCGCGGCGCCGCCCAGCACCACTTCCCGACCCGCGAGGACCTCTTCACGGCGGCGGTGGAGTACGTCGCCGAGGAGCGCTCGACGGCGCTGCGGGCGCTGTTCCCGCAGGGCGCGGCGGGCGACCGGCGCGCGGTGGTGGCAGCCTTGGTCGACCTCTACACCGGTCCCCTGTTCCGCGCCGCCCTCCACCTGTGGGTCGCCGCGTCCAACGAAGAGCAGCTGCGCCCCCGCGTCACCGAACTCGAAGCCCGCGTCGGCCGCGAGACCCACCACATCGCGATCGAACTGCTCGACGCGGACGAGTCGCGCGCCGGCGTACGGGAGACGGTTCAGGGGCTGCTGGACATGGCTCGCGGCCTGGGCCTGGCCAACCTGCTCACCGACGACCGCCCGCGCCGGGAACGAGTGGTCGCCCAGTGGGCCGTACTACTGGAGGAGGTGCTCACGGACTGAGCCGCTCCACCCGCCAGCTCCCGTCGGCCTCCGCCACATACCGCAACCGGTCATGCAGCCGGTTCTCGCGCCCCTGCCAGAACTCCACCGACTGCGGAGCCACCCGGAAACCACCCCAGTGCGGAGGCACCGGCACCTGCTCGCCCTCCGGATAGCGGGCCGCCAACTCGGCGTAGGACGCGTCGAGATCGGCACGCGTGGCGATCACCGAGGACTGGGCGCTGGCCCACGCCCCGAGCTGCGAACCGTGCGGCCGGGAACGGAAATAGGCGGCCGTCTCGTCACGGCCGGTGCGCCGCGCCACCCCGCAGACGATGACCTGCCGGGCCATCGGATGCCAGGGGAACAGCAGCGACACATACGGGTTCTCGGACAGGTCACGGCCCTTGCGGGAGTCGTAATTGGTGTAGAAGACGAAACCCTGCTCGTCGAACTGCTTCAACAGCACCGTACGAGAGCTGGGCCGCCCCTCGCCGTCCGCCGTCGAAACGACCATCGCGTTCGGCTCGAAGAGATGGGCCTGCGTCGCGGCCTGCTTGAACCAGCGCGCGAACTGTGCCACCGGCGTGGCGGCCAGATCGGACTCGGCCAGACCCTCGGCCCGGTACTGCTTGCGCATCGACGCGGGATCGAGGGGGACGGCGGACACGGCGTCACGATCGTTCACGCGGTCATCTTGCCGTATCCGCGCGCGCCGTTCGGCATGGTGTCCTTCATCACTGAGTGGCACTGAGTGCCGCGAACCCTCCCCAAGGGTGGCACTCGGAGATATCGTTCAGATGTCGTTCCGGTTGGGTGACCGCCGGCCGCACAGGGCATCACAGGGAAAACGCCCAGGACCGCGAGTCTCGCAGCGCACCGACCGCGGATCCACCGGGCGGAACACCACCACGAACCAACGGCACACGGCACACGGCACACCACACACGCCACCCGTCGCACACATCACGAGGAGCCGCCTGATGTCCGACTTCGTACCCGGACTCGAAGGAGTCGTCGCGTTCGAGACGGAGATCGCCGAACCGGATAAGGAAGGCGGCGCACTCCGGTACCGAGGCGTCGACATCGAGGACCTGGTCGGCCACGTCTCGTTCGGCAACGTCTGGGGCCTGCTCGTCGACGGCGCCTTCAACCCCGGCCTGCCGCCCGCCGAACCGTTCCCGATCCCCGTGCACTCCGGCGACATCCGCGTCGACGTCCAGTCGGCACTGGCCATGCTCGCCCCCGTATGGGGCCTGAAGCCGCTGCTCGACATCGACTCCGCCCAGGCCCGCGAGGACCTCGCCCGCGCCGCCGTCATGGCCCTGTCCTACGTCGCCCAGTCCGCCCGCGGCCAGGGCCGGCCCATGGTCCCCCAGCGGGAGATCGACAAGGCGCAGTCCGTCGTCGAACGCTTCATGATCCGCTGGCGCGGCGAGCCCGACCCCAAGCATGTGGCGGCGGTCGACGCGTACTGGACCAGCGCGGCGGAACACGGCATGAACGCCTCCACCTTCACTGCCCGCGTCATCGCCTCCACCGGCGCGGACGTGGCCGCCGCCCTCTCCGGCGCCGTTGGAGCCATGTCCGGCCCCCTGCACGGCGGCGCCCCCTCCCGCGTGCTCGGCATGATCGAGGAGATCGAGCGCACCGGCGACGCCGAGGCCTACGTCAAACACGCCCTCGACAAGGGCGAACGCCTCATGGGCTTCGGCCACCGCGTCTACCGCGCGGAAGACCCCCGCGCGCGCGTGCTCCGCCGTACCGCCCGCGAACTGGGCGCCCCGCGTTTCGAGGTGGCGGAGGCGCTGGAGAAGGCCGCCCTGGCGGAGTTGCACGCCCGCCGCCCCGACCGCGTCCTCGCCACCAATGTCGAATTCTGGGCCGCCATCGTCCTGGACTTCGCCGAGGTCCCGGCCCACATGTTCACATCCATGTTCACCTGCGCCCGCACGGCCGGCTGGTCCGCCCACATCCTCGAACAGAAGCGCACCGGCCGCCTGGTCCGCCCCTCCGCCCGCTACATCGGCCCGGGTTCCCGAGACCCGCGGGAGATCGAGGGCTACGGCGACATGGCGCACTGAGTCTCCGCATAGCCCCCGCACGCAGACGACCCGCGAGCTCTGGTCCCTCCGCCTCACGGCGGGGGAGCCGGCCGGACGTACCGGCGAGCTCGCGGGTCGGGTGACTGCGTTGGATTGGGCCGGCTGCGTGCTTCTCACACGCCGGCCCGGCACCGCACTGGGTGTGGTGACGGGCCGCTAGCCCGCAGCCACCTCTTCCGTCCGGTATGCATACATCTGCCGAACCACCTCCTCTCCGAAGTAGCAGCCACACTAAGAAGCCGTTGGTCACGGATCAACCGGTTTTCCGAGATGTTGACGGCACCGGCCCCGGCCGGGCCGACCGAGCGCGCGCCGGTAACGCAACTTGTCCAGGGCGACCCCGCCAGTTGCGTCCTCCACGACCGCGCCATCCGCATGCCAGCCGACGGACTCGTAGAAGCGCCGCGCGCGCTGATTGGCTTCCAGGACCCACAACGTGGCCTGCGCGTAGTCGGCCTGGCCGAGAGTCGTCAGCGTGACCAGCATCAACTGCTTTCCGACGCCGGTGCCCCAGACCTCGGGCAGCGTGTAGAGCGAGCCGATTTCCGCGATGGAAGAGGTCTCCTGGGACGGGCCGAAGCCTGCGAACCCGACGATCCCCGCCTCGGTCTCGGCCACCAGTACTCCCGACTGCGGCCACTGCGTCTCCGCGATGCCGGCCCGCCAGCCGGACTCTTTACGGCTCGGGTCCATGGCGTCGAGGTAGTCCTGCGGGACCACACCGGCAAAGGCCACCCGGAAGGAGCGCACGTGGACGCCGGCGACCGCTGAAGCGTCATCAGGCCGTGCCTGTCGAATCACCGCGGCTCGCATGGAGGCTCCCTCCCAGGGCAGTCGTGCCGATGGGCGCCGTCCGCCCCCCAAGCAAGGGCAGTGTCACGCGGCGCCGGACCGCGCAACCCACCCAGCACAACACGCACCGTCACACGGCAACGGCCGTATTGACACCGCACTGGTCCAGACCGCACCGTGATCCGCGACACATCGCCGCGCACGCCACCACGTCCGTGCCCGAAGGGACCTCGTATGAGCGACAGCAAGCTGTCCGGTCAGTTCTTCGATGCCGCGATCGGGCTGCTGCAACGCGTACGGGACGAGGAGGGCGAGGCGATCACGGCGGCCGGGTCGCTCCTCGCGGACACCGTCGTCTGCGGTGGCCGTCTGTTCGCCTTCGGCGCCGGCCACTCCTCGCTGGCCGCGCAGGACGTCGTCTACCGCGCCGGCGGCCTCGCGCTGATGAACCTGCTGGCCGTTCCCGGGGTCGTAGGAGTCGATGTCGTTCCGGCCACACTCGGCTCCGCCCTGGAACGGGTCGGCGGTCTCGCGAGCGCCGTGCTCGACACGTCCCCGGTCCGCGAGGGCGACGCCCTGGTGATCATCTCGCTGTCGGGGCGCAACGCGCTGCCCGTGGAGATGGCCATGAGCGCCCGTGCCCTGGGCGTGAAGGTGATCGGCGTGACCTCGGTGGCGTACGCGTCGGAGACGACGTCCCGGCACTCCTCGGGGACGTATCTGAAGGACCACTGCGACATCGTCCTCGACTCGAAGATCGCGGTCGGTGACGCGGAACTCACCCTCGACACCGTCCCGGCGCCCTTCGCCCCGGCCTCCACGGTCGTCACATCGGCCCTGCTCCAGGCGGTCATGGCCGAAACGGCCGCCGCCCTGGCCGCCCGCGGCGTCGAACCGCCTCTGCTGCGCTCCGGCAACGTCGACGGTGGCCACGACTGGAACGGCCGTGTGATGGCGGAGTACGGGGACCGGATCTTCTATTGCCACCGAACAGGCCGCTGAACGCGCCGCTGGAGCCGGAGTCGAGCCGGAGTCGAGCCGGAGTCGATCGTGCCGGGGCCGTCGTGGCCGGTCGCGCGCACGGGGCGCAGGCCGCACATCGCCCGGCGGCGCGCACGGGGCGCAGGCCGCACATCGCCCCCCGGCGGCCTGACTAGGCGGAAGTCCCCGGCGGCCAGTCCCCGCGTACCGTCCCCGCCAGATCCAGCGCCGCCGCGATCCGTACGGCGACATCCTCCGCGTACGCCGCGTCGGGCCGTTCGAACGCGCTGCGCCCGCCCCCGCGCAGAAACGTCACGACGCCCAGCGTCCGCCCCCGGCTGCGCAGCACCGCGCACAGCGCGTGCACGGCGTCCGGCGGCCACTGGCGGGCCCGCGCCCATGCGCGCGCCTGCTCGGGCGGTACCGATCCGATGCTGGCCCGCACGGACCCGGCCCGCCCCACGCACTGCAACGCGGGGTGTCCCTCGCCGTAGCGGACCGGCAGCCCGGCCTGGCCGGTGACCAGGCTCGGCCCGGGGGTGCCCGCGGGTGTGGCGGCGATACGCACCAGCCGTACCGGCTCGGCGGCCTCCGCGTCGGTGATCGCGCCGCCCGCCGCGCGGTCGATCAGCGCGTGGTCGGCGAACCCGGCGAGCGCGAAGTCCAGGTGGACGGTGGCGGCCTCGGCCGGGTCCTCGCACTCCGCGGCGGCCCGCCCGGCACGGTGCAGCTGATTGGTGCGGAACCGCAGCAGCGCCGCCTCCTGCTCGGCCTGCTTGGCCTCCGTGACGTCGTTGAACAGCCAGCCGACGCCGAGCGGCACCGGTTCCTCGGCGAGCGGGGAGGCCAGCCGTACGAAGCCGCAGCGCCAGCAGCGCCGCTTCTCGCCCTCCGGCGTGCGTACCCCGACCCAGATCTCGGCGGGCGCGGGCGGCGTGCCCTCGGCGAGCACATGGGTGAGGGCGCTCTCCAGCTCCTCGACGCCTTGGGAGAGCAGTTCACCGACCGGTCTGCCGAGCACCGACGTACGCCCGATGCCCAGCGCGCGAGCCGCGTGCGCGTTCACGACGGCGGGCCGCAGGTCGACGTCGACGAGGACGACGCCCCAGCTCGCGTCGTCGAAGAGGGCCTCGCTCAGCGCGATGGACCGTTCGAGATCGATCTGCGTGTGCACCTCGCTGAAGGCGCAGTACAGTCCGGCGGGCTTTCCGTCGGGGCCGCGGACGGCCGCGGACTGGGTCCGTACGAGGACCCGGCCGCCGTCCTTGGTGAGCAGCGCGAACTCATGGACCTGGCGTCCCGGCGCGTGCATGGTGGCCATCAGCCGGGACTCGACCTCTTCCGCGTCCGCCGTCCGTACAGCCCACCCGGCGAACCCGTGCCGGCCCACCGCCTCGCCCGCGGTCCACCCGAGAATCCGCTCGGCCTCGCGGTTCCAGTGCGTGACGACACCGTCGGCATCGAAGGCGCACAGGGCCGCGTCCATGCCGTCGAGCAGCGCAGCCAGCAGATCGGAACCGCCCGAGCCCTCCGGACCGTCCCGTTCGGGCTCGTCCGGCCCCAGCTCGTCGGTGGTCCCACTACGCCGGGAAGCACTCACCTGGACCCCCTGCAGGCTGTGTCCGCACGTACGGCACGTCGGTTCGCTCACTAACAATCATTCAACTCGAACGTGACGCAGCACACATCGAGTTCCCGCAAGATTGAGAGAATCGTTGCACGCCGGAAACTCGGCGTGAACCTCTCCTCACCGTCCGGCAGCCGCGAGCTGGACCCGCGCGCAGCGCACATCCACTACCGAACGGTATGCGACCGGATGTCGCCGCGTCGAGTGCCGAGATCACCGTCCTGGCACGCTTGTCAGCCCACCGGATACGCCGCCGCAACCCCCTGGTTTCACCGGCACGGCACGCTTGTCAGTGGTATCCGGCAGAATTGAAATCAGGGCCAGCGCACGCGCCGTGAAGCCTGGTGCTTTCGGCGGAATCGGCAAGCTAATCGAGGGGCACGTATGTCCGGACTGATCGACACCACGGAGATGTATCTCCGCACCATCCTGGAGCTGGAGGAGGAAGGTGTGGTCCCCATGCGCGCCCGGATCGCCGAGCGGCTCGACCAGAGCGGGCCGACGGTCAGCCAGACCGTGGCGCGGATGGAGCGGGACGGACTGGTGTCCGTCGCCAGCGACCGGCACCTGGAGCTCACGGACGAGGGCCGCCGGCTGGCGACGCGCGTGATGCGCAAGCACCGCCTCGCGGAGTGCCTGCTCGTCGATGTGATCGGGCTGGAGTGGGAGCAGGTGCACGCCGAGGCGTGTCGCTGGGAGCACGTGATGAGCGAGGCCGTGGAGCGCCGGGTGCTCGAACTGCTGCGCCACCCCACCGAGTCGCCGTACGGCAACCCGATCCCGGGCCTGGAGGAGCTGGGCGAGAAGGACGGCGCCGATCCGTTCCTGGACGAGGGCATGGTGTCGCTGGCCGACCTGGATCCGGGGATGGAGGGCAAGACGGTCGTCGTGCGCCGTATCGGCGAGCCGATCCAGACGGACGCGCAGCTGATGTACACGCTGCGTCGCGCGGGCGTGCAGCCCGGGTCGGTGGTGAGCGTGACGGAGGCGGCCGGCGGGGTGCTGGTGGGCAGCGGCGGCGAGGCGGCCGAGCTGGAGTCGGACGTCGCCTCCCACGTGTTCGTCGCCAAGCGCTGACCGGCGCCGGGTGCGGTCGCCTGCCGGGGGTGGAGAGGCGGTCCGCGGGGCCGCGGTGATCTTGCCGGTTCCAGGATTCACTGAGCCGAATCGCAGCGCGCGGACGGTTCACGTGCGAGGCTGTCGCATGAGGCATATGACCTGAGGGGCTCTTGGCCGTGGTGCGACAGCGACAAGCGACAGCGATGTCGTCCGGCCGGGGAGGGGCGGGAGGATGTGCCGTAGAAGGAGAAGTGGGCGTAGACGTGGAGAGGGCCCCGGCGCCGTGTGGCGCCGGGGCCTGTCCTCCCCTGTGCTGACCCGGAGCCCCGAGCTCTCAGGGTCATTCCCCTCGGACCGTTTTCCCCGAGCGGTCCGCCTCCCGCAGAAGATCTCCCCTCGCCGCGGGCGGTCAATCCCTGACCGAGGTCACTCGTACGAGGGGTGTTACCGGCAGACCCCGCATCTTCGAATGTGTATTCGATAGCCTGAGGGTGACACGGCATGCGGAACCTGCGCTTCACCAGTAGGCGCGGCATCGTGTCGGCAGACGAGCGAGGGCCCCGGTGGGCCCCGGCAGAGATCGGTACCACGGCAGGCAGGACACGGTTCACAGGACCGGTCGGCTCAAGCGGGAGCGAGCGGTCCGAGCGGAGCTAGGGGGGTGCCAGGATCCATGGCGCGACGCATCGATGTGACCGGGGCGGACGGCGTACGCCTGGCGGCCTGGGAGTTCGGCGACCCTCCCAAGCCCGACCCGGCGCGGGACACGAGCGGGCACACCGGCCAAGCACCACACCCCGCGACGGGCCAGCCGCCCGGCCCCGGCGAACAGGACCGCATGTCCGGCGTGCTGTTACTGCACGGCCTGATGGGCCGCGCCTCGCACTGGGCCTCCACCGCCCGCTGGCTCTCCGGACGCCATCGCGCCGTAGCGCTCGACCAGCGCGGCCACGGCCAGAGTGACAAGCCCCCACAGGCCTCCTTCACCCGCGAGGCATACGTCGAGGACGCCGAGGCCGCCATCGAACAACTCGGCCTCGGGCCGGCCGTCCTCATCGGCCACGCCATGGGCGGACTGACCGCCTGGCAGCTCGCCGCCAAGCGCCCCGATCTGGTCCGCGGAGTGATCATCTGCGATATGCGGGCCTCCGCGCTCGGCTCGGCCTCGCAGCGGGAGTGGGACCAGTGGTTCAAGTCCTGGCCCGTGCCGTTCGCCACGCTCGCCGATGTCCGCAAGTGGTTCGGTGAGGACGACCCCTGGGTGGAGCGGCCCAATCCGTCCCGCGGCGAGTTCTACGCCGAGGCGATGCATGAGGCGTCCGACGGCTGGCGGCCCGTCTTCGAACCCGGCCAGATGCTCAAGTCCCGGGCGACGTGGGTGTATGACGCGCACTGGGAGGAGCTGGCTCAGGTGCGGTGCCCGGCCCTTGTCGTCCGTGGGCTCGACGGGGAGCTCGGCCGCGCGGAGGCTCAGGAGATGGTGCGCGTGTTGCCTCTCGGCGAGTATGCGGAGATCGCCGATGCGGGGCACCTCGTCCACTATGACCAGCCGGAGGGGTGGCGTGCGGCGATCGAGCCGTTCTTGAACGCGCTGTGAGTAACGCGCTGTGAGTAACGCGCTGTGAGTAACGCGCTGTGAGTTTCGAGCGGCTTCTCGTCCGCCGGGTTGCCCGCGTCGGCGACTGCGAGCGGTGCTTGGCTGGTCGCTCCCCCGAGTTCGCGGCTTCGCTCGAACCCGGGGGACCCCCATCGCGGCGGAGCCACCCCCCGCCCCCTGAGGACGCTGTCCAAGCCGCGCCCGCCCTTGCCGCGGTCCCCTCAGCCCTTGCCCACCGCCGCCAGGCCCTCCTGCGGGACTCCCGAGAAGGGCGTGGTCCTGCCCGCACCACCCCCGCGGCGGGCGTCACGGCAGAACTCTCGGCGCGATTGACGCCCTCTCCAGCCCGAGGCTGGAGATTCCGGTCCGTACCGCTTCGCGGTACCACCACGGGTTCCTGCTTCACAGACGCCTGCCGGTCTCCGGGGAGATCGGTCTTACACGGCCTCCACAGGCGTCACTTTCCGCCCGTCCGGCGGTAGGTCGCCCAACTACGTTGTCGGACAAGGCGGCTTCAGCAGTGCGCTGCGCCTTTCCGGGCCGCGGGGGTCAAGATGTCCTACACCTCCGCCCTGAAGGGTGGAGCACTGGACAAGAGTGCGGTAGCGCCCTTCAGAGGCGCGGGGCTGCATCGATGTGCGGCTCCTCCGCATGGGCCCGAGCAGCCACGGACGACCCGCAGCCGCCGGCCTACCGGTCCCGCCCGCACGCATAGGCGAGCGGCGAGATCAACTCCTCCGCATCCGGCAGCCATCGATTCGCCGGCGTGGGGCGGCAGGCCCACTGCACGGCTCCGCGAGACCCGAACCGGGTGGGAGGCGCGGCCACCCATCCACCCTCCCCGAGCGCCACGAGATCCAGCGAGGCGACCGCCCAGCCCAGCTTGCGCACCAGGTCGGGCACCTTCACCGCGGCGCCCGGCAGCACGAAGAACTCCATTCGCCGATCCGGAGTCAGCGTCACCGGCCCGAGCGTCAGCTCCATCCGCTCCATCCGGGCCAGCGCCAGGAACCCCGCGGTCTCCGGAACGGAAATCGCGTCGAAGGTGCGCCCCGTCGGCAGCAGAATCGACGACGTCGACTGCTTCTGCCACATCCGGCGCGCGACGGTCGCACTGCCCGTGGCCTGCGTCGCCCAGTCCGGCCGTGTCGGGTGCGCGCCGGGCGCGGCGCACGCGACGTCGCCGCACGAGCAGCGCTGCACCCCGTCGACGGCTTCCAGCCAGGTGCCCGGGAAGACGTCCCAATGGCGCTCCTCGGCGTAGCGAACGGCGGTCTCCAGCAGCGATTCCCCGCGCTGCTTCGGAATCTGGGCGGCTTCGGTGCTCGCGATCGTCTCTTCCACGCTCATCACAACTCCCGCACCCAACTCCGGTTACGGCCAGGTCCTGTCGTCGGACCGACTTCTGCACCGACTTGTGCACCGACTTGTGCACCGACTTGTGCACCGACTTCTGCGAGGCCCGCCCTCCGGGCGGACGGAGCCAGTCCGGCGACAGGACCCGCGCGCGGGGGAGGAGCATCGATTTCCCAACTGGGGCGCATGGGTGCATGTGCGGGGGCGCGCAGGAGGATCCCTGGCCGCAGCGGGGTAGCCACGAGTGGGGTCGGCTTCCGCCTTTACCCCGGCAATCCTCGTAAGCCTCGCATTTTCGTCATGACCGTGGGGCATTGATCTTCACGGCCGGATCCTTTCGCTCATCGGGAGGCGCCCGGCCGGGGAAGACACATCAACTCGGTGCGTGGGCAGGCACCGCAGCCACAGGGGGTACGCCATGGCCGCAAGGCCTCTCGTCGCGCGGCAGCCGAACGAACGGCTGCAGGCGCTCATCCAGGAAGCGGGTTGCTCGAACGCCGGGCTGGCCCGCCGAGTGAACATGTGCGGCGCCGAGCACGGCCTCGACCTGCGCTACGACAAGACGTCCGTCGCCCGCTGGCTGCGCGGACAGCAGCCACGCGGACGCGCTCCGGCGATCATCGCCGAGGCGCTGGGCCGCAAGCTGGGCCGCGCGGTCACGATCGACGAGATCGGCATGGCCAACGGCAAGAACCTCGCCTCGGGCGTCGGCCTCCAGTTCTCGCCGACGGTACTGGGAGCCATCGAGCAGGTCTGTGAGCTGTGGCGCAGCGACGTCGGCCGGCGGGACTTCCTCTCCGGCTCCTCCGTCGCCGCGTCCGCACTGGTGGAGCCGAGCCGGGACTGGCTGATCTCCTCGCCCGACTCGCAGGTGGCGCGCTCGGCGGGCCCGCGGGTGGGGGAGTCCGACGTGGCGGCCGTGAAGGCCATGACCCAGGCGCTGGTCGACCTGGACCACCAGTACGGCAGCGGGCATGTGCGCCCGGTGGTCGTGCACTACCTGAACAGCGTCGTCTCCGGGCTGCTGGCGGGGTCGTACCGGGAGGCCGTGGGGCGTGAACTCTTCGCCGCGGTGGCCCGGTTGACGGAGCTGGCGGGCTATATGGCCATCGACACCGGCCAACCGGGCCTGGCCCAGCGGTACTACATCCAGGCGCTGCGGCTCGCGCAGGCGGCGGGCGACCGGGCGTACGGCGGGTATGTGCTCGCCGCGTCCATGAGCCATCTCGCCGCGCAGCTCGGAAACCCGCGGGAGATCGCCCAGTTGGCGCGGGCGGCGCAGGAGGGGGCGCGGGGGCGCGTGACCCCCCGCGCGGAGGCCATGTTCTACGCGGCCGAGGCCCGGGGGCATGCGTTGATGGGGGACGCGCGGGCCGCCCATGCGGCGTCGGGGCGTGCGGTGAGCGCGCTGGAGTCGGCCGACCCGTCCTCCGGCGACGACCCGGCGTGGATCGCGCACTTCGACGAGGCGTATCTGGCCGACGAGTTGGCGCACTGCCACCGTGACCTGGGACAGGCCGAGGCGGCGGCACGGCGGGCGGAGGAGTGCCTGTCCGGGCTGCCCGAGTCGCGGGCGCGGCGCCGGGCGATCGGCTACGTCCTGCTGGCCACCGCACAGGTCCAGCAGCGCGAGGTCGAACAGGCCGTGCACACGGGACTGAAGGCCGTGGAGTTGCTGGAGACCCTGCGCTCCAACCGCGGCGCCGAGTATCTGGAGGACTTCCAGCAGCGGCTGGAGCCGTTCCGGGACGAGCCCGTGGTACGGGAGTTCGGGGCGCGGCTGGACTTGCAGGCGGCGGCCTGAAAGAAGCGGATACGCCCGCGATGGGGCGCGTGGGAAACGAAGGCACCGGTGGTGAAGGAGGGGCGTAAGGAGGGGCGTACGAAGCGGATGAGGGGCCGGTTTTGTTATGGCGGTCACAGGGAAGGAGGTCAGGTCCTGTGCTGCGTGGCACCGGGCTCAGGCGACCCGGTAGCGTGAACCGACGATTCCGAAGGTCCCCCATTCGTAGGAGTCCCGGTGACGCAGAGTGGACAGGGCGAGGAGCCCTCGCCGCGGCAAGCGCGCGAAGGCATCGTGCTGCCATCGGACGGTGGCGAGCCCCTGCTGCCGGGCATGACGGGCGGACAGGGCGGTCCGCAGTACGGCCGCCCCGTCCCGCCGACTCCCGCCTCGGCGCCGCCCGAGGGCCAGGTGTGGGGCACCCCCTGGGGCCCCGACCAGAACCAGTCCCCGCCCCCGCCGTCGGGCCAGGGCTGGGGCTCCGGCCCCGCCGAGGGCTGGGGCTCCCCGGAGCCGTACCAGCAGACGGCGCCGGCCGCCTGGGGCACACCGGACCAGGCCCACGCGATCCCGGCCCAGCCGCAGCCGGCGCAGGAGGCGGCATACGGCGGTGAGATGCCGCCGGGATCGGGTGCGCAGCCGACGTATGCGCCGCCGGAGCCCGCACCCCAACCGTCGTACACGCCACCCCCGCAGGCACCCCAGTCGTCGTACACATCGCCCGCGCAGGCACCCGAGGCGCCGGGCGCACAGCAGCCGTCGTACACCTCGCAGGCGCCGTCCGCCGAGTCGTCGTACACCCCTCACGCGCCGTCCGCCGAGTCGTCGTACACCCCTCACGCGCCGTCCGCCGAGTCGTCGTACGCGCCGAACGGCCAGGCTTTGGACGGCGGTCAGGGCGCTCATCCGCCCGCGCCGGGGGGCGGATACGGTGCCTCCCCCTCCCCCGGTACGGGGCAGCCGCCCACACCCGGCTACGGCCCTCCGGCGGCGGGCGCACCCCTGCCGCCGCACGCCGGTGCCCAGACGTACGGGAATGCGGGGGCTGCCCAGCCCGCCGCCCAGCCCCCGGCGGCAGCCGATGGCTACGGCAGCCCGGCCCCGGGCGCGTACGGCTCCGGTGCCTCCGCGCCTCTGCCGCCCGCCGGATCCGGGAGCTTCGGGGCACCGTTGCCGCCCGCCGACGACGGCGCGACGCAGTACATACCGCCGGTTGCCGGTGGGGGTGCGCCTGCGCATGTGTCGCCGGACGGG